>NZ_CP042910.1:5526666-6195000 GCF_008298035.1 Gimesia maris
TAAACCCCGAAGAAACCGACTGATTCCCGCTTTGATCTCATGACTGGCAATAACCGTAAAAACTATCTTGGTACAAACTCAAATCACCATAATGGAAACAATCAAAGTAAGGAACAACCATAATGCAAAGCATGGAAGCGTTCCGAAATCGCCAGTTGGAAACATTGCCTGAGGCGTTGAAGCGTCCGGTCATGTTTGGGGGAAATACCCACGGAGCCGTTTTGTGGTTCTACCTGCTTTTGCGGGATCTCTGCTGGATTGACGAGCGGGAGCACGAATGGAACGTTTTCCTGGAAACCGATTTGCGAGGCAGCCGCGGAGTGCTGGGTCAATTCGAATATCAGCAGTTTCAAATTCCAGACTACATCGCTGAAATAGCATCTGTTTATGCGCAGGTAGCGCACAAACTGGGATATTTTCAACCAGAACGAGTTCTGCATCCGGCAGAATGGAAATCGCTGCAATCCCTGCTCTCTGCTGATTTTTTTGAGCGCGACTGGACCCAGACGGAAATATACGATCGCCTGGGCCCCCCTTCCTGTGAGCATTTTAGCAGTGAAACCAGGGTCGCCTGCTATGCCCCGGAACCAGCAGCAGACTGGATCTTTTTTGATTTTTCTCAACGACTTCCTGACTCCAGCGACTGGTTCGAGACGCCGATCTTGAGGGATATTCGCAGAAAAGATAACCGGTTGGAATTCTTCCCCTTCGCAGACTGGTGCCAGAAAGAAACAGAGGAGAGTTGATCCATGCGAAAACGTCTCCGCAAAAAGAAACATCTGGGTGAGTTCATTGACTGGGATGTCGCCATCACCGTGAACCTGGTACCCGGTTCGGACTATGAAACGTTTCTGGACGACTGGATCGAACAGGCTATCGAAGGCAATCATTGTTCGTTCGGTGGCGGGGGCATGAATGAGACAATAGAGGGGATCATTCAACTCGGAACCGCAGCAAAGCAGCCCGAAAAACGTTTAGAACGCATTACCGACTGGCTTAAAGATCGCCCTGATGTCTTACACTTTCAGTTTAGCCCTCTCTTTGATGGCTGGAATGGTCCATTCCTGGATTCTGATGGCCAGGAAAATAATTTTTAAATTCAGGATTGACAACAACAGACAGGTCTGTATATTTAAAGCATGAGCAAAACACAACGCCCCTCCAGTGCCCGAAAACGCATCGTCGAGACAGCTGAGAAGCTGTTTTATTCGGAAGGCATCCGCGCCGTCGGCATTGATCGTGTGATCGCCGAAGCCGGGGTGGCAAAAATGACCTTATATAACCATTTTAAGTCCAAAGATGATCTGGTGGTCGAAGTCCTCAAATATCGGGAGGAACAGTTCGACCTGTATCTCAGACAACGCATGCTGGAACACCAGTCGCAGGGACTGAATCCTTTAAAAGCGTTTTTTGCTGCATTAAAGGACTGGTTTGAGTGTGCTGACTACCGGGGCTGTTCGTTCCTCAACGCTCTGGCGGAACTGGCGGACTCCAACCCGACCGCAACAGATTTTTGTTCAGACCATAAACAACGTTTTAAGGAGCAGCTCACCGAAATCATCATCGAAACTGCTGGACCTCAGGCCGCATCCGTTGCTCCGGCAATCAGTGTCCTGGTCGAAGGTGCCATCGTCACCGCCGTCAGTGAAGGCAATGCCGATGCTGCCGGGATCGCTGAAGAAGCAGCTGAGATCCTGATTTCACAAACACAATAAATACATATTTCCCTTTTTTTGCCACATACAATACAGACCTGTCTGTTTACAAGATATTTTGTTTCGCGTTTCTGTTTTTGAGTAAAATGTTCACAAGGAGAAGAAAGATGCCACGTTTAACCGCCGTCGATCCCGCCACAGCCACCGATCCCGCCAAAGCATTATTGGACGGAGTCCAGTCCAAACTCGGAATGACTCCCAACCTGATGCGAACCATGGCCCATTCCCCCGCCGTACTGGATGCTTATCTGAAATTCAGTGGTACCCTGAGTACAGGAGCGCTTTCGGCTCAGCATCGCGAACAGATCTCGTTGACCGTCGGGGAAGCGAATCATTGTGGGTATTGTGTCTCGGCCCATTCCGCGCTCGGCAAGCGAGCCGGTCTGTCTCCGGTTCAAATCCTGGAAAACCGGGCTGGTGTCGACTCTGATCCCGCAACGGCTGCTCTGTTGAAGTTCTCCCGAACCATCGTGGAACAACGGGGACAGATTTCCGACCAGGACCTGCAGGACGTCCGCGACGCAGGGTTCACTGATGAGCAGCTCGCCGAGATCGCCGCTAATGTTGCGCTCAACATCTTTACCAATTACTTCAATAACATCGCCCGGACGGAAATCGATTTCCCAACTGTCGAACCTCTGCCCGGGGGTCTTGCAGCAGCGAATTCACAGTAATCTCACACAGGGGCAGTTCCCAGGTCGAACTGCCCCCTTTTCCATTCTTCCCTTAAGGAACTTTACGATGAGCGTACGAAACCAGATTCGTTTTATCCTGATCCTTACCGTCAGCAGTATCAGCTTCCTGTTCCATGCGAGAGCGGCGGAACCGGACTCCTATCCGGTCAAATATCAGACCGTTCAAATCGAGGGGCTCGATATTTTCTACCGGGAAGCAGGTCCTGCAGATGCCCCCACACTGCTATTGCTCCATGGATTTCCCACCTCTTCGCATATGTTTCGTAACCTGATTCCTGCGTTATCAGACAAATATCATGTGATCGCCCCCGACTACCCGGGCTTTGGTTACAGCAGCGCCCCGCCTGTCGACAAATTTGATTACACCTTCGACAATCTGGCACGCATCATGGAAAAGTTCACCCGGCAATTACAATTAAATAAGTATTCTCTGTACCTGATGGATTATGGAGCCCCGATCGGCTTTCGCCTGGCAGTCCAACATCCTGAACGAATCGAAACACTCATCATCCAGAATGGAAACGCCTATGAGGAGGGGCTGGATAATCCTTTCTGGGAACCTGTCAAAGTTTATTGGAAAGAGCGGACTTCCACACACGGAAATCAGCTGCGTTCCCTGCTCACACTCGATGCAACCAAATGGCAGTACACAACGGGTGTGCGCGACGTCAAAGCAATCAGCCCTGATACATGGGGGCACGTGCAACCCCTGCTCGACAGACCCGGCAACCAGGAAATCCAGCTCGCACTGTTTTACAGCTATGGCAGCAATCCCCCGCTCTATCCCCAGTGGCAGGAGTATCTGCGAAAGTATCAGCCCCCCACACTGATCGTCTGGGGCAAGAACGACCAGATCTTCCCGGCTGCCGGAGCGTATCCCTACAAACGGGATCTCAACAAGCTGGAGTTCCATCTGCTCGATACAGGACATTTTGCCCTGGAAGAAGAGGGAACGACGATCGCCCAGCTGATGCGGAAGTTCCTCAGTCAACATACTGATACTGCTCGCTGACTGTTCCGTCAGGCTCCGTTGAGTCAGACACGGGGCCTGGCTTCAATTTCTTTTGATCCGAGAGTAATCAAATGCCCGCTTTCCCCAGCGATATCGCCTTCACAGAGTCCGTAAAAGCGGTTCAGACACAAAAAGGTTCACGCACGCAGTACGCCCGGATGGAACAGGGGGCTGGCTGGCAGACCAAAGTGACGGAAGAACTAAAAGTTTTTCTGTCGGAACTCGACATGTTTTACCTGGGAACTGCCAGTCAGTCCGGCCAACCTTATATCCAATATCGCGGAGGTAGCCCCGGCTTTCTGAAAGTCCTCGATGAAAGGACGTTGGGTTTTGCTGACTTTGCCGGCAACCAGCAGTTCATCACTCTGGGTAACCTCGCCGAAAATTCCCAGGCGTTTCTGTTTCTGATTGATTACGTCCACCGTCGTCGCGTGAAGATCTGGGGGACCGCCCGTATTGTCGAAGACGATCCGGAACTGCTCGTACAATTACACGAACCAACTTATCCGGCTCGGGTCGAGCGTGCCATCCTGTTTGCTGTTACCGCCTGGGACATCAACTGTCCTCAGCATATCCACCCCCGTCTGCCGCAAGCGGACGTCCTGAAACTCGTTCAACAGTTGCAGGCAGAAAACGAGCAACTCAAAAAAGAACAGGCCCGACTTCATTTGAAAATGAAATCTGGCCCGTAAAATATAACCTCTGGAATCAGACGAATTCACTCGTATCAGTAGTTGTTGTCAGAAGCGTTTCCAGAACCGGTATTGGTTCCCACACCGCTCTGCGGGGCCCCTGTCCGGACGTCATAGCCCTTCAACGCATTATCGATCGCCGAGTTGTTCGTGAAGGAAGCGGTGTTACCTCCACCAAAGATGTTCACGAAATAACCAGATTTCGAATCGCTGCTGGCGGTATTGTTACTGATGGTTCCCCCCTGGATCGGGGCAATAAAGTCGAAGCCATAGCCTTGGTTTCCAGTAGCGATATTATTGCTGATCGTACCACCACTGACGATATCGTCAAAATCAAAGCCGACATCCTGATTTCCGGTCGCCGTGTTACCGGTAATGAACCCACCCGTAATATCTTCAAAGTCAAAGCCGTCGTCAACGTTACCACTGGCCAGGTTATTCGAAATAGTTCCGCCCGAAACAGTATCACCAAATTTGATTCCGTTATCCTGATTGCCAGTGGCAGTGTTTCCACTAAACGTCCCGCCGCTGACCTCTCCAAAGAAGGCGATCCCGTTCACACCATTTCCGGTCGCGATATTATTGCTGATGGTTCCCCCACTGAAGTCATCAAAATCAAATCCTTCATCCCCGTTTCCAACTGCGGAGTTATTTGAAAAGGTTCCACCACTGATTTCATCACGGAAATAAAATCCGTCATACCGGTTATTGCTGGCTATGTTACCGGTAATCGTTCCGCCAGTGATGTCATCATCAAAGTAGAATCCATCGTCGTTTCGTTTGGCGATATTTCCTGAGATCGTTCCCCCATTGATATCATCATAGAATGCGAAGCCGGCATAGGCATTATCCAGCGCCTGGTTACCACTGATTGTTCCGCCATTGACACCGTCAAAATTAAAACCAAATTCGTCATTATTACTGGCGATGTTATCTGAAAAAACGCCCCCCGTCATCACATCGTCGAAGTAGAATCCATCGTCTCCGTTATTTTTCGAAGTATTACCCGTGATCGAACCACCGCTCATTTTTGTGATATAGAAACCATCGTATAAGTTATTCTCAGCGATATTATTACTGATCGTCCCCCCGCTGATTTCGTTTTCAATGTAGTAACCATATCCATTATTTCTAGAGACGTTGCCTGAAATGGTTCCACCGGTGAAGTTCTGCACCTCCAGCCCGTCGTTATATCCTGTTACGCCGTTTCCGGTGAATAAGTTATCTGTGATCGTACCATTGATATCACCATCCAGGTGCACGCCATCTTCATCTGCACCGCTGATAGTATTGCGGTTGATTGTGAAGCCACTCAGATTATTTCCATAGATTCCATTTTCCCCGCCCGTGATATTCATGCCCACGATGCTGGAACGATCTGCCATCGTGAAGACATCAATTGAAGTCAGCGAACCATTCACGGTCGGTTGCGCGCCATAGCTGAAGCTGGCGACAGCGCCCGAATCACATCCGACCACATTCACACTATTGCCACCAGCCAACGCGAGTTGCCCCTCATTAAAGACAAAACCGGTGCTGGTATTGATCGTTCCTTTGGAACCGTCAAACAGCACGACACTGTCTGTTCCCGCGGCATTAAAGACAGTTTCCGCATTCACCGTATCCGCATCGATAAAGGTGAGGTCTTTCAGATCCTGACCTGTCAGTTGCAGCTTCGCACACTCTTCCGGTCCCCGGACCTGGTTCAAGACGATATCGAGATCACGGACAATCGGATTCACCATCCGACGCTGGAAGCGACTCAGCTTCTGACTGTCACCATTCCCCGGCAGTGGAATTCGCACGGTCAACAGGCCGGTCCCCTGGGAGCCCCGTACTTCGTCGTACTGATACTGACCGGCCAGCACTACACGGGAACCATTCCCCAGCCAGGGAAGATCAAACATCCGGTACTCGACCCGGGCCCGTGGACCTGTCATCTCTTTGAAGCCGGGGGCGGAATTATCAAAGTAATATCCGCCTACGTAACCTCGCAGTTCTGCATCCAGATTCGATTCCGGAAACGATTTCAAGAGCCGCCCGACTTCAAAATCGGTTCCCCAGTATGCACGTTCTTCACCGGCCCGCATGACGATATTATTACCGCTCAGATAGGCGGTATTCAACGAGTCCACGCGTTGCTGTTTCTGAGAGGGAACATAGCCATTCACCCGAAAATCCCACTCAATGCTGAGCAGTTCGAAACCAAAGCTACCCTGTCGAAAGATATTGCTGTACTGACTGCGACGGACATCGTAAAAGCCATACATGCCGGCAATCCACTGGTCGTTTACCATGCGGCGATAGGCCAGACCGAAGTTTCCTTCGGCGGAGGAATCATCAAAGATATTCCCCCGCAGGTCCGCGAAGAACAGGCTTTCTTCATCCTGCGCCAGGGGAATAAACAGCAGACCCTGCCCGTTATCATTCACGCCACCAGCCTGGCCGGTGAAATCAAAGTAGGCACGGTACAGATAGTCCTCTTCCTGAAACCATTCCGGCTGATATTCGGGGACCGGATCCTGGGCGTAAGAAAATGACGAGAACAACGATCCCATTCCTGTCAGCAGTAACAGAATCAGCAAACGTCTCAATGAGCGGGTGTGCATTCGACTCTCAATATGAACTTTTCCGAGATCATAAAGTCAGTTTTGTAACGATAAAATGGTGTCTCCATCAATTTCTTCGGTTCCAAGGAGGGATTCCATGCGGGGGAAACTGTACTTTCTGTTCAGAACCTGATTTGCCTGTATAAAATAAACCGGTTGTAACGATTGACACAATTGAGCTGATTTTTTGCAGAAATGAAAACTCCTGTAGCAGGTTCAGAATCGTGAAACTCAGAAAGAACAATAACTCGAAAACTTAAGCCCCGCTGTCTCCGCCCAGCGTCGCAAGACGTTCCGCTCTCTTGGATTCGGCAGGCGGTTTGCTTTCCCACGCACCTCACAGATCAGATGTGGCTCTTTTCTGACTTCGATCGTAATCGCCTTTTTAAATCCCGTCTCGAGTTCAATCTGCATCGACCAGATCGAACAATTGCCTTCCACACAAGAGGAAGCATAGGTCCCCACACAGTGATTCATGTGATTGCCTTCTGTATCGAGTTCATAACTGTTAAGCAACTCTCGAATCACCCATCGCTTTCCAGATTGAGCCCCGTCCTCTTCATCTCGAAAATCAAACTCGGGAATTCCGCTGGGTTCCCATTCATATTCGGGAATCCGTTTTTTGTTTTCCTGATCACGGTGCCACTCATTGACATCGCGCAGCAGAGACTGAAACGTCCGGCCTTTGAGAGAATATTCATTGATGGGAGACGAGTCTTCATCGTACTCTTCTGGCGATACTCCATATCGCTGAAAGATCAGATAATCCACGATCAGCCTGAGCTGGTCCAGTTCCAGTTACGGATGAAGGATCAGCCATTGAATTACAGCAGACCAGAATTCATCGCGCGAGAAGCCTGGGGTTAGTCTGGTTGAGAGGATCATGCGAGCTAATCTTGCATCCCCTCCCATTCCCAGAATCTGCCCCCAGCGAATCGCCTGTAACAGGGAGAGGTCCTGAGGTGCCCGCATGAAATAATGAGCCATTTTTTTGGTGTAAGAGATCGGCAGCGCACAGTGACGTATATTCTGTCCTTGCCCCACCTCAAGATACCAGTCCCTCCAGACCGCGCAATGCGGTGAATAATCCAGCAGCCAGACGGAATCAAAAAACAGTGGCATCCGGTATTTGACAAACAGGTGTCTTAAGAGAGAAGCAAGCTGTCGATCGACATTACTGCCACGGGGACGCCACTTTTCAACAGGGCGAATCCAGGAACGCGCTTCAGCGGCAATGAAAACCAGTGCGGTGGAGATACAGTCCCACGGAATACCAGTCTGAACAGCATCAATGATTTTTGATTTACTGCAGTAGAGTTGAGAGGTCAACCTTATAAAAGAATCTCGTATTAATTCCGATCGATTAAGGATCGGAGATCGGTATTGATACAGTTCAGAAATATTTCGAAGCAATGGATCTGATATGGATTTCGTTTTTATGTTTGCAGAACAAACAGCGTCCAGTTTCTCGAACATCGATCGCTGTTCCTGTTTTCGCTGTTGTAGACATTTGACTGCCAGCCTGCGACGGAAATATAACATTTCTTCGCAACGTTGTCGTCGCGACTTACGCAGACCGGTGCGAAATCCATTTTCCACGCACCACTGGCGATACTCCCCGATCGTCTTCAGGTTGAGACTCTGAAGATGCGCGAGCAGTTCAGGATCTGCTGACTGTTTTGTGGACGTTCCTTTTCTGCAGGACATGACTGACTGTCGTTTCTGTATAATGTGAAATTATTTGTTTGAACCTGTGTCTGTGTTTCAGAGCCGATCTGTATAACATCGTTTTCCTCCTTTCGAGATTAGAAACTGGTTGGAATTTTGATCTACGACACACAATGTGCATTCGGGGTTCAGGCAGTTTGCAGAACAGATCATCATTGTCATGATGATCTGCCTGGGAGTCGGCAGTTGATTGATTTCTAAGACCTCAGACCGATTTACTGAACGTCAAACACTCCTGGAGCGCCCAGCGGTTTAAAACCTGTCGGACCGTCGGATTGGGCTCACAGTTATTTTTTCCCCGCGCCTCGAATATCACTTTCTTCTGAGGCAGGACTTCAATCGTCAGCTGACGCCGCCGTCGCTGACCGGCTTTGACTTTCATCGACCAGATGGTGGTTTTCCGGCGGACACATTCATTCAGATATGTCTCCACACAATGATTCATGATCTTGCTTTCAATCTGTAATTGTCGCGGCGTGAGGACTTCCTCAATACTCCAGATCTGCCCTTCGAGTTCGCACCTGAATTCACCAATCGCACTCCTCCGCCAGGGGAAATCGAGTGGGTCGACTTCCGGCGGCGGCATCATTCCTTTTTCAATCAGATCTGATCTCCAGTGAACCATATGCCTCCGAAGCGACATCAGCGAACGACCTTTCAAAGAAAAATCAGGTTGTACCGGACAAGAACCGGCTCCTTTTCCCCAGATTTTTTCAGCGGGTTCAAAGCGTTGTTGAAAAATAAATTCGACGATCTGCACTATCTCATCCGCAGAAATCGGTTGATTCTGGATCAGAAATCGAATGACGGTTTCCCAGAAAGGCTCATCAGTCACAAGTTCATCTAAGCGAGACCGCTGGATCAGAACGCGTGCCAGTCGCTCGTCCCCTTGCATGCCCAGAATCTGAGACCACCGTAGCGCCGCCTGCGGTGACAGGTCAACCGGGGCGTGCATAAAGAATCCCGCCATTCGTTTTGTCAAATGCAGATTCTTCAGATAATGAAACTGACGAATGCTTTTGCCTTGCGCCAGAAACCTGTAAAGAGTGATCCCCCAAAGGTAATCGCTCTCAGTTGACCACCATGCTTTCGCCAGGTAATCCGGAACAGGGTAACGATCAAACAGGTGTTTAACCAGAGATTGCATCTGCAGGAACGGATTCTGCGTGGCCACCTGCCATGTTTCTGGATGTTTGATCCAGTTACGACGATACATCGCTATCCTGTAACAGGCTTTAATAATCTGTTCGTGATCGATGGGACAGACTGCCTTTTGGATAGCAAAGCGTGGGGAGAGCAGGTTGGTTCGTCTGCAAATAACTTCGATCAGACGCCAGTACTGATTTCGCACCTTCCCTGAGGAGCGGGCATATTGCGTGACCAGTTCATCTACCCTGCGGGCAGCGTAATGTTTTCGGTTTTGAGATATCATGATACCGTACTGAAAATAAGGAATAATCAGACCTGCGATGCGCATACATCGCCCCAAAGCCATATCGTTAGCACAAAGTGCAGTGGATATGCTCGCTTCAGATTCGTCAGATCAAACCAGTACGGATTCGCATGAATAACACCTCGTCGTTCAATATTCAGACAAACACACGGGAGAACCAGTCTCCGGTTCTCGTGTCATTGCTGGGGAGCAGATGATATAATCCCAGCTACGTTTTTCAGCAAGTTCGACACCAATCTAGAGCTTGAGTTCGGCGTTTTTTAAGGAAATCAATTCATGACAACTTCCGCTCTTCTTCGCCCTGCTGCCCGACGCGACTGGGAGAAGCGGGGAATCGCCATTCCCGGGCTGATTAGAAATGGCAATTTTTATTTCACGGAACTCAAAGCATTTGCCAATGGTCTGTTTGATGCCTGGGGTGGACTGGACCTGGACTTTCTGGATCGTAAATTCCAAAGCGGCTGGATCTCGCCCAGAATTCCAGATGGCGCCAACTTTAGTGCACACAGCCTTATTCATGGAAAGGTCATTTCTGGAAGCTGGTCACACGACTCCAATTCACTACACCAGAGATTAGTCAATGATTTACAGAGCCTGAATCCGGGGCAACAGGATCTGATTGATTTTGAAGGTGAAGATGTCGAGATAAAAGAGGGAGTCAGATACGCCAAATATGGTTGGATCAGAACGACTCCGCAAAGAAAGCATCAATCCGAAAAATGCCCTTTGGGAGAAACCAGATATGCCTTCATCAGACAAAAGGGCCAGGTTTATCTGGTTCCTCTGTGCATCTATGCGGATGGTTTGATTGACGTTCATCCCATATTTGGTGAGGAGAAACTGGTCGATCTCCATGAACTCCAGAGGATGTTGGAATCAAATGAACTCTGCTATGCGGTTGACGATCACACTTCCATTGAAATCGATTCTTTGGGTCGATTCGAAGTCTCTGGAGTCCATCCCTGTGTCTACTCATCAGAAGACTTTATGTCAGAAATTGAGGACTCAATACTGAAACTGAACGGCGTTCCTGGTTCAATTCATCATTGTCTCTTAGTTCATCAGGAATACCAGAAAAATCAAACCCCCGAAAATAAAGAACGTTTAAAACAGGCTTATGAAGCCATTCCCGAACACAAACGGATGTATGCCGGTGATATGGATTCCAAAGATGGACCGATTCGCAGAATTATCTATGGAGACCAGGATTCCGATTACGATTTTTAGTAAATTGTCTGCCTGCTTCATAATCGAGGCCAGAGAACGCAACAATGACAGATCCGCATTACCCCGAACTGACAACAACTGACAGCCTGGCCTCGCTCCTGTGTCAGAAACTGGGGGAGATAGACACAAAGCTGCGCGTCGTTACTTACCGGGAAAGCATTCAAAATCCCTCAGTCGCCCCCGATGATCAGAGCGTTTTGTTCCAATACTCCCATTGGAATGTTACTTTCCAAAATTCAGAACGCTCGATCTATCTGACCTGCGCTACAGACAGGCGTTTATTTACCTGTCATTGCAGCGAATACGAAATCCCCCAGGCGCAAGTAAAGACAACTCATCTCGAAGAAGTGGCTCATTTGTTCCGGCTCTGGGTGTTGGAACAAATTGATTCTGCAGATTTGGCAATTGCGCGTGTCATCGGATCGGTGCAGGTCTTTCCGCCCCTGGCTGCACATAAAGTTGTCAATGCGCAATGGGACAAATATCACGACCATCTGGCTGACGGGCACCTGGACCTGTTTGATTTTTATCAGGTCGCAAAAGTGACTCCGGAGTTGCGTCAGCTCTTTCCCTTTACCAGCATGTGGTTCTTCTGCTTCAGCCGCTGCACACATTATCCGTTCACCCGGGATTGTCCGCACGTCAGACCCAAACAGAGTTTCATAAATCACGAAGTCATACCAGGATACTACGAAGTTTTTTTGCGGGAACGCTATCTGGGAGAAGGTCCGGCGGAAAGAGCAGCACAGATTGTCGTACAGTATCTGCCGCGCAACTGCGGCCCGGCTCAGTTATGCACCGAGACGTTTTTCAATGATCTCAGCGAACCTCACTGAAGCTGCCGTGTCTCTTTCTCAAACCATTCTGTTCTCTGACCCAGCGGAGGTGTGATATGAACCTTTCCGAATTCGACGAACGGCCCCTATTTTGAAACGATGAGCAAACGCCGCACAGGCTTCCCGTCTGAAACACAGGTCAAACGGGGCGTCCGCATCGTGCATGGCGTTAAGCTGCTCGAAGAAAAACTGGGCCGCAACGATTTATGCCCCTGTGGCTCCGGCAAGCGCTTCAAAAAGTGCTGCCTCACGCGGGGCTGCTTTTGACGGCGTGAACCGCAATCACTTTTTTCAGAGAATAACAACCGTGCGCAGGACTCACCGTGTGCCGGTTTTCCGTCACTGAGTTTTCACGTCAGCCGTTTTCTGCCAGAATCGACACAGAGAGTCGACACAGAGAGTCTGCGCATGCTGAAACGGCTGTGTCTGATACATCCCCATCACTTTTGTTAAAGAGAGTCCGGACAGATGGGCAGTTCCCATGATCAATTTGTCAAATATCCGCGAACACCTCATCTGTTCGGCTCTACGGGGACGGCAGACGACAAACGGCTCAGCGAACAGGCTTCACTGCAGTTCATTGCCGATCCATCTCTCATCGTAGAGGAAAAGATTGACGGCACCAACGTCGGACTCCATTTCTCTCCCACGGGAGAACTCGTTCTGCAGTGTCGGGGGCACCTGATTAACGAAGGCATGCACCCGCAGTACGATCTGTTCAAGCAATGGGCCATGGTCAAACGGCCGGTCCTGGAACAGATGCTGAAAGACCGGTTCATCCTGTTCGGCGAATGGGTCTATGCCCGGCACTCGATTCACTATCGCAGTCTGCCGCACTACTTCTTTGAATTTGACATTTACGATAAAGTACAACAGGTCTTTCTCAGCCTCGCCTGCCGACTGGAACTGCTCGCAGACACCGGTATCGAAACGGTTCCCGTGATTCACACCGGCCCGCTGGCACGCAAAGACCTGGAAACGCTGATTGGCCAGTCCGCCTTTGACAGCGTCTTTGAAAATCCTTTTACCAGCAGCACAGACAACCTGATGGAAGGCGTTTATCTCCGCACCGAAGCGGGTGGAGCCGTCACCGGCAGGTCCAAGTTTGTCCGTCCCGAATTTGTAGAAAAAATCAAACAGAGCAGCCACTGGCAGCACCAGGCCATGGTCCCCAACCTGCTCTCGAAACAGGCAGATATCTGGTCATGAACTGGCAGACACTGACAACATCGACTCTGGAGGAGATCCTGCACTGGGCCGCCACGCAGCCCTGGTGCCAGGCGATGTCAGACTGCGCGCAGGATGCCCAGTGGCACGCCGAAGGGGATGTCTGGACGCATACCCGACTCGTCTGTCGCCAGTTACCCCAACTGGATGAGTGGGCTGACTTATCAAACCGGGAACAGTCCATTCTGATCTTCACGGCACTCCTGCACGACGCCGCCAAACCGCTGACTACGCAGCTCGATCCCGAAACCGGCCGCCTGCGCTCGCCCAAACATGCCGTAAAGGGAGAATACCTGGCGCGAAATGTTCTGCGCGGACTGGGCTGCGATCTGGAAACCCGCGAAACCATCTGCCGCCTGGTCCGTTATCATGGTCGTCCTGCGTTTCTGCTGGAAAAACCGAATCCGGAGCAGGAAGTGATTTCCCTCTCCTGGCTGGTCAACCATCATCTGCTCTACCTGTTCGCCCTGGCCGACACCCGCGGACGGACGACCGACAGCATGTCGCGTCCTGAAGAACATCTGCGGTTCTGGAAAATGATCGCCGAGAAACAGCACTGCTTCGATCAACCCTACCCGTTCGCCAACGATCAGGCCCGATTCCTATTCTATCACTCGCCCGAACCGAACGTGCATTATGTGCCTCATGAAGACTTCAGTTGCACGGTCACTATGCTGTCCGGCCTGCCGGGCTCGGGTAAAGATACCTGGCTCGCACGGCACCGTACGGATCTGCCAACCGTCTCGCTGGATGACATTCGCGACGACCTGGACGTCGAACCGACGGACAACCAGGGAGCCGTCGTCCAATTGGCCCGGGAGCGCTGCCGCGAACTGTTGCGCGAAAAATCTGATTTCGCTTTCAACGCCACCAACCTGACCCGGCAGATCAGAAAACGCTGGCTACAGCTCTTTGCCGACTACGGTGCCCGCATCGAACTGATCTACCTGGAACCGCCGCTGGAAACGATATTGAAACAGAATCATCAACGTCCCCAGCCGGTCCCGGAAAAAGTCATACACAAACTGGTAGAAAAAGTCGAACCTCCCACACTGACCGAGGCTCATACTGTGACGTTGAACAGGAATTGATGTAAGATCAATCAAAAAAAGACAGAGTGAAACCATGAACAAGCGCGTCCACTATCAGCCGAACCTGATCTATTCTGATGGCACACAGGTGGTGACAGTCCGGGATATCATCGGGCCGAACGGTCGTACGCAGCATCCGCGGGGATCGGTCGGTGTGGTGGTGCGTGCGCCGCGTGACCTGGATCACTCGTATCGCGTTAAATTTCCCGATGGTGTCGAAGTCGCCCTCAAAGCGGACGAGCTGACGCTGCTGGCCCAATATAAAGAAGGTGAGATCGGCAACAGCGAGATCAACGCGAATCGCAGTGACCTGTTCTCCCGCGTGATCTTCAAGTGCATCATTGGCTCCCGGGCCTTCAGTCTCGAGGATGAGCAGTCCGATACCGATTATCGAGGCATCTATCTGCCCCCCGCTGATCTGCAGTGGTCTCTGTACGGCGTCCCTGAACAGCTCGACTGTCACGAAACGCAGGAAACCTACTGGGAGCTGCAGAAGTTTCTGGTCCTGGCTTTGAAAGCGAACCCGAATGTCCTGGAGTGCCTCTATACTCCCCTGGTCGAACACGTTACGCCACTCGGCCAGGAACTGCTGGATATGCGGGATATCTTTCTGACGCGCGTCGTCTATCAGACCTACAACGGTTATGTGATGTCGCAGTTCAAAAAGATGCAGACCGATATCAAGAACCAGGGCAAAGTCAAATGGAAACATGTGATGCACCTGATCCGGTTGTTGATCTCGGGGGTCACGCTCCTGCGCGAAGGCTATGTCGTCGTCGATGTGGGACCACACCGGGAACAGTTGCTGGCGATCAAGCGAGGTGAAGTCCCCTGGGAAGAGACCGAGAAATGGAGGAAGAGCCTGCACAAGGAATTTGAGCAGGCGCTGGAACAGACCCGTCTACCGGCCCGCCCCGATTATGAAACTGCGAATCACTATCTCATCAAAGCACGTCGACTGGCGACACAGGAAAAACTGCCATGAATGGAAAACAAACTGTCACACTCTTTCGACCTGTCGGGCAACAGGAACTCGATTTAATCCAGGCGTCCGGCTGGAAAGAGTTTCCCCCTCGGCTATACTGGCAACCGATTTTTTATCCTGTGCTCACGGAAGAGTATGCGATCATGATCGCCCGGGACTGGAACACAAAAGATCCCAATTCGGGCTATGTAGGCTATGTGCTGCAGTTCGACGTCGAATTTGACTATCTGAGCCGATACGAGCCTCAGGAAGCAGGTGGTCGCGATCTGAAAGAATACTGGATTCCGTCAGAGGACCTGCAAGAATTTAATCAGCACATCATGGGAACGATTGACGTCATCCATGAATTTCGTCCTGTTCCACAAGAAGAATCATCATGAACTTCGATCCCCGACTTGAAAAACAGCTCAACGAACATCCTTATCCTCTGCTGTTCGCCACTATTAGTGGATCACATATCTATGGTTTTCCTTCTCCCGATTCCGATTACGACCTCCGCGGCGTACATATATTGCCGCTGGAGACCGTAATCGGTCTGAAAGTAGGCCAGGTCACTGTGGAGCGTTCGCGCGTTGATGACGGCCTGGAAATCGATCTGGTCACACACGATGTGAGCAAGTTCTTTCAACTGATGCTTAAAAAGAATGGCTACGTGCTGGAACAGCTGCTCTCGCCGCTGGTCCTGCAGGCCACTCCCGAGTATGAAGAGCTGAAAGCGCTGGCGCCCGGCTGTGTGACCAGGTATCACGCGTATCATTATCTGGGTTTCGCGGCAACGCAGTGGAAGCTGTTTCAGAAGGAAGATCCGCCCCGGGTCAAGCCCCTGCTCTACGTGTACCGGGTACTGCTCACCGGACTGCATCTGATGCGCACGGGTGAAGTGGAACCGAACCTGATCCACTTGAACGAAGAAGCGCGGCTGTCCTACATCCCCGAACTGATCGAACGCAAGCTGGAAGGTTCGGAACGCTCCACGCTGGATGCCGCCGACATGGAGTTCCATAGACGCGAATACCAGCGGCTCGTAAGCGAACTGGAACAGGCGCTGGAAACCACCAGTCTACCCGAACAGCCAAATTCGGGTGCAGCGTTGAACGATCTGCTGGTCCGAATCCGTCTGGTTCATCGGAAAGGAGCC
Source organism: Gimesia maris (assembly GCF_008298035.1). Lineage (NCBI taxonomy): Bacteria > Pseudomonadati > Planctomycetota > Planctomycetia > Planctomycetales > Planctomycetaceae > Gimesia > Gimesia maris. The sequence goes on from NZ_CP042910.1 coordinate 5,543,075, forward strand.
TGATTGAAGTATTCTGACGTTTCACCGCCCCCCGTCCCCACACCTGCCGAACAGCGCGATGCGCTGGCGAAAGGTCTGGGACGGGCCCGGCTCTGGGCAGAACAGGGGGGCCTCACAGAGACAGCACTGCGGGAAGCGTGTCTGCAGGATCTGCGTTATGACCGCATGTGCGAAGACCTGCGGGGCGACTGGCTGTGGGAGATCATCAACGCCGCCGGCTTTCGCAACGCGATCCGCGTCCCGCTACTGCATGCTCTGCATGATCTGTCTGATCTGTCTGATCTGTCTGATCCGGAAAACGCCAGACAGTTATGCAAGCTGGCTCAACACTATGCTGCCAGCGGCGATACCACATTTCGAGATCTGTTGTATCAGATCGTCACTCAAAAACCACTCGCAGCCGCAGACTATGACTTTCTGGGGGAATCGGAACTGCTGACTCTGGAGGGAGAACGCGGCTTTCTATGTGCCGCAAAATCCAGGGGAGCACAACTCGATAAATTCGACTGGGACTGGCCCGAGGAGTCATTTCTGAGAGAAGCAGGCGAACTCATCGGGGAAACACGAATCCGCGAATTACTGAGTTCCACGTCTGACCTGGATCTCAATCGATTTTTTAAGAGCTGGCAACAGCAGTTACGGGAGAAGGCCGAGCGAAAACAACAGAAGCGGCGTCACCATAAAAAACAACAGGCCCAGCAAACCGAAGGGACTTCCGTCGAAATGGTTCTCGAGGCCGCACGAGGAGAGACACACTGTTCCTGGTTTCGCAGCTGGGGCATGCAGGCTGACCTGATAGAGTTAAATGTGGTCCTTGGGGCACTCAAGTCCAGCGAGGAGCCAGCCGTTCTCCTCAACCTGATCAAAGTCTTTTCCAACCGGACACTCCCCGAATTCGACTCCCGCTTGATTGATCTCTGCCAGTATCCCCATCCGGAATTGCAGCGCAGAGCCTGGGTAGCACTCGCTAATCTTAGCCATTCCGAAATCCGCGAGTTTGCCAACCGGCAGTTGAACGAAAACCAGCCTGTCTGTCTCTTCAGTCTGTTTATCAGAAATTACCAGGCTGGTGACGAAAACAGACTGCTGGCAGCACTCACACTGCCCGACGATGACTGGGAAAAACACAGTGTGCATCGAAGTGCTAAAAGAAAATCCGACGGCAGACCGCTCACGGCTGGCGATGGTCATCTACCGGTTCACTCCCTGTGAAATCTGTCGCTATAAAGCGGTACAACTGCTGCACGAGCAGTCTGCGATTCCTGCCTGGATGGCAGAAGAATGCCGCTTTGACTCCTATGCAGACACACGCTCCCTGATATTTGCCTAACCTGAAAACGTTAAACATACTATTTTGTCAGGTTTCGATAAATGTGAATTTTTCAGACAAATTCTTGTGTCACCGGAGTTCTGTTTTAAGATGTTCTGATCTCCCTTCCTCTGATCTGAAAACAGGACTTTCTGTATGAAATTTAAATCATTTTTAATGGCTGTATTTTCGTTGAGCCTCGCTTTGGCATTGATGGCTGCAGAACCAGAGCAAGCTGCAACTGATAAAAAAACGCAGGGATTAGAGTTCGATGGAAAAAACAGTTACGTCACCTTCCCTCATATCGAACTGGAAGAGTACCCTGAATTTACAATTGAAGCCTGGGTCAAAGACTGGTCGGGCCGGATCTGCTGCCAGGGAAAACAGGGAGACCCCGAAAACAGCATCTGGATCTCCATTCGTGCGAAAGGGCACTCCACTGGCTGGGAAAGTGACAACGGGATGAATCATTCCATTCCCGTTGATCCCAATTCGATTGAAGGCTGGGATCATATTGCGATGGTTTATGATGAATTCCAACAGTCTTTGTACCTGAATGGTAAACTGATCCATCAAACGACTGCTCCCGCTCCTGGCCCCTTTGATGAAAGCCGACTGTTCTTTCTGGGGGCTCAGGAAAAGTGGGAAGACACGCAGACAAAACCAGCAGCCCTGTTCGGTAAAGGCGTCATGCGGATGTTTCGCATTTCAAAAGTCGCCCGCTATGACAAAGAATTCGAACCAGCAGACCGTTTCAAATCAGATGCAGAAACGGTCGTACTGTTCGACTTTGCCAAACCCGAGAAAGACATGCTGTTTGATGCCTCTCCGAACAAAAATAACGGTATCATCTACAATGCCAGGTGGGTTGACCTTAAGCAGGATTAGACTGTGAACTGTTACAGTCTTTCAACGTCACCATTTCCGGTCCACAGCAACCTGACTGTGCATAAAGTTCATCTTTCGCATCGGCTTCGAGCACCACAAAGACTTCCCACTTGTGCCCATCCGGGTCGATGGCCCAGACTTTGTCCTGGACGGCGTAACAGCAGGTGGTTGCTTCTTCCGTAACAGTCTGGATATTCGCAGCTTTGAACCGTTCGATGGCAGCGTGGACTTCTTCTACTGATTTGACCTGGATCCCAAAATGGGCCGATCCACCCTCTAACTGAACTGCCTCCTCTGTTTCATTGAGGGTTAGATTGACGGAAGGATCCTGAGGTTCGTATTTGGCGTACCGCGGACGTTCTTTACTGGGCGTTACCCCCAGCAAAATGTTGTAGAACTGTTTTGACTGTTCCAGATTTGAAACGGTCAACGCAATATGCACACGAAACTGGCCGGGAAACTCGGCGGCTGATTTTTGATTCATTGGATAACTCCCTTTCTGTAAAGAATTCAGTTATTCAGATAGTTTTGGATTTTGGTTTTAATTTCATCCCGTACACGACGGAACATTTTCATTTTTTCTTCATCCGATCCCGTTGCATCCGCAGGATCATCGAAAGGCCAGTGTAGTGTCTGAGTGGCGCCGGTAAAAACGGGACACGATTCCTTCGCGTTATCACAGACTGTCACCACCAGATCAAATTGCTGATCGGTAAACTGTTCGAGGTGTTTACTCGTGTTCTCAGACAAATCAATGTCCAGTTCCTTCATGGCTTCAATCGCCAGTGGATGCACATATCCGGAGGGATTGGAACCAGCGGATTCAGCCTGCCATTCACCCGCTCCCAGGTTTTCCCACAGTTCCTCCGCCATCTGCGAACGACAGGAATTACCCGTACATAATACTAATACACGTTTCATTACTTTAAGATCCTTTCATAGATTATTTTAGAGTGTGTCCAGTTTTACTGCAGCGTCTTCAAGTCTCATTGAAACATGATAATAGCTCGGGTGACGCTATGGTTAAATGTGTTGCGTTCTAATGACAGGCTATCGCAGATTCTAAAGCAATTTTAGCCAGGCTCAGTTTATAACAACTTTCATAATCAGCACAGAGCTGACACTTTTTCCATTGATCAATATCAACTTCAATGGATCGACTGGTGCAGACAGGAAGGACTCCCCCTTCAGGTTTTTCCACTCGGACAGTAAAGACCTGGCCTGTGTTAGCGACGTTATCGTTCAAATGCAGAGTGTCGGGAAACATGCTTCCATAACAGTCTTTGTGCTCTTCATTCATATTCATTTCATTCACTCACAGTATTAGTCGTCGCTGATTTTAACGGGTCTGGATCGGAGTTCGCCTGGTGTGGAAACCAGTTTTGAGTTCGGACACAAAATTTCACCAGCATTAACATTAAGGGAACTTCGATTAATACTCCCACTACCGTTGCCAGTGCTGCTCCTGAAGAGAGTCCATATAACATGGTGGCTGTCGCAATCGCGACTTCAAAATGGTTCGAAGCGCCAATCAATGCTGTAGGAGCAGCACTTTCATAAGTCAGTTTGAACATTTTTGAAAGCACGTAGCCCAGTGCAAAAATGACCACGGTCTGGATCAACAGAGGAATCGCAATCCAGAGTATCGTCATGGGATTGTTGAGAATCGTCTCCCCTTTGAACGAGAACAGTAGTATCAATGTTACTAACAAAGCGGCAATCGTGATCGGTGTTAATACGTGGAGAAATTTCTCTCGAAACCATGTTTCTCCCTTGCTGGCAATCAGCCATTTACGCGAAAAGAATCCTGCTACCAGAGGCAGAGCGACATAGACACCGATGGACAGCAATAATGCCTGCCAGGGAACAGGTAATTTCCCAACACCCAGTAGATATCCTCCCAACAGACCATACAGTACCAGCATGGTTAATGAGTTGATGGCCACCATGACCAGCGTATGTCCATCGTTGCCTTTCGCCAGAAATCCCCAGACCAGTACCATCGCGGTACAGGGAGCGATGCCCAGCAGAATACAACCCGCCAGGTAACTTCTCCAGAGAGGCACTTCGAGCATTTTCACACCATCAATGAGCACGACTTTCCCGGATCCATATTCAGCACCGACAGCGAGATCTGCGCCGAATGGCATTTTGACATAGTCCACCGCCTCCGGTCCGATGAATGTCAAAAACAGGGTTCCCAGGAAAAAGCTCGCAATGGCATACATGGTAAATGGTTTGATGGCCCAGTTGATAAACAACGTCAGACCGACGGGACGAATTGCCTTACCGGCCTTGAGAACTTCGGCAAAGTCGATTTTCACCATAATGGGGTACATCATGAAAAACAGACAGACCGCGATCGGAATGGAAACGACGGGCGCATCATTCACATAGATCGCCATCCCATCCAGGGTCTGGGCAATCCCCGGCGCAACCTTGCCTAAGACAATCCCCCCCACGATACACAGTCCGACCCACAGGGTCAGATATCGTTCAAAGAGACTCATACTTTTTGTCTCATTTACCGGACAATTACTGGCACTACTCATCGTCGTATTACTCCCTGAACTCGAATTGATTTTCGGTTTCCGAACTGATTTTATTTTTACTGATCCAGTCCAGTATCCGTGTTTCTATCTGATCTCTCACAGACCGGAATTTCATGATTCGCTCCAGATCGTCACCGACCGAATCAACCGGATCTTCAAATCTCCAGGATTCTGATTGAAGTGAAAATGGCCACACATGAGGACAGGAACTCTCCGCCTTTTCACAGACAAATATCACCCATTTGGGACTTGCTTTTCCGAGATACTGAGTGAGAGATTTTGACTGGTGCTCTGAAATATCAATCCCGACCTCTTGCATAACCTGAATCGTCAGAGGATGGACTCCCTGAGGGTTCAATCCGGCACTATGTGCATCATAAATATTTCCTGCATGCTGTCTCAGAAACGCTTCTGCCATCTGGCTTCGCGCAGAATTTCCAGTACAGAGAAACAAAACCATTGGTTTACCCATTGGTGTTCCTTTTTAAATAGAGGGTCCTGTTAGACTTCAATATAAAACCGAGACAAAACCAGTCATCCAACTGCATCTGCTCAGCCTCACCAGAGAGAAACGGAATAAATCACATGAATCTTCCCTTCCGCTTCGTCAGCACTCAGTTTGATATCATGTATTTCCGAATGAAAAGTTTTTCGTAATTTAATCTGATGTTTCGCTTCTGAAAGGATGCGATATGTGCCACCGATCTGCTTGAGTAACCAGGCCCGATATTCTTTCCAGGTCTGATCTGTCTGTATGGTCCATTCTGCTGTTCTACGCCATTCTGTATGAGTTACTTCCGGTATCGTTGCGTTTGCCTCTGGTGCAAGCACTATTTCATAAGTCTGGTTCAGTGCCTTTCTGAAACTGCTTTGAGGAACTCCGGTGGTCATCAGAAAAATCAACAGGCACAAAATCAGGACTGAAAATATCAAAAGGCTGAGTCGACGCATTTATCAGGGCTTCCTTTCTCATCGGCACACCTCATATATTCCATAATGGCAATTTCGCCATATTTGAATTAAAAAAATTATTTCACTGACAGTTTACGACCTTCGAGATCGGACAAGAGCACTGTTTCCATACAGGAGAAGAAACCATCCAGGCAGCCACAGGTTACACGGTAGTAACTGAGCGTCCCTTCTTTACGAGAACCAACCAGACCCACTTCCTTGAGAATCGATAGATGTTTGGAAACTGTAGATTGATCCGCACCGACTTTCTCCGAGATATCGTTGACGCACATCTCCTGCTTCTGCAGCAGATCCAGCATCAGCAGCCGACTGGGATGCGCCATCGCTTTCGCAATTTTGGCACGCGCTTCATATTGTTCTCGGGTCTTTTCCTTCATGGCAATATCGCCATATTATGCATTTCATCCCAAGCTGTCAATAGCCCGGTTGCTTTTTATGTTCCCTTGGAAAGCAGATCTTCCAGAAACTGCTTCAGGACCGGAACATGGCTCTGATCCGGTTCTTTCACAGCGGTCAACAGGGTAATCTGAGATTGATCTGTTTCCAACAGCATTTGTTTCGCCTGCTTATACTTGGGTTTCAGTTCGCTCTGATACTTTTTGACAAAATCAGCATACTGATCCAGATGAGCGTGGAACCATTTTCGCAATTCGTTCGAGGGGGCGAGTTCTTTAGGCCAGAGATCGACGCAAGCTTCTGTTTTTTTTACGCCACGGGGCCAGAGACGATCTACGAGAATCCGACAGCCATCACTTTTGGCTGGCTCTTCATAAATGCGTTTGATTTGAATTTTCGCTGGCATGAGATAAACAGTTGTACCCAGAAAGCGATTATTTATCAGGGACTTCCAGGCGGCAGCAGCCAAAATCGAGATGCTGTTTCCCTGATTTGCTGACGGCGGAAACGTCGGGATGCAAATTATAGATGACAAAGCGACCTTCCTTGCGTTTGGTCACCAGACTCGCATGATACAGAATTCCCAGATGATGCGAGATATTCACGACCTCTTCTTCCAACTGATCGGCGATCACACTGACGGTCCGCTCACCATCTCGCAGCAGATCAATGATACGCAGGCGAATAGGTTCTCCCAGCGCTTTTAATTTCTCTGCACACAGGTCGGACTGGAGCCGATCTTTAGACATAGTAATATCACCCACAAAATGAAAGATCTCCCCCGTTCCATCGACGAGCTGAATTGACCAGGCAATCCGCATCTGTGGGGAATTCGGGTTAGATTGTAGCAGAAAAACCGCATCTGGACAGCTCCAGATTTTTTTCATTTTCGTTTTGATTCACAATTCTCATTTTTTCCCGATACCCTTCAGAGCACTGACACCACAGGGCTTGCTTCACTCTAAAATCACCAGATTGAGGGCTTACTTTTTCTGATTTCTACACCATAATCAATTTAATCGATCTCATATTTTTGAACAGAAATCAACCGAAATGACCTGGCTCGACTGGTACAACACGCTCTCCAAACCATACTGGACTCCGGAACCGTCTACAATCAGCCTGATCTGGCAGATACTGTATCCGATTATTCTGATCTCATTCGGGTATGTCTTTCTGCAGACCGCGCGTCGAAAATTCCCGTCAACGACTTCAATTCCCTTCGCCATTAATCTGCTGGCTAATCTCAGCTTCACACCACTGTTATTTGGACTGAGAAACTTACCACTGGCGACTCTGGATATCCTCGTGGTCTGGACCTCGATTCTCTGGATGAGCATCGCTGTCTGGCGATATTCCCGCTGGGTAGTGTTTGCTCAGATCCCGTATTTCATCTGGGTTTCAATCGCCGCCGTGCTCCAGGTCAGTATCACATGGATGAACTGGAAAGTCTGATACCTTGAAGAATTCATCCAAATTCTCAACAAAGCTTCGGCTGGGACTCTGCTGTCAGTTCCTGGAAGAACCGATCAAATTCCGTAATACCACCGTTAAAGCGAACAGTCAGATGGAACGTACCGCGGCACTGGAAAAGCTGGCGCGGCTCTGCAGGGAAAATGCACTGGCACTTCAGTCCTCGCTCGAATTCTGTGCCTCACATGGTATCGGCTGCTTTCGCATTAACAGTCAGATCCTGCCTTTGAAAACGCATCCGGAATGCGGATACGCAATGAGCGACCTGCCAGAAGGAACAGCGATTGTCGAGCTGTTTCAACAGTGTGGCAAATATGCCCGTGAGCATGACATCCGCACCTGTTTTCATCCTGATCAGTTTGTCGTTTTGAATTCGCCTCGCGAGGAAGTCGTCGAACGATCAATCGCCGAGTTGGAGTATCAGTCGGAAGTGGCGGAATGGGTCGACGCCGACGTCGTCAATATCCATGGCGGCGGTGGATACGGAGAGAAAACAGCGGCTCTCAAACGCTTCGCCAAAAATGTGAAGCGTCTGTCCCGTCGCGTACGCAGCCGCCTGACGGTCGAGAATGACGATAAAACTTACACCCCCAGTGACCTGCTCCCCTTGTGCCAGGCAACAGGGATCCCGCTGGTTTACGATGCCCACCATCACCGCTGCCTGAGCGATGAACTCTCCATCGAAGAAGCGACAGCACAGGCTCTCCGGACCTGGAATCGCGAACCGCTGTTTCACATCTCCAGTCCCCTGGAAGGCTGGCAGGGCCCCAGACCAAACCGACATCACGATTTCATCGATATCCAGGATTTTCCCCGCTGCTGGGAGTCGCTTGAACTGACAGTGGAAGTGGAAGCCAAAGCGAAAGAACAGGCCGTGCTGAAACTGAGAAAATCACTGCAGCGACAATCGTCTTAAGTGATCGTGATTGCCGTGTTGATTCACATTCAGACTGTGACACCGGTTGCGCCTAATAGTTTCAGATTCAAAGAACCGCCGCTGACCAGCATCTCATCCAGGGCATTCGTCACATCGGCGCTGGAAATCTCACCCGTCCCCTCGCGTTCGAGATGAAATTGAACTGCCCGTCGCATTAGTTCTTTAATGAACGCCGCGGAAACGCCTGCCGTTCGCCTGAGTACATCGTCGATCACCTCAGCACCCACTGTCACACCTTCTGAATAAAGATGGATCAGTTTGCGTCGTCCTTCTGTATCCGGGAGCGGAAACTCAATCGCCTGGTCGACGCGACCGGGACGGGAGGCGAGCGCTGCTTCCAGGGTTTCCGGCCGATTCGTTGTCAGAATGAATAGAATTTCCGCTTCCGGCTTTAAGCCATCCATTTCATTGAGCAGCTTGTTGAGCAAAACTTCTTCACAGGGACTCTCCATGTGGTTCCTGTCGCGGGCAATCAGATCGACATCTTCAAGCACGACAATACTGGGCTGCAGCAGTCGGGCCAGTGTCATGTATTCATCCAGCATCCCGACCTGTTCGGCTGAGATCAATAGTGTGGTATGCCCGGGGAGTGTCCTGGACAGATAATGAATCGTATGAGTTTTCCCGGTTCCAGGCGGACCGTAAAACAGAATCCCTTTTTTCGTCGACTGTTTGAATTGAGAGAGCCGTTCTCGCTGTTTGACAAACTGAATCACATTCCGTTCCAGAAGTTCCAGTGTCGCTGCAGGCAGAATCACCTGATCCCGTGTGACTTCGCGCAACTGATGCACGGTGATCCCCTTAGATTCGCCTGAATAGGAATGCTCCTGTTGTTCCAGGGAAAGTACTTTTCCCCGATAGGATCTGGCCTGTTGAATGGCCTTCTCAAGATGGCTGAAATACTCCTGCGCAATTTTGGTCCCCTGGGTTGTATTCGGAGTACCTACCTGAAGCTTAACACCAGTTACCTGTCCATAATGACCAGCTGGTGTCAGAAAAGCGGCAAAGCGAATCGCTTCTTTTTCCAGCAGCCAAAGCCCGATTTTAAGCACACGCACCGGTTGTTCGACTCCGACATCGACTTCTTCATACTCAGGAGGAATTGTCACTGTTGCTGAATGCCGGTTTTCAATAAGACAGTCAGAGAGGTTGACCCCATGATGGCTGAATTCTCCACGCACGCCACAAAAATGCCTGACTGTAATCCCCTCGCCAAACAGCTGATCAATGGCGATCTGCAAATCTGCCCGCACCCGCATGGGAAAGGTACGCTCAGTAATCGTGATCGCACCGATCGGTGAGGGATGAAAATGTGATTTGAGCAGAGGAACCACAGAATCCTGATGAGATGTTTTTCGTCTGAATGCTTTCAAGACAGGAAATGAAATCGCCACCCCCAGAATCAAACCGAGTAGTAACCAGCCAAGATATGCCATCATTCCCCCTTTACTGAAGATCTGAATCACCGTGAGTGCCAGTCCTGTATGACTGAGAGCGACCAGTTCAGGTATACACATATCAAACATTAAGTTCAATCATTTTCAGTTCTTTCAAACTGTACCTGCATATCCAACCGGTAAGACTTAATTAAAAATCCCAGGCTGATCAGAAAAATCAGCCATTCACCCACAGCCAGTGAATAGGTGGTTGAACCGATCCCCTCGAACAGGAAAAATCCGCCGCTGCGAAACAGCACCAGGCAACCATGCACGATCACGCAGACGATCAGTGAATAACGTGTGACACCAGGCTGCCAGAGGGGCCAGAGAAAAATGATTCCCAGCGCAAGTTCCAGACCGCCATAAAGGACCAGAAATTCAGACTGCCCTGAACCAGGTTGCAGAGTAAAACCGACTGAACGCGAGGTCGAAGCAGGATCCACACTGCACCACAGGGCCAGCAGCAGATAGACCAGGCCTACAACAGTCAGAAATATTCGAGTCATCAAGATCTCCAGAAACAGTGTTTAATGGCCTGACAGCTTATGAGAATACGCAACCAGATGCGAACAGTCCACATCCGCCAGCCTCATGGCGGCTATCTGACCAGACACACTCTCTATTAGTGATCTGAGTTTTATGTTCTGATATAATGGCATCAGACAAAAAATTGATCTGCAATAGCGATTACGTCCCCAGCGATTCATACCTTATATCAAGTATCAAGACAGGCCAGCAATGGAAGACAAACTGATTGCTATTACGATTGGCCTCTTATTTGGTGGAATGTTTCTCTATGTAATGACCAGAGAACTGTATGGGATGCTGAAAGCCCATTTTTCTCCAAGTGCCAAAGGAAATCGGTTTTTACGTCAGGGGAAACTGGAAGCTGCCATCGCCTCTTATAGTCAATTGATTGAAGAGCAACCCGATAATGTCGAAGCTTACCTGTACCGTTCGAGTGCCTGTATTCAGTTGAATCTACTCGAGCAGGCACTGGATGACTGCAATACGATTACTGAACTGGCCCCTCAGAATCACTATGCCTTCTTAAACCGAGGTGCCATCTATGGGATAATGGATGAAGATGAAAAATTCATCGAGGAAATGACCCGCTGCCTGGAATTCAAGCCAGACCTGCAAGACGCCTTGAGGAATCGTGCCTATGCATATTCCAGAACGGGAAAGTTTGAAACGGCACTGACGGATTTCAGCAGGTTGATTGAGCTGGCACCTGACAAGTCTTCCTATTACAGCGAACGGGGAAACTGTTTTCTCTCTCTCCAGAAATATTCTGAAGCGATTCAGGACTACACGCAGGCACTCCAATGGATCAAAAACTCCTGGGAACTTCACTCCTGGCGTGGCTATTGTTTTACCAAAATCGGAAAAGAACAACAGGCAAATGCAGATTATAAACGTGCCCTGGAGCTCAACCCCTTTGATACAGCCATCAAACAAAATCCCGAAGACATCACCAGTTATCAACAGCGGGGAAATCTCTATTTCGATGCCGGGCAATATCAAAAGGCGTTGAACGACTTTTCAAAGTTTGAAGAAACTTCGGAATTAACAGCCGAGATACTGGTCTGCCGCGGTTACTGCTATCTGAATTCAGGTGAAATATCCCTGGCAAAAGCCGAGTTCCAGAAAGCACGCTCTATGAACGCGTATGGAGATGCGATTAATAAGAATCCCTTGAATTCATCCAATTTTCTGGAGCGGGGTTTTCTGAATTTTTACCTTGAAGATTATCAACAGGCAATCAAGGACTATACCCACGCCTGGAAACTGGGAGAACAGTCTGCGGAACTACTGCCTTTCCGGGGGGCAGCCTACATTAAACTGCACGAATACACCAAATCAAAACAGGATTATGAAACAGCCATTCAGAATCATCCGGATTCGGCACATGCTTATAATGGGTTGGCCTGGCTATTGGCGACCTGCCCCGATGAATCAGTTCGAGATGGCAGTAGGTCACTGGAACTGGCTAAACGAAATTGCGATTTGATGACAACCCCAGAATGGAATGACCTGGGAACGTTGGCTGCCGCTCATGCTGCTACTGGAAGTTTTGATGAGGCGGTTCGACTGGCAAAAGAATCACTGGCACTCGCACCGAAACACGAGAAAGCCAATTGCCAGACCCGACTGGAACACTATGAACGTAGTGAACCATATCTCGATCTTGATCCTTGATTCAACGCCAGCCGGCCCATCGACTGGTTCCACCAGTTGCGATCACTCTCCAGAAATGCTATGAAGCCGGTTCCCTGATCAAATTCTCTCATATGTATTATTTCAGCAAGGATGCTCATGCGCCATGAGTGCAAACACGTTTTCTCCCGGTCCCACTCCTGACACCGTCAAAGCCGCTGATGGCACCATTCATACGATCCCTGCCGGCTGGTCTCTGTTGCCTCCGGGGGATGCCGGTTTAACGCGGCGGGTCAAGGCCGCCGGTGACTTCTGGAGCGTGCAGGAGAAGAAAGGGCGACGCACATTTTCTCAGGGCATCTGGGCTCCGGCGGAGTCGATTGAACGGCTGCGCGAAGAACTGGAAGCCGAACGCGCCACTCCCGCGTACGCAAAAAAGCAGGCTGCTGCTGCAGAGCGACGTGAAAAACAACAGGCCGAATATGTAGAAGATTTTCATGAATCGGTACTCCAGTTTCTGGCGTTTCATCCGGCTCATGCAGATCTGGCAAATCAGCTCGCGCAGGCGATCACTGCGCATGCCACCCCGGTCGGCAGTGGCACCGTAGCACGCACGAAACGCATCCCCGTGGAACAGCGGGCGGAAGCCGCTGTCATCGCCTGGATGCGACATCAGACCACGGCTTATGATTCGATGAAAATCCCAAGGGTCAAAGGGAAACGTCGCGAAGTCAGACGTTTGCTGGCACAACGTTCCAAAGAACTGCTGAAACATTATCGCAGTGAGTCCACCACGCCTGCCGACTGTCCTCTTCAACAGGCGCTTTCCGAGCATATTTGAGTTTCGTTTTAAGGTAGAGCCAAACTCTATTAATCGTTTTTTTCAATAAGCATTCGTTCCACGATCCTTTCAGCACTGGTGTTCTGCGCGATATCATAGACAGAGTACAAGACTTTTTCGTCCACGACCCGCAGGGGAGATATTTCAATGTACAGGCAACAGTTAATTGATACGGCAAATGCTCTGGTAGCCGATGACAAAGGTCTGCTGGCAATGGATGAAAGCACCCCCACCTGTCACAAACGCTTTGAAAAACTGGGGATCCCACAGACCGAAGAGTATCGTTACGCTTACCGCGAACTGATTGCGACGACTCCCGGACTGAGTGAATCAATCAGCGGTGCGATTCTGTATGACGAAACCATTCGTCAACAGACTTCGGATGGCACTCCCCTTGTCAGCGTGCTGATGAACAGCGGGATCATCCCCGGCATTAAAGTCGATGCGGGTGCCAAAGCTCTGGCAGGTCATCCCGGCGAAAAAGTAACCGAAGGCCTGGACGGATTGCGGGATCGACTGACAGAATATGCACAACTGGGAGCCCGTTTTGCCAAGTGGCGGGCGGTGATTACCATCGGCCCCGGATTGCCGACTCCGGGCTGCTATGCAGCCAATGCCCATGCGCTGGCCCGATATGCTGCCCTGTGTCAGGAAGCGGGACTGGTACCAATCGTCGAACCGGAAGTGCTGATGGATGGAGACCACGGTCTGTCCCGCTGTTTTGCAGTCACCGAGGAAGCGTTACGAGCCGTCTTTCAACAGTTGTATCAACAGCGTGTCCTGCTGGAAGGAATGATTCTCAAACCGAACATGATCGTGCCGGGGCTCGATTGCCGGATCCAGGAAACCGTCGAAGAGGTCGCAGCTGCTACCATCGAATGTTTTCGCCACAGCGTCCCTGCCGCCGTTCCAGGAGTAGCCTTTCTGTCTGGTGGCCAGTCCAGCGAACTGGCTTCCGCCCGCCTGAATGCCATGAACGTGAAATATAAATCGCAGGTCCCCTGGGCACTGGCCTTCTCGTTTGCGCGTGCCATTCAGCAACCGGCAATGGAACTCTGGGCAGGTAAGGCGGAAAATACTCAGGCAGCTCAGAAAGCACTGAATCATCGTGCCAAATGCAACCGCGAAGCACGCCGGGGGGAATACGACCCTCAAATCGATGCTGTCGACGCATCCTGAATTCCCATTACAACGAGACAGACACTCAACTGGAAACACACTATGAAAACGGGGCACTATCGCCATTATAAAGGAAACAGTTATACCGTAATCGGCGTGGCGCGGCACAGCGAAACGGATGAAGAACTCGTCGTCTATCGCCCGGAGTACGGCGAACGGGGACTCTGGGTGCGTCCCAAAGTCATGTTTCTGGAATCTGTAGAAGTAAACGGAGAACTGGTGCCCCGCTTTGCTTACCTGGGTCCGGCGGAAGAGTAAATAACTCATCACTCAAGCTACGTCACTCACCGGCGGCCCAGATGCGGACGTCTCCATCGGGCTCCACCTGAAGATGAATGACATTGGGATGACAGCAGACCGGACAGTCTTCGACATATTCCTGGTCTGCGCCAGCTGTCAGATCGACGGGAATCACGATTTCCTCGCCACAGGCATCACAGATATAACTGGCTTCTTCCTGCATGATTTCCTCCTGAAAATGTATTCTACCAAATTTGACCGGAGTTGAGTATAATACAGGACGCCTTTTGTCGGCCTCTGCTCCTGATCAGTCAAATCAGGCTCCGCTGTCGATCAATAACGGTTTATCTTAACTCAAAAACATCTCTTTATCGGAGCATTGCCAGATGGCAAAGAATAAAATACAGAAAAAGAAGGAACGGGAAAAGCGGGTCGCCAAGAAGAAACTGGCCAAAAAAGCCACACGCGCTGCTCAGGAAAAATCAACTGAGGAATCACAAAAGAAGATTCCTCAGCGTGCGCAACTGATGCGGTCAGCAGTGCCCAAAACAGAGAATCCTGCCAATACCAGTAAGAAAAGCACATTCACGCAGCGGCGCACCGGCGGCTGAGCTTCTCGATCATGACACATCAGTTAAAGTGAAGTCAGCAGCGATGTTCTGCCCGTGCTTGCTGTTCATTCAGACGGGACGCCCGATATGCGAGAAATTCTCTCCAACCTGCTATGGATCGGGAATACCCGGGATTCACATGACGTCAAAAATGTGCTTCACCTGGGTATCGCGGCTGTTATCGATCTGGCACTGGAAGAACCGCCAGTGCGTTTGACACGGGAAATCATTTACTGTCGACTCCCTTTAATTGATGGTGCGGAAAACCAGCCTGTCGTATTAGCAACGGCAGTCGAAACCGTAGCCCGACTGATTCAGGAAGAAGTGCCAACCCTGGTTGCCTGCAGTGCCGGAATGAGCCGTTCCCCCGCCATCGTGGCTGCTGCGCTGTCGTTGATTCGTGGAACGGATTTTGAAACGGAGTTCAAACAGCTGGCAGTAAATCATCCCAGTGATGTCGCACCCGGATTGTGGAACGAACTGCAGGAATTACTGAAGGAAGTATAAGCAACCGTCACGATGATACATCGCTGATCAGACATTGATCAGGGGAGTGGCGTGCCACTTGCTGGCAAGAATCGACTCTTCAATCTCATCCCCACAGATTGGTTTCGAGTAAAAGTAGCCCTGCCCCAGTCGGCATCCCAGCCCCTGCAGAAGCTGCAACTGTTCGATATTTTCGATGCCCTCCCCGATCACCTCAAGACCCAGCTTTTCAGCCAGGATGATCAGAGCGTGAATCAGCAGGACTTCGCGGTCTCGATCGGATCTTTTGATAAACTCCCGATCCAGTTTCAATACATCGATAGGAAAATCACACAGGCACGATAAGGATGAGTAACCGGTACCAAAGTCGTCGACATCCAGTTTGACCCCCAGTTTCTTCAAGTCATTCAAGGTTTCAATGGATGCCTCGCGGTCATGCATAATGATGCTTTCGGTTACTTCCAGATGCAGGCACTTTGCCGGAATCTCGTGTTTTTCCAACGCTTCTGCCACGATAGAAACCAGTGTCGGATGCTCCAGTTGTTTTCGAGACACATTCACATGCAGATTCTCAGGTGCCTGAGGCCCCAGTGTTTTACGCCAGGCTGCCAGTTGCCGACAGGCTTCATCTACTACAAAATTACCGACGGGAATAATCATGTCCATCTCTTCTGCGACAGATATGAATTCATCAGGAGGTATCATGCCACATTCGGGGTGGAACCAGCGGATCAAAGCTTCGACGCCTCGTAACTCACCGGATTCCAGATCAATAATAGGTTGATAGAACAGTTTCAATTCGTCCCGTGAAATGACATCGCGCAGCTGGTTCTCAATGTAGAGTCGCTTTTGTGCTTTATCGCGTAATACCCGATCGAAAACAATCGGTCTGTCCTGCTTAGCTGCCTTGGCTTCATACATGGCAAGGTCAGCATCACTGAGCATTTCGCTGGCCGTTTCAGACCGATGTTCGCTGGTCACAATACCAATACTCGCGCTGGAATAGATAGTATATCCGCCGAGAATATAAGGCCGCGATAAAGTCTCCAGCAGACGATTTCCCACGAGGATGGCATCATCAGGCGAGTGTAGATTTTCGAGGAGCACGACAAATTCATCGCCTCCCAGTCGCGCGGCCTGAATGGTATCGGAAGCCCGAACCGTTTTACGCAACCGGTCTGCGATCGCCTCCAGCAGTTTATCTCCGACATCATGTCCCAGACTGTCATTGATCAGTTTGAAGCGATCAAAATCCATAAACAGTAACGCAAAATGTTTACCAGATTTTCGGTCAATGACTTTTTGAATGGACTCCAGTATCGAAACCCGATTCGGGAGTCCCGTCAGCGGGTCATGGTGTGCCAGGTGCTGCAGGCGCTGCATCAGTCGCTTCTGCTCACTGATATCAATCCGCAGTGCCAGATAGCCATCGATTTTCCCCTGATCATTGAACATGGGAACGATCGTGGTATTCACCCAGTACAAACGACCGTTTTTGGCTTTGTTACAGATCTCACCCCGCCATGTTTTGCCACGGCGGATGGTGCGATACATTTCTCTAAAAAATTCGTTGGAATGCTGATCGGAACGCAAAATACGATGATCGGAACCAATTAACTCTTCGCGAGTATAACCTGAGATCTGACAGAAGTTATCATTGACGTCCAGGATTCTTCCTTTTGTATCGTTGATGGCCACAATTCCAGCTTCATCAACGGCATCACGGAATGCCTGCAGATAGATTAATTCTGAATGAATGTCAGTCACGTTAGTAGTCCCGGCTTAAATTGCTCGTGCGGAATGGTTACACCATTCAGTTGACTTGTCGTTCGCTCTCAGTCTTCTGAATTACTTCCTTTCGGCTTCACTGATCTGTCACAAGTGAATATTTTTCCATCTCGTGACGTGTTAAAAGTCTAGGACAGAATAAAAACGCAATACGAATATTTACCGAAGAGAAGAGAGATCACCCTGTCGGTCACACGGTTAAACAGGATCGTACTGGTTATAAGGCCTGGCAGAGGCGATTTTGAGGGGGCAAAGACTCAATCAGGTAACGCAGCCGGTCAGCAGCAGAGCCATACCAGTGAACTTGAAATAAACGAGGATTCAATAAAAACAGCCCGGAAGACTCTGGATGCAGTCTTCCGGGCTTTATTCTGAACCAACAGCAAAATCACTTCGGATCAGCTGGTCAGTTTACTCACTGTTTCTGCCAGAGTTTTACCGAGACTCTCGACGTTCTGCTGCAGCGAGGTATCCTTGAGCTGGCCTTCGTCATCGAATGCCTGGGCAGCATTGGATATCGTGACCTGGGTTGGTAAGACTGTGACCTGAATGTTGCTCAAAATTGAGCGCACGTGGACCAGCCCCCGCAGGCCCCCCAGTACTCCCGGAGAAGCGGACACCAGAGCAGCAACTTTGCCTCGATACGCCTGCAGAGGCGATTCCCCTTCTGCCTTTCGTGATACCCAGTCAATTGTGTTTTTCAACAGGGGAGTAATCGAGCTGTTGTACTCCGGCGAAGCAATCAGCAAACCGTCGTTTTCAAAGAACAACTGTTTGAGTTGTGTTGCCGCTTCAGGAGTCCCTTCTTCCCGTTCCAGATCTTCGTTCATCAGGGGGAGGGGGTAATCTTTAAGATCGACGACGGTAACATCGGCACCCGCGGCACGGGCTCCGGCAACGGCGATCTGCAGGACCTGTCTGTTATAAGAATTCCGGCGCGTGCTGCCCGCAAATGCGAGTATTTTCGATTGAGACATCTGAATCGACTCCTTCTGACTTTGAGAGATTGATTTAAGGCTGAACCAACCGGCATTGGTCACAGTGAGATCTTACGCTGTTCTGGGATCTGGTTGAGACTTTGAAGCCAGTGCATTGTCCAGGCTCATTTTACCCGCTCCATTCGCCATCACAAATAACATGCTCCCCATCAACGCCAGATTCTTCATAAAGTGAATCATCTGTCCCTGCTTTGCCTGTGCGTCTTCTATGGTCCAGAAGTCATGGAAATAATACGTGGCCAATACCAGAAAGACAAATAGTAACCCGGCCCCCAGGCGCGCCTTGAAACCGGCAATCAGTGACAGACTGCCTGCAATCAGAAACACAATCGCTCCCGCCAGCATGATCTTCGGCAGGGGAACTCCCTCAGAAGCCATGTACCCGGCAATGTTGTCAAAGTTGGGAATTTTATTTCCGACGGCACTCATGAAAAATATCGTCGCCAGCATGATTCGACCGAACAGACTCGCCAGACCTTGAATCGGGTGTTGTGACATCACTCTCTCTCCTTGAATTGTATGGATGATTTGAATTCTTATTTTTTCAGGCCAGATCAAACAGCATGATCTCGGCATTGTCTGTCGCGGTAATAAATAACTGTTCCTCATCACTGACGGCAGCACCGTCACTCACTTCCAGTGATACATCATTCAGACGGACCGCGCCGCGCAGAACCTGCAGCCAGGCATGCCGCCCCGTCGAAAGTGAATGAGTCACTTGCTGTCCGGAATCCAGCTTCGACAGAAATATCTGTGCATCCTGGTGAATCTTCAACGCCCCCTGCTCGGCCTGCGGTGAAGCAACCAGCCTTAACTGATTCTGCTGCTCACTGTCCGGAAAGCGTTTCTGTTCATAACCGGGTTCAATCCCCTTCTGTTCCGGATACAGCCAGATCTGATACAGGTGCACCGCTTCACTGTCCGACGGGTTAAATTCACTGTGAGTGATTCCCGTTCCTGCCGACATCCGCTGGAATTCGCCCGCGTGCAGCACTTCTCCGTTACCCATTGAATCTTTGTGCTCGAGTGCTCCTTCCAGAACATACGTGACGATTTCCATATCATTATGGGGATGTGTACCGAATCCCTGACCGGGCAGAACCACATCTTCATTCATCACCCGCAGAGCGCGAAATCGCATGTGTTCCGGATCCTGATAGGTAGAAAAGGAAAAGGTATGGTGCGTTTTGAGCCAGCCATGATCAGCGTGACCCCGTTCTTTCGACTTACGAACCTGAATCATTTTGAGACTCCTCTACTGAACAGTACAACTTTAGCTTACATGTAAACTATTTGGATAAAAAATTTTCAACCTGCTATTTCCGTTACTGCACCAGACTTCCTGGCTTTGACCAGCAACCGGCTTAACTCTTTCAGTTCTGACTTTGTCAAGTGACCAATGAGCCGTTGATGCAGTTCCCGTCCCGGCTCATCTATCTCTTTTAATAACGTCACCGCTTTTTCTGTCAATGCGACAAAAACAACGCGGCGGTCTGCAGAACACCGTTTCCGGGTGACCAGCCCCAGTTTTTCCAGCCGGTCAATCAGCCCGGTAATGGCGGGAACAACCTGAATCATCCGACTGGCAATCTCCAGACTCGGCAGGGGACGCCCCTCCCCACGCAAAATCCGTAAAACGTTATACTGTGAACAGGTTAAACCATATATACGAAACAACTTGCCGAGACGATTCTGATACTGATCGCTGGTACGCAATACATTCAGAACCGCCTCGATCTCAGGGGACTCGAAGGCCTGCTTCTTCTTGATTTCCTGTTGCAGTTGTTTGTGTGTCATGTCTTGTTCCTTACGTAATTACTTTACACATAAACTATCGTCACGTCAATATAGTTTCTACAATTTTTCCGCAAAAATAATTTTGGATCGTGTTTACCAGCCGTCTTGCAAGTGATGGATGCCTGAAATCCTCTTTAACAGGAAACGTCGCACTTGAGATTTGAAGTCTGATTCATCTTGAGAGTCAGCAGAGTGGAATTTAGAATCAAGAATATTCCCATGTCATACTTTTATTCCTGATGGAGTGATACTCATGATTTCCATTCGCAATCTGAAAAAGACAGGATTCTCGAAACCAATTCTATCTATCTGCCTGTTAGTCCTCTGCATCGGAGGCTGTTTCCTTCTGGTACAGACTGGTATCCTGCCCGGTTCACAGATTTCAGAATTTTTGACAAAGCACAACGCAAACGCGTCCCCCCGGATAGCTCAGCAATCAGGTGAAGTACTCCATCGCTTTTCTCCGCTTTCCAGTGATATCGTAAATACGATTGAAATCTGGAAGCAGGACGATAAATACCAGATAGTTCATCGCCTCAAGAATGGCAGTCAATACGTTCAGACGGTGATTCCTTCCGCAGATCTGAAACGGTTTACGCCCGTCAAAGCCAGGCGGAGAGAATTTTATTTGCTGACGCATTCAGACTCTACCCTGGAAGCATGGGAAAAAGACCGCCGACTTAACAGCTCATTCCGATCCTTTAGCTGCTAGGCTGTTACCGATTTGATGAAACAAGTTGCCCTGTTCTCTGTCGTTCTTTTTTTGGTTCTGCCAGCGCATGCGGCAGAAGCCTGTATGAACTGCGTGAACAGTGTGACTGATGTCCATACGCCGTTTTTGAACTCACTGATCGGCGTTTTTTTCATCTGGCTGCTGATTACGCTGATTTTCAATCGGCCGCTCTCTACTGGTACTAAACGGTTTCTGTATTTCGGAGTCCCTGTCTTCGTCCTGGGATTCCTGCTGATCATTCCCCTGGGGGCAGGTCTGGCTGTCCTCTTCTGCTGGATCATGTTTCTGTTGTATCGAATTCAGCAGATACTCATTAATAAGGATGATTCCCTCCGGAAGGATCTGATTCCGTTCAGCGTGAATGCGTTGGCGCTGACGGTTTCGTTTATTCTGATTTTTGTCACGACGACCCAGGCCAATTCCACTCCGGGACTGATCAGATCAATGGGAAGCGTTTCCCCCTTCTATCCGGGAACCGTTCACAGTGTGATGTCGCGACTGATCCAGCGTGGCCCCGAGGTCGTCGATCCGTTAAGTGAGACGCTCGAAAAAACCCTCGACAGAGACTATATCAGCCCGTTCCTGCCTACGCGCATCGCCTACTGTCTTTCCGAGATTGGCAGCCCGCAGGCGGAGGCGGTTTTGAAGCAGGTTGTTGCAGAAGAAATTGATCTCAGCGACAACGAAAACACGAAATGGGAAGCTGCCGTCTGCTGTCTATATGCCGATTGTGCCGGGCCGCGTGCCATACCGGTCCTGCAAACGCTCCTGGAGCGCTCGGATAAAAAACAGCAGTTCATCCCCTTGTGCGCGCTGGTTCGAACGGGTGACTTCTCTGCAATAGAGACCGTTTTAAAACACGTCGATGAATTGCAGAAACAGTTACAGCAACCCTTCACCAACCGCGGGTTTGCAGCCATGATCAGACTCACGCTGCAGGCGCTGGCTGAAGGACAGAGTCCGGTAGATCTCAAAGTGAGCCCCATCTATCATCGCATGTTACTCGGACTGAGACCCGATCATCAGACGCAGACCGGCATCGTCTGGAATCAACAGTGGGACGGGGACCTCGACATTCCCGCTCTGCAGGAGCACTGGTCTCAAATTCTCAAGCAGTCAGAACCTAATGACGTCGAGTGAGCAACAGACGTTTTTCCACAGTCCTGTCAGGCAGACTGGCTTAACCGATACCCCGATTTGCAAACCCGGGTCACACCTGTCAAAATACGAGCTGTAATTCTGTTTCCCCCCCTATTGTCATTGCGTTTTTATGACGACCCGATTTAAACTCCTGATCTCTGGCCTGCTGCTGCTGAGTATTGCAATTCCCATTCTTGATCATACGACCAACTGGCTGGAGCGAGTCACGGACAGGATGCAGGATTTCGCAGAACTGGAGCTGTTTGTCGCCGCTTTTATCGGGCTGGTGATTCTCCCTTTCAGGCACGAATTCTACCAGTTCACACAGTTGCTGCATCGCCTTGCCGTCCGTTATCTGGATGCGATGGGCGATCACATCTGGGTAGCAGTGGGGATTGCATTTGGTATTCTGCTGATCCAGATCTCACCGGATAAATCAGAGAAGCCACCTTTCCGATCAAATATCATGCAGAACCTATCGCCATCAAAGATACAACCCAAAGTAAATATCAATATTCAAACCCCACCTGCGGTGAAGAAGCTGAATCAGGAACTGTATCGCAGCACGTTATTGAACATCCTCTATCAGAACAGTCCGCGGGGAAGCCGTCCCGAATCTGATGTATTACTCAGACTCATGGATGTCGAGCCTCCCAAAGCAACGACACCCTTGCGACAGGTCACGGTGATGGAGTTCCTGCAACTCGAACAGGCGGCAGGTAGAACGGTCAACTTGAGCGGTGCATTTCTTAATGAACTGGATCTGAGTCAGAAAAATCTTCAAGTGCACGGCGTCAAAGGGGTATTGCAGGGGGCGAATTTCAGTTCTGCATCCCTGTTTAAAGCGGATTTCACTGATACGGATTTGCAGGGCGCCGATCTTTCAAAGGCCCGACTGATTCAGACTCGATTCCTGGGAAGCAACCTGATCGATGCAAACCTGGAAGCCGCCAATCTTCAGAGCGCCATTTTCTCGAGAGCAAGATTATCGGGAGCCCGTCTGCATCGAACTTATCTGGTTCAGACGTTTTTCAAAGGAGCTTATCTGAACGGCGCCCTGGTCAATTCAATCAACTGGATTCATGATTATAACAGCCTCAATCCGGAATACAGGGCGTTCAGCATCGAATGGCATTCTGTGGTCGAACAACAGGCTGCAGACGGCAATCCTGTCTATGTCATCACAGGCATTGATCCACCTGTTCAAGCCAGAAAACCGGAACTGGATACCGACTGACTAACTGACGGACTGAAAATCATCTTCCGTCCCCGCCCAGTGGGGATCATCCAGTCCTAGATTCATTTTAAATTCTTTGTACGCGGCAAAGATCACCGGAACAACAAACAGTGTCAGTAAGGCAACCGTCATACCGCCAATCACAGGCCAGGCCATCGCTTTCGCGACATCTGACCCTCGTCCGGTCGAATAGATTACCGGCAGCAGAGCAATGATCGTCGTGAAGGTAGTCATCAGACAGGGGCGGATTCGTTTGAGCCCCGCCTCCACAACGGCATTGCGAATATCAGTCACGTTCTTTAATCGTTTGCGCGTGAAGACCTGATCCAGATAGGTCGCCATCACCACCCCATCATCGACGGCAATTCCAAACAGCGCAATGAAACCCACCCAGACCGCAGTATTAATCTGAATATCATTCACCGCCAGCAGAATCATTCCCCCGGCAAACGCGACCGGGATCCCGGAGAAGACCGCAAGTGCGATCGGAAAATTACGGAACTGCAGGTAGATAATAAACAGGTTCGTCAAAATCACCAGCGGGACCACCCACATCAGGCGGTTGTTTGCTTCCACCTGATTCTGGAAGGAACCCACTGCCTGCAATGCATAGCCGGCTGGTAAATCCAGCGAACCATCCTCCTGAGCTGCCCGCAGACTCTGCTCAACAGCAGCGACCGTCTCCAGCGCGCCTTCCTGCCCCGAAGCAGAAAACGAGACATGTGCCACCAGGCGGGCATCTTCACTGTTGATCGCACCCGGCCCCCAGGTCGTTTTCATTTCCGCCAGCAGAGATAGAGGAATTATTTCGTCTGAATGGGTGACGACAGGCAGGCGACTCAACTCGTCAATCTGCTCACGCAGGTTCCGCTCATAGCGCACACGAATCGGATAGCGTTCGCGTCCTTCGACGGTGCGGGTGACATTCGAACCTCCCAGGGCTGTTTCAATAATCTCATTGACCATCGCAGTCGACATCCCGTACCGGGCTGCGTTTTCGCGGTTCACATCAAATTCAACATAAGGTTTTCCCAGTACGATATCCGGGTTCACCGTAGCCCCATTCACCTGTGGAATCTGTTTCAGATGATCGGCCACGGCAATCGAAGCTTGCGCAAGCCCATCCAGGCTGTCGCCGAAAATACGAATGGCCATTGGCGCTTTGATTCCGCTCTGCAACATGATCACCCGCCCTTCAATCGGCTGCAACGGAGACGCCGGCGTGACGCCTGGCAGCGTGGCAACCGCGTTGATCTGTTCCCAGATCTTTTTCGAAGTGGTTCCTTCCCGCCACTCTTCCACCGGCTTGAGCATTACGTAGGTTTCAATCATCGCAGCCGGAGCCGGATCGAGTGCTGAATCGATGCGACCAATTTTCCCGAGTACATTTTCCACTTCGGGAATCTCTTTAATCAGCGCATCCTGCGTCTGCAGAACTTCCATCGCCTGGGTAAAGCTGGCAGCAGGATACAGTGTCGGCATATAGAACCAGCTTCCTTCATCCAGAGCAATCCAGTCATTCGATTCCAGTCCCGGAAACAGATGTTTGGCTTCTACCCAGCCGGGCACTTCATCGGCATCGACGCCCAGGAAGCGAGCCACGCTTTCAAAAGGCTTCAGAACCGCAGGCATGCCGATCCAGGCTCCCATCCCCAGTAAAACAACGAGAGTGGGAAACGAGAAGAAAAGCAACTTATACCGCATAAAGAAGCGCAGTGTTGGTTCGTAGAGAAAGTGAATCATTTTCCCGATCGGATTTTCATCAACGGGCCGCAATCGTTCGCTCAATATCCAGTAGCTGCAGCTTCCCCCGGCAATGACTGCTCCAGCAGTCAAGGCAATCAGACTGATCGACGTGAGACTGACAAGAGTCTCTCCTGCAGACCAGACCAGCAATCCACAGACCAGAGCAAACACGACCGAAATCAGAGTCCTTCGACGGTGTGTTCTTTGATGTGAAGCCAGAAACAGGCGGCTCAACAGCGGAACCAGCGTGATTGCCACGATCAGGGCAGCAGTGATCGAGAACGTTTTCGTCCAGGCCAGCGGAGCGAAGAGCTTATAATCCCTTCCAGTGAGCATGAAGACCGGAAAAAAACTAACCACCGTCGTCATTACCGCTGTCACCACAG
Source organism: Gimesia maris (assembly GCF_008298035.1). NCBI lineage: Bacteria > Pseudomonadati > Planctomycetota > Planctomycetia > Planctomycetales > Planctomycetaceae > Gimesia > Gimesia maris. The sequence goes on from NZ_CP042910.1 coordinate 5,568,383, forward strand.
CGGGAGCCACTTCTGCCGCGGCAGTATTAATCACTGACAATCGAGCTGCTTTACCTCCCGGTTTCCCTTTGGCTTCCCACTCCGCCAGCTGATCATAGATCGATTCTGAAACGACAATCCCCATATCGACCATGGTCCCGATGGCAATCGCTATACCGGCAAGTGACATGATATTCGCATCAATGCCGAAGACATTCATGGCGATGAATGCCATCAGAACTGCGATCGGTAAGGTAATAGCGACGACCAGGCTCGCACGCAGATGCAGCAGAAACAGCAGGATCACAACTGCTGTTATGATGACTTCCTGTGTGAGTGCCGTGGTCAATGTACCGATCGTCTCATTGATCAGCCCCGTGCGGTCGTAGATCAGATCAAATTTGACTCCTTTGAGACTGGGCTCAATCTGCGACATTTTCAGTTTGATCCGGTCTATCACTTTGCGAGGATTCTCGCCAAACCGCATCACCACCACGCCGCCGACAGCTTCTGCACCATTTAAATCAATGGCACCACGCCGAAACTCCGGACCAAGCTGCACACTTCCCAGATCACGGATGCGTATAGGTACCCCTTCGCGGGAGCGTATCACAGTCTGTTCAATATCACTGACGGCCTGACTGGTATCCTGATCAGCCCCGATAAAGCCACGACCACGGATAATATATTCCATGCCACCTGATTCAACGGTTTTAGCACCGACATCGATATTTGATTTTCGAACCGCATCCGTGACCTGATCAAGGGGAATATCGTGAAAGCGAAGTTTATCCGGGTCGATTTCAATCTGGTACTGCCTCACGTAACCGCCGACGCTGGCCACTTCACTCACGCCGGGCACTGCCTGCAGTTCATATTTCACGACGAAATCCTGCAGGCTGCGTATCTCAGCCAGATTCATCTCCGGGGGCGGCTCGAGCACATAATAGAGCACCTGACCTAATCCCGTAGCGTCCGGTCCGAGGGTGGGAACAACGCCTTCCGGCAGCAACGCAGCCGCTGTCCCCAGTTGCTCGGCAACGCGGGAACGGGCCCAGTAAAAGTCGGTGCTGTCTTTAAAGGTCACCTGCACAAAACTGTAACCGAACAGACTTTTTCCTCGGACCGATTCTGCATCCGGTACGGCCAGCATCGAAACCGAGAGAGGATAGGTTACCTGGTCTTCCACATCCTTGGGAGAACGTCCCGGCCAGGCAGTGAAGATGATCACCTGATTCTCGCCGATATTGGGGATGGCATCGATGGGAACTTCGCGAACACTGAACCACCCGAACCCGATCAGCAGCGCCGTTGCGCAAAGCATGATCAGCGGTTCCCGGATACTGAAAGAGATCAAGGCACGCAACATATTATTCTCCTTTGGGCCTTGATAAGGTTTTGTTGTTCGTGTTGCCTGATTTCTGATCGGTTTTACGTCTGGTTGATGCCACCGGTGCAAAGGTACTCACCAGCTTCCCGCAATGCAGCATTTTGCTGCCAAAATAGGGATTGAGCAGTTTGTCATCCTGCTGCAGCCAGTCCCCTTCCCCTTGCGAAACCATCGGACAGAAAAACTGATAATAGGGTTGTTTCGCAGCATCACCGCGTACTTGAGTTGCCAGCTTTACCATGGCATGGCTGATCGGCTTGAACTTTTTTCGGGCTTCTTCCAGAGAGAGATGATGCAGATGCACTGCGTTCGCCGCCACCTGCTTTAACTCCGACCTGATTGTATGGTCGAGTTGGGAATCCTGAGCCAGTTCTGACGCCAGCCTGTTCAGTGTTGTCGCCTGTTGTTCTGAGATTTTTTGATCTGAGGCAAACTGTTTCTGAATCGCGAAATAAACAGAATACAGGTTCTCCAGACTCTGCCCCGGCTTGCCAGAGAGCTTTTCAATTCTGATGGACTCAAACTGCAACGGCTCATTGCGATAAGCTGGCTTTTTCTTTTTGTCTCGCGAATATTTTGTCGGGTCAATCAGACTGGGTTTTCCCGAGAGTTGCATTTGTGAATCGATCAGAAAGTTGCCTGCTGTCGCTACCTGTTCCCCCTGTTTGACTCCGTCCAGAATCACGGCTCGATCTCTCAACATCGGGCCAAGCGTTACATTCCTGAGTTCGAAACGCCCGGGCTCTGTTTCCACATAGACCACACTGTGATCACCGGCCAGAAGAACGGCTGAACGTGGAACGGTAATGGCGGCATTCTGGATGACCGGTTGTTCTGAATAACCATAACGAGAAGTCGGTACCAGCTTCATACCACAAATCGGACAGTCACCCGGTTGGTCCCGGATTACCTGGGGATGCATGGGACTGATCCATTTCCCCGCCAGTTCAGAATCATACACTTTCCCCTGGGGACCAATGGGAACGGTGATCTGTGCTTTGGCATAATCACCAGGTCGCAACTGACCGTGCTCATTACTGAACTCGACACGGACACCGACCGTGCGGCGCGTCTTGTTGACCGTGGGGTCGATGAAGACCACCCGTCCTTTCAGCGTCTTGCCGGGCAGTGACTGTAATTCGGCCTCGACGACCTGTCCAAAGCGGATGCGGGATGCATTTTCCGGGTACAACTCCAGCATCAGCCACACGGTACTCAGATTCGCAATCCGGTAGATCGGTTCACCCGCTTTGATATACTTTCCTTCTTCAGCCAGTTTCTGCGTGACGGTTCCGCCGATGGGAGCATAGATGGTGAGCCTCGATTCGGCTTTGCCGCTGGTCAGCAGTTGATTGATCTGCTCGTCTGTCATTCCCAGTTCGACCAGTTTCTGACGTGAATTCGTCACCAGTTTTTCCTGCACTTCACGCACAACAGCCAGTGATCCGGAGTTCATCTTTTTTAATGCATTGCGTGCTTCCAGTAATTCGATCTGTGCGGAATAAAGTTCCGGACTGTAGACTACAGCAAGGTGATCGCCTTTCTCAACTTCGACACCGGTGTAATCAGCAAACAGTTTTTCTATTCTGCCATCAATATAAGCTGCGATCGTTGCATGCCGGCTCTCGTCGATTTCGATCGAGCCTATCGTTTCGATGATCGAATTGACCGGCTCTGCTTTCACTTCCTCGGTCTGTATGTTAGCCAGTCTGCGCTGGGTCGGTTCAATATTGATTGCCAGTTGATCCACGTTCCCTGCGGATTTTGCAGCAGGGACCAGCGCCATACCACAGATGGGGCACCGTCCTGGTGTGGGTTGTCGAATCTGGGGATGCATGGGACAGGTATAAGTCGCCTGTTTGCCCTCATCAGATGACGTGACACCAGCCGATGTGCCGGCCTGAATCCAGCCTAGACGCTGGGCCACACCAGTCAGCACAATCAACAGCAATCCCACCGCCAGGAACAATCCTGCGGGTAATAATTTACGCAACCACCAGCGTCCCGACCTGGCATCAGGCGGTGGGGGTGGATTGCTGGATTGGAGCGCTGATTCATTTTTAGAAGAACTCATCGTTCCCCCTCTGTTTTTTTTGAAATGAGTAGCCAGCCAGTAACACTTTACCAGCATTGGACCGTGCCGGAAAAAACTGACCGGCCACTCAAATCTGATTCAATAAATTCGCAGTGAATTCGCTATCATCAAGGATCAATCCATAAAGTCAGTCCTGATTCGAGACAGAGTCGATACGGGGGCTATCTCATCAGGAAAAAGAGACTCTCGGACGTAATGCGATCGCAGTCGGAATACCACAGGGATTGATGTCTGTTTAGATCAAAGAGACGCAGTACAGAACCTGGGCGTATTTTTGAGAGTGATGAGCAGCGACAGTCGTGTCACTAAGAAGACGTGTCGTTTGCGCAGCTGGAGAAATCCCCAATAAAAAAGAAGGCTGCAGAGCGAAGTGCTGCAGCAGTGATTCCTGTGCAGACTGGGACCGATCTGGTAAAGCGGGCTGCTCATCCTGGCTGCAGGAACATCCGGCGGTGTGGAATTCATCGTTCCTGTTTTCAGTCTGGCGCTGAGTCAGATGGCAACAGGCTTTCTGAACGGGTTTCGCAGCATGTGATCGACAGCAGACACGTTCCGGCTGATCAGATTCACCATTCATTCCACAGCGACAGGTCGACAGGCTTGCCGGAAAGACAGTCTGAGCACACAGCATGAACGCTGTCATCCAGATCATCAAAACGCGAGACTGCCTGAACATGATAATATACCTGTAGAATAAAGTAACAGACCTACAGGAAATATACCGTGCGAGATATCGGAAGTCCAGACTGATCTCTTCGGCTACTCTTGTGGTAATCCCGGAAGTGCTGTCACAGGTGTAAGTTTGACGTCCTGTCCTGCCACACGGCTCAACTGTGCCAGCGAGACAGCCAGTTCACCAACAGCAGAATGATATCCGAGTTCCAGTGTGAGCAGGTTCCGGTAGTCTCGGATCACCCGATCAAATTCCACAGCACCGCGCGAATACGATTCCTGATCGGCTCGCAGCGTCTGACGCGCCTGCGGCAGGATCGTGTTCTTATACAGTTTTGCGGTTTCATCTGCACGGCGGGCTTCCGCCAGTAATTCAGTAACCAGCGCATCATAACGATCGCGGAGTTCGGCTTCGTTATCAGTCGAAGCGAGATGCTTCCAGGTCGCTTCGTCTTCGAGGGCATCATATTTGTCACGCCAGAGCGGAATGCTGACCTGCGCACCAAGCGACCAGGGATCCTGTCCGACCTGGTATAGAGCGGAAGGGGGTCGATTGTTATCGGTGAAAAAGTAATTCGCAGAAACGGTCAGTTCCGGACGACGACTTAAATGAGCCACTTCAATTCCCCAGCGCGATGCCTGTGTCCGCAATTGCGCTGCCTGGATTTCCGGCTGTGATCGCAGTGTGGTCTCATAAATCTCACGCGCTGATAAAGCGGGCAACGCAACTTGCAGTTCCGCGGGAACCGCAATGGGCAGATCGGCATCGCGGGCCACCAGACGATTGACTTCCGCCTGCACTGCGACCCGCAATTTTCGATACGTCAACAGGCGTTCTTCCAGTTTACTGAGTTCCAGTGTTCCCAGCAGCACATCACCCTGGGTAGCAGTTCCGGTTGCGATCTGAGCATTCGCCACGTCAATCAGCGACTGCAGCAGTTCCTGATTGGCCTTCGCCGTTTCAATCTGCTGATCAATCACATACAGCCGATACCAGCCCGTACGCACCGCAGCAAGCACCCGCAGGCGTTCCGCCAGATAATCAGCACGCACCGCAAATGCTTCGAAGCAGGCCCGCTGCTCTTCCGCATCTAATTTCCCCAGCCACGGAATCGCCTGGCTGGCACTCAGGACGGCACGTTGTGAACCGGAGGCAGTCTGAATCGGCGCCCCAAATACATTCGTCCCCACTTTGGGGTCCGGCAGTTTATTCACATAACGACTGCGCGAAGAGGCGGCATTGTATTCGCGATAGAGTTTCACCAGTCGCGGATTCTGATCGACGGCCAACATCTCCAGTTCCACCAGAGACTGCGAAAGGGGAGGCTGCTGAATGACCAGTTCTGACTGGGTTCCATCCGCAAATATACCATCGACTGCTTCAGCACCAGTCTGCACGATCACCGACGGAGATTCATGTAGCTCCTCAGCCGGTTCGTCAAATCCAATCGACGTACGCGCAACGGCCTCTGCGTTCGCGGTGGACGACTTTTGAACAGTTGTGGTATGCGAGGCACAGCCTGCGACGAAAACAGTCAACAGAATTAGACCGAAACCGCGGCTGAAATACAGGGGATGATCCTTCATCCTGAAACCTTACTGAAATCCATAAGATCGAATTCCCGAATTTCGGGAACTAATCATCAGTGGTCTGAAAAAATGGCACGGTCCAGAGAAAATGATCGACGCGATGGATGGTCCGGCTGTGCGAGTATTACCGGATTCAAAGGCCCTATCGGAATATTCACAGTGATCGTACGGGTTATATGGAACGAGGCGGTCAGTCAAAAAGAACTTGAAGAACCTGATGTTTCCGTCTACAACCATCAAATGCAGAACATGGGGAAAACTGAATTTGAGGAAACTGGATAGAATTTGACGGTTTGACCAGGCACTTTACCACAGAACAGAAAGCGCGTGTGATCAATGGGAATGCTCAAAGAATTCAAAGAGTTCGCGGTGCGGGGCAATGTCGTCGACATGGCCGTGGGAATTATCATTGGGGCGGCGTTCAGTAAAATCGTCTCTTCGCTGGTCAAAGATGTCGTGATGCCCCCTATCGGAATGTTACTGGGCAAAGTCGACTTCTCTCAGCTTTCCATTGTTCTTCGTGAGAAAACCGACACCGCCGAAGCCGTTACCATCAACTACGGTATCTTCATCAATTCCGTCATCGATTTTGTGATCGTCGCGTTTGTGATCTTCCTGGTGATTCGGCAGATGAACAAAATGAAACGCCAGGAAGAACCCAAACCGGAGACAACCAAAGCCTGCCCGTTCTGCAAATCGACCATCGATCTCACAGCGACCCGCTGCCCCCAGTGTACTTCAGAACTGGTAGAACAGGTTAAATGACGCCATTCTTCCAGCTTAGTACATCTAAGTGTAACCTCTTGTACATAAAGATTTAATTAGACGGTCTGTCTTGTTATTTTTAGCAGAGTTTACATTGCCATTGCCTGAATTGACCTTTTATAATCATCTCGCGCCTTTTTTTCTAAACTTTAGATAACAATGAGATGAAGATGAAAAGAAAGAGTCAAAAAGACGGATTCACACTAATTGAACTATTGGTTGTGATTGCCATTATTGCCATTTTAATCGCTTTATTACTTCCTGCAGTTCAGCAGGCGCGAGAGGCAGCACGCAGAAGCACCTGTAAAAATAACATGAAACAACTGGGGCTTGCGATGCACAACTACCATGACACACATCGCACCTTCCCAATCGGAGCACAATACCCCTACTATAAAGGCAACTGGCGATTCAGCTTACTTCCTTATATCGATCAGGGCCCCCTTTATGCACAGCTGACTAAAACACATCCCACTTCAGCGGATGGATTTTCAGGTGGGTGGAGTGTTGGGTATTACGGCACCAATTTTGGCATTCTGGAAGGCTTGACAATTCCCGTTTATAATTGTCCCTCAAGTGCACTTTCCAGCAATAATAATCCTTCTAACTACAACGACCAGTTAGGTCAGACTCACGATTATGTGGGGATCATGGGGTCTTATCCTGGAACGGGGTGTTCTCCTGACATCAGTGGCCGGGGAAGCGCGTGTGAAAATGGGATTCTGTTCTTTAACGGGCACACTCAAATTCGTGATGTTACCGATGGTACGTCAAATACAATTTATATCAGTGAGCAGTCGGGAATGGTGGGTAACCGAGACCTGCGGGCGAACTATCATGGTGGCTGGAGTGGTTTTTACAACACAACGCAACGCCCCTCACAGATCACTTCAAGCTCTCATTTCGGTGCAGCCGTCTCAACAATCCGCTACGCTCTTAACCTGGATACAACGAGTCCTCCCAACGGTTCGGCATCCAGCTGGCATTACAATACGATTCTGAATTCATTTCATACAGGTGGAATTCATGTTTTACTCGGTGATGGGGCAGTTCGATTCCTCGGCAATAGTATTGACCTGGGAACCCTGCAGAAACTCGGCGCCAGAAACGATGGACTCGTTATTGGCGAGTTTTAAATCGTTTCTGCACTTGATATCCAAAACTACCATCTGAATAACCAGGTTTAAATTCATTATGAAATCCAGCGATCGTAATTTTTTGTTGACTTCCGAACTCAGTTCATGTGTGCATCGATACTGCCAGATTAGATACACTCCCTTGAACTGTATTTTACTTATGACCGTATTAAGCGCGATTACAACGACCGGTTGTGGCTCCGGGGTCAGTGAAACTCCCCGTGGCGACATTTCGGGAAAGGTCACGTTTCAAGAAACACCAGTCACGGATGGAACCGTCAATTTCTTCTCTGGCAAAACAGGGATTGCTGCGGGAGCCAAACTTGATAGTGAAGGCACATTTTCGATCCCAGACGGAATCGAAATTGGTACTTATACCATCACGATAACGCCTCCTTATGTAGAGGAGCCCCCAGGTTTGTCGCCAGCAGAATCTAAACCAAAAGAGTTTAAAGAGATTCCAGAGAAATATCGCTCTGGTGAAACAAGTGGTCTGACAGCAGAAGTGAAAAGCGGAGCAAATCACTTTGAGTTCGACATGGTGAAATGAGTTGCCTGATGATTCTCCCCCCTTGTTTGAAGCCAAGGGGGGGATTTTTATTTTCAGAATCGTCCAGGCAAGATAAAATAGACGTCTGTGACCATACTCAATTATGGACACGGTTCTGCGTAAACAAAAACGCCATAAGCCACTTTCAAAAAGTAACTTATGGCGTTTTTTAATTCCAAAACAAGTGGACGATACTGGATTCGAACCGGTGACCTCCACGATGTCAACGTGGCGCTCTAACCAACTGAGCTAATCGTCCTGAGGTTAAGCAGGGTAAGCATCCATGAAGATATCGTCAAGTTCCAGAACACTTTCTGTAAAAAAAACTGCTGAAAGGCACAGTCTTTTGACCTGTGTGGCCGATCATATCAATTTCAATGGTTTCACCGCATTTTATTACATGAGACCGAACATTGACGTCGGCATCGACTGTCGAATATAAAGACCGTACCTCCTTCGAACTGCCTGAGCAGTGAGCCCTTTGTAACGGCGACTGTGGTGGTTCCGACTTTAGACGAAGTTCAGAATATCAAATGATTCAAATCAAATTACCCGATGGAACCGTAAAAGAGTATGCCGATGACAGTTCTGCTTTAGATGTCGCCCAGTCCATCGGCGAACGCCTGGCCAATGCCGTCGTTGCTGCTGAAGTGGATGGAACCGTTTGTGATGCGTTCCGTCCGCTGAAAGACATCACTGATTCCGAGGAAATCTCGCTCCGCCTGCTGACCGAACGCGATGCCGAAGCACTCGGCGTGATGCGGCACTCCTGTGCTCACATCATGGCACGGGCCGTCATGCGTCTGTGGCCGGGCATTCAACTCGCCTTCGGCCCGACTCTGCCTCACGGCTTCTATTACGATTTTGGCCTGGAACATACCATCAGCGAAGATGACTTCCCCAAAATCGAAGAAGAGATGAAGAAGATCATCAAAGAAGAAGAGCCATTTGAACGGTTCTCTCTCGACCGGGACGAAGCCGTCTCCTTCGTCAACGAAATGGATCAGCATTCCAAAGCCGAACACATCCAGACCGGCCTCGCCGATCACGGAAAGCTCAGCTTCTATCGCCAGGGAGAATTTGTCGATCTCTGTCGCGGTCCCCATATTCCCAACGCAGGCAAAGTCAAAGCGTTTAAGCTGCTGTCGATCGCCGGTTCGTACTGGAAAGGGGACGCGGGGAATAAACCGCTGCAGCGTCTGTATGGTACTGCCTGGTTCAGCAAAAAAGATATGAAGCAGTACCTGGAACAGGTCGAAGAAGCCAAACGCCGCGATCATCGCGTGCTGGGGAAAAAACTGGGACTGTTCTCGATCAATCCTGAAGTCGGTCAGGGGCTCTGTCTCTGGCTGCCGAAAGGGGCGACCATCCGCGCGGTGCTGGAAGACTTCATTAAAGTCGAGCTGACACGCCTCGGTTATCAGCCGGTCTACTCGCCTCACATTGGACGGGTTGAACTCTATGAAACCAGCGGTCACTTCCCCTACTACCGGGATTCCCAGTTTGCGCCCCTGTTTGGCCACGATGCCGGCCAGCTGGTCGATTTCTGGGTTCGAAAGCTGGAAGAAGACAGCCTGTCGGCAGAGGACGAAGAACTCTTCTTCAAGTCATCCCGGGTAATGAATTGCGACTTTGAATTTCCTCCGGGTGCCAGTCGAGAAGAAAAGCTCAAAATCCTCAAAGCCTGGGAACACAAACACGAACGCTATCTGCTGAAGCCGATGAACTGCCCGCACCATGCAGAGATGTATAAATCGATGCCGCGCAGCTATCGGGACCTGCCCGTACGTCTGGCTGAGTTCGGCACCGTGTATCGCCACGAACAGACCGGTGAATTGAACGGTATGTTACGCGTACGAGGACTGACACAGGATGACGCACATATTTTCTGTACTCCCGAGCAGGTCGAAGAAGAATTCCGCGCGACTCTGGAACTGGTCAAGTTCGTGCTGGCCTCAGTTGGCCTCGATAACTTCCGCGTACAGCTCTCCCTCCGCGAGCCTGGCAGCGACAAGTATGTCGGCAGCGAAGAGAACTGGCAGCATGCCGAAAACAGTCTGCGGAAAGTGCTCGAAGCCTCGGGCATGTCCTACAGCGAATGCGAAGGGGAAGCCGCGTTTTACGGTCCCAAAGCCGACTTCATGGTCTCTGACTGTATCGGCCGGGAATGGCAACTGGGAACCGTCCAGCTGGATTACAACCTGCCGGAACGCTTCAAACTGGAATACACCGGCTCGGACAACCAGCCACATCGTCCCGTGATGATCCATCGTGCCCCCTTCGGTTCGATGGAACGCTTCACAGGCATGTTGATTGAACACTTCGCAGGTGCCTTCCCACTGTGGCTCGCGCCGGAACAGATTCGGGTACTGCCCGTCAGTGATAAAACACTGGATTACGCGAACGAAGTGGTGGCTCAACTCCGCAAGAACGGATTTCGGGTTTCCATCGATACCCGCAGTTCAAAGGTCAACGCGAAGATTCGTGATGCCCAGTTGGAACTGATTCCGTACATGTTCATTGTCGGCCCCAAAGAAGCCGAACAGACCGCGGTTGCCGTACGTGACCGGATCGACGGCGATCTGGGACCAATGCCACTCGCAGATGCGATTGCCAAACTCAAGCAGGAAGCCGACGAAAGGCTCGTGCGACAGGTGGCAGAAAATACGTTTGCCGGTGTCGAAGGACAGACGGAGAAAGCCAACGAGTACTAACACACGATGCAGGGCAGCCCCGGGTCTGATCCGGGGTTGTCTGTGTTTCTGGTTTTGTCCAGTGAAAGTTGTCTCACCTGCTTCGCATTCTAACTCTGATCACTTTGATCTTTGACCCTGTTTGCGATATAAATAGATCACACGGGACTGGTTCCTGCCTGCAGGTTCACCGTTCTGTTTGCACTCCGATTTCTGAATTGATTCAGAACCATTTCTTACTTTTAAAGTGAGTTCCATGCCATGAGCCAGGCCGTAGGACAGCAGATTGAAGCCGACTTTTTTGCGAAATTCCCCACATCGGCAAAGATGTACCAGCAGGCGTGCACCCTGTTCCCCAGTGGTGTGACGCACGATGGCCGTTATATGAAGCCGTTTCCGATTTATGTCGATCATGCTCTGGGTGCACATAAGTACGATGTGGACGGCAATGACATCATAGACTACTGGAGTGGTCACGGTTCATTGATTCTGGGACACAGTCATCCTGCGATGGTCAAAGCGGTTCAGGAACAGGTTGCGAAAGGCACCCACTTCGGTGCCTGTCACGAACTCGAACTGGAATGGGGCGAACTGGTCCGTCAACTGGTTCCCTCCTGTGAAATGCTGCGGTTCACCAGCAGCGGTACCGAAGCAACGATGATGGCACTGCGCGTCGCGCGCATAGCAACCGGAAAAACCAAAGTCATCAAATTCGCCGGTCACTTTCACGGCTGGCATGATCTGCTGACCCAGGCTTCAGAACCACCACACGACGATAAAACCTACGCCATGCCCGGTGTGACCAATGGCGTTTCCGAGGAACTGATCATCCTGCGTCCTAATGATCTGGATCTGGTTGAACGTGCGATTGCCGAGCATGACCCGGCCTGCCTGATTATCGAAGCTACCGGAAGTCGCTGGGGCGTCGTTCCACTGGCAGAAGGCTTCCTGCAGGGGCTGAGAAAGCTGACAGAAGAAAAAGGTGTGCTGATGATTATGGACGAAGTCATCAGTGGATTCCGTGTTGCTCCCGGCGGGATGCAGGAAGTGCGAGGTATCGTCCCCGACCTGACCTCACTGGCAAAAATCGTTGCCGGCGGTCTGCCTGGTGGCTGTCTGGCGGGTCGTGCCGATCTGATGCAGGCGATTGCCTTTGATAATCCATTTGGCCAGAAGATGAAACATCCGGGAACTTATAATGCCAATCCACTTTCCGCAGCAGCCGGTATCGCCGTCTTAAAGCAGATCGCCGACGGAGAGCCCTGTCGTCAGGCAAACGAAAGTGCCGCGAAACTGCGAATGGGTATGAATGATGTCCTGACCCGCAAAAATGTGAACTGGGTGGTCTACGGCCAATTCTCGATCATCAAAGTCTTCCCCGGTTACGACGGACCGCGACCGACCGATGATTCTTTCGTCCCTTATGAGAATGACTTCGACCGTCTGGACCGCAAGCATGATGCCCAGCTGGGACACGCCTTCCGCTGTGCACTGCTGTTGAACGGTGTCGACTGGTTTGGCTGGGGCGCCATGACCACTGCGGCACACTCCGATGAAGAAATCAACTTTACGGTCAATGCCTTCGAACGTGCCATCGACGCGTTACGTAATGACGGGTTTATTGAGTAAGAATCAGATGCGGGAGCCTGAAGCGCGTGGAAGAAATCTGGAAACCAACGCCAGAGCAGTTGGAACAGGCCATTCATAAACAGCTTCCCGACCTGATTGAACCGGGCTTGAAAGCACTGTTTGTCGGAACGAATCCTGGGTTGTACTCTGCCGCGGTAGGGCATCACTTTGCCCGCCCCGGCAATCGCTTCTGGCCGGCCATGCATCGTGGAAAGATTACCGAGCGTCTCTATTCTCCGTTCGAAGATTATAAGCTGCTCAAGCGGGGGGGCGGGTTAACCAACATCGTCAGCCGCGCTTCGAAACGGGCGGACGAACTTTCGAAAGCAGAACTCGATGAAGGGGCAGAAATCCTGACTGAAAAGGTGCTCAAATTCCGACCGCAGAAAGTCGTCTTTCTCGGAATCACTTCCTACCGCAAAGCGTTTGGCAGAAATAAAGCCCAGCTGGGACTGCAGAAAGAACAGATCGGAACAGCGGACGTCTGGGTGCTCCCCAATCCCAGTGGTCTGAATGCCCATTACCAGATCCCGGAACTCGGGAAAATCTTTGCCAGGATGTGGCGGTAATACTCAACCTATCTTACCTGTTTTACGCGACAGTTATTTTTTCCCCGCGGAAGCTTTCTTTCATCGGGAATTGATTGAATCCCGCTGAATTGTCTCGACGATGATAATTTCAGGCACAGAGAGATACTGCGCAGCAAGCGTCTGTTTTCTTTGAAGCCTTTGTACGACATCACTTTCGTTCAGGTTGATTCATGTTTCGTCAGTCCCGCATTTACTCGTCTCGAATCATGCTGCTGCTGCTCACCGTGGCGCTGCTGAGTCAGCAGGGTTGCGTACATCGGAAGAAGTACAGCCTGTCGAGTATGTGGATGGATTACAACACGCTGCGAGCGCCTGCCATCTTCTTTGAGAAACGGGAACATTTACCATATAAGGCCCATCAGGTGGCTTTATTTCACTGGCAGTATGGCGTCACACCGGGCCGCAACGTGAAATACGTCCGCCCTGATCTGGTCGGTGGAAATATGGCATCCACGGCTCCCTATGATGCGGTGATGAATGTGAGCGCCGAAACGGAATCCTATCCGACGGACATGCAACCCATTCCGCTCGGTGCCGCCAACAGCAGCATGAGTGTCGATACGCCACAGGGAACCATGTTGCCTCAGAAACCGCAGCCAACGAAAGCCCCGATCAAAAAGAATGCCCGTTTCACAATCGAGACCATTCCGCCTCCCCCTGCTCCGCCGGTTCCCTAATATTCAAACCAGTTAGCGAGTGACAGGCGAGACGCGTGGCGTATAGACTGTAATCCAGATAAATGGTTGCCCGCGTTCATCAATCACCAGTTTACGGGTAAGTCCATCACGGCCGATGGCGTTGCGGATCAGAATCCCCCAGGTAGTCCGTTTTTTGGAGACAGTGACTTTGATCTGATCCAGGTCAACCTCTTTCTTCTCAATCGCGTATTCATCGGCGATCATCGGAATGCCCGATGCTTTGGAAGCCGCCATTAAGACATCTCGCAGTGGAACGTTATTGAGTTCCACCGGAATCAGTTCGAAATAACGGGGCGCTGTTTTCTGGCGCGAGAGTTTCAGATCCCAGCCAATCGGCCAGGGAGAGTCCGTCGCTTCCCAGGGAGTCACCCGCAGTTCCAGCGAACCGGTGGGCGTCCGCAGTGGATAGAATGCAAGGCCATACTGTTTGAGGGCAATCGCCAGTGCCGTCCCTTTGGACAGTTTCTCCAGATCGGCTTTGATGGTGAGATCCGGAGCCGACTCCGCCAGGCGTTTCTGTGCATCAATGTCGAAGCGTATCGTCAGTGAATCGGGTAAATCGAGTTTATCGATGCCCGCTTTCAGCGAGAGCTCCTGTATGTTGGCAGGAGATTCCTGCGAAAGTGCAGCAAAAACCGTTTTGAATTGCGCATTTGACAAACCCCACAGTGGTTTGCTTTCGGGTGAGCCCTGCGCGCCGAATGTTTTCAGTTCATTGAGCCATTCTTTGAGTCGTCCCAGATCACTGCGGGCAAAGCGATGACCGGGAAACTGGATCTCCCCGTTTCGATTGAGCGTACCAGTCAGGCGGACTTCACGTAAGGTGCCCCGGAGGTCCTGTTCAATCGCCGGTTTATCATCTAAAACAGAGCGACGTGTCCGAATCGAGATTCCCAGATCACGAAAAGTCTGCCCCCACTGCTGGGCAAACAGAGCCGCGCTGTTGTCTTCCATCAACAGGGTGACAGTCACTGTCGTTTTGATCGGCGCCCCTTCATATTTTTCCTGCTTCGGAAAAGTGAGTTGCGCTGACACATCCGCATATCCAGCGAAGAGAAGTGTGAGCAATACCAGCAGACAAAAAAAGGGGATTGGTTGTTTCATATTCTTTGTTCTGGTCGATGAAAATCGGACGGACTGAATAATTATCACAGTGACTGAGTATAACAGACCGGATCTGCCCTGATGAGACCAATCTGGGTGATAAACGTATCCCGCCCCTCTCATTCAATCTGATTTCGACGGACTCTCGCTGCCGGAAACAGCCACATAATGAGGAGTAGACCAGGCAAGATGGCCATGGGCGACCATCAGATTCCCGGGAAACGCGGGTGCATCTTTATCCTGAACGATCCGCCAGTAGAACCAGTGCTGCCCTGCGGGAAGATTTTCGATCTGATGCGCGGTCTTGAATTCTTTTGTGCCTTTGCCTTCGAATGTTTTGATCTCTTTACCGTTATGAATCAGGGTCGTTCTGACAATTGGACGTGTGCCGGTGGCCTGCAGGGTCAGTTCCACGTCTCCTGTTTCTGTGGTAATCGCTTCTCCCATCAGGGAGCCGTTCGCCCGGGTATCAACGAAAACACGAGAACCATTCGTGGCAAAACAGCGTCGTTTTCTTAATGCTTCCAGGATCGATTCCGCAGTCAGTTCTTCTGCATAGATACCTGTCAATGCGCCGCTGAGTCCCGGTGCGCGACGATGCGAATCTCCACAGGCAACAAATGCCAGCTTGCCGCCTTGATTGAGGATCCCATGAAACAGCTGGGGAACCTGTTGCATATAGTTTCCCCAGCCGGACGTGAGTTCCATTCCGACTTCCACCGGATGCCCCGAGGGTTTGAAAGCCGGGTGCTGAGTCAGTGTAACGCCTCCCGCTTTTTCGACTTCGTAATTCAGGCGGTTAATATCATTTTCGACCTCCATGAATCGAATGACCGGACCGCCGGCTGGCGGATAAATCACACTCCGATGATTGGGGTAAGATCGGTTTTTGTAAGGGTGTGTCCAGTTCCCGGGGTCGGATAACGGCGCGGTCTTCACGCCGGGAATACGGGAAGTCCACTCGTAACCGGGCAGCGAGAGAAACTGTTTCGGTCTGGTAAACGCATTCGCGAAAAAGTTACCCAGCTCGTATTCGTACTGGATTAATGGCACGATATAAAAATCATTATTCGTAAAGACAACCACATCCAGGGCACCCCGGTCGCGGGCATAATAATTTAATTCATCCGGTTCACCTTCCGCGTCGGACGAGAGATTGTTGTGACAATGCATGTCCGCCCAATACAGCTGATAGGTCTTTTCGACCACCTGAATCTGCTGGCGCTCGGTGAGTTCTTCCTGAACGGGAAGTTCGGCTGGTCGCCAGCCCCGCCATTCGGCCTGTTCGAAAGGCGTATGCTGATTCACATCACAAAGCAGACGATGATAGAGGCGTCGTCCCCCCGGATAGACGTTGGAAGCCAGAGTGATAAATTTCCCCTCGGAGACCTGGGCAGGATGCGCCAGATGATAGTCAACCTTCCCCTGGGCGAGCACTACGGTTGGCTGGAGCTGATCCTGCAGGATCTGACGACCGACCAGATCTCCGCGCGGTTGGGCTGTTGAACCACGATGATCTGACTTCCGTTCCCAGAGCAGCCAAACCCCTGATTCATCGGCAAGCAGCATTGGTGTTGTGCGTCGGCCCAGATAACCACTGGTGGCGACGGGCTGCGGTTCGATTTGAGCCACCAGCCCCTGCGTCAGTTCAGCGGCGACTGTGTTTCCTGCTGCGCCAGGAATCTGGCGCCAGCCGTCCTTAGTCCGTTTTGCGACGTGCAGCGTATGCCATTGACTGACAACTCCCGGCCCGCCAATCACGTCCTGCTTCTGTAACCATGCCGCGTAGAGCCCCTGATCGGTGTATAACAGTGTGGGTTGCAGGCAATGCATGTCAGTCGGCGAGATCGCTTCAATCGGGCCTTGTCCGCCAATCAGATTGCGGCCGACTACACGATAATAATTCTGCTCATATTGATCCCAGACCAACCAGAGATTCCCATCCGGTTTGAACGCCAGTGCGGGCCGAAACGCATTTCCCTCCGTATCCGATTCGGTCCGGGGCGGCAGCCAGCGAATTCCCTGCAGCGAGCGGGTCTGAATCCGAAACCGGGACTGCTGCAGGCCGCTCCAGGCGACCGTCATGACATGCTCGGAAACACGTATCGCTGTGGGATGAATTGCCTGGTACTGCTTACCGGAAATGGGAACGGTTTTCTGCCAGACCCCGGAGCGACAGAGACGCCCTAATATTCTCCAGCCTTCGGGACGTTTGGCAGACCAGATCACCCACAGATCTGTTTCATTCAAAGAGACCACCGTCGGATGCCCGTGCACACTGCCTTCCTGACTGACCGTCTGCAGTGGTCCGGGAGTGCCATTGGCGGCGATGACTCGCAGCAGGATCTGATCGCGACTCTCTTTGAAAGCCGTCCAGGCAACGCACGTTGTACCATCGGACAAAGTGATCGCAGAGGGATGTGAATCGTAGGTGCTGCTCTCCGTATTGATAACGGCATCGGCAGACAGTTTAGAGAGATCAACAGACGATGGTTCTGCTGTAGACAATTCCCGTGCAGTGCTTATCAAGCTTAAAAATACAACCATCGATAATACAGATTGAGTGTTCACAATGTGGGCTCTCTACTGGTAACGTGGGTGGTTCGGACCTTTGAGTCTGTAGTTCCCGTCTGATGCTGCCGTTGATTGTAACAAGATTTCATTATGGTTGATAAATCACCTGTGATATAATTAATGCTTTCATTCTCTTTATTATTATCTGGAGACGAACCCATGAAACAGAAACTGATTCTAGCGACAGTACTCTGTTCCGGCATCCTGATCTCTGCCGGTACGATACTTTGGAATTCTAATTCAGGACAGCGATCTGGTGAGAATTCACAGTCTCATTCAAATTCGAAACAGCAGAAATCAGGGAACCCGATATTCCCGAGCCTCCGCGCTGGTTTTGACAAAACGGGGGAGATCCTGAGAATCACCGGCAAGGAAACCAAACAGGGGCAATCCATCATTCAGACATCGCGTACCAGCCGAGAGGTATTTGAGTGGATTTTGAAACAGAACCCACGCAAACTGCATTTTGAAATCGTGTATTTGAATGACGCAGATATGGCACTCCTGGAGCAATTGTCGGAACTGGAGGAAATCACGCTTAAAAATACCAATGCGGGTGACCAGACTGTTTCCCATCTCCTCAAAATCAAATCATTGAAACGACTGTCGATTCAAAATGGTAACATTACTGACCAGTCGGTATTTCTTTTTTCACAAATGACAGGTCTGGACTCACTCTCACTGAAAGAAAATCGCTTCCTGCCCTGGAAGTCCTATCAGATCCTCAAAGATCTTTTACCCGATACGAAAATTGAGAAATTTATTTAATTTGTATTCAAGATTTTTCAAACGGAAAGCAACAGCCCCCTGTCAGTGAGATAATAAGATGAAACCGAACATCATTATAGCAGCCGTTTTGATCTTTTTCTTAACCAGTGCCATGCAGGCTGACTTCCCTGCACAGCAGGGAAAGGATACACAGGAGACCGTGCTCCCCGCTCCACAGCAGAATTCGTCGGCTGTTAAAAAAGACCTCGTTTTCGAGTATCCGTCAGCTGGTTTAACC
Organism: Gimesia maris; assembly: GCF_008298035.1. Taxonomy (NCBI): domain Bacteria; kingdom Pseudomonadati; phylum Planctomycetota; class Planctomycetia; order Planctomycetales; family Planctomycetaceae; genus Gimesia; species Gimesia maris. The sequence continues at coordinate 5,586,854 of NZ_CP042910.1, forward strand.
ATCGGACTTCATGAGAATCGCACAGCCTTAAGGATACTGGGAGACGGGACTATGATCAGTCCCCCCTTTTATCAGACGTCGCGAATCAACAGAGCATTATTTGAGTGGGTGAGTACTCAGAAGCAGCTTAAAAAGATCACTCTGGAAATGGTGGTCTTCGATGATAATGATCTGTCCCAGTTGCAAAAGCTGCCAGAACTCGAACAGTTTTCTCTGAATGGAACCAGTCTCGGAGACCAGGGAGTCGGGCACATATCTAAAATGAATTCTATCTCTGGTATAGCAATTAATTATGGCTTGATCACGGATCACTCCATCCCTTACCTGTTGCAGATGAAGAAGCTGACCTATCTGACGATAAACCGCAGCCGATTTTTTCCACTGAATGCCGCGACAACACTGCAACAGGGATTACCGGAAACACAAGTTCAAATTTATTAATAGTCACTCAAATAGATAAATCGCCTGCTCAGGCATTAAACGCATGAATCATGCCCTCAATATTACCTTTCCATTCGGGGTAGTCTGTACTGTTTTCTGACCAGAGTTCATTCAATTCCGAATTCTTCGAAAGCACTCGATTCAACGCTAGTACACAGACTGGCTTTAAGTCGGTTACATCCAGACCCCGATGGTTCTGGACCCATTCCTGATATTCGAGAGGCGGGTTGTCTCTGACTTCATACAAAAGCGAATACACGGTTTCCGCGGCTCCCAGAATCGAACAGCAATCATCATACTCCAGGTAGTCATCGGTTTCTTCCGGCGTTAAGGATTCGCGTAGAAACTGAACCGTGTTTTCGGCAGCGTACAGGTCGTATGCCCAGTCACAGGTGCTGTCATCTTCAAATGTAGTACATCCCCAGGCGCCCATCGAATTCTCCACTCATGTTGTTTATTTTGATTTAACCATCGATGATCGTGCCGTCCGCATGAGCCGTACGGCTGTGCAACAAGGCTCCTTTTTCATCATACTCGTTATGGAATTCCTGATCCTGCTTTCCCTGCAAATCAAATATCACTCCTGTCACAAAGCAAATCTTCTGTTGAACGCGATAAGCATCCTCATCGATAAGCGGATGCGAGTTGCTGTAGTATTCGTCCACAGGGAGCGATAATTTGAAGAGTGACCTGTGTGAAATGTCAAATGCTTCCAATAGCACTGAAGCCGCAGGCCCAGACTGAGGTTCTGTAGATTCCCTTTGCAGATCTGATTTTTTCATTACGAAAAATGTCCGTCGCAACTCATTGAATACATGATATGATCATACTCAGGAAATCATACCATGAACAATGAACCGTTACAGAAAAAAAAGACTGCATTTTATGCTTCGAAATGGTTTTTTCATAGCTGTTGTACGCTGGCGTTACTCACTTTTCTCGGGTTCATGATCTGGCCCTTTTATGCCTATCCGCCCTCACATCGGGAAGACGCGCGTACCTTAAAAACGATCTTTGCCATGACTCCCCAGTTTCTGGTAGAACAGCATTGTGATCTGACGGAATTGAAAGGGCCTGTGCAATTTGAGGACTCGCCAGAATGGTCTGAAACTTCGAACAGCCCTTTTAACTGGTTCACTCAACCGGTGTCCGGTGATCCGATGCTGGTGCTGCATCCCCGCTTGATAAAACCAGAAACGCGACCGGTTGATTTTGTCGAACGCTTTTATGTCGCAGCCCGACTACCGGACCGTCATCAAGGTCGCTGGGTCCTGCTGAATACGGGAGAGCCTCGCTATGTGAAAGATGCCAGGATCCAGTGGGACACTCAGACGATTGCAGACCAGTGAGATCAAATATCTTGCTTTAGACAGAGATTAATATAAAAAACAACCCGGGCCTTGCGATCCGGGTTGTTAAATCGTGAATGCGGACTGATCCGTTTATTTCGTGGTTTATTTGTTGATCAGCGTTTTCACTTTATCAAGTTCCTGCTTGGCTTTCTGCAGGTTCTGTTCTGCTTCGGCGATATCTTCCTCTTCAGCTGCCAGTGATTCTTCTGCGTCTTTCACTGCTTCCTGAGCATCTTCTTTGTCGGCTTCACTGGTTTCACTCAGCTTCTTTTTCGCAGCAGCGAGAGTCGCTTCCGCTTCGGTGACTTCAGCCTGTTCTTCTTTCAAAGCTTTTTCGGCTTCCATCACGTTTTCCTGAGCGTTCTTCAAAGCTTCCACTTTCGTTTCGGCTAATCGGTTTCGCGCTTCCGTCACACGTTCTTCAGCCTCTTTTTTTGCTTCCGCAACATCTTCCGCGTTGGCTTTCCGGGCCTGAGCAAGTGACTCGTCCAGCTCACGCTGTGCTTCATTCACATCGCGCATTTCTTCGCTGACTTCAGCCGATGATTCACGTTCCTGACGGGCTTCCTGAACGTCTTGCATTTCTTCCCGAATGTTTTCGGTGCCGACGCGTCTGGTTTCGTGCATTTCAGCAGTCGCTTCCTGTTCGGCCTGAGCGATCTGCTCCTGGCCTTCCATCTTGGCTTCGTCCACATTCTTGCGGGCCTGCTCAATGGACTCTGAGTTTGTCTCACAGCCTACCAGAACCAGGGCAGCGAGTGCCGATGCAGAGCTTAGTTTCAAAAATGACATGTTTCTCTCCTGTAAATTGTTCAATTATATTTGGCTGGGGTATTTGGCTGGGCTTCCCCACGTGAGCCTTGTTTGTATCTGGTGATATCTCCTGTACCTCACTTCGTTGTGAATACAGTTATGCAGATTCTATGCCAGTATTCAGCAACCCCTCAGAAACAGGGGGTAAAAACATTTCAGTACGTCAAATCGACATTCCTGTCGAACGATCAGCATCCAGTCAGGTCGTTTAGCGTACACAAAAAAACCGGTTTGCCCGTCTGCAGGAAAGAACGACTCTGGTCAAATATGAATTCCCGAAGCGCTTTCTTGATTCGTAATTTGACATGCAATACGATTTCGAAAACCTGAACCGTCTCAGAGCCGCCAGCGACCCAAACAAATATGCTTTGAAAATGGACCGAACCACATGCGTCGTACCCAATTCGCCAGCCCTCTCATCTTTCTTGTTTTAATGCTGTTCGCATCCCGGGCCGGGGCACAAACCACCCTGATTCCATTTGGCAAGCACAGCACATGGCGGTACCAGGATGATGGCCAACCGTTGGCTCCCAACTGGATTGAGCCGGAATTTGATGATTCAAACTGGAAATCCGGTACTGCACCGCTGGGTTACGGGGAAGCAGATATCAGTACCACGCTAAGCTTCGGCAGCGTACCACAGCAGAAACCGATCACAGCTCGTTTTCGACATTCGTTTCAGATACCAGACGCCGACCAACTCAAACAGCTGGTATTCATGATTCGCAGCGACGATGGCTGTGTTGTTTATCTGAACGGGAAAGAAATTCTCAGGCACAATCTCCCCCAGGGTCAAATTACAGCAGACACGCGTGCTTTGAAGCGATCCGACGGTCTGGAAGAACGTCTCTACCAGTATTTTAAAATCGATGCGGTTCAGCTGGTATCCGGCGCGAATGTAGTAGCAATTGAAGTTCATCAGGTGGATCCCCGCAGCAGCGACCTCTTTCTGGACCTGGCTTTGCGGGGATATCCTGATGATGATTCCTTACGTCCGAAAATGCGGGAACAGGCGCGACAGGCGACCGTCGATTATCAATCAAAACATTTTGTCGGGCCGAAAATCAAGATTATGGACGGTTATGTCGACGGTGGTCGGGGAATGAAGCTGGATGAAAAGGGACAGGCATTTTCTCGGCGCGAGCTGATTATCGTCGACCGCCAGCGTGACGCCGCCCTCAAACAACATCTGGATTTCGCTCATTCCGAGGAATTAAAAGCATTAGAGCCACTTCACCGGGCGACGCGACTGGCGAAATATGTGGATCGGAATATGTCACTCGATAAAAACAATCGCTGGAGTACCCCGGCAGTCGTCCTGCTGACCAGGGAATATGCGAATGAGGGAGTACTGCTGGGCGATGTGACTCGGCTGTGTGGCGCGGGTGTCTGTCGCCATCGGGCCCTGCTGTTCAAACTGCTGGCCGACGAGGCGGAACTCGACGTGGCGCTGGTCCGCGGTAATTATGGTGATGCCAGCCGTGTGGGCGGACATGCCTGGAACGAATTGTACCTGCCCGACGGCAGACGCTTCATCATTGACACGATGCAGCGACGCATCGAGCTATTAGGAACAGATGGCAGCCAGACCAGCAGCCGCTACCTGACGGTCAAAAATAAACCCTGGTACCAGAACGCAGAACCCGTTGAGGCGAAGCAGCCTAAAAAAATTGCGAATTGAGCCATCCCCCTTCAATACAGGTTCTTTTTCAGCACGTCCAGCTTAAACGACTCAGAGCCAACCATCACCTGATACACAATACCTATGAGAGAAATGATACAGAGAGTCTAGTAGATAAGCTGGATTCTGATTAAGTCAGACTTAGACTGTGTCCAGTTTTACTATAGCGGCTCCAGAGCCATTTGGAGCGAGTATAATAGATTGAGAGACGCTATGGTTAAATGTGACGCGATCTTGCTCAGGACACAAATTATTCAGCGTCGTTCAACACAAAACAGAAGCGACTTTGCTTACGCTGAAACGGATTCCCCACCAGTTCTGGAGAATCCCCTACGAGATAACCTCCCCAGTCGACTGCTCCAGTTCCCCAATGTGCGGCTTTTACTTTTCTGACCGCCGTGTCTCTTGGGTCCCGCAGCTGGTTCTTTCCGATTTTGAGAACAGGACTGCCGAGAGTCATCCCATCAGCGGGATCAGAAAATTTAAACGAAAGTGTATTGGCTGCGTGCAGTTGTGAAGCCTTGATCGGAAAAGAATACGCTTTACGCGTGTTGGCGGGGATCGATCCAACAACCTCTTCGTTGAATAAGACTTGAACCTTGCCGGTCGGCGTCTTCTTAATCTTAGCGTTTGAGATGCGCGCTCCGACTGAAAATTCCAGAATGGCATCAGGCCAGTTGCCTGCGGGTTTCGCACCGTTGGCCACGACGAATTGTCTGTCGCGAATTTCAGTGGCAAGATTGCTTCTGACCTGAAAATTGAGATGTCCATCCGGCAATGAAGCCGAATCTACGGTGACAGCGTACTGTTTTCGATAAAAGGGTTGACCCGTTTCCCGCATCGGTTTCCAGTCTGTACCATTCAGTGAATATTCCAGGAATTCCCCCGGCTCAGGCTGCACCAGATGTGCCTGCACTTCAGTTTTCCCTTGCCAGTCGGCACCAATACGAGGCGACACGATGGCGATGCGCTGTCCCAGTCCCTTATAGAAATAATCCATTTCCTCGCCGACAACGCGATAAATCAGGTAACCCTGCGGAGACAGATCCGGACAAAGCTGTTCCGTTTTGGGATTCCACCAGCAGCCGGCCAGAGCGCCCCCCGTACGAAACGGGACCGGCTGGGTTTTCTCACTAACGACATGGTCATCACCCAACAGTTGAAAACGGATATCGTGCTGTTGCGCCATTTTTGTAAAATCGGGACAGTATTCTGTCAGATCGTGTTCTGAAGTGGTCACGACATAAGTCCCCGGGCTGCGCTGCTGCAGATCCTGATTCATCCACGCCGTATGCATTGGTTGAACCTGGAGCGTCGGGTAGTCCCGTTTCTTCCCATTTACAGTCAGTTTTCGCTTACCCAGGTGATAACAGTAATCGACTGAGACAAAATGGATCTTACCATATTCAAACGAAAAGAAATGCGGGCCAAGGTACTCCCAGAAAAGAGGCTTGGCACAACGATGGTCGCCTCGCGGAAATTCATCAAGACGATACACTGAATCCGTGTGATCGCCGGCCACATTATAATAAGGCATCGTCAGATGATTCATGATGCCCGTATAATTTTGGAAGCCGGCGCGTCCATTGGCGGGACTGCTCAACAGCGCTTTGGACAGATTCAGCAGATCGCCACTGTTGACCACAAACCGTGGTTTCGGAGTCAGTTTATTTGCTTCCTCAACGAAACGGCTCAATCCTTTGAGAGCGACAGGATCCTTGGAGATATGCGTGTCGGTAACATGGATGAATATGAATTCGCGCTCGTCATCTACGGCTGGTTTGAGTTCGAAATTCACCTCACCCGCCAGCGGTTTGTACCAGTCCCCCTGAATATCATAACCCGCGGGACGCGTCACATTGATAAACACGGCAGCTGGATTCGGTTTCAATTCATAAGCGCCCTGCGCGTCTGTTTTGACAACGGAATACCCGTCTGAAACACTCACCCCCGGCAAACCGGAGGCTGTGCCAGACGCATGCAGCATCAGCTTTCCGGTAATCACCGCAGGAACCTTAGCTCCGTAATTCGGCTGAGGCGTTTCTTTCGGAAGCAGCTTCAACGTTTGAGAAACATCCGTTGTGCCAGGCGTTCGTTCCGCTGACACGAGGATATCTGGAGCTGTCATCACTCCAGCGGCGATGACAATAAAACCAAGAAATAAATAGAAGCGCATTACCTGACTCTCCGTTTTTCAAAACTGTATTCCAGCGACATTCCGACGATTCAAAAGCGAACGATTAAGACCGTCGCTTAGAATTCGCCCAGTATCTCGCCACCATTATAGGTTCCTAATCCAGTATAGATATCTCCACTGATATTTTCTGAGAGAAACCTCACACGTCCGTCAGCAAAGACAAAGTGGCATCCACCAACGTGCACACTGCTGAAGCCATCGTCCACATCCGGACCGTTGATCCGATACGTATCATTGGCATTGGAGAGAATGTCACGGGAGTTAGATGACTTCCCGACCCACAACCCGCCTTTATGATTTTGCGTATCTGATTCGCCTACGATTAAGGTATTACTGGCTCCATCCGTGAAATCACGTAACATGCGTTTCTCCGGATGAAAAGTGGGAGTTCCAGCGTAATAAGTCAGGACAGAACGTAGTGCTTTGTAATTTGATTTACCGTAAGAGCCGGTAATTTTTGTATTGATGCCTCCCGAGGGGTCTGAAGGACAATTAAAAACGGGCAAGCTTACTTTTGCAAAACCTGAGCTGTCAGTCATGGGAGTCAGCGTGGTCCAGAAAACATTCATCGCACCCGTTTCGCTGATTTTCTGATACAGGGTCGCCTGATCCATATACGGCAGCAGAAACATTGACCAGCCCAGATTATTGCCCGAAGTCACTCCCCCCACAACCTGATCCACATAACAGGGCGGAAATGAGCGGTGCGTATCGTGATAGTTGTGGAGTGCCAGGCCGATTTGTTTCAGATTATTTTTGCAAGTGCTGCGGCGGGCGGCTTCGCGTGCCTGCTGAACGGCGGGTAACAGCAAGGCAATCAGAATGGCAATGATGGCAATCACTACCAGCAATTCAATCAGTGTAAATCCGGTTCGCTTTTTTTGCATTAGTTTCATCATCTTCTCCTGTGAAATAAATTAAGGGAACTCACTTTTCGATCCCCTTGCTGCCATACAGATTTAGTATTCCATCTGCTTTGTGTTTGTTAAAATTTTCGTAATTTGTCACTCATCCACTGCCACTAAAACTCGCATTGCATTCATATTTCGATGTCCCTGGTTTCTGGATAAGACCCAGTTCAGGGAAAGGGTTCGCATGTCTGGCAACAGGCTGACTTCATCTTCGGCGGTACGGAGATTCTTTTTCTTGCCATTACCGAGATATTCAACTTCAGGGTGACCGAGTATCTGATCTGTCTGCTGTAGCAGCATATCTGTCTGCAGGATACCTAAGATCCTGTTTTGAAATTGAAGCTGTCCTTCCAGTTGAATCCGCGTTTGTGTTTTGGAAAATTGCGGATCTCCAGGATGAAAGGCATCGTGATGAACGTAATAAACGTCTACCCGAGTCCCTTTTTTAATGACGCCGGCTTCAAATTGTGACTGACTCGCCTTGCCCGATGCATCCCGTTCTTTACCTGGAACAGGGGCATTACAGTTGATGTCGACGGGTAAAATGAAACTCTGCCGCTCCTGAAACACGAACATATTATCGTTTGAAGTCAATTTAGTGACCGCGACACTTTCTGGCAGGTTTGACAACAATTTCAGATTACCGGCGAGCTGCTTAATGCGTGATTGATAACACAGGCAAGCTCCAAACAGGGAATCCGATTCCGTCTGGCTTTCTACCAGATTTCCGCCGGGTTCCAATTTTGAAGACTGTCCTGTCAACAAGAGTTGCGGTAAACGAGGTGTTGCTGTTGTTTCTGTCTCCTGGCAGCTGACAGCGCCTTGGAAAACATGCACTTCCGCACCGCCGGTTTCGTCAACAAAGAATCCGAACCGCGTGCCGAGGTCCACAACATTCATGCGAGGAGATTGTATTTCGAAGCCAATTGCCCGCTGAGGGACGTCAGCTGTCATCGTTCCCTGTGACAAATACAACTCATTTGAGTTCAACAAATGAAACCGGGCAGGACCTGCGACCAGCACATCAACACCAGAATTCATTTTCAAGCGCAGGATACCCTGATTTAAATTATACTCCCGACGTGTCTGCAAATGCTCATCAACTTTGCAGAGCACATCCAGAGACTTTAACTCTCCTCCCGTGATCTCTTTAAAAGTCGCCGCATTGTAGATCAAAGAAGTTTCATTTTCTGACCTCGAAGACGTAACCCTTTCTGAGATCGAGTGAGGCAGCCCCAATACATATCCCAGCGTGACGGCCACCACGAGCATGAGCGCAATCGAAAAATATCGGCGAAGCAGAGATTTCTTGCGATCAGGTGTCTCCCCAACCAGCTTATGTATCCAGACTCGGGACTTCTGAACTTCGACCCATTCACGAATGACCTTTTCTTCACAGGAGATCTCGATCAGCAAACGCGCCAGATCCTCTTCTGTACAAATTCGATATTCGAGTGCCTTGACTTCGTCTACTTCTAAATCAGAAGCAAGGTAGGTTTCGAGCAGATCTCGATCATCAGACTGAATCATATGACACCTCCGATGATCTGTCTGGCGATACCTCTGACGTCACCTGTTTCTCCACACAGTTTCGAAGTAAGGTCTTGATTCGTTTCAGACGAGAATAAATAGAATGCAAACTCTTCCCATAGCGGGAAGCAATGTCAGAGATATCTTCACTGGATCCGTCATACCTGGTCAGAATTAATTCCCGACTGAACCCCGGCAGTTTGTCGAGGCATTTCATCAGTATTTCACGAAAATTTAATCGTGAATGATTTTCTTCCACCTGGTCAACGGCGTCTGCCAACGCAGCGACGACATGCGGGTTAAACGGTTTCTCTTTTTTCTGATTTTTCAGATGCGCCAGCACCTGATGAAAGGCAATTTCACGTACCCAGGGAAAAAAGGAATCCCGATTCTTAAGCTGATCAAAGGACTCAATGGCGATCACGCAAACATCATGCAGAATATCTTCCGCTTCGGTATGGTTTCTCACACAGGAAAAGATATACCCGTACAGGGCAGTCCTGTGCTGCAAGAGCAATCGTGTTCGAACCGAAAGGTAATTATCAATATTCATTTCACTGATTCATCTAACAAAGTTACTGGTAGATCTCTGCGTATTATTAATGAGAAAGAAGCCACTCGAATTAGGCAGAATATCTTTCAAATTTTCGAAATTGTTTCGCTTTAATCCCAAGACGCATCATAGAGCTAACTCCAGGTTCCAATTTAGTTTATGAATTTTCCATGAAGGTCAGCGGCTGCGGTTCTAAGCATCTCAGGCTGAGCTGACGATACGAACCCGTTTGCAGTCAATCGCATCGACTGTTACATGTGGCTACAGACTTCGTTGTGCCAGTTGTATGTCACGATAAATTACAGGCGGGAAATTGCATTAGCCAACTTTGTACACCTTGGAGAAAAACACGGCTCCACAACTGTGTTCTTATTGATTCCTGATTAAAATAAACCTGATGCAGATTCAACGTAAACTCGATGAATTTCCTGATTCAATAGATCCTGTGAATCAATGGAGACGGGTGACTGCAATGACTGCTACAGATAGACCAACAGTGGTTCTCTGTAGCACTCACGACCACAGGCACAAACCAACAGTGGCACACATTCGTGTGTTCAAGATTCGAAAACCGTAGCTTAAAACGATGTTTAATACAGGTTCTTCTTCAACACATCGAGCGGATAAATGGTGTCGCGCCAGCGGACGCCGCCGTTTTTGAGAGTAATCCAGGCGGAACGCCAGATGGCAAATGCAAGTGCCAGCGACGAGAAGAACAGCAGCGGCGTCACGCGAAGACCGGATGAGAACAGAACCGCAATCGTGGCATAGCAGAGATGCAGCAGGCCGATGGTAATCAGAAAGCCGATCGTCTGTGATAGCGGGTACAGAAACGGGACGATAAACGGGGCGATAAAAAACAGGAGAAACACCAGCGTTGCCAGAGAGACCCATAACACAGAATAATGAAACGACGCGAACGAGTTTTTCTCGACGCCGGTAATCACACCCCACGCAGAAGGCTGCCAGCGGACCTTGAGCTGTTCAATCCCCAGGTAAAAATCCTGCCTGTAATAATAGTTTTTGATCAGCTTGCCGAGCTTGATGTCGTCAAGCACATCCAGTTTGATAGCAGCGTGGCCACCAACCTGTTGATACACTTCGGTCCGGACCAGATTGAAGGCGCCGATGCCGATGTATGCGAAGTGCCAGCGGGTCGGAACCAGCCAGAGAAACATGCCGCCGGTCAGCAGGAAACCGAAAAATGTAATGAAGGCCATCTCCAGCAGCCCGCCGCGTGCCAGTTGAGGCAGCAGACAGAGATGATCCAGTTTCTGATGCAGGAAGACACGCGTCGCTTCTGAAATGGCCTGGGGATCGAAAATGATATCGCCGTCGGTAAACAGCAACAGTTCGCCGGTTGCCTGTTTGGCGGCCTGATGCATGGCGTGTGATTTCCCCAGCCAGTCGGCAGGCAGATCTGTGATGTGCACGATCTGCATGTTGACGCGGTCCTGCTCTCTGGCGCGCTGTGCAACCTGTTCCATGATCTCACCCGTGTCGTCTGTCGAGCGATCATTGACGGCGATGATTTCCAGCCGGGGATAGTCGGAGGCGAGTAATGATTTGAGTGTCAACTTGATGGTTTCCGCTTCGTCTTTGGCGGGCACGATGACGGAGATCAGGGGCCACTTTTCTGGAATTTCCGTCGCGGGCAGACAGCGGGTAATGCGTTTGCGGATCATCATCAGTAACGAAGGAACCAGCAGGATCGTCCAGAAGACAACGGTGGCGTAGCCCCAGTAAGTGATGATCGATGCCTGCATCGTGTGGTCTTCTCTCCGTTATTGAATCCGTCGGGCCAGCAGATCCGTGATCATTGATCCGATCCGTAAAGAGGATGTCGCAGCCGGCGAAGGTGCATTTAAAACATTAATCATGCGATCGGATTCATCAATCAGAAAGTCATCTACCAGAGTTCCATCCGGCCCGAGCGCCTGGGCACGCACGCCCGCGGGGGCCGCTTCGAGGTCGTCTGCTTTGATTTCGGGAATCAGTCGCTGCAGTTCACGCACGAATGCCGGTTTGCTGAACGACCGCCACATCTCTTTCAAGCCGGTCTTCCAGTATTTGAATGCCATCTTGCGAAACCCGGGATACGTTGCCGCTTCGAACAGATCCCCGATATTGATACTGGTTCTCGTATAGCCTTCCCGCGCAAAGGCCCAGACGGCATTGGGGCCGCATTCGACGCCGCCGTGAATCATTCTGGTGAAATGCACGCCGAGAAAAGGGAACTCGGGATTGGGAACCGGATAGATCAGCGCTTTGCAGAGATGTTCTGCCTCCGGTTTGAGCACATAATATTCGCCGCGAAACGGGACGATTTTGGATTCCGGTTTCGAACCGCCCATCCGGGCCACGCGATCGCTGAACAGTCCGCCACAGTTAATGACCTGCTTTGCGGTAAAGTCCCCCTGTTTAGTTTTGACGGTGATTGAGTCGGCGTGATGCTGGATGCCCGTGACTTCGGCGCCGGTCAGGATCTGATTGTCTTTTTCCTGAATGCGTTCGGCCAGCCGTGCGGAAACCTGTTTGTAATCGACGATGCCGGTTTCCGGAACATGGATACCTCGGATGCCGGCGACGTGTGGTTCGAGTTCGTTGACGCGTTCCTCGCCAATCATTTCACAGGTGACGCCATTCTGTTGTCCCCGTTCAAAAATGCGATCCAGGGCGGAAAACTCCCGCTTGTCGATCGCCACAATGACTTTGCCGCATTGATCCCAGGGAATTTCTTCGGCATCACAGAACGCTTCCATCGCACGTTTGCCTTCGCGACAGTTGATGGCCCGGAGTGAACCCGGTTTGTAATAGATTCCGGAATGCAGCACACCCGAATTGTGACCGGTCTGATGCTGGGCAACCTGACTTTCTTTTTCGAGGATCAGAATTGATTTGTCCGGAAACCGCTGACTGATCTGCCAGCCGGTTGCCAGACCGATGATTCCCCCACCAATTATTGCAACATCTACTGTTTTCATGGATGACTTCTATACTCAAATGATCCACGGGGACTTATACTCAAATTTCAGAACATCATTCGTGGAGTCTCTCTCACCTTCAATGATATCATAACTTAGCAGGATCAAGGTTACAGGAAAACAATGGTTGAGCAAGTTCGCAGTTATTTAGAGCAACATCAGGATCAGGCTGTCAGTGAACTGATCGAATTCTTGAAAATCCCCAGTGTGAGTGCCGACTCGACATTGAAATCGGAAACGAGGCGCGGAGCCGAGTTTGTACTGAAACAGCTGGAAGCCGCTGGCATCGAAAGCCGCCTGGTGGAAACCGCCGGACATCCGATTGTTTACGGCTCCTGGAAAAAAGCAGCCGGAAAACCGACCGTACTGGTATACGGCCATTACGATGTGCAACCCCCCGATCCTCTGGATCAATGGACAACGCCCCCCTTTGAACCAGACATCCGCGACGGACACATTTATGCCCGCGGGGCGACCGATGACAAAGGGCAGATGTATACACACATCAAATCAGTTGAAGCCTGGATGAAAACGCACGGCGAGCTGCCGGTCAACGTGGTCTTTGTGATTGAAGGCGAAGAAGAAGTCGGCAGCGACAACCTGGACCGTTTTCTGGCCGAGAACAAGGATCTGGTAGCCAGCGATATCGCGGTCATCAGCGATACCAGTCAGTATGGTCCGGGGCTGCCCGCGATTACCTACGGACTGCGAGGCATTCTGGCCTGCGAAGTGATTGTCCGCGGACCCCGCCAGGATCTGCACAGTGGCGTGTTTGGTGGTGCGGTGACCAACCCGGGCAATGGTCTGGCGAAAATGATCGCCGCACTGCACGATGATCAGGGGCGAGTGCAAATCCCCGGCTTTTATGACGGCGTGCTGGAACTGACACAGGAAGAGCGCGAGCAGTTTGCAGCATTGCCTTTTGATGAAGCCACCTTTATGAGCAATCTGGGTGTGAATGCAGTCGCCGGCGAAGCGGGCTTTACGACGCTGGAACGCCGCTGGGCACGACCAACGTGTGATGTGAACGGCATGATCTCGGGTTACACGGGCGAAGGCCCCAAAACGATTGTCCCCGCTCAGGCGCGCGTGAAGATCACGTGCCGCCTGGTTCCCGATCAGGATCCCAAAGCATTGACGAAAGCGCTGGAGCAGTTTCTACGCGATCAGCTGCCGCCAGGACTGACGATGGAATTCATCGACTTCCACGGCTGTCGCGGCCTGGTCTTTGATTTCAATAGTCCTTATATGACAGCCGCCCGTTCGGCCATTGAACAGGCATTCGGAACGGCCCCCGTGATGATCCGCGAAGGTGGCTCCATTCCAGTCGTCGAAACGTTTCAGTCGCTGGTCGGCGTCGAAACGCTGCTGCTGGGCTGGGGACAGAATACGGATAACCTTCATAGCCCCAACGAACGCTTCTCGCTGGAATCGTTTCGCCAGGGAACACTGGCCAGCGCCCTGCTCTGGCAGGAACTGTCTGAGATTCAGGCGTGAGTTTTTATTACCACGAAATTCACTAACCTGTATGACTCATGGATAAATAATATTTGTCATGGGTGGTCCCGAATGCAATTCGGGATTGCTGAAAGCAACAGGAAACTGTCAGGGTATTTGATCGATTTTAAATATCACATCAACCTTTATCGATCACTCAAAATCACGATCCATATTCATTGTTCTGGTTCTCTGTCAGATTCCTGCTCGCTGCGCTCGGCCCGAATTTTATTCGAGCCCCCCCAATACGTGTGAGTGAAAATTGAGTGAGGAATACGAATCGAAAAAAGTGGACTTGCCTCATTGGGGTGTTCTCAAAGGTTCACTTCGCGTATCCACTGATCGCTGCGGTCGTTTCGCAGACTGCCCGGTTTGCGCTCTCTGGTATCGTCTCGCATCTCCGGATACTCAATGAAGACGGCTGCCAGTAATTTTTCCTGTGCGGGAATGCCCAGATACTGGAACATCTCCGGTCCCTTCAGTTTTCCGCCACTCGACCAGTAGTTTCCCATATCGTGCGCGGTCAGCATCAGTAACAGATTCTGGACCATGGCCGAAGCGGCCGCCAGGTGTTCTTCGTCTCGAGCCAGTAACGTTTCCCGTTCGACTTTTGAATCCTGCTGTACTTCTGAAGCAGAGACCTCAGGCAGCCAGGTCACCAGGACCAGTGCACTGCAGGCGGCTGCCAGCCGGGGCTCTTTGGAGGTGACGTTCAATTCATCACGCATATAAATCGCAGCCTGTTTTGCCTGCTCATCCCATAAAACATGGGCACGCCACGGTTCTGCTAAATTATCGACTTTGCGTGGATAGTGAAACGGAGCCCAGCCCGCGGTCTTGATCGCCTGCAGTACGATCTCGCGATTGCGTTCTGCAATATCAGCGGGAACAGGCTGATGTGCTTCAATATCACACAGAACTTTTTCTGTTTTGCGATCCTGGATGATGGTTTCTACTGTCTCGGGTGTCGATTTGTCGGGCATCGTTGGTCCTTCAAGTCTCTTCACATGGCAAAGCGGGCGATTGTTATCTCAATTTGATGATCACTGTGAGTTGAGAGTGTAAGTGACTGAATTTTCAGAGACAAGTACCGCGTATTTTTTTTGTGGATTGATGTCACTTCTCTTTCTGCTGCAGCAAGCTGAGAACTTCAGAATAATTTCTCAGGTAATAGAGAGTGGCACCATTGGGATTGAGTGCGTTCCGATTGTTGGCTTCCACTTGAAGAACTGCGCTTTTCGCGTCCTGATATTCCTCGACGTTCAACCAGAAGAAGTCTTCCTGACAGTTGACCTTCAAATACACGTGGGACTGTAAGGACGGATGATTTTGAGAATATTGACCGGGCGTGGCGACCTGCAACGCTGTCAGGATATCGTTGATTGCCGTTTGGTCTGTGATCGTTGCCAGGCGTGTTAAGCGTTCATATTCACTGGCTGTAAATGCAGAGTATCCTGGAGGAGGCACAACCACTTCGATGGAAGTAACAGAGTCTGCTGTGATTTCCCCGGATTTGATCGCCTGAACAAAATCGGGCCCAGCGGTGGTCCCTCTGATCGCTTGCAGGTAAACAATCCAGGCAAGCCCAAATGCGGCGAAACTCAACGCTGCGATATTCAACAACCGGTTCTGCGCAGGACTCAACACCATGAGTTACGCCCTATTGCCATTACAGAAGAATCCCATTCATTGATCGAGTCGGGGATCGTTATTATACAGTCAACGGTTCCGCTCAGATGAGTTCGGGCATGACTTTGTACTTATTGGTATCGACCAGATAACGGGGACGTCCCTGCAGGTCATCGACGGTCGCAGTTTCAACATTGATACCCAGGTTGTGATAGAGGGTCGCAAAAACTTCCTGGAAATGAACCGGGCGGTCTTCTGCATATTCCCCCAGTCGATTGGTGGAACCGATAATCTGGCCGGTCTTCATGCCGCCACCAGCAACCACAGCAGTGGAGACGCGCGGCCAGTGATCGCGACCGGAGTTGGCGTTGATTTTGGGGGTTCTTCCGAATTCGCCCCAGACGACGACGGTGACATCGTCCAGCATATCACGATTTTCCAGATCTTCAATCAACGCCGTGACGCCCTGATCAAGCATCGGCATGTCTTCGCGACCGCGTTTAAAGTTGCCGCCATGCCAGTCCCAGCGACTGAAGGCCAGCGTCACACAGCGGGCCCCGGCTTCAATCAGACGACGGGCGGTCAGAAAATCATCGAGCAGTTTCGGACCGCCATCGGCGCGAAGTTTGGACGTTCCCCGCCCATAGCGATCGCGGAGTGACTGATCTTCCTTGGAAAGATCTAACGCGTCAGCGAGTTTACTGGAAGTGAGAATGCCAAACGCCTGTTGGTTGAAGGAGTCGAGCCCTTCCATCATGCCGGACGCATCGACTTTACTGCGGAACTGATCGAGCGAACTGAGTACTTTTTTACGGTTATCGAGTCGATCGAGGGTGATCCCATTCAGGGTCATATCAGCCATGCCTTCACCGTTCGGACGGAAGGGAGCGTGAGCCAGACCGAGAAAACCGGGATCTCCGGCGCGCGCCCATTCCATATGGCCCATCTTGGGAGAGAGACCAAGGAACGGAGGAATTGACGGATCGACGGGACCGTACTTTTTGGATAGGACCGAACCTAAGCTGGGCCAGCCTCCCAGAGGCTGGTTTCCAAAGCGTTGACCGGTGAGACACTGAAAGGCATCGTGTCGGCCATCCGAACCAACCATGGAACGGATGAACGCGAACTTGTCAGCCATCTGCGCCATGCGCGGAAACTGATCCCCGATTTCCACACCGGGGACGTTGGTCTGTATTGCATTGAATTCGCCACGAATTTCGCTGGGTGCATCAACTTTGATATCCCACATATCCTGATGGGGAGGACCTCCCGGCAGGAAGATCATGATGATGCCTTTGTGTGTTTTTCGCTGATTCGACGAATTCTCTGCCTGCAGAATTTGCGGAAGCGACATACCACCTAAAGCGAGACCGCCAATCTGGAGAAAGTTGCGGCGTGTAATCTGATCACAAAACTTGCTTTTTTGAGAACCCAGGATCTTGAGCATCGTGTCAGGTCTCCAAATTCGAAAAGGTGGGAGGGCAAAGGCAGGTAAGACTGACTGATTCAAACCGTCATTGTTTGAC
This sequence comes from Gimesia maris, assembly GCF_008298035.1. Taxonomy (NCBI): domain Bacteria; kingdom Pseudomonadati; phylum Planctomycetota; class Planctomycetia; order Planctomycetales; family Planctomycetaceae; genus Gimesia; species Gimesia maris. Next base: position 5,603,968 of record NZ_CP042910.1, read on the forward strand.
TTCAAGCAGCCCTGTTAAAAATATCGGCGAGCCCTTATCTATAAGTATAGACGATTTTTACTGGAAATCCAGCGCAGATTGCAAGACATGAACGATTCGTTCAGTATTATTCTGATAATCGGAGAGGTCTAAACGCGGAATCAGGGGCAAATCTTCGAATTTTGTAGTGGATGCCGGAGTGCCCAGCCAGGCTATCAACGTCGGTTCCGGTGTAATTGAGGTGGCTGAACCCTGAGTTTCCCAGTTGGAAAACTGCACTTTAGGATATTTTTCCTGCAGATTTTCAATTAATAAAGCGGCTTCTCTGGGGGGGAGCCCCGCCAGAACAAATTGAAATGGCTTTATCAGCAGTCGCTGACGTAATTCCTGAATCGTGATCTGTTTCTCCGGATGAATGACATCTGCGGCAATTTCTGACAGGGGATCAAGCACAAACCGTCGGTACCAGCAGGCCGGGTGAGGAACCACCAGGTTTTGCGAGCGAATGATTAACTGGTCGTAGAGCAGCAGATCCAGATCGAGGGGACGAGCACCCCAGCGGACTTCTCTGACGCGTCCCATGTCTGCTTCCAGTTGTTGTAACTCCAGTAACAGCGATTCGGGGGAGAGTGATACGGAAAGGTGGGCGGCACCATTCAGAAAAGGATCCGTTGTCTGATCACCCACTGGTGCAGTTTCAATCCAGTGACTGGTTTTGATGACAGAAATGTCTGGATGCTGATCGAGGCGTTCCAATGCCAGAGAGAACGTTTCGTGGACAGGGCCCTGATTTCCACCGAGCGCAATATAGCAGTCAGGCATAGCGGTTCCGGGAGTTTTAAATCAAAAAAAGATGAACGATCCCTGCAGTTTAATAGAATGGTGAAGAAGTGCAATTCTGCAGGACGCAGACAGGAATCCGGAAGGTTCGAGACTGAATTGAATGCTGGTTTAAAAACAGACGGTTATATGCCGTGATTTTGCATTTCCGTCGTCGCATTTTCAAACAGGTCATTCGTGCGGGTCCCGATCGCGGCGATAGCGGCAATACAGACCATCACAATGGCAGCCAGCATGACAGCATACTCGACAGCGGTAGGACCATCTTCTTCGATGAGAAATCTTTTAAGATACTGCATGACTAGAATCCTGTCAGATGTGTGGTAACCTGAAAGGTACCTTTCAGATTAACGGACCGACAACTGATGAGGTTCACTATCCATAAGCAGGGTCCGATTTATTAAAGCGTACCTTACGTTTGACGACTGCTCCGGAAAAAACTCTATCTCCGGGATAAAAAAACGCTGAATCGGCGTTTCTGTGAGGATTTCCCTGCCTGAATCAGAGGTTATATGACTTGCGGGTCTGTTCAGACTGGCATATTTGCTGTCTCCCTGTCACAATATGTGGCACAAAGAACTCCCGACTGTCTTTCATCAGACAGAGACTGGAGTTAGGTTTATGCGAAATGTATCGCTTATTCCCTTTTTATGAACTTTATTGGACAGGATACAATTGTTATGGCCAAAGAAGAGGCCATTGAAGTCGAAGGTACAGTGACCGAGGCACTGGCAAATACTCAGTTTCGAGTCGAACTGGAAAACGGACACCAGGTTCTGGCGCATGTAGCCGGCAAGATGCGAAAACACTTTATTCGTATCGTCCCGGGTGACAAAGTCGTGGTCGAGGTCTCCCCTTATGACCTGAATCGTGGACGTATTGTCTATCGAGAACGATAGTCGCGACAGCGCGACCCGCTTCTTTCCCAGAATTCACGAGGGGTGATTTTACGCTCATTTGCAGCGCCCCCCCTGTATTTGTTGTTCGTACCGGGACTCATATTTGAGTCATCGTTTATTTTTTGCCAGGCGTGCGTTTACCATTATTATGACTGATGATGCAGCAGATCAGGACGCTCTCCCGTTTGTGCAGATCTTTACCGATGGTGCCTGCAGGGGAAATCCGGGACCGGGAGGCTGGGGAGTGATCCTCAGACATCCTGCTACCGGCACGGAAAAAGAGTTCTCCGGAGGCGAGGCAGTCACGACCAATAATCAGATGGAGTTGCAGGCGGTGATTTCGGGCCTGGAACTGTTGAAACGGACTTCCCGTGTGGAGGTGATTACGGACAGTGTCTACGTCGCCAAAGGCTCTAAAGAATGGATGCCGAACTGGAAAAAAAACAACTGGCGCCGGCGGGAAGGTAAAAGCTGGAAGCCTGTGAAGAATGAAGAGCTCTGGCGGAAACTGGATGTACTGCTGGAACGCCACGAAGTCCGCTTTACCCAGATCAAAGGGCACAGTGGTCATCCTGAAAATGAACGCTGTGATGAACTGGCAGTGGAGTTTGCACTCAAGTTACAGAGTGAGTCTGAATATTAGCCTGACAACAGGTAACTCATCACTCCCCTGATTCCTATAACTCGGCTCGAACGGTTGTAGAATACAATGACCGCATCTCCCCTGGAAACTCCTGTTCAATTCCTTAATGGAGTCGGTCCGGATCGCGGTGAATTGCTGGGAAAACTTGGAATTCAAACCGTAGAGGATCTGTTGTGGCATCTGCCTCGCAGTGTGCTGGACCTGACCGATGTCCGCCCGGTTAATGAACTGGAAGAAGACCAACCCGCATCCGTCTGTGGCAAGGTCGTGGACCTCGATGCCCGCACAATCTCACGCGGCCGGACGATTACTGCAATTCTGCTGGATTGTGGCACCGGGTTCCTGAAGGGAACCTGGTTCAACCAGCCCTGGGTCATTAAACGGTTTTTCCAGGGACAGTTGCTGATGTTTTCCGGCAAACCCAAACGCCGCTCCGGAAAATGGGAAATTTCTCATCCCCAGTTCCAGGTCCTGGAAGAAGACCTGGATGATCCACAGGGACTGATCTTACCCCGGTACAGCCTGACCGAAGGTATCAAGATGTATCAGATGCGGCGTTTCGTGCGCGCTGCGGTTGAGGAATATGCCCAACTGATCCCCGACTATCTGCCGGAAAGTTTTCGTGAGGCGCATTCGCTGATTCCGCTGAGTCAGGCTGTGATCCAGATGCACAAACCCCGGACCATGGAGGAATACCATGCCGGTGTGCATCGTGTGATCTACGATGATCTTCTGGAATTTCAACTGGCACTGGCGCTGCGCAGACGACTCTGGACCTGTGTCGATAATGCACCGCTGGTAAAAGTCACTGCGAAAGTCGATGCCCGGATCCGACGACTGTTTCCATATGATTTTACCGAAGGTCAAAACCAGGCGATTGAAGAAATTAAAACCGATCTGGCTTCAGGGCGAGCCATGCATCGCATGCTGCAGGCAGATGTGGGCGCCGGCAAAACCGCCATCGCGATTTATGCAATGCTGGCCATGATTGCCGGGGGAAATCAGGCGGTTCTGATGGCCCCGACAGAGCTGCTGGCGGTACAGCACTGGGAAACAATCAACAAGATTTTAAAACACAGTCGGGTGAAACACTGCCTTCTGACCGGCAGCCTGTCTCCCTCTGAACGCAAAGCGACACTGGAACAGATCGCTTCCGGAGAACAACAACTGATCGTAGGCACGCAGGCGGTCGTCCAGAAGGATGTCCGATATCATAACCTGGGACTGGTGATTATCGATGAGCAGCATAAGTTCGGTGTGATGCAACGGGCTCATTTCTCCAGCGATCAGAATACCCCGCATATGCTGGTGATGACGGCGACGCCGATCCCCCGCAGTCTGTGTCTGACGCAGTTTGGTGAACTGGATATCTCAGTGAATACAGAACTGCCTCCCGGTCGGCAACCGGTAATGACGAGCCGCGTCTCGACAACGCCTCAACGAAAAAAGGCCTGGGATTTTTTAAGGACCCAGATCGCGGCAGGCAGACAGGCTTATATTGTCTGCCCGCGCATTGACTCCGAAGACGAACAGAATATTCGGTCCAGTGCCGAGGAAGTGTATCGCAAACTGCAGAAGAGTGAGCTGTCGACGGCTTCGATCGGGCTGGTACACGGCCAGATGGATCGCGAAGAACGGGCCGAGATCATGAGGCAGTTTCACCAGGGAACAATTCAGGTGCTGGTCTCCACAACCGTCGTCGAAGTGGGCGTGGATGTTCCCAATGCGACGCTGATGGTCATTCTGCAGGCGGATCGTTTTGGACTGTCACAGTTGCATCAGTTAAGGGGTCGTGTGAGTCGCGGCCTTCACCGGGGAAACTGTTTTCTGTTTTCTTATACGGAGAGCGAAGACGCATTAAATCGACTGTCAGTGATGGAGCAGACCACCGATGGCTTTGAAATAGCCGAGGCGGATTTCCAGGCACGTGGTCCGGGGGATATCTTCGGAACCCGTCAACATGGTGAGCTGCCGCTGCGGGTCGCGGATCTGAAACGGGACGCAGCCATTTTACAGGAAACGCATGAGGTTGCCTTACGACTTGTCGAACGAGGTGAGTTTGACCAGCCCCGGTTCGCCCCTCTCAAGATTCGCGTGCTGGAGCGATTCGGACAACTGATGGATCTGGGTCAGAGCGGTTGATTCTGTCCCGCTTAATACTCAGGTCTGAACCCGGTTCGTGAACCAGGCGGCAAGTGTTCCGTTCGTTATTACGGGAAACCAGGCTGCCTGATCTGGTGAAATCAGCTTTGTGGACCCCATATAAAGGAAACACTGCGAAATTCCGAACAGGCCTCCCATCACACAGGCACAGATCGCGATATTCAGGATCAGACTGCGACTTTCTTTGCGCAGTACAAATGGAATTGAAATCAGTACGGCAATCAGGTTCATGATCGGACGCGTGAGTCGGGAATGCAGGTCCAGTTTCTGTTTACGAATCGATAAATCACTGAAAGAAGGATTATTGATGCGGGCAATCAGATCCGAAGTCGAGATCAATGAACTGAAATTGCGATTACAGAGTTGATCACAGCCCACATCCGTCACAATAAATATCTCATTCGGCTCAGGACCGGGCTGGATTATTTCTCTGGCAAATTCAGCAATCTCCAGCTCCTGATAACTCGGGGTAGCCTGCTTCAGCAACCAGCCTCCCGGTCTGGTTTGGGTCGGGGTCTGATAGATCGCGGTGTCAGACTTGACGGTGACGAAATCATGAACCATCGGTTTAGACAGAACAAACTCTGCATTTTTCATTTTCTGTTCAGTCAGGAATACTTCCTGACCGTTGATCATAATCCGTGTGCTGAAATCATAAACGGGCTCGACAAACTGAGCAGAGCTTGCCATGTCTCCACGTTCCGCCTGAAGCTTATCCGCAATGGAAGGAATGATGACTTCCTGGTTCAGACACATCACACAGTTAACAATAATCGTTGCCATAGCCAGTGGTATGGCCAGGCGGTATGTAGGAATGCCGGCTGAGAGAACGGGATTCAGTTCTCCGTGACGCACCATCAGGGAAAAGACAACGACTCCAGCCAGTACGGAAAGAATCGGGCTGATCATGTCAAAAAAGAGCGAAGATTGATAGAAGTAGAATTCAAGCATAATCCAGAGCAGGCTGGTCGATGCGTTCTGATCGACCTCAAGACCGTTAAGGTCATTCGATGAGACTTTTTCTGCTCCTGCCTGAAAGCCATCGATGTTCGTAAATCCGTCAAAAACTACGTACAGGCCGTAGGTTGCGATGAATCCGATCACGAATACATGGAAGTATCGTTTGAGCAAATAGCGGTCGAAGGTCGTAAACACGTTTCCCAATCGTTGACTGTCACTGAGCTAAGAAACTGGTTTCAGGGGCGCGTATTACATCGCAATCGGGGAACCGGGTCAATATCAGGAAACAGCCCTGGAATCCGAATGTACATTCGCTACGGCCGTTTGGTTTTAAACGTCCAGTACGTAAAACGGGCTCCTGGTCAGGAAATTCAGAAAATCCGAAGAAAAGACGCCATCTTAAGTTACTGGAAAATTTTGACTTATGTATTAATTTCTTATTTTGAAAGTTTCCAACTCTCGACATTTAATTCACGTAGTGAATAATACCTGTGTGTAGCTTTGATGCAAAACTGAAAATATCTGGTCATGTTTCCAAATTCTTTAGCCAAATTAAAAGCTATGTTTTGGGAGAATCGACTTTTGAAGTTGCTCACCGAATATGATCTTTATGAGGGGACGAGAGAGTGGTACGAAAAGACGCAATAATCAGGTTGCACAAGCAACTGCTGAATAGACGTGATGAACTGAAGAAGCTGGTGAGTGACAGTTCAGAAGGTTCGTCGGGCAGCCAGTCGTCCGTTGAGGACAGTGGTGATGCTGCGATTCGCGAACGCCGCCAGGATCTGGAATCCCATCTGGCCGAGATTGAATACAAGGAGCTGATGCAAATCCGCCGAGCGATCTCGCTGATTCAGGAAGGCCGTTACGGTCACTGCGAAAGCTGCAATAAAAATATACCGATTGCACGGCTTAAAGCAGTTCCTTATGCGATGTTTTGTGTCAGTTGTGCAGAACAGCGCGAATCAATGGGATTATCCACTCATGATGTTCATGGCGATTGGGAGAACGCATACGAATTCGAAGGACGGCTTAACGATCAGGAAGTCAGAATTCACGATTTGGATCTCGAAAAATAGTATCCCCTTCCGATAATAATGCCAGAGGGTTCTAACAGACTGATTACTGTTTTCTTCTCCCCCGAATGAGACAGCCCCTCATCACTGACATTCATTGGGGAGAGATTCATAATAATCAGTCACCTGATCCCTGGTATTACCAGTGCCGTTGCCGGTCACTGGTAATCAAATCGTCCGGCACTGGCGAAGGATTGCCTCATTTTGCCGTAGCTATAAATAGCTAAATCGCAAAAAGATCCTGGGTCACGCTGAGAGATTTGCATCATGAAGAATCGATACCCCCTGGTTTTCGTCTTTGGTCTGGTTGTTTCCGTTTCACTGTGGAATACCTGCTTTGATTCCCCGCTGTCATCGAATCAGCTGGAAGCAAAGGTTCCTTCCCAGTCGAACCCCCGGCAAGCGCATTCCCCACTACTGCCCTCTACTTCTCCCCTGCATGAAGGCAGCCGTCATCTGGCTAAAATCGCCAAACTGGCTACCCCGAGTGTCGTTCATATCCAGTGTGAACGTCAGACGCCACGCGGTGCAGTGGAAGAAACCGGTTCGGGTGTGATTGTCAGAGGTGAAGGTACCTCCGGTTTATATATTGTGACCAACCGGCATGTGGTGCGAGACTCTGAGGGGACCTCCATTTCCATCTCCCTGCATGATGGTCGTGTGATACATCCCCAGCAGAAATGGGAAGACAAAGATACCGACCTGGCAATTCTGAAAATCGGGATTACCGATGTGACACCTGCCGACTGGGGCGACAGCGACAAGCTGGACATTGGACATATGGTACTGGCGATGGGCAGCCCGTTCGGATTAAGTGAATCGGTCACCCTGGGAATCATCAGTGCCAAAGGCCGGCGTTCCCTTCAGTTGGGCAGCGGATCGGAAGTTCTCAATCAGAACTTTCTGCAGACCGATGCGGCCATCAATCCTGGTAACAGTGGTGGACCGCTGATTGATCTCGAAGGTAAAATCATCGGCATCAATACAGCCATCGCATCAAACAGTGGCGGTAACGACGGGATTGGTTTCAGTATCCCCAGTAAGCTGGTACGTCATGTGTTCAACCAACTGGTAAAATATGGCCAGGTTTACCGGGCCTATCTGGGTGTGCAACTTGATCCGGAATTCAGTATTGCAACTGCGGGCCGCTTGAAAATGGACCGTGTACGGGGAGCCCGGGTTGTGAAAGTCATTTCAAATACGCCGGCGTCTCGTGCCAACCTGAAGTACGATGACATCATCCTCAGTTTTGGTGGCATCGATGTCCTCGACCAGAACCATCTGATCAATCTGGTCAGCCTGACCCCCATCGATAACAGGGTCAGTGTGGTCCTGTTACGTAGCGGCCGAAAGGTCAATGTAATGGTGGAACTGGCCAATCGTCGTATTCTGGACGAACTCGAACGGAAGCAGAAAGAGACTCAACAGTCACGGCGTCCGGGTACCTCGGCTGCCCCCATGAGCTTCCAGAAAATAAAAAACACGACTGCAAATGATGTTTTATCCGGTCTGCAGGTCCATGCGATGAACGCAGACCTGGCTACCCAGTTGGGATTTGAGGCCAATCAGACCGGGTTACTCATTATGGATGTGGATCAACAGAGTTCACTGTCTAACGTGGTCAAACTGTATGATGTCATTGAGGAAGTCGCCGGAACCCCGGTCAACAGCCTGAACGATTTTCGACAGGTTCTGGAGCAGACTAAATCTTTGGATAGCCTGGTCCTGAAAATTTCGAACGGCAAACCGGGTCAAACACATCATCAACTTGTCATCTGGAAGAGAAATTGATTCTCTGACAGCGGATTTCATCGGAACCATCTTTGATGGAAGCGGTCTCTCTCAACCTGATTCGCTTCAATAAAAAAACCCGGTCAGCAGATCACTGACCGGGTTTTTATTATTTTCAGCAGCCTGAGGCTGTTTCGCTTAGTCTTTGTAGAAGCGAGTCAGTTCTTCGAACAGCAGAGGATCGCGGATCGAATCGCTGGCGAGTCGAGCCCGGAACCGCTGATTCCCTTCCACAGTACCCCGTACGATTACCTGGTATTGTACCGAATCGCCAGGTGCCAGATCTCCCAGAGATTTGAAGACGACCACACCATTTTCAGCAATGTGCTGAGTCGGACCGGTTGCAGTAATCAGTTCCACACCAGGAGGCAGTTCGCAGGAGACCGAAACATTCTGTGCTGACTTACTACCATCATTCTTAACAACCACCTTGTAACCGGTTTCTTTACCGATTTCGACAGGATCGTCCAGGTCAGCGATTTCCAGAACCAGCTGGGCAGTTCCTTCAATTCGTGTCTGAATCTGAGCGTCTGATTTTACGTTGTGTTCAGAAATGGCTCGTACGTGATGCACATAGTTACCGATGGTTTTGGTTTTTAACTCCAGGTTCACACTGGCAGTTTGACCTGGTTCCATCCGACCAAGAAACCAGCTGATCGTAGAATCTTCCGGATTGAACTGTCCACCGTGATCGGCATTGACGAATTCAAATCCTTCAGGAATTTTGTGCAAGACGCGAACATTATTCGTAGCAGCAGCACCATCGTTGAGTGTCGTGATGACGTACTGAGCACTGCGACCTTTGTAGCGAAGTCCGGGACCATCGATGGCAACCTGAACTTTCGGAGCGATAACATTTACACGAGCCTGTGTCGCCTGAACCAGACCACCTTCGGCTTTTGCCTGGACGTTCACGACCTGCTCACCACCCATCACGGCGGCTAAAGCCAGTCGAATGGTTCGCGATTCACCAGGATTGAGTGATCCCACCTGCATCTGCAGATATTCTGCGGTCACATGTTCCAGTCCCTTGGGAATTTCAGCTTCGAGCACAACATTGTGCAATGTACCAGTCCCCGGGTTGGAGATGGTGACAGATTGAGAAGCGGGTTCACCGATCATTACATTGGTTGGACCTTTGACGGCAACCTGCAGCATGGGTTCTGCTACCATGAACGATTCAGCCAGAGCACTGGTTGAGCGAACATTGGCAACAGCAGAAATGGCACCCCGCTGACTGGGAATCATTGAAATCCGGATTACTTTCGTTTCGCCGGCTTTCAGCGATTCAAATTTCCATTCCAGATGATCACGACTGGAACTGGGAAGAGGTTCCGCATTTGTCAGCCGCACGGAAATCGGAAAGAATGCTTCGACCAGCAGGTCCTGGGCAGCCTGTTTTCCTTCGTTTTTAATTTCCAGTTCGAATTCACATTCCTGACCTACGTTAATTTCTGTTTTCTTGATCCATTTATGGGTCAGTTTTGCAGTTGCTTCATCCGAAGCGGCACCCACAGGTTTCACACTGATTTCACTCACACGACGAGTGCTGGGAGACGCACTGATTGTAATTCCGGAAGGTTGCTCTGTTTTTGGTGCAGCAGCCGCGGATCCAAAAGTCAGATGATGCTTGTTTTCCACAGTCTTTCGATCCGGAATCCGGGGAATGGAAAGGCTGGGAGTCTGTGGAGCCGATTGACTGAACTCCGTTGGCAGACGGAACTGGTTTTCACGTGAGTTCCCTGCACTGACCTGCTGAATCTTGCCTTGGGCAGATTTCTGGTTACCCTGCTGAAATTCAGCATGAACAATATTCTGCTTGTCTGACTGTTTTGAATTGAATGTTTCGAAGTGGTACTGTTTTTTTCCACTTTGTGGTTCAGAATGACCAATCTGCTGGAACTGAGACTGGCTTGGCGCGGGAGTCTCTGTTTTTGCTTTGTTATCCAGTCGGCGATAAGGACGTTCCTGGCCAAACAGTTCCTTGTAATAATTTGGAACCTGTGAGAGACGTTCTTTGTCAGTCGGCCTGTATTCTGCTGACTGCTCTTTGACAGCTGCATTCTGACGAGGCTGCGAAATCGTGATCCGTCCCGTATTATTCTCAGGTGCCTGACCGGAAAAATACTGACTGGAGGACCGGGAAGTGGAAGCCGAATCAAAGGGCGACTTTGATTCGAGTATGCGATCATCGGCGGTGGCGATACTCGCACTCATTACCATAGTTGAAAATATCGCGAGCATCTTTTTTCCGCGTCGCATTTTGTTTCTCCTTACCGATTGGAATTTACTGCTGGATCGGAACTGATTTGAGGTTTGATTTGACATGAAGAGCTCTGAGAGCGGGAGTGGTCTGATAAATTACAAAGCGGCGTATTAGTTTTATCCATTTCTCTCTATCGGATCTGAGGATCCAAGGAATTGAATCAGATATGCTGATTTTTTAAAATAAACCGGAATTGCAAGGTATTCCGGTTATGACGATTATTCTCCGGGACGGCGTACGGCACAAACCAGAAAGCACCTAATCGCATTCATACAAGTCACTTACAACACCCCACACCTTGTATTCTTCATTCAATACCAGCTCTCAACAGGAAAACTGGAAATCAGGGAGTTCTAAATGTGATCTGCTGTCCGGATCCCGGACAAATCAGGATTTCCACGTTCTGAAGATTGACTCCGCGAGTGAACCCCTGAAAATGACAGTGTCGCTGACCGTTATCGAACAGCAGATTGATTACCCTGAACCTGTAGACAGGATCATGAATTTACCTGACCCTGATATGAACCAGACAACTCCCCGCCATACATCAATTAAGGTCTATATGCTGGGCTGTGTCGACTTCGACTCGCTTCTCGCGCTTCAGGAACGGGCTCTGCAGGAAATCAGACAACAGGATACTGATCAGGCGACTCTGTTTGTGTGTGAGCATCCCCCCATCATTACAGTAGGCCGGGAAGGCAGTCATGCGCAGCTGGCCGATTCCAGCCAGGAATTCAAGGCCAGCCAACTGGATGTCCGCTGGGTGAACCGGGGGGGAGGGGCCTTATTACATGCCCCCGGACAGTTAGCCGTGTATCCCCTGCTCCCTTTAAGACAGATCGGCCTGGGGATGGATGACTTTCAGAACGGTTTAGTACAGTCCCTGTTGCAAATGTCTGCGGAACTGGGAATTGAAGCCGAGCGGCATCCCGATTCCGCAGATATTTTCGGCCGTTGTGGCCAGTTTGCCTTTCTGGGGGCTGCGATCAAATCCTGGATTTCTTACTATGGTTTGTATATTAATGTCTCACCCGATATGAAATTACAGCGGCTGATCGATGCCAATCAGCATGACCATCGTCTGACCTCACTTTCTGCGACACTCACGCGGGAAGCCAGTATGAGTTCAGTCCGCGAAAGCATCGTCAGGAATCTGGTTCAACAGTTTGGTTACCAACGGACCCATATATTCACACGACACCCCTTACTGCAAAGAGTGAAGAAAAAAGTTTATGTCCACCCTTAATATTCTGACAGACACCACCCCGGAACCCCGACAGCGACTTCCCAAATGGCTGAAGCGGCCTTTGCCCGAACCAGGGATGGCATTCACCAGTAATGTGATCGACGACTTGAAACTGGTCACGGTCTGCGAAAGCGCCAAGTGCCCGAACCGAACCGAGTGCTGGTCACACAAGACCGCGACACTGATGATCCTGGGAAATGTCTGTACGCGGCCTTGCGGATTCTGTTCGATCGCTAAAGGGAAAACAGAAACCGTGCAGTTGGATGAACCGGAACGAGTGGCAGAAGCGGCAGTGCGACTCGGACTGGAGCATGTTGTGATTACCTCGGTCACCCGTGATGACCTGCCCGACGGGGGAGCAGAGCATTTTTACAACTGCATCCTGGCAATCCGCGCACGGATGGACGCTGACATCGAAGTTCTCACCCCCGACTTTCGCGGCGATCGCAAAGCTATCCAGCGCGTGATAGAAGCTCACCCGGATGTCTTCAACCACAATACGGAAACGGTGCCTCGCCTTTATCACCGCGTGCGACGTAACGCCGTTTATCAACGAACACTGGACCTGCTGCTTCAGGTCAAGGAAACAGATCCGACAATTGTTACCAAAAGTGGAATCATGCTCGGACTGGGCGAAACCCGGGAAGAAGTGCTGGAAGTCTGCGCGGATCTGCGGGCCGTCGGATGTGACATGATTACCATCGGCCAGTACCTGCAGCCGACACCTCAGAATCTGCCTGTAGAACGCTTCCTGCCACCTGAAGAATTTGACGAAGTCGGAGACCAGGTCCGGGCCATGGGCTTCAAACTGGTCGCCAGCGGTCCTTTTGTACGTTCCAGTTATAATGCCGGCGAGATGGCATCTGTCCTGGGAAAAGATTCCTGAATGGCGACACCGATCCTTGTTCCTCCGGTCTACAGTTCTCCTCAGCCGCTCAAAGTCAGTCTGTGGCTGACACATGCAGGGGAATCTGTCGCCACCGGTGATCGAGTGGTCGAACTGCTGATTCCCGGCGTTACCTTTGACGTCGAAGCCCCCTGTGCCGGCACGATTATTTCTTGTGAATGTCAGCCCGGAATGGAAGTCACAACGGGTATGATCCTGGGCTGGATTGAGCCACTGGATTCTGAAACCGAATCGGACTGGAACACGGAAGACTGATTTCTGAAAAGAGATGTGGATGAGCACGACAACCGACTCCATTCGAGGCCACCACCCCATTCTGGAAATGCTGGATCGTGCGCTGTCACGCAGCCGCCTGCCTCATGCGCTCCTGTTCTCAGGCGCAGCTGGTATCGGTAAGAAGCGGGTCGCACTACATCTGGCCCAATGCCTGTTTTGTCTTCAAACTCCCGCGGACGAGTTAAGCTGCTGTCGGACCTGCGACTCCTGCAAACAGATGGCAGCGGGAACACACCCCGATCTGATTTCGATAGAATGCCCCCCCGACAAAAACATTCTGCCTCTCAGCCTGATCATTGGCGATGATGATCATCGAGGTCGGGAAGGCGTCTGTTATGAAATGTCGCTGCGTCCCATGGTGGGTGACCGCCGGATTGCCATCATTGACGATGCGGACAAAATGAATGCTGAAAGTGCCAATGCACTGCTGAAGACACTGGAAGAACCCTCTGCGAACTATTTAATGATTCTGATTGCGAGTGAACTGGATGCCATTCTGCCTACGATCCGTTCCCGCTGTCAGCTGATCCGATTCAACCGGTTGACCCAGGAAGACGTTGCCGCTCTGTTAATAGATCAGCAACTCGTAGAGTCCGAGGACCAGGCAATAGAGATCGCGCGTCTGTCTGCAGGTTCCCTGAATATTGCGAGGCAGCTTCTGGATGAAAATCTTCAGTCTCTGCGGGGCAATATCACCAGACTGCTCAGTCGACATCCGTTTCAACCGCAGGCATTTTCCGAATCCGTGATTCAGGCTATCGATGACGTGGGAGGCAATACAGCCGCACAGAGAAAAACAGCATTGTGGGTCATCAAATTCTGTGCCGATTTCTACCATCAGTCTTTACAGTGCGCCGCCGCTTACCAGGCTGCTCCAACTGCCGGTAATGTGGAATCATTTGTTGCCGGTTTGCCTGGTGAAACGGAAGACCGGATTGAAACGATTGGAAATCTGTTGAGCCGGATGCTGCAGACAGAGGAGCAGATCAATCAGAATGTAACGCTGCCTTTATGCATCGAGAGCTTAAGCCAGGATCTGCGGGAAATCCAGACGAAATAAGCTCCGTCTGCAAGCTCGATTCGGGAAACAGTGTACGGTTTTCAAATAAATGTGTTTTCCTGCGTTTAATTAGAGATTGCCAGATCGAGTCCGGCTATAATAAACTGATCTGAGCAGTCATGCTGATTCCTATGCTGTTGCTGACTTATTCTGCACAATGGCTGCTGCATCCAATCTCAACTCGATGAAATCATAATCTATGAATATTGAAGCTTCCGGATATATCGTACGCTACGGTTCCACCCGACTCATTGGAGAATTTACCAGCAAAGGTCTGCCCGAACTACCACGTAATGCGGCTGTAATCATCAAAAGCGACCGGGGGCATGAATGGGGAGAAGTCCTGTCGCCTGCAACAGAACGCGTTAAATCATTTATGAAGGACGCTTCGGTAGCCGGACGAATTATCCGCCTGGTGACCGATGATGACTATCGCCAGCGGGACCAGAACCGCCATGAAGAACGCAATGAATTTCTGGGATGCCAGGAACTGGTAAACGAACACAAACTGCAAATGCAGCTGGTTGACGTCGAGCACCTGTTCGGTGGTGAGCGGGTCGTCTTCTACTATCTGGCAGAAAAACGCGTTGACTTTCGCGAGCTGGTGAAAGCGCTGGCAAGAAAATATCGTTCACGAATCGAAATGCGCCAGATTGGAGTGCGCGATGAAGCGAAGCTGCTGGCGGATTATGGTGATTGCGGGAAAACGGTCTGCTGCGGAACCCATCTGACGGAAATGCCTCCCGTCTCCATGAAGATGGCAAAACTGCAGAAAACGTCACTGGATCCCAATAAGCTCTCAGGGCGATGTGGACGCCTGAAATGTTGCCTGCGTTATGAATACGAAACCTATAAAAGCTATAAGAAGGAACTGCCTCCTGTCGGCTCGACGATTATTA
This sequence comes from Gimesia maris, assembly GCF_008298035.1. NCBI lineage: Bacteria > Pseudomonadati > Planctomycetota > Planctomycetia > Planctomycetales > Planctomycetaceae > Gimesia > Gimesia maris. Next base: position 5,618,973 of record NZ_CP042910.1, read on the forward strand.
CCAGCAAGGGAGAAGCGAAAGTCACGAACCAGGAAATCCTTTCCGAGTGTGTACAAGTCATCTACCCTGACATGAAAAGAACGATCGTACACAAAAAAGACATTCTGGAAGTGATCAAAAAGAAACGCGGGGAAAACCCTGCCAAGCAGTAACGGCAAATAAATCAGGTATCAGGGGGAGTCTGATTATTAACGAAATCGAGTAACTCGGGATTGATTTTCCAGAATCCCTGATCGATAATTTCCCATATCTGACGGGTTATACTATAAGAAAGTCTTGACCCGACCAGACTGATTAGAAACACTAGACTGTATCCGGTTTTACTGTAGCGTCTTCAGATCCATTAAATCGAGTATTCAAAAAGTGACACAGCCGTTGTTATCACGTGCGTCACAAATCAGAAAAATCACAGCGCCGCTGTTATTCACGTTTTAGACAGGTAATGGGTGAAAAAATGACATCTGCCACAAATCTTTCCCGCCCCAAGTTGCAATTTCATCCCAATGCCTACGACTTTATTTTTGAAGCACTCCAGCAGGCTCAGGAAATCTTCTCACGTCAGGCAACGCAGGAAGACGAACAGGAAGAAGCACATGTCTCCGGACAGGAACTGCTGGAAGGTGTGCGAGAACTCGCCTTAAAACAATTCGGCTTAATGACACTCACGGTTTTCAAACAATGGGGTGTTCAATCCACCAGAGACTTCGGCAAGATGGTGTTTGAGATGATTGAACATGGCCGGATGCGAAAAACAGAGCACGACCGCCTGGAAGACTTTGTTGACATCTATGATTTCGAACAGGTCTTTGATGTTGCGTATGTCATCGACACAAGCCAGGTTTTCAATCAGACTCCTGCCAAAAACGTCTGATTCAAAGAGCCAGCGAACCAGCCGATCAGCGCTCAACTCTCCCTGAAATTTCCAGCTCTATCCACGTTCGCCGCTGCGCACTCAGTCTAGCAAGTTTTGTGTTAAACGAAGTTTGTTAAGTTACTGTTATTGCAATCTTCATCCCAGATGATACACTCCCCCGATAGAGTTTTTTGAGTTTACCCAGCGTGTTTTCAGGCTGACGTTAGTGTCTCCAGGACAGTTCGAAATGATGAGAATTGTGCAAGCGACGCTCTCGTTTAATGAGATGCGTTTCGTATTTTTTGAGCATACAAGTTACGTGCTGACTGTTGCCCGGAATCAATTGAGGTTTTGAGGTTTTACATCAAGATTTACAACGGCTAATTAATTGGAGTTAACTCTAAGGATGAGGTTTAATCCCCGCGCTCGACTCACTCCCGTACGATTTTTCTCAACTCTCATCACCTCTAGTTTCGCCATTCTTTTATGCTCAGCCCCGCTGATGGCAGCAGAAGCTTCCACGGATCTGGCGATCGAAGCAGAAAACTCAACAGTCGTCATCAGCTGGTGCATTGCCATCGCAGGTGCCATGTTCGCTCTGTTCACAGCCTTTCGCTTTTTCTGCTGGATGGTCAACCAGAGTGAAGGCGATCCCACGATGCGAAAGATAGCCGAGCATGTCCGCGAAGGCGCTCGTGCGTATCTGGATCGTCAATTTAAAGTTGTAACCGTCTTTTTTGCCATCGTCTGTGCCCTGCTGGCGTTCATGGCCTTTGGTTTAAAAACACAGTCGCACTGGGTGCCATTCGCCTTCTTAACCGGAGGCTTCTTTTCTGCGCTGGCAGGCTGGTTCGGAATGCGGACCGCAACACTCGCCTCTGCCCGCACCGCCCATGCTGCCAAGGAATCATTGAACAGCGGTTTACAGGTCGCTTTTCGCAGTGGTGCGGTAATGGGTCTCGTGGTGGTCGGCCTGGGCCTGCTGGATATCACGCTCTGGTTTGGCGTCCTGCACTGGGTGGTGAAAATGCCTCTGGCAGAAATCACGGTCACGATGCTCTGCTTCGGAATGGGTGCCAGCAGCCAGGCACTGTTTGCTCGCGTAGGCGGTGGTATCTTTACCAAAGCGGCCGACGTTGGTGCCGACCTGGTTGGGAAAGTCGAAGCAGGCATTCCCGAAGACGATCCCCGTAACCCGGCGACAATCGCCGATAACGTGGGAGATAACGTCGGCGATGTCGCAGGTATGGGAGCCGACCTTTACGAATCTTATTGCGGGTCGATCCTTGCCAGTGGTGCACTGGGTGTAGCCGCCTATCATGGTTACCCTAAAATGCAGATGATGTGTCTGCTGTTGCCGATGTGCCTGGCTGGCGTGGGAATCTTCCTGTCCGTCACCGGAATTTTTATGGTCCGAACGGAAGAAGGAGCTTCACAGAAGAACCTGCTGAAAGCGCTGGCCAAGGGAATTGACACCAGTGCATTCGGCGTGATTGTCGCGGCACTGGCTTTGGTCTGGATCATGCTGGTCATTCCTTCTCAGTCATCTGGAATACCCGCGGATTCTCCACTCCTGGTGGGTAACAGGCTGTTTGGTGTATTCGGCGCAATTGTCTGCGGACTGGTCTCCGGCTGGCTTATCGGCAAGTGGACCGAATACTCAACCAGTGATGAATTTCGCCCGACCCGCTTTATCGCGGACCAGTCCTCCACTGGACCGGCAACGGTGATCATTGCGGGGATTGCAGAAGGTTTTTACAGCGTCTGGGTTCCGATTGTCGTGATCGGCGTGGCGATCATCATGGCGTTTGGACTTTGTACCGGATTCGATTTTGCCAATTCACAAATCTTTGCGATGGGCCTCTATGGCGTCGCGATTGCTGCCGTCGGAATGTTGAGTACTCTGGGTGTGACGTTGGCAACGGATGCTTATGGCCCTATTGCTGACAACGCCGGTGGCAATGCGGAAATGAGCGGACAGGAACCCTACGTCCGACAGCGAACCGATGCCCTGGACAGCCTGGGAAATACCACTGCTGCCACCGGAAAAGGATTTGCCATCGGTTCTGCCGCTTTGACCGCGCTGGCCTTGCTGGCCGCGTATGTTGAGGAAGTTCGCGTCGGCTTTGAGCGATGGGTCGAACATTCAGCCATTGTGGAAACCATTTCAGATGATATGACTAACGCTTCCGCACTAAAATTAAGCTCGAACTGTATTGCCTTACGGACTCCGGACAGGGATGGCCTGGAAGTGAAACATAACAACCAGGGATTCCTGCTGTTCCCTGCTTTGAATGTCGCTCAGATTACTCCAGGTCGGGAAAAAATCATGAGCGCAGAAGTCGGTTCGATCATTCGTGATCTGAATATTTCAGAACTGCTGGAACGGGGAGAATGCGTAGACGTCAAGACGGCAACGGTGCCCGACTTCTCCCGGTTTTATAATTTTTCCATCCTGAACCCGAAGGTACTGGTCGGGATCTTCTTTGGGGTAATGGTCGCCTTCGTCTTCTGTGCCATGACCATGAAAGCCGTGGGGCGGGCTGCAGGCGCGATGGTGGACGAAGTCCGTCGCCAGTTCCGGGAAATTACAGGTATCATGGAGAATAAGGCCGAACCGGATTACGCCGCCTGTGTCGAAATCAGTACGGCAGCGGCGCAACGGGAAATGATCCTGCCTGCGATGCTGGGTCTGCTTTCACCAGTCGTCGTGGGAGTCATCCTGGGTGTTCCCGGGGTCGTCGGACTGCTGGTGGGTGCCTTGACGAGCGGGTTTGCAGTTGCCATTATGATGGCTAATGCCGGTGGTGCCTGGGATAATGCGAAAAAGTACATTGAAGCAGGCGCTCATGGCGGCAAAGGAACTGATGCGCACAAAGCCACAGTAGTCGGCGACACCGTTGGTGACCCCTTTAAGGACACCAGTGGCCCGAGTCTGAACATCCTGATCAAGCTGATGAGTATGGTTTCTGTTGTCATAGCCGGATTTATTATTCAATACGCACTTGAGTTATTTTAAGTATTTGAAACAGGCTAGAGCGCGTCACATTTAACCATAGCGTCTCCCGATCGATGATACTCGATCCAAATAGCCACGGAGATGCTACAGTAAAACTGGACACAGTCTAAAGGTCACAAAATCAACACCGAACCTTCTCAACAATCTGATTCTATTGAAAGTGCGTCCAGCCTGGAACGTGCCTGCCTGTGTGCAAAAACCTGCGAGGACTTCAAAGGCAAAGACATCGTTGTACTGGATGTCGCTAAAATTACACCTTTGTTTGACTACTTCATTATTGCAACCGCCACCAACCAGAGGCAGAGCAACGCGATTGCAGAGGAAATTCGCGTTCTGATGAAACGCGAGAGCACGCGCCGTCGTAACATTGAGGGTAAAGACAGTGAATGGATTCTGGGAGATTATGGGGACATTGTCCTGCATATTTTCACAGAAGAAGCCCGGGAACAGTATGACCTCGAACGCCTCTGGGCTGACGCCAAAAAAGTGGACTGGCAGTCTTTCCGCACGGATTCCCACTGACAGATCCGCTGTTTCTACCAATCTCAGCTCGCAGTCGGTATTCTGGGCGTAGAAGAATCTGTGTCCGTATCTTTCCAGTAGCCAAGGAGCCCGGCATCTCTGCCCCGGGCGTGTATAATGAATATTCTCGCAGAAATCAGAAGTCGATTTGAACCGGTCCTGACTGAATGGACAGATGATCCCTCTTCGGTGATCGAAATGCTGAAAGCATCGCAGGATGCAAAGTTTGGTGACTACCAGGCGAATTTCGCCATGCCCCTGGCAGCCAGAATCCCCGATTTGAAACCACGCGACCTGGCAACACAGATCGTGGAAAAAGTCGATCTGTCCGATTTCTGCGAACCCCTGGAAGTCGCGGGCCCCGGCTTTATTAATATCAAACTCAAGCAGGAATGGTTGAACACTCAGACACAAAATCTGGTGGCAGACGAACGTCTGGGGGTTGTCCCTGCAGAATCGCCACAAAAGGTGGTCGTTGACTTTTCTGCCCCGAATGTCGCCAAGCCCATGCATGTGGGACATTTAAGAAGTACCGTGATCGGCGATGCCAATTATCGCGTCCTGAAATTCCTGGGACACGATGTGGTCGGCGACAATCATATCGGCGACTGGGGAACCCAGTTTGGTATGATTATTTTCGGGTACAAGCATTTCCTGAACGAAGCCGCTTTTGAGGAAGCCCCGGTTACCGAACTGGCGCGACTGTATCGGCTCGTGAACCAACTCTCAGATTACCATGCGACCAAAAAGACTCTGCCTCAGCGGGAAAACGACATTGAGCAACTGGAAGCGAAACTGAAAACGCTCGAAAGTTCCGCCGACCAGACGGATAAAAAAATCCAGAAGCAAGAGAAGAAGCTGAAGTCTGATATCGCAGAACGAAAATCTGATGTCAGATCAATGCAGGAAAAGCTGACGGAACTGGAACAGAACGAAGATCTGCACAGCAAAGCCGTCGCATTCCCTGATATCGCGCGACAGGCACGAGATGAAACAGCCAATCTGCATGCCGGAGATGCTGAAAATCTTGCACTCTGGAATCAGTTCCTACCCGCCTGCCTGGAAGCGATCCAGAACGTCTATGATCGACTCGATATTCACTTTGATATGGCACTGGGGGAAAGTTATTATCACCCCATGCTGGCAGACGTCGTCGAAAGCCTGAAACAGAAGGGTCTCGCCAAAGAGAGCCAGGGCGCAATCTGCGTCTTTATCGATGGTTTCAAAGCCCCCTTCATCGTTCAGAAACAGGATGGTGCATTTACCTATGCGACTACGGACCTCGCCACGATTAAATATCGTGCAGAGGAACTGAAGGCAGACCGTGTGCTCTATGTTGTCGACTCGCGACAAAGCGAACATTTTCAACTCCTGTTTGCCACCGTGAACGAATGGGGATTCCAGAACCTGGAACTGCAGCATGTCAGCTTTGGCTCGGTCCTGGGTAAAGATGGAAAGCCCCTGAAAACCCGCGCGGGAGACAATGTCGGCCTGGAAAGCCTGCTGGACGAATCGATCCAACGGGCTTATGCCATCATCGCAGAAAATGACGACGCCAAGCCCGAAGGTTCTGAACTGAGTGAAGAAAGACGCCAGGAGATTGCTGAAATCATCGGCCTGGGTGGCATCAAATACGCCGACCTGAAACACAACCGAGACAGCGACTACATGTTTGACTGGGATAAAATGCTGGCGAATCGCGGCGATACCGCAACCTACATGCAGTATGCCTATGCCCGCGTGTGCGGCATTTTTCGCAAAGGGGAAATAGACCGCGTAACGCTGCGGGAGAATCAGTCTGCCCTCAAACTACAGGATGAGACAGAACGGGCACTGGCGCTACAGATCAACCGCTATTCAGAAACCCTGGAGAGCGTCGCGATTGAAGCACGACCGAACTACCTGACCAACTACCTGTTCGAACTCTCGAACCTCTTCAGCACGTTTTACAACCAGTGCCCTGTGTTGAAAGCCGAAGAGGAACAAGTCAAATCCAGCCGACTCCTGCTCTGTGATTTAACGGCCCGGGTCATCGACCACGGCCTGTCCCTTCTGGGAATTCGAACCTGCGAGCGCATGTAAACCCTGCCTGCGGAGAGCTCCGTCAACACGTAAAAAAACGCATTCCAAATCGGAATGCGTTTTTTTATTGAAGATTACCCGGCAAGGGCTCGAACCTTGACTAACAGAATCAAAATCTGTTGTGCTACCATTACACTACCGGGTAATGTAAATGCTGTTTTTCAGACACAGTAGCCCAACTCGGGTTCACTGGTTCCCCAGTGCTGCCCGGCGAACGAAGTGTATTGTATCTCTCAACTTCTGGCAAGAGTTTCTCAGAGAGAAATTCCGCATCTTTGAAATTCACAGAACGCGGTTTGTGTCTTCGCCTGCTGACACAACCCGCTGTTCCTGAAGATACTGGAACCTCTTGCGTAGAACTAATCGTTTCGCAGTTTGAGGTTCATCTCAGTCAGTTTTTCCCGAATTTCGTTGAGTGAGGTCACGCCGAAGTTACGGCTGGCCAGTAACTCATCGGGGCTGCGACGCAACAGTTCGCCAATAGTTCCGATACCCAGACGGGACATGCATTTTCTTGAACGCACAGAAAGTCCCAGATCGGAAATTGGTTTCTCTGTGGCAGGGTTGTCTGCCAGTTCGGGAGGCAGAGCAGCGTAGCCGCCATCGGTTCCCAAAGACTCATGCAGGTTCTGACCGATATGCAGGCCAAATGACGAAAGCATTTCGCGGATTTCATCGAGAGATGTCTGACCGAAGTTCTTACCAGCCAGCAGGTCATTTTCGCTGACGCGTGTCAGATCACCCAGGGTATGAATATCCATCGCATGCAGACAGTTGCGGCTGCGGACCGAAAGTTCGAAGTCGGTGACAGGACGATCCAGCAACTGCTTCATGCGGGCTTCGTTGCGGGCCGTCTCTTCATCGTAATACATGTTGTCAGCAGCTTCGATGTCCTTGAGGTACATCGCTGCCATTTCGTTTGTGGGATCTGCTTCCAGAATGCGGCGGAAACAGAAAGCTGCAGCAGGATAGTTTTCCATATCCTCGTACAACAGTCCCAGATTCAGGATTGCTCCCAGGTAGAACGGCGGACTGGAGAGTGACTGCTCATACAGGCGAATTGCATCTTCGTCGTTTCCACGAGAAGCGTTTTCACCAGCCAGGCGGAAAATCGCTCGTGAATGGCGAGGATCCATATCCACGGCACGTTCGAAGTATTCGATCGCGCCGTAAAGGTCACCGCGGTCTGAGCGAATGCATCCCATCTGGAAAGAATATTCAGCACGCCCGGCAGCATCCTTCGAAATCGTTCCCAATACCGATTCAGCATCATCCAGTTTCCCAACCAGACGCAGAGTTTCTGCTCTTCGCAGAGAACATTCAATGGAGTCATAACCCAGTTTGGCAGCCGCTTCCAGCTTCTGGTCTGCTTCAGCATATCGCTTCAGAGCAATCAGTGAAACGGCCTGATAAAAACAGGCCGTCGCGTTGTCTTGCACTTTTTCCAGTTGTGTGACTGCTTCTTTGTGTTTTCCCAGCAGATGCAGGGCGATCCCGGCACGGGCACTCAGTCCGGCTGAAGCCTGGCCTTCTGAAATACTTCGGATCAGCGCCTGCACTTCGTTGTTCAACTCTGAAACCTGGTCAGAGCAGACAATTTGTGACAATCGCTCTATGTCCGAGTAGCCTACACCTTCAGAGCTTTGCAACACACTTTTTACGTCAATTAATTCGTCGACACTCACACTATTTTCCTTTATTGCAGCAGGCGCGCAGATGGAAGCAGACAATAGAGTTTATTCATACAAGCTATTGCCAAAGTTCATAAACCCGAATCTTACAATCTGTTTAGGGAAACGGCAACCATTAAGGCCTGTTTCGCCTGTTTTCCGGCTGTCATGATGTACCTCAGCACTTCCAGACGCCAAAAACATATACACAAATACACATCCAGGCAATTACTCAATCAATGCCTGGTATCCGCCATCGCAGGGGCTGCCAGGTAGATGTCGATTTTCCCGGACCAGTTTTCGTTCCGGGTGATCCCGTAAAACATCCTGCAGGAGGTCTTCATTTTCTCGTGGATCGAATGAGCAGGTTGAATAAACGAGCCTGCCGGATGATTTCAAATGCTGGAAGGCCTGCTCTAAAAGATCGCGCTGGATCTGATTCAATTCCTTCAATGAGACTTCATCCAGTCTCCAGCGGGCTTCGGGGCGTTTTCCGAGTACCCCGGAATTCGAACAGGGTGCATCGACCAGAATTGCATCGAACTGCTTTGTTGACCATATTTCATCGGGTTGATTCACCAGATGTGTCTCAATACAGGTCAGTCCCAGTCGCGAGGCATTCTGTTCAATTTTCTCAAGCCGGTCGCAGGAAACATCTGTAGCAATGAGCGTTCCACGGTTATACATCAATTCGGCCAGATGGGTCGTTTTTGTTCCGGGAGCCGCACACATATCCCAGACTGTTTCTTCCGGTTGAGGATTCAGCAGATTTCCCGCAGCCATGGCCGACTGATCCTGAATTGTAAATTTACCAGCCGAGAATCCCACGAGATTTTCCATCGCTACGGGTTCTTCCAGTCGGATTGCCTGTGGCTCGTCTCCGGGACTGACTTGAATCCCCTCTGCCTGCAGTTCTTCCAGAAGCTGTTCGCGGCCAGTCTGTAAAGCATTTATACGCAGATACAGATTATTGCGCTGATTAAACCACTGCGCCATCTGCATGGTCTGCTGCACACTAAAACGAGTCAGCCAGTCTCTAATGACCGGTAGCGGGAAACTGAAGGCTTTCGACAGGTAGCCGGCCGGATCTGCGATTGGATTTGGAAACAGACCGATTGAAAAACTACGATAGCGGTCTGCGCTGAGCGGAATCGTATTCGACTGCGGTTCAGTCGCGATGTCATCTGCTGTCAAACGAGAAATCGATCGCAGTATGGCATTCACCATTTTTTTCCAGCGCACACGCTGCAGCTTTCCCGCCAGTTCTACTGTTTCAGAAACAGCTGCATGATCGGGAATCTGGTCCAGCATCACGAGCTGGTATGCGCCAATCTGCAGCAGAGTCCAGAGCGGAGCTTCCACTTTTTCGCGAGGCCGCGTTAACTGGCTTTCAATAATCGTATCCAGCGTCAGTTGCCTGCGAACCACGCCAATACTGATCTCCATGGCCAGGCGCCAGTCTGCGGAAGACAGGTCGATTCGTCGTTCCCACTGCTGCATGGAATCAGAGATGAACTGATCAGTGCGACGATATTCTTCCAACAGGAAAAATGCCAGCTGTCGTGCGGAACGAAAATACTGTGGGATCGGTATTGCATCAGCATCATCGGCTGAGGCATTCTGCTGCCAGACGTTTTTCTTTTTCACGATGTCTGACCGCACAAGTGTTCCAGGTCTGAAAAGAACCGGGGGTAGGTCTTGACGGTACAATCCGGATCAGCAATCACAATCCCGGGAACCTTCAAGCCGACGAGTGCAAAACTCATGGCCATGCGATGATCATCGTACGTTTCAATCGTCGCCGGTTGAATCGCGCCGGGATGAATCGTGACCGAATCATCTGTTTCTTCCACCTGGATCCCCATGCGTTTGATTTCCGTGGCAATTGCATACAGGCGATCGGTTTCTTTGTGCCGAATGTGTCCCACATTGCGAATTGTGGTGGATCCTTCGGCAAACAGCGCTACTGCTGCCAACGTCTGGGCAGTATCACTGATATCGTTCATATCCACATCAATCCCGTGCAGCGGTTTTCCCTGAACGGTAATGCTGTTGCGTTCCCTTTTGATTTCACAGCCCATATCTTCGAGAACCCGAATGAAATTGATGTCGCCCTGCAGCGCATCCTGGTTCAATCCGTCAACGGTAACACGGCCACCGGTAATCGCGGCAGCGGCGAAGAAATAGCTGGCCGCAGAAGCATCTGGTTCGATGTCATAGGCAACGGGGCGTTGATACGTCTGTGGCTGAATTCTCCAGACTGACTCCTGAATCCGATCAATGGTCACACCAAATTGTGCCATGACTCCCAGTGTGATATCCAGATAAGGTCTTGATACCATCTCACCTTGAATTTCGATTGTGATCGGGCTTTGGGCAGCGGGAGCCACCATCAGCAGCGCACTCAGATACTGGCTGGAAACATTACCTGCGATGGATGTATCTCCGCCCGGCAGTCCGTGCGCCTTCACACAAACTGGTGGACACCCGGTGTCCTCGGCACATGCGACATCAATTCCCAGCTGATTAAGCGAATTAACCAGATCCTGAATGGGACGCTGCCGCATTCGCGCGTTGCCATCCAATACGAACTCCCCTTCGCCGGCAGCACACAAGGCAGTTAAAAAGCGAATACTGGTTCCGCTGTTTTCCAGCCAGAGCGTCGCTTCACGACTCGGTATCTTTCCTCCGCAGCCTTCCACTTCGATGGAACAAGTCGCCGGATCATGATCGACTCTGATCCCCAGGCGGTTCAGACTCTCGATCATCACCTGTGTATCCTGGCTGTCCAGAACTCCAGTGAGATGAGTCGTGCCTTGTGCCAGTGCAGCGACAATCAATGCGCGATTAGTGATGCTTTTAGAGCCGGGTGGTCTGACAGTGCCCTGAATGGGACCTGAAACAGGAGTGACTTCGTAAGTTTTGGGCATAAGTTAAGAGTAATCAATGATTCCGAGAGCTTCAGTAACGGCTTGAACCGAAAACAGTTTCATGCCTACAGTGAAGACACAGCATACACAGTTGACTATCAAACCAAAAGTGAGCGGCAATCAGGGATGTTCTTACTCAGTTTTTTTTGATCGCATCCGGCAGCCCCTCCGCGATGGTGGGAAATGTCAATGAAACCCCCAGTTCTTCACGTAACCTTTTATTACTACAGCGTTTATTCATCCCTGCTGCACGCTCAGTGCTGTTGAAACGTGTCGATTTTCTGCTGATTTCCCCCGATCCATCGGAATCAAAGCGAGGCTCCGGTGCATTCAAAAGTCGCGCTAACGTCAGGTAATACTCCTGCCTGGTAATCGGGCGACTGTCGCTGACCAGATAGCGGTCATCCAGGTGAATGTTCGTATCGCATCTCAGGATTGCCTGGACAATATCTGCCAGGTGAATCAGATTGAGCCAGGCATCGGGATTTCCAGCTAAAGGTTCACCCGCATTAATCTGTTCCATCCGAGCCAACAACCTGCCTGGTCCATAAATGCCTGCCAGCCTGAGAATGACGGCTGTCGCGGCATTCGATTTCGGTACGGAAGTTGACAGAAAGCCGTGCTGTTCAAACAGTTGTTCGGCTTCCAGACAGATCTGACCGTTCTCCCGCTCCGGTTCACAGACTGAAGTTTCATCGACCCATTCCCCGGCAGTCTGCCCGTATACGCTCGTGCTGGAAAGATAAATCACTTTTTGACTACGTTGTTTCAGGACTTTCAAAACAGAATCCAGCCCCGTCACGTAAATCTCCCGCCGGGACTTGTCCGCGGTACGATCAAAGCCGACGGCGTAGAGCACTGTATCCGCTTCCGGCAGTCTTTCCAGTGATTCCGGCTGAGTGATATCTCCCAGTACGGGTTGAATGCCGGACTCCGTAAATTTGCGTGCGTTGTCTTTGGAGCGAGTCAGTGCAGAGACCTGATCCCCCTGCTTCACCCATTCTCGGGCGACAGTCAATCCGACATAGCCACAACCAATAATCAGTTTCCGCATTTTTCAACCATTTTCTGTTTCAGCGTTTTCCACGAATACGCGGTGCCAGCCGTTCTGAGTGCTGCAGGACCAGCCTGATCTGTTTGTATATGTGATGCTGTAATTCCAAATCAGAGCAATCTGCTAATGACTGTATCATCTGAATTTTCTGAGGATCGAGCCAGACGAGTTCCAGTTCCTGAAAATGCTGTGTCATTGCCTGCAGACATGTAGCGAGTTCTGTTTCAGTCAGGTCGTATCTCTGGAGCACAGACTCAGTGGAATTATGCACCCGTGTCAATCGAGCCAGTGTGTTGCCCTGGGTACGGTAAAGCGTTCCGTTGATAAAAGCACGACGGAGAAAAGCATTCTGATCAAATTGATAAACGGGATCACTGCCGAAGTAGAAGGAAAAATGGCCGTTTTTCTTTTGTCCCCAGAAGAGCCGCTCATTTACCTGTTCCACCTGAAATTCAGCACGAGGGAATAGTGCCGTCGCTTCCCGCATCAGGTCTTCGCGGTCCTGTTCATGCAGAGCCATACACGTCCTTTTCTGAGTCGAATCCTGCAGGATTTTCTGCGCGGTCTGAAAATCAATCGAACAGATGACTGACCGATTCGTTCCGATGAATGCGGCGAATGGCTTCCCCCAGCAGCGGTGCGATCGAGATCGTTCTCAAATTGGAAAGTTTGTCCTGATCGGGGATCGGCAGGCTGTTGGTGACCACGATTTCTTTGATAGGCGCTTCACTCAGCAGCTTGATGGCAGGTCCGCAGAAGACGGCATGTGAGGCTCCTACATAAATTTCTTTAGCGCCCTGTTCTTTCACCACATTGACTGCACCGACGATCGAACCTCCGGTTGAAATCATGTCATCAAACAGCAAAGCCACTTTGCCCTCAATCGGGCCGCCGATAATATTCGCCTGTTGTGTTTCGATCGCATTTTTACGGCGTTTATCAACAATTGCCAGTGTGCCGCCAATATTATTGTTATGCTGCAGAGTACGTTTGATACTTCCCTCATCCGGACTGACGACGACGAGGTCTTTGTCAGGAATGTTTAATGATCTGAAGTAGCGATCGAGTATCGGTGCCGCATACAAATGGTCGACCGGGGTATCGAAAAAGCCCTGAATCTGTGCGGCATGCAGATCCATCGCCAGCACACGATCAGCGCCTGCCTCGTTGATCAGATTGGCAACCAGTTTGGACGTAATCGGTACACGCCCTGAGTCTTTACGATCCTGCCGGGCGTATCCAAAATACGGAATGACCGCGGTAATGCGTTCTGCACTGGCGCGCCGACAGGCGTCCATCAGAATCAACAGTTCCATCAGATTATCATTCACGGGAGGCGAAGTCGGCTGGACGATAAACACGTCACGACCACGGACATTCTGATTGAGCTTCAGACTGATTTCGCCGTCAGGGAAATTCGATAATTCGACAGAAGCCAGACGAATTCCCAGATATTCTGCGATTTCTCCGGCCAGCTGGGGATGAGCTCGTCCACTGAGAAGAGTCAGATGATCATACATTTAAAACGATGCCTGCAATAATGCAATACATAGAGTAGCGAGAAAAAAATGAGCGATGCCGGACAGGACTGTCCAGCCTACATCCCTATTCACGCTTATCGAGTGCGAGAAGTCAAGCATGAGCTTTCGATTTCGTACGAAACTGCTCAAATGCCAACGCGCGAACTTTGTTTACGGGCTTTGACGAAGGCAAAGACAAGGGAATCCCTGACAATTATCTCGCAGAATCTTGTTGCAGAATCTCTGCCACTTGGGCGAGTTGCTCCTGTGTATTGACGCCCATCGCTTCCTGAATATCAAAAACGGGAAACGCTTTCACAGTCTGTCCCGCTTTCAGCAGGATTTCAGCACAGTCCGTCAGATAATATTCTGCCTGGCTGTTATCGGGCTTCAACTGTTGTAACGCGCTGAATAACTGCCGTCCGTCAAACGCGAAACAGCCGGTATTGATTTCTTCAATTGCTGCTTCTTCGGGAGTGGCATCTTTCTGTTCCACAATGCGTAGAAACTGCCCCTCTGCGTCGCGAACAATGCGTCCCAGACCATGATTGGCTTTGGTAACCGCGGTTCCGACGACACAGGCCGCCTGGTGTTCCAGCTGCAGTTCGAGTAGTTTTGAGAGTGAACTGCCTTTTAACAGAGGAGTATCTCCGGCCAGAACCAGCACGGGACCATCGTGGTCCGCCAGGTTTTCGGCACTCATCATGACCGCATGCCCGGTTCCCTTTTGTTCTGACTGCAGGGCAAATTCGATATCACTGTGTTGGGCGAGCGCCGCTTTGACTTCATCAGCTTTGTGCCCGACGATCACGACCAGCGTTTCGCAGTTCGCAACTCGGGCGGCATCTAATACGTATTCGATCATCGGACGGCCCAGAACCGGATGCAGAACCTTGGGAAGCTCTGATTTCATCCGGGTACTTTTACCGGCGGCAAGAATCACGGCGGCAGGACGACTCACGATGGATTTCCTTTAATCAGCAATTCAATGGGTGTGCGGCACAATTCAAATCATGACCAATGTCAGTCGACATGTCACTCAGCAATATTTGACAGTCTTGATTAAAACTGCACACCAAAACGGGCGATGAAACCATCTTTGATGTCAAATCCGCCACCACGTCTGAAGTCAGCTTCACGTTTCAGAATACCCCCTGCTTCGATGAACATTGACATGCAGCCATTGTCACCCCGCAAACCGAGCATCATGACATAATCTTTGAATTCGACCTGATCGCGGCCATTCACGCCGGCCCGCTCCACTTCGAACGCTTCAATATCATATTCGAAGGTACCGTAAAGCCAGACGCTCTTATCACCGACGTTACCCAGGAAGCGGCTGACGCGCGACTTGGGGAACATGGCTCGCACTTCCCACAGATCATTGGGAGTCCAGACGACACCAGCATAAGGAATGACATAATCGCCGACCCGGTCCCAGTATGCGGCACCAGCTGCAAACATCCAGGTATCAGAAGGGCGGAAGAACAGAACGACACGAGCATCAAACTGCCAGGCATGTGAACTCAAACTCTTGCCAAAGTCGGAAGCCAAAGCAGGCGTGAAGCCTAACTGGACACTCCACAGACCATTGGCGGGTGTTGACATCTGCAGATCACTGCCGAAACGGTATCCCGCCCCTGGTAACGAAACGAACTGGGGACCATCCCAGCCACGGTAATCAAACTCGGGAGTCGCTGTGAAAATCCAGCCATTCCGGGTGGGAGTCGTATATTGCAAATCAACGTCTGTTTCGAATACAGCAAAGTTTCCGCCCGGTGCTCCCCCTGGTTGGACATAGGTTCGTGACTTGGGCAGGAAACCGAATTCAAACTTCGAAGACCAGCCAAAGCGATAAGGCTGTGGACCATTGATACCGGCTGGATAGCTTCCTCCGGGCATACCTTGTGCTGCATAAGGGTCCATACCACCACCCGGTGTCAAAAAGGGATCGTACCCCTGTTGAGGTGCTCCATACAGATTCCCCCCACCCATATTGGGGTCATAGGGCTGCGCATTCGGATCGATAAACTGCCCGCCATTTTGAGGCATTGTTGTGCCATACGGGGCCGTTTCTTCATAGGTTGGTGGCGGACTTTGAGCGCGAATTACAGCCTCAAAGTCTTCTGCGGGCGTATAAATAGTAGTGATTTCATCCGCATTCAGGTTAATGCTGGCGGAGAAAACAATGGCAAGACAAAGAAGGGAAGCTTTCAATGTTCAACCTGCGAATATAGGATTAATCAGTTTGCGAGCAGAAGTGCTCTGTCTGAATGGGGAGTCGGCAACACGCTGTGGCACAACTCTTCTGTGTTGGGGTGGTTTAGTGAGGGGATTTTCCAAATGCAGGCGATTAGGTCAACATCAATCTGAAGGCATTCAGGATGAAACTTGAGGAAATGTTTGAATTATTCAGAGAATTTCAACAGCTTTTTTTGCGAGTCAGTACGGGAGTTCAGAGAATTCTGAAAGCGACGCAGAACGCAACACCATCGAGGGAAGAATCTTACGTTAAGGTGCACTGGCGCTGGCACGAGACTTGATGAAGCGATGCCTGCCGACACGAAATCAGTAGTTTCCCTGCACCCGGAATTCAATCAGACAACGCTGATCGGCCGTCAGAGATGAAGGTCGCCTGCGGGACTATCGAGATTCCAGAGATGAGAAAAGCGAGCAGGCTGCCGATAGTCTGTCATTGACTCTCTGGCAGTAAAAACACTTCTGGATCACCCAGAACTGTTTCTGTCAGAGTCAAAAATTCAGAAGAGTGAATCGGCTTTTATTTATGATAACCCAGACCGGTGACCACTGAATGCAGTTCTTCGAAGGTGATAAAGCGACGGCGGTGAAGCAATTTGTACTGGTCGATCGCTTGCGCCAGTTCGTTGACATCCTGGTTTTCTGAATTGTAGGAATTACTGAACTGACGTCGTTCACCAATTCCAGCCGGACGACTGTCGTCCCGATTTTGACGACGATCCTCGAATGTGGCAGACTGTTGCTCGGTGACCTGTTTCATGAGATTGCTCCTTGAAGATTGACTTACCAGCTAAACCTTAAGTTACGATTTCTGGTAATGTGTGAATATTTGATATCTGCAGCGGTTATTTCTGTCATCTGCTGCTCAAAATATCTACTGTTCTGATTATGGGAATTATAGCAAACGTTCGGCAAAACTCGTTTTTGCAGGGAAAATGGGGAGTCAATCTCGGCCCGGAATATTCCTGTCAAAAATAGAATCGGCGGTTCTGTACGTCTTCTTTGGCTTACACGGCATTTCTCGTTATATTACAGGTATTACGATCATAGGTATTCTGCCTGTCATGCAGCACTTGTCAGGAGGGATTCCAATCAACGGTAACAAAGACGGAATTTCATTCTCCGAATATGAAAGATCAAAGTTTTATGGATACAAAAGTGGCAATTCTGGGTGGAGGTGGTATGGCAACCGCCTGCGCAACACTACTCAGTGAATCATCCGATATTGCAGTTTCGATGTGGGTCCGCAAACCGGAAGTAGCAGCGGATATGCAGAAAAGCCGGGAAAATAAACGGCTGCTGCCTGGGGTCACTCTGGTAGAATCAATCCAGGTGACTTCTGATGTTGATGAAGCGGTCTCTGATGCGGATTATCTGGTGGTAGCGATCCCGACCGAATTCCTCAGGCAGGCACTAACGAAACTCGCCCCTCATTTAAAGAACGTCACACCGGTCATCAGTGTGATTAAAGGGATTGAACAGGATACGTTTTTTCGCCCCAGTGAAATCATCGCCGACGTACTCGGCCCCCGCCCTGTTGTCGCACTGGGTGGTCCCAGCCATGCTGAAGAAATCGCCCGCCGCCTGCCTGCCAGCGTGGTCGCCGCCAGTGGTGATATTCAGTTGGCGAAGCAGACCCAGAAGCTGTTCAGTACAGATCGATTTCGAGTCTATACGAACGTGGATATTGTCGGCGTCGAACTGGCAGGCGCTTTGAAAAACGTGATCGCGATAGCCGCGGGAATCTGTGATGGTGGTAAATACGGCGACAATGCCAAATCCGCAATCATGACACGAGGCCTGGTTGAGATGAATCGTTTCGGTTCTGCCTATGGAGCAGAGCCATCCACATTTTCCGGGCTGGCTGGTGTCGGAGACCTGATCACAACCTGCATGAGTCCATTCGGGCGTAACCGCAGCCTGGGCGAACGCCTGGGTCTGGGAGAAACACGCGAAGAAATTACTTCCAGTATGGATGCGGTCGCAGAAGGGGTGAATACTACCCGCAGCGTGTATGATCTCGCTGAAGCAAAAGGACTGGACATGCCCATCACCACAGAGATTTTCCGCGTGCTGTTTGAAGGCAAGTCACCGGAAGCGGCAACACAGACACTGATGACGCGGCCACAGCGAGAAGAATAAATCATCACTGGAAGAGTTCTCGTCGTCGAACCGTTTTAAGCAACTCATTTTTTACTATCAATTCCCTCGGAGTATTTGATGCGATTTTCAGGACTGACATTCACAGCTTGCCTGTTCATTATTTTGATGTCTGATTATTCTCAGGCAGAAACCTGGCCTCAATTCCGTGGTGCCAGTGGAAGTGGTGTCTCGCCGGAAAAGAATCTGCCGGAAAAATGGTCTGCTGAACAGGGCATTCTCTGGTCGGTGGCCTTACCGGGTCGTGCCAATTCGTCACCAGCCATCACGGAGAACCGCGTGGATGTCACTACAAAGACAGACGATGATGGACTCTGGATCCTGTCATTCGATCGCAAAAGCGGTCAGCAGATTCGCAAGGTCAAAGTGGGAACCGGTTCCCTGGCGGCCCCTGGTCCCCGCAATCTCTGGGCACATCGACACAACGCTGCCACGCCTTGCCCGATTTCTGATGCTGAGCATATCTGGGCATACTTCGGGTCAGGCTTACTGGTCTGTCTGGATGTGGAATCGGGGGAAACTGTCTGGAAACGGGATCTGGTGAAAGATTACGGAGCGTACGACATCACCTTCGGCATGGGTTCCACTCCCCGCCTGTGGGGTGACTTACTGTTTGTGAGTTGCATGACAAAAGGCCCTTCTTATGTTGTCGCCTTTGATAAGCTGACTGGCAAAGAGGTCTGGAAACAGAATCGTAAACTTCCTGCAGAAAAAGATGGTGCCGACGCCTATTCGACTCCTGCGATTTTTCAAAATGGCGATCGAACGGAACTGCTGGTCTCCGGTTCGGATCATGTGAATGCCTATGATCCCCAGACTGGAAAACAGCTCTGGATTGCAGGTGGACTGGATATTCCCAGTCCCTTTGGCCGCATCATTGCAGCTCCCGTCGCGAGTTCCAGTACTGTGATTGCGACTTCCGGAAATCCGGGGGGCGGTGGTCTGGGATTTATCAAAGCCTTTCAGAATGGGAAAGCCGGTGATATCACTCAATCAGGACTGCTCTGGAAATTTGATGTTGCAACTCCCGATTCATCTACACCACTCGTACTGGATGACAAACTGTATATGATCAGCCAGAACGGCGTTGCTACCTGCCTGGATCTGAAGACAGGAGAGCCCGTCTGGAAGAAACGAATGAAAGGACAGTATTTTTCATCCCTGGTTGCCGGCGATGGAAAAGTCTACTTCCTGAGCATCGAAGGCTTGTGCACCGTCGTTAATGCGGCGAGTGGAGAGTTGATTGCGGAAAATCAACTGCAGGGGACTTTTTATTCTACGCCCGCCATCAGTGATGGTGTCATCTACCTGCGTTCGTTTGACCGCCTGTATGCGATCTCGGGTAAACCTTAAGCCAAAAAACGCCTATCAGTACCATTGCTGCGAGGCGTTTTTTTTCGTTCTGATTTGAGCCAGGCAGTGTGATCAAACGCGGCCTGCCAGTTCCGGAATGGCGTTCCCGTGCATGACAATCGGTGTCGGACGACCTGAGAAATCGGGTAAAAACGTATTGGCGTAATCAATGCCCAGATGTGAATAGATGGTCGCCAGGAAATCATGGGGTCCTACGGCACGTTCCACAGGGCCTTCCCCTTTTCCATCTGTCGCACCGATGATCTGCCCGGTCTGAATATTTCCCCCCGCAAACAGCATCGAATTCGCGTTCGGCCAGTGATCGCGGCCCGGCTGAGTCGTTCCCGCGCTGCCGCTGCCAATTCCGCCCCCCGTACTTTTCGAGTAGGAAATGCGAGGCGTACGACCAAATTCGCCTGCCACAACAACCAGTACCCGTTTATTCAGACCCCGCTGGTAGATGTCTTCAATCAAAGCCGTCACTGCCTGGTCATAGAACGGCATCCGATATTTGATCGCATCAAACACGTGGTGATTGACGGCATGATCATCCCAGTTTTGTACCCGACCACATAGTTTTCCGGAAAGTTCGGTCGTAATGATTTCCACTCCCGCTTCCACCAGTCGCCGCGCCATCAGACATTGCTGCCCCCATTGATGCATGCCGTACCGCTCACGAATATGTTGTGGCTCGCGGGTTAAATCAAAAGCATCGGCAGCCTGTTTGCTGGTCAGCAGATTCGTCGCCTGGGCTTCGAACTGATTCATCGCTTCCATGGAGCCATCCAGATCCAGATCGCGACGATACTGATCGAACTGCTGACGCAGTGAAATTCGCTGCGCCAGTCGTGCTGTCTGTTTAGCATCCGTCAGACCAATATTGGGAACCTTGAAATCAGGCGCACTGGGGTCTCCACTAATCTGGAAAGGACCGGCCCCCGGTCCCAGGTAGGTGGGGCCGGCAATCTGAAAGCTGTCGTAATTCGTGATGGCATTGATACCCACATAATTGGGTAGAGCATTGTTTGAATCGCGACGGAGAAAATTGGCAACCGACATGAAGTCGGGCAGTTTGGGTTTGCGCTTATCAATGCGATCCGGATCGCCTCCCAGCACCTGCAGTGAACCGGCGGGGTGGCCACCTCCGGTATGGGTGATTGAACGCAGAATGGTATATTTATCCGAGATCTGTGCATGCCGGGGGAGCAACTCGCTGATGAGCAGACCTTCTGTGTTCGTCGCGATCGGCGAAAAGGGGCCACGATAATCAGAAGCAGCATCAGGTTTGGGATCGTAGGTATCCAGATGACTGACGCCACCACGGCACCAGACCAGAATAACTGCCGTCCGTTCTTTTTTGGGCGTGGCTGGAGTCTTTTTCTGCGATTCCGCGGCCGCCTGCAGTTGATATAATCCGGGCAGAGACAGACTGCTGAAGCCCCCCAGGCCGATTCGCATGAATTCGCGCCGGGATGCTCCTGTCGGCCCCTGATTGGACTGCTTTCTGTTCAATTGCTGTTTCATCTCGATGCCTGAATGGTGTCCGAAATTGATTTTGGACTGAGCGCGTAATTTTCTATCGTAGTTTATCGGGATTATACCATGCGGTTCGCTACTCTGTCTAATCGAACCCGTAAAACAGCTGAAAGATACTGCGCAATAAAAAAGCCTCTGGAAAGTTTCTTTTTCTCAGAGGCTTAGTAAAAACGTGGTTTTTCAGAGCTTCCCGGCCATTTCTTTGGCAATTTTTTTCGTTTCAGCAGGGGACTTGGAAGCTTCCAGCTTGTCCAGATCGGATAACAGTTTATCCGCTTTCGCTGCATCTGACTGCTTCAGACCTTCCAGCGTCTCTCGGAATCCCATGGCGGCACTTCCCATTTCTCCGGTCTCGGCAATAGACTCAAGGGCAGCCTTCATATCCGCGGTGGACGTGATATTGTTTGTGTTAACCGCATCGGTTTCGCTGGAGGGTTGGTTAGTTCCATTACCACAGCCCACAAAAAACATCGTAAAGAGCAATAGAATTGTCGACGTCATCCTCATCAGTTCGGTTCCTTTTTGAGCAATTTCAGGTCATTGATGTATGGGATAGTTGTACCAGTTTTCCATCCTGATTACCCGTTATCGCGGCAGGTTAATGCTGTTTCCTCATCAGGAAACGGGGAAAGATTGAAACTGGCAATGATTAAATTAAAAAAGAGCGAAACTCATGGTAACGAGAATCGCTCTTTCAGTTGATTACAACTCAAGCGAAAGATTTACCATTCACCAATCACTTCTTCACCAGCGGTTGAACCGAGGTGTTGCCAGAGTGTGATATCAATGTTATCACTGGCAAATCGGACGGCACCGTCTCCCATTAGAACATGGGCACCACCAGTGTGCCGACTACGGGCAGACCAGACTCCGGCAGAATCGTACCAGCCACAACCACTACAAGGATGGGCATCCGGGTTTGGTGAGTTTGGTGGGTTCAGGGTATTGAAGACAGTTTGACTCCCTACTCCGTTCATCCATTCGCGTCCCACATGACTGTGAGTGTTGGTCGTCCCTGCCAGAGCCTGAGCCCCGTAGGCATCAAGG
This sequence comes from Gimesia maris, assembly GCF_008298035.1. NCBI lineage: Bacteria > Pseudomonadati > Planctomycetota > Planctomycetia > Planctomycetales > Planctomycetaceae > Gimesia > Gimesia maris. The sequence continues at coordinate 5,640,978 of NZ_CP042910.1, forward strand.
GCTGCTTTAGAAGTAAACGTGTTCGACCAGCCTGAAGGAAATGCCTGTGCCCGGACCAGGTCCGTCTTCACATTAAATTTACTGCCATCATTATCGCCAATTGTTCTTTCACCAGCGGCGATCGTGTTTGATGTTCCATCAAGCACATCGCTGATCCGGGTAGGTTTACGATAATTAAACATGCCAATCTGCTGCGACCATCCCAGGTTCCACCAGACTGAAGGACCGGCACTGACATAGTAATTGTTACCAGCATCAGCCCCCGCCCACTTCAAATCGGAAGGACACAGGAATGCAGGAACCGTGTTGTTGCCAACAGCATCATTACTGGATGAAGCCGAATCATTATACATCTGATTCCAGTTGATCTGGTTGTAAAGGTTCGCCTGATCCATATAAGGAAGCATCAAAGCATGAGCGCTCATTCCACGCCAGGAATAAGCTCCCGCACTGGAATCATAAACAGAAGGCGCATTGGCAATAGGAAACATGCCGTGTGCATCATGATAGTTGTGCATCGCCAGACCAAATTGTTTCAGGTTGTTCTTACACGTTGAGCGGCGAGCGGCTTCGCGTGCCTGTTGAACGGCAGGTAATAATAACGCGATCAGAATCGCAATAATGGCAATCACCACCAGCAATTCAATCAATGTGAATCCCCTGCGACTTAATAAGCGCTTCATCAGATTCTCCCCAGATAAATAAGTAATAAATACATGATACACCGCTCATTCTTCACCAATTAGACAGGAAGCGGTACTTACTCTCGAAAAATTAACGCTTTATAAATCGTACCTTAAAATTGCTGTTTGTAGCAACGACCATTCCGTTGTTTTGAGCGTTTTTTACCTAGTAGATTGTTAACTATTCTACATAATTATACAAAAGACCATTCGCCAGAGGTTTATCGCAGACATCCCTCTTACCAGATGGCCAGTACACGGTAAATGCCTCCATTTTAGCATCAGACGGAAGAGCACAATGAACTAGATAGCGGTTTTGTGAGAGGTAGCTGCCACCACCTGTCACATAACGGGAAATGTCACCCTGACTGGTATGAAACACTAATCGGGCACCGATCCCATCACGATTTGATTTTGTGCCAATCAGCCTGACCTGTATTGACTTTGAGTCAGTCTCGGTCTGATTATCCAGGATGGTGGCTCGCTCGTTACAGTTGGCAAATACCAGATCCAGGTCACCATCCTGGTCGAGATCTCCTGTCGCCAGACCGCGACCGTGATGCAACATTCCGAGGTAACTCTTTTCATCAAAAGTAAGCCGCTGGAATCGTCCGCCGCGATTCTCCAGCAACAACGGGAGTTGGCGTACCGTCGTATGTTTGGGATAACGAATCACATGACCATTCGAAACGATGATGTCTTCATCCCCATCCGAATCATAATCACCAAACTTCGTACCGAAGCCTACAAACAGTTTGCCAATCGTACCGACTCCTGTCTCTCGACTGGCATAGAGGAACTGACCACTGCCGATATTTTTATACAATGCAAATCGGTCTGCCTCATAATTGGCAACCCATAGATCAGGTTGGCCATCTCCATTGTAGTCGCCGATGTCCACCCCCATGCTTCCATTCGCCACAGCTTCATCATCGACGGCAACACCACGTACCAGAGCAGCTTCCTGAAAGTTCCCCTGTCCCTGATTGAGATACAGAAAGTTATCAGTCGTGTCATTTCCTACGTAGATATCCAGGTCGAGATCCTCATCGAGATCTCCCAGCACGACCCCCAGACCTTTCCCGGCACTAACCAATCCGGCTTCTTTCGTTGCATCATGAAAGGTACCATCCCCGTTACTGAAGAACACGCGGTCATCGAGGCCTTTAAATCTCCGGGGCGGACAGACATCCTGTGGTTTCGCTGCATCCCCACACAGCGGATCATTCTTGAAAGACCAGTCCACATAATGTGTGAGATACAAGTCGAGTGCACCATCGCCATTTAAATCGCCCCAGCCGGCAGAAGTGCTCCAGCTCGGATCAATCAGACCAGACTGTTCAGAGACTTCTTCGAACGTCCCGTCCCCCAGGTTATGCCAGACGAGAATCCCACCATAGCCGGTGATCACCACATCCGGAAACCCGTCATTATCGTAGTCTGCAACACTGCAACCGTGCGAATAATATCGCGCTGCCGCAATCCCGCTGTTCAGGCTCTGATTTACAAACTGGTCCGAAGAAACCTGACTGAAGAGCGCCGTCGGCAGACCTGACAGCTGATTTTCCGAGGAAAACAAACCTCCGCCGGGAAACAGCAGGTCATCCAGGCCATTCAGGTCATAGTCACAGATCGCCACTCCTCCGCCAATGGACTCCAGGATAGTATATTTATTGGCAGCTTCACCATTCTGATAGACAAATTCAATCCCGAGTTCTTCCGTACGATCGACGAATCGCATGTGTGACGGACTGTCATCTTCTGTCTGATTGACCGACGACGGGGGCTGTACCGGGGATTGAGAACCACAGCCTGCAGATAAACAAAGCCATACAAAGCAGAAACAAAATCGTAAACTCATGTCACCTCAATCACAAATTTGAGAAAACGCTCAGGAGTTCTTATTCTTCCGAAACCTGATTCTGTTTCTCATTTTCAAGTTGCTCATAATATTTTTTTAATGCCTGAGTGGCCCTCTGATTATCCGCATCATAGTACAAGGCGTTTTTCAGCCAGACGATTCCCTGGTTTTCTGAGATATGTTCCAGAAAGATCTCTCCAATCTCCGCGCGCAACTCTGCGTTTGTCAGATCTTTCTGCAAGAGGTCAAAACATTCATCCAGGCGTGTAATTGCGGCTTGAGACTTCTGGATGACCTGGAGCTGTACTTCTGCTTTTTTCAGTTCACCCAGTCCCCGATAGGCATCCGCTAATGACAGACGTGCTTTTCTGTCTTTAGGGTTTAGTGATACAGCTGTTTCCAGGTTCGTGATCGCCTGCTGATAATTTCCTGCAGAGAGTTCCAGTTGCCCCCGTTGCAATGCAACTGCATTCCTGGCGGCGTACGCGGGATCGCCGACTTCACGAAAATCTTTCATAATCTGATTTTCAGGCATCTGCTGAACCTGATTCAGGATTTTTCGGGCTGCTGCCACATCCTGTTGCATGCTCAGACAGCGAGCCATTCCCAACAGTGCGGCAGCATGCTGATGTTGCTGCTGCAGACAACGTTGATAAATTTCCAGAGCGGCATCAACCTGATTTTGTGACAGTTTGATGCGCGCGAGGTTATAGGCAGAAGGGATATGTTCCGGACTCAACTTCAACGCCGCATTGAATTCAGTTTCTGCCTGGTTCCAGTTTCCCTGATGTTCCAGGATTCGTCCCTGGTAATAATGGGGAAGTGGATCCTCAGGAAAATCTGCCTGCCAGACTTCGATCACGCGTTGTGCATCTGCAAATCGATAATTCAGAATACAGCTGTTAACAAAGGTTTCGCAGATATCAGCCGCATTTCCCCTGGGGTCAATTAACATATCAGCCAGATGCTGTTCCAGATTCTTCAGGTCTCCAACCTGCGCCTCCACCAGCCATTGTTCACGCTGCAGTTCTTCTGTCTGTCCGGAAAGTTGAAATAATTTTTTCAGCGTTTCCACGGCGTCTTCAACCTGATTTGTGCGTCGCTGGGCACGTGCCAGAGTCAGGAGGGTTTCTGCGTTCTGCCGATCTAACTCATATGCCTGCTGAATCCAGCTCAATGCTTCAGTCGTATGGTGTGACTGCAGATTCCTCGAAGCCTGCCACTGACAGATTTCAATCCAGACTGATTTCCACAAGATCAAGCCTGCGATCAGGAATCCTGCGCAGAGTATTCCCGGAAGAATCCATGAAATGCGTTTGCCGGAACCATGCTGATTTCCAGACTCGTCTTCCCGATGTGATACCATGAACGCTAACTACGAACTAAAATCTGGTGAAACGGTAACCTCTCGATGAGACCTGAGAACATGAGCCTGTCACAGCTGGCATAACCCGGCTTTTAATCAGTATGTTTTTTTCATCGAGCGCAATAAAACAGTTAACGACAACTCTGAATTAATCATCAGAAATTGTTCTGTACAGAAATGCTGTCAAGACAGTATAGCAAGGTTGATTCCCTTCTGTCTAACACGGTTTCGCCGTCTGAAATGGGTTGTCTGTAATCGTACAGCTACAATCCGTAAGCGGCACAATATTTAGCAGGCAGCGTTTACTGTTGTCGACGAGGGGTATTTCGGCCGGGTTGGTTTTTCGTCCCTGTAAGTCGTCGCAGCTTCTGTCTGACACTGTTGATGGCAACTGGAGAGGGTGAATCCGGATCGTATTCTGCCAGTGGTTGCCTGGTCAGTTGTCGCAGGAAATGAATCGAACATTGACGGGTAAACAGAGGCTGCCTCGCATCGAGACCCGCTGAAAGCTCGGCCACTAAACCCGAACCGCCAGGAATTTCACCCCGCGCGACCTGAAACCAGGTTTGAATGGCAGGAGAAGCAGTATTCACACCTGTATTTTGAGCAATCTGTTTCCAGACGGCTGTTAAGCTCGCTTTGTCCCTGGTCGTTAACAGCCAATCAATGGCAGCGGTACGCTGTAGCTCAGAACGGGAGACTGTCGCTTGTGGAACCGCTGTCTGAGGATCAAGGTTGATTCCCAGGTTGACTCCAGACTGCTGCTCAAGCCTGGAACGATCTGGCGAAGCCTGCAACAGCGCAGCCAGCAGATCATCACACTGATTTAACTCCGCAACAAAAGTAGAATTCAGCGGAAACGATTTCGCAGGACCTGTGCGCCAGCGATGATTTCCAGAAAGTTTTAAAGGAACACTGACTCGCTCTGCTTTCAGGATCAGCTTCTGCTCCGTCTTAAGAGTCAATGCTTCGCGCGACGCCGTATCGCTAAATTGCAACGCCCCGGAAAAGACCATCAGTTCACTCAGGCCAGTCTCCTGTTGCATGAAAGCAACTTCAGTATCATCCTGCTGAATCTCCAGCAGCCAGATTTTTGACTGTGTATGGTAATAAATGACAGAACCGGCGTGAAGTTGAGATAAGGCAATTTGACCGGACCGTAAACTCAGATCCAATTCAGCCTGCAGTCCCGGAACTGTCTGCTGATTCCTTTTTATCATCAGTTCGACTTCAGTATCGGCGTCCAGTACAAAGTCTGACAGAAGCCCTGTCTCTCCCAGTGATAACTTTGCCTGCAACCAGCTCAAGGGGAGTGTACGTATTCGAATCCTGGATCCAGTATTCAGATCGAGGTCCTGTCCCGTAGACAGAATTCCCTGCCAGTCAGAACGGGCCTCGTTCCGAATACCGGCGACTCCCAATAGTTGCGACCAGTACAGCGACAGCGAATCTGCGTGCTCCAGATTTTCCAATACAGGTTTCTGGGCCACAAGCGGGGGGGTGGGTAGAGTGTCGTCGACATCAGGAAATACAATGGGGCGTCGTTCGCGATGCTGTTCTGGAGGAATCACGGCCAGTTCAGGATCTGAATCCGGTTGATTTTGTTCCAGAGGGTCGGGAGACACAGGCGTCTGCTTTTGCTCGGGAATGACAGCGATTGTTTTTTTCTGGACTGTCCTGGCTTCGCGATTCCATAAGAAATAAGCAGGCAGAACCGTGATGAGCAACACCACTGCAATCCCATATAGCGTTTTCCGCTTATTAATATCAGTATGTGAAGACGCTCCAGGAGATCTCGCCAAACGGACTCGCTCTGCAGGCAACTGTGAAACGACTGAATTTGCATGATCTTCGATGGAACCAGGATCGCTGCCAGCCGAACAGGCCCCCTTATGCTGTTGCAATTCCCGGTGGACGAACTCTGACATTCTCTGTGTTGTCTGCAGTACCTGTTGCGAATATTTTTCAGAGAGGTCTGCTGCAGATTTGTCAAACCGGGCAGCCTGATAAGCAGCGATAACCTCACGAATCAATGCATCCGCTTGCCAGCAGGTTGATTCAAACGCCTTATGCTCTGTGGGAGTCATCCGTTCTTCTACGTAGGCGGCAATCTTTTCCGCATTGCGTCCGGCATGATCGCTTGCGTCATCCAGTGTCAGTTTCTGATCAGTAATTTGAGAAAGTCGTTTCCAGCGTCTGAGTAAATTTGAATCCGCCGCCAGTCGTTCGCGCACGGCCACTCCCGCTGCCGGGGAGAGTTGCCCTTCCCGCAGTTTGATCAAAGTCAGAAGTGAAGGCGTACCCGTTTTCATGATTCCCGTTTTCCAGACTGCATGATTTTCTTCAACCGTTGTTGTGCGCGATGTAATTTAGGGCCGACGGCATTCTCCGAAATACACAGTTGCCTGCCGATTTCTGCATAGCTCAGTTTCTGATCAAAATACAATTCCAGGGCACGACGATCCCCGTCTTTCAGTTGAGCCATACAATCCTGCAGATGCTTGTGTTCTCTTGCTGGATCATCAAGAGCGTTTTCCGGCAGTGTATCCGGAACGGTGGCAATATCAAATTGACTGTCATTCGGACAGATCTTCTCACTGGCCTTCCGCTGACGACGCAGCACATCCAATGTAGTCCGGCGGACAATGACGGCCAGCCAGGTAGAGAGTTTACTGCGACCTTTGAACTGTCTCAGACTGCTGAGATCACCCTGAAACAACACCGCCATCACTTCTGCGCCACATTCTTCAACCAGATCCGGTCGAGGCGAATTTCCACATTCGCGACACGCTGCTAGAATTCGACTGACAATCAGTTTGTTATAGCGGCTGAGAAATTCATCCCATGATCGCTGATCCCGTTGCAGGAGCCTCTGGATGAATTCACGCTCGTTATATTCCACGGTCTCGCTGTTTCTGCCGGAAGTTGAATGAGCTTTGCCTGTCTTTTGAGTCTGCTCTTTTCTTTGATCTCTGTCGACTTGATGTACCTGTGGCGCACGTTTTGTCGGCGCATCACTGGGTGGATCATCAAGTAGAGAAAAATCGGGAACATTCATGCTGATTGTTTCATCATGGTAATTCCAGCAAAGAAAGAGACTCTCTGTTTCAAAAGTGAAATCCGAAGTGCGATTGAGAATCCCTGACGTGAAATAAAATCTGTCAGCTGCATGATTCATCTTATGCAGCTGACAGACCGGACACAAGAATTTGTTTTCAGGCCTTAACTGTCAAACGCATTCTGAATGGTGTTTTTCTCGCGTTGCAGGATCAAACGAATGTCGGAAATCGCATCCTCACAGACCTGATTCACCCGCCGCGCCAACTGTGTCGCCCCCAGGTTGACGAGCTCATCGATGCATGCATTACACAGACGTTTTATATACTTTGCACATTTCTCTGCGCGTTCAGTCGCAGAGTCAATGCAGTCCGCCGCCACCCGTCGCGCCGCCTGTTCCTGTCCATCAGCCAGCAATCGTCGAATCTGCTGCAGGCACTCAGCGGTTTCATCCGCAGCCGCACTTTCACAACGATCGATTGTCTGATCAACCTTCGCTACACAGCGGGCTGCCAGATCTTCCGGTGCGGTGTGCGCAAATACGGTTTCCGTGACGAGTATCAGTCCCAGAACTGTCGCTAAAGATAATATTGATTTCATCAGTGTTCTCTCCCTCAGGTTAAGCCAGACTGAGCCGGGCCCACAAACGGTCAGCGTGTGAAAACAGGACCAGAGTTGATCTTGTTGATTTACGGATACTTTGCGGTACTCAAACAGGCCTGATCGTGTTTACCGTCTGAAACATTAGTGGAGGGAATCATTCTATCCGTGCAGGTAAAAGAGAAAGATTGCTGAATTTTCTGGAGAACCAATAAAAAACGCCATCCCCGCAATGGGAACGGCGTTTCAGTAAATAAGATTACGCGGTATCTGCTTTAGTGAGCGTGTTTTTCGTCATGTCCATGATCGTGGTCGTGATCATGAGCATCAATTTCACCGGAAAACGATTTGCCGTCGATCTCCAGAACCAGACGGGCTGTTGTATCTTTCTTATCCAGCAGTTCACCCAGAGTTTTTTCCAGCGTGGAAAATTTGGATGACTTACCTTCCGGGTCCCCCTGTTCAGGGGTTGCGGTCAGCGTAAACTGCTGCCCTTTCCCGTCATGCTTGACATTGACTAAAACACTTTCTGCTGCAATGGGCACGCTGGCTTTGGCAGCACCGTCGAGAATATAAATGGTAATCGCACCACTTTTTTCATCATGCACAAGCTCCGCATGATAGGCTTCTTTACCCAGTTCAATTAATGAACCATGGTGCGGTCCTTCACTGGGGTGATCGTGGCCGTGATCATGTTCTTCCATGGTCACATCTTCCGGAGCCGCCTCGTCAAACGATTTTGTCCCCTGTTCTGTACCGGAATCACAACCTGCAAAGGTCAATCCCAATACACAGAGTCCTACCGCAAAAATATCTGTCAATCTGTCCTTCATCGTTTCAATCCTTTTGAATAAATCAAATACATGCTGTTACATGCAACTCGTTTTAATGACGTTTTCATTTTCTCCCGTTCACGCGATGGGAGTTGTCTGTTCTTCCCGCTCTTCAATCAATGGTACCTCTTCATTCGTGTCCGCCACAATCCGCGCACCAGCTTTACGACCACAGCTCCAGAACAAAGCCGGGCGAATGAAAAATTCCAGAATCGTACTGCTTAACAAACCGCCGATAATTACAGTGGCGACGGGATACAGAATTTCTTTACCGGCTTCCCCCTGCGACATTGCCAGAGGTACCAGTCCGATTCCTGAAGTCAACGCGGTCATCAATACCGGTGCCAGGCGTTCCTGACCCGCCCTGACGATCATTTCCCGCGTCCAGCCTTCTCCTTCGTACTTCACCAGATGCAGATAGTGGTTCAACAATAAAATCCCATTCCGCGAGGCGATGCCTCCCAGCGAGATGAAACCAACCATCGCGGCAATCGTCAGTGTCTGCCCGGTCACGACCAGAGCGATCACCGAACCAATAAATGCCATCGGCAGGGCAGCCATTACCTGTAGAGAAAAGTTGGGGGAACGGAACATCGTGAACAGGACCAGGAAAACTCCCAGCATTGATACCAGAAACAGCGCGGAAATCATGCGAGATGCCGATTGCTGGCTTTCAAACTGACCACTATATTCCACAAAATAGCCCGCGGGCAGCGATTCAATGACAGGTTTCTGCTTCGCCTGTATTTCATTCACCACATCAACCAGTCCCCGTCCTGTGACATTACACTGTACGATGATTCGTTTCTGTACCTTTTCCCGATTGATGGTGTTCGGCCCTGTTGAATCAGTAATGTCGGCGACAGATGAGAGGGGCGTAGTCCCACCGCCGGGGAGATCAATTGCCAGTCGTTTTAGTGCCTGCCGATCTTCACGGTATTTTTCATCCATCCGAATCAATAGATCAAAAGTACGCTGCCCCTGCAGTACCTGTGAGACCACCATTCCGTTCATGGCGGTTTCGACATACTCATTCACATACGCGGGAGTTAAACCATAGAGTTTTAATTTATCCCGGTTCAACTTGATCTGCAGTTGTTTAATTTCAACCTGTGGTTCAACCAGTACATCGGTGACGCCGGGCACACTCTGCATCGCCGCTTCCATCTTCCTGGCAGTATTGCGCAAGACGATCAGATTTTCGCCGTAGATTTTAATTCCGACCTGCGCTTTCACTCCAGAAATCATATGGGAAATCAGATGGGCCAACGGCTGTTCCACCGAAATCACAATCCCCGGAATCGCTTCCATCGAAGTCCGGATGTCGTCGAGCACCTGTTCGCGACTGCGACCCGAATCCGGATCGAATGAAATGATATACTCAGAAACATTCACCCCTTCGGCGTGTTCATCCAGTTCCGCCCGACCGGTTCTGCGGGAGAAGGCCTCGACTCCATTGATGTTCTTCAGCCGATCCATCACGGTTTCTGAAATCTCATTCGATTTTTTCAGTGAAGTTCCCGGCGGCAGCACCACATTTAACTGGGCCACTCCTTCATTGAAAGGAGGCAGAAAATCCCGATCCAGTTGTAACAGGAACAGGCCGGCGACTAACACACTACTGATTCCTGCAATCAGCATCGGACCAGAAAAGCGAATACTGAAACTGATTACATACCCGGCAATCCATTTCAGAAACCGCAAGAGCGGTCCATCCTGATCACCGTGCGGTTCAGTTGCCGATCTTTTCTCGGGATCAACTGGTGTGCCGAATTTTTTCCCCAGTAACCAGTAAGAGAGGACCGGCGTCAGAGTCAGTGAAACCAGCAGCGAAGACAGAATGGAAACAATATAGGCGACTCCCAGCGGGGCAAACAGGCGACCTTCCATACCTGATAACGCAAACAGAGGCAGAAAAACCAGCACCACAATCGCGGTTCCAAAAACAATCGAATTCCTGATTTCACAGCTCGCCTGGAACACGACCAGCAGCGTGTGTTTGGGATTTTTGGCATAGCGGTTTTCCTGCAGGCGGCGGAAAATATTTTCGACATCCACAATCGCATCGTCTACGAGTTCACCAATAGCAACAGCCAGGCCGCCTAAGGTCATCGTATTGATCGACAACCCAAATACGGCAAATACGATTGCCGTAATCGCAATGGAGAGTGGAATCGCAGTCAACGTGATGAACGTTGTACGGAAATTCATCAGGAACAGAAACAGAATAATGACCACCAGAATGCCGCCATCTACCAGCGCGTCGATCACGTTTTCAATGGAACGATCAATGAAAGATTTCTGAGAGTAGAGTTCCGGTTGAATGCGGATATCTTCAGGGAGGGAAGGCTCTAGATCTTTTAACGCCTGGATTACATCGTTGGCCACGCGACGTGTGTCGGCATTGGGTTGCTTGTTGACGGTGAGGACGACCGCCGAGCCGCCGGCAAAAGTACCGTCTTCCTGTTTGACAAAAGCGGAACTGTCTCCCCGCTTGACCTGGGGACCTTCGATGACTTTGGCAATCTGCGAGAGTATCACCGGACGTCCTTTGCGGTTAGCCACGACCACTTTTTCCAGATCTTCCAGGGTCTGAATCCGTCCTAATGCTCGCACCAGGAATTCATTGGGCCCCTGCTCGTCTAGATAGCCACCTGTCGCATTTTCATTACTCTGCTCACAAGCCAGTCGCACTTCATGCAGTGTAATACCATATTTTAACAGCAATTGCGGGTCGACCAGTACCTGAAACTGTTTGCGACCTCCGCCCATGGTGAAGACCTGTGATACGCCCGGAATCGTCAGCAGGCGTTGTCGAACGACCCAGTCCGCGAGTGTGCGGACTTCGAGCGGCGAGGTTTTATCCCCTTCGCTCCACATGCCGAGCATCATGATCTGCCCCATAATCGAGGAAATCGGTGCGAGCTGCGGTTTCACTCCGTCGGGAAGTTGCTCGGTGACCAGTTGCAGCCGTTCGTTGACGACCTGCCGATCATTGTAGATATTGGTGCCCCACTCAAATTCCACGTAAATAATCGAAATACCAACTCCCGAGGAACTGCGGACCGCCTGTACTCCCGTCGCGCCATTTAAGGTGGTTTCCAGGGGAAAGGTAATCAGAGATTCAACTTCTTCCGGAGCCATGCCCGGCGCTTCAGTCATAACCACAACACGGGGACGGTTGAGATTCGGAAAGACATCGATGCCCATATTCAGCGCCTGCCAGCTCCCGAAGCCGATCAGAAACAGCGAGAACGCGAGCGTGAGATGACGTTGTTTTAGAGCAAATCGAATAATCGCATTTAACATGGTAGCAGTTCCGGGTAGTGACAGAGGACGGAAGCGAGATCAAGGCCAGGATGGGAATACAATCAGTGATTGTGTCCCGCGTGTGGATCAACGGCGCCGCCCGCCTTGTTCTTCAATGCCATCTGCAGTTGATGTGCTCCTGCAAATGCAATTTTGTCGCCGGGAAAAATGGATCCATCATTTTCGATCACCGCCCAGAGTTGATCCTGATACAGGACATGCACGGGGCGTCGATCAAAGTGGTCTCCGTTCTCCTGAAAGACAAACTGCTCGGCCCCTTCACTGGCGACCGCTTCCACGGGGAGAACGATCTGTTTCTTCCAGGTCTCCACCGGAATGAGTAACTGCATTCGCTGTCCGGTCTTGAAACGCCAGGTAATATAGCGGTCTCCATCTTTGCGAATGGTGTCGTGTTCGATCTGATTTGGCAGATTCACATATACGGAAAAGGTTCTGGTTTCGGTCTCAATCTGATTATCGAGGTAGTCGATCTTCAGATCTTTGATCAGTTTTTTCGTTTTGTTATTTTCTTCCTGAATCGCTTCGATGGGCCACTGGTTATCCAGACAGCGTGTAATTTCATCTGTCTCCTGTTCAAAGGCCTGGCCTTTGATATACAGGTCACTGTAATCTGCCAGAACGCAGAGTGTATCTCCGGCCTGTACGAAATCGCCTTTATTAACGTCTAACGACTGAACCACCAGCAGAGACCGTTGCGAAGCGGCCGCCTGATCGAGGGTCCTCGGAGCAGGTGCTGAAATACGTTGAATTTCCATATCAGGAGCAGACACTTCGCCGGACTGGTCATGAACCAGAGGCGCATAGACCAGATGCTCTTTTATCAGACGCCGCGTCTTTTTGATCTGATCCACTTGAGTAGCAGTAAATCCATGCAACAGAAGTGCCTCACGCTGTGCTTTCAATATTGCTTCCAGCTTTTCTTTGGCATATTCGCGTTCCAGCAGCACTTTCCCGGCAATGACCCCTTTATTGGTAATCACCTGAATCCGCTCGATTTCTTTGAGTTCGACATCGAGTTCACCCAGAGTTTTGAGGTACGCGGTTTGTGCCTGCACCAGGTCTTCATGAGTCAACCGGATTTTAAACAGGGGGCGACCTGGCTGAACTGCTTCGCCCCCGGTGACATTCACATTCGTGACAATGCCCGTCATGGGAGCGACCACCTTGATGCGAGTCTTGCCGGGACGCTCGACCACCATCGCGGGAATCGTAATCGTACGCGTAAAGTCTTTGAGTTGAACCGGCACAATCTTATCCGCGGTCAGGCCAACGTTTTTTCTAGCCTGGGGCGAGAGTTCCAGGGAACTGGTTTCATCGTGTCCCGCATGGTCGTGATCGTGGTGATCCTCTTCGGATGCAGCGCCAGTTGTTTTCTGGTCAGACTGCTTCTGGTTGGTTTTGTTCGCATAGTTTTTCAATGCGGGCATCCACTGCTGCTGCGTTCCCCAGAGCAGAAATCCCGTAATCATGAAGACTACGATTGTCAGTAATATTTTCCAGTTTTGTTTCAGCTTAGAATGATTCATCACAGGCCTCGTATCGGGCTGCGCATAATATGCCCGAAGCATGCGCACGGTAAATTGCGAGAGATCCGATTTGCGGACAGAGATCGCGGCAAGATAATAAAGCCGGCACTCAGCGCAGAATGGGAGAGACAATCAGAAAAGAGCGGTCTCTAGATCAACCAGACCGTGGTCAGGGATTGCGCGCGCACGCCCGGTGACAGAAAGACCGAAGCGGAACTGAAAAACGGCATATGATCGACATACTGTTTTTCACGGGCAGAAAATAATTCGTCCCAGAGCGGCATCAGACTGATGAGCTGGGAAGATTCTTCGTGCACCTTGACAGTAGTCGCTGCCAGATAGGAACATCGGCCCTCCTGGCAGGGATCCGAATCCTGCTGAACCGGATCCTGCTGATCGGGCTCTTGAGAACAGTGATCTGACTGGGCATGCGAATGCTTGTGCTCGTGCGCCGCGTGGGCTGCTTCATGCTGGCAGAGTTTCACTGTCTGACAGGTGTCATGTTCACCGACATGACAGTCGTGCGCATGATGCCAGCCACATCCCAGCACTGTGTGGGACAGCATCGATATCAGCATCAAAATCACTGTCAGATGTAAATACATGAAAAACCTTTGAATCCAATGAACTTCTCTTGAATCATGTCACTTAACCCCAAATGTGTCAAGCTCTCTCTCCATAAGACGCAAATGGAAGGCCAATCAGCAAACCAAATTCGTAATTTTAGTTAAGTGTTTTCATTTCAGAACTTTAGAGTGACGATTCCATGCACGGAATGATAAAATTTCAGCCTCTTGCTGTCGCAGGACTGATCCTGCTGTGATCAATCTGACTCTTAAGTTCTGGTAATCATGAGTTCCGTATAGAATTGCGGAAAGTCAGACTTGTAAACAGAACTTAAAAATAAGATGCTGAACGAACAGAATTCTCGAAGCGTTCTCACAAAATAAAGGGAGTGATTTGTGTCTGCGAAATATCGTGTGTTAATTACGGATCGTGCGTGGCCTGACTGTGAAGTTGAAAAGCGGGAATTGGCGCGTGTTGATGCGGAAGTCATAGAAGCCCCTCCGGGAGCCGATGAAGCCAAGTTAGTGGAATGTGCCTCGGGCGTCGATGCGATCGCCACCTGCTGGGCCCAGGTCACCCAGGCAGTCATCGACGCGGCACCGGACTGCAAAACGATTGCACGGCTGGGGATCGGGCTGGATAATATTGATGTCGCATATGCCACTTCGCTGAAGATCCCGGTTACGAATGTGCCCGATTACTGCATTCCCGAAGTGGCCGACCATGCGATTGGCCTGATGCTGGCCAGTTTAAGGAACATCGCCTTTCTCAATCAGCAGATCAAACAGGGTATTTATGATCTGTCTGCTGCTCCCGTGCCTCGCCGAGTCGGTTCGTTAACGCTGGGACTGTTTGGATTCGGTCTGACAGGACAGGCAGTCGCCGAACGGGCACGGGCATTTGGTATGCAGGTAATTGCCACAAATTCTTCAGGTAACGACTATGGTACCGGCACCCGCATGGTTGCGTTCGAGGAGTTGCTCGAAGAAAGCGACGTCATTTCGATCCACGCACCACTGACAGATGCGACAGAATATCAGTTCGACGCGGCAGCTTTTCAGAAAATGAAGTCGACGGCGATCATCGTCAATACCGCTCGTGGAGCACTGATCGATTTCGATGCGTTGAAAACAGCGGTGAAAAATGAAGACATTTCGGGAGCGGCGCTGGATGTCTTTGACCCGGAACCCCCTGACCTGTCTGACCCGTTTTTTCAGCATGACCGGATCATTACAACGCCTCATGCTGCGTTTATTTCCCAGGAGTCACTGGACGAACTTCGACAACAGGCAGCTTGTCAGGTGGCAGATGTACTGGTGGGCAAAAAGCCCAGCAATGTGGTAAATCCTGCAGTATATGAATAATCGCTACCACCGGCAGAAGGATGTCGAAAAAGTGCATCACCCAGTCCGGGTATCCCGCTGAGACTGCTTTCACATAAGCTAGGCTAACCGTAGCTGTCCTTTATTTTTAGCTTAAAACCATGTGAAAGGTGAACAGACTCAGGTACGAATGGATGGAACCCGGTCAAGACGCTCCTCAACCTGATCCGCAGTCAATGCAGATTGAATCACAGCCAGAACAAGGCTCTGAATCAGATCGCCAGGAAGAACGTACGCGCACCGCCGCAGAGGTTGAGAGACAGGAAGCGCAATTGATCGCCCAATGGGATGCGGAAAAGATTCAGCACATGGCAGAGCTGGAAACCGAACTCCTGGAAAAAGAAGAACTGGTTGAGAAACTCACCGAACAGTTGACGCAGGTGGCAGAACGCCTGGAACGCAGCCAGCATACCAGCCACGAACAGAAAGCCGCCGATAATCACCGGATTCAGGAACTGGAATCGATTCGGCAGGAAGAAGAGGCGCTGATCGCCGCTCTCAAGGACCGGTTATCCCAGGTGGCAGAACAACTGGAACGCAGCCAGCAGAGCCAGCCTGCATGGACAGAATCGGATCAGCAACGACTGCAGGGACTCGAAACGGAGTTGCAGGAAAAAGAAGCTCTGGTCGCCACTCTGACCGAACGCCTGTCTGAACTCGCGGAACAACTCAAATCCACCCAGCGTGAAAAAGAAGAGCTGAGTGCCGCAGATCAGCAGCGAATTTTAGAACTGCAGACGGAACTCGAAGAAAAAGAGCAGTTGGTCGTTATCCTGACGGAACGCCTGGAACAGGTCGCCGAACAACTGGACCGCAGACACCGCACGGGTGCTGATCGTGGCATGACCATTTCCAATGGAATTCCCCCTGAGGTCATCGAAGAACAACAGAAACTGACACACGATCTGCATTCACTGCTTGAACAATGGCAGGGCATGGAGACCGAATCAGCCCTGACTCGCATTGAACTGCAGATTGCTGAACTGAAAAAAGTTGTGCAAGATGGTTTCGAAAAGGGACCTGCTGCCCCCCAACCTGCCAGCCTGGTTGATTACCTCTCTTCACCGACCATTCCCGGCACCGAAGAATCAGAGGTCCATGAAGAAGAAACCGTCGAAGAAGAATCTCCGGCCTGCGAACCGGTGGAAACGACTCCCAGTGAACTCAATGCAGATTCGACAGTCAGCGGCTGGGAGGCCATGAAGCAGAAACTGATGTCAGGAGAGGGAGTGGATGTCTCCACAGACCTCGCCCGAAAAACAGCCCCTAAACCGGAACCGCCCAGGAAACCGGAAAGTTCTGCCGGTTCCCTGTTAAATTCCGTACCAGCCGGATCGGCGGGACGCACGCTGGCGAGTTACAAACCTCCGATTCCTGATCCCCCTGTTGAAATCGAGGAAGAGTCAGCATCTCCAGACCAACTGGTCGCAGCGATTCGTGAACGCGATCTGTATATCAGCGCATTAATCAAACGTCTACGTGAAGCAGAAACAGCAGTCATCCCCGTTAACTGGGAACAGTTAAATAATGCTCCGACGGAACTGCTGGAACAACTGCAGGCATTACATCATGATCTGGAGCACAGCCTGGGTCTGGCCGAGGTCGAGATATCGATTGAACGCGCCCGTCTGTCGCGCACCCAGTCGATGCTGCAGAATCGTGAAGAACAGATTCGCAAAAAAGAAAAGCAGCTGGGACTGAACCTGGAACGCAGCGAGGAAGAAGAAGTCCCTGCTGAAAAGCCTTTGAATGAAGAACAGAAAAAACGCTGGCTTGGCTTTCTAAATTAAACTGCGTTTGCCTTCATTAATTATTCACAATTCAGACTCCGCTCAGGAACGGCGCGTACAGCGACAGGGAGCCCCCCTTCGCAAAGGTTGGAAACAGCGCACATCAGCCTGCATCTTCTCTTGAAACCCGTGATTTCCCGCCTCATATTCATCAGGCAACAGACAGTATCGACAGTTCCTCTTGAGTCTCATATCAGATCTCAGCCGGTTACCTCCGTTCTATTAACCCGGGTCACTCTCTCTCGGTCCTTCTTGATATCTTGACATCGATCAGTCATCATGTTGGCACGGATTCTGCAAGCGGGCCTGCATTCTTCTACTATACCAACTTCTTATAATACCCATGATTTCTGCTTCAATGCAGTCAGTCGGAGAGAGTCTTGAATCAACCGGTACCAGAACGTAACGCCCCTCTCTGGATCCTGTCATTAATGCTGCTGGTCTCTGGCAATTGTGCGTTGATGTTTCAAGTGGTCTGGATTCGTGAGCTCCGACTGGTATTCGGTGCGACGACTGCTTCTTCCGCTGCCGTGCTGGCTATTTTTATGGCGGGTCTGGGGCTGGGGAACTGGCTGTTCGGG
Organism: Gimesia maris; assembly: GCF_008298035.1. Lineage (NCBI taxonomy): Bacteria > Pseudomonadati > Planctomycetota > Planctomycetia > Planctomycetales > Planctomycetaceae > Gimesia > Gimesia maris. The sequence continues at coordinate 5,658,554 of NZ_CP042910.1, forward strand.
AGCAGGATCGATGCTGCAATTCGTCCCCTGCGGTGCTACGGTCTGCTGGAATTGGGTATCGCACTGACAGCGGGGATCAGTCCTTTTCTGCTGATGCTTGTACGACAGATGTATGTAAATATGGGAGGTCAGGCTGCGCTGGGTCCGGAACTGGCAACACTTTCACGCCTGGCAGCTTCTGCGATGATCCTGGCTGTGCCTACCATTTTGATGGGAGGCACCATGCCTGCTGCCGCCCGTGCGGTCTCAAATGCTGCCGACCCGCATCGTCGCGGTGTTGCGTTGATCTACGGGTTGAACACGATTGGTGCTGTCCTCGGTGCCGGGATTGCTAATTTCATGTTGCTGGAAGCACTGGGGAATCGGGGCGTACTCTGGTTCGCCTGCGGGATCAATCTGCTGCTGGCAGTCTCTGCCCTGTTGATCTCGAAAAGATTATCAAGCAGCAGCGAAAGTGAAACACAGACTCTGACGGACTTACCGCAAGCGGTCAAACATGAACAGGCAACACTTCAGCAGGAGCGATTGGGCATCGTCTGTCTCGCATCAGGAACGGTCGGATTTGTCTTCTTTCTGATGGAGATCGTCTGGTATCGCATGCTGGGGCCGCTGCTGGGAGGCACGACTTATACCTTCGGCCTGATTCTCTGCGTAGCGCTGCTTGGTATCGGAATCGGGGGGGCTCTGTATGCGATCCTGGCACGACTTGTGAAACCGACACTGTCATTACTGGCATTCGTCTGTACGCTGGAAGCATTCCTCATCGCGGTTCCCTTCTGGTATGGAGATCAGATCGCGTTCTGGGTATTGCAGCAGCAGAGTCAGCCTGTCGCTACGTTTCTGGCCCAAGTCTGGAACTGGTTTCAGGTCGGCGCGTTTGTAATTTTTCCCGCGGCACTCGTCGCCGGCTTTCAGTTCCCACTTTTGATTGCCATAGCGGGGACAGGTAAAGAACATGTCGGCAAACATGTCGGCTGGACCTTTGCAGCGAATACCCTGGGAGCAATTTCCGGCTCAATTGCCGGGGGATTTTTCCTGCTGCCTGTTTTGACCGCTCCGGGACTCTGGAAACTGTCGATCTGCCTGCTGCTGATTCTGGGTCTGACCTTGTTACTGGTCGGTCAACGCTGGAAATCAGTCTCGCTCGCGACTTCCGTCGTACTCTCTCTGGCCACGATTTTCATGATTCTGGAAACAACCGGTCCCACCGCAGTCTGGAGACATGCCGGGATTGGGGCCCGCCGCGCCAGTCTGGATGAAAAAGGAGCGAATGGAGAGCGAAACTTCTCAAACACAAAAAATCGTCAGTGCATCTGGGAGGCGGAAGGGCGGGAATCGAGTGTCGCCATCACAGCGACCGACAGCCTGGCTTTTATCGTCAACGGTAAAAGCGACGGGAACGCGTTTGGCGATGCCGGTACCCAGATCGGCCTGGGACTGCTGGGCCCCCTGCTCCACCCTGCACCACGGACCGGACTGGTGATTGGACTGGGTACTGGTGAATCCGCCGGCTGGATGTCTGCCGTCAAAGAGATGACTTCGGTCGATGTCGTCGAGCTGGAACCGGTCGTCCTGGAAATGACGCAACGCTGTTCACAGATTAATGCAAATGCGCTGAAGAACACGAAACTCACGCTGCATTTTAACGATGCCCGCGAGTTTTTACTCACCAGCAAAAAACAGTATGACCTGATCGTCTCGGAGCCATCCAATCCCTATCGGGCCGGCATCGCGAATCTCTATACCCGGGAGTTTTATGATTCGGTTTCCACCCGTTTGAATCAGGATGGCCTGTTCCTGCAGTGGCTACAGGGTTACGAAGTTGATGACAGCACGGTTCACATAGTGCTGCAGACTGTCCGATCTGTGTTTCCAGAAGTTCAGATCTGGCGAACCAAAGCCCGCGACATGGTTCTGGTCTGCGGTAAATCGGAGCAGGCATTTCAGTACCAGTTGGACTCACTTCAACAGAAACTGAAGCAGCCCGTGATAGCGGAAGGACTCAAACAGGGCTGGTCTGCCATTGACGTGGAAGGCGTGCTGGCTCACTTCGTCTGTGGGAATCGCACCATCAATCAGTTACTGGAGTCTCACTCAGAGCCGATGAATCTGGATGATCGTAATCTGCTGGAATACGCGTTTGCGAAAACCGTTGGCAAATCGACACGTTTTTCGATTCACGATCTGCACGATCGTGCGGTCCGGTTGAATGATGACCTGCCTGTTACACTTGGCACAGAGGGTCAGGAAAAAGTCATTCAAAGACGGCTGGCAATGCAACTCAGTCTGGGAGGCACCGTTTATATTGCCGATTCATTGTCTGAAGTACAGCAGACACGGGGAGAGGCCTATAACCGGTACCTGGCCAGACATTATCTGGATGCCCTGACGCGTTTTCAAAAGTTTGAACCGGATTTGAGCTGTCCGATTGAAACTCTGGTCTACGCACACACACTGGCAGAATCCGGGGTGCCTGTTCCCGATAAACTGCTGATGAAAGTCCGAAAGCAAAATCCCACCGAAGCTGCCGCGATCGAGACCATTGCCGCGCTCCAGCAGAAACAGAATGACGCAGGACTGCAGAAGATCATCGAAACATTGAAACTGCTGCAGGACAGCCCGTGGGGAAGTCGGCAACTGCTGGATGCTGTATTGTTCAAAGCCGTCAGTCTGTGTGATCTGGATTCAAATTATGCTGCTCCCCTGTATGAGCACTTACAGCGGCCCTTTGCCCTCTATCGTCTGGAAGACAATCGACTGCTGGTACGATATCTGATCTCAGAAAAAATGGACAATCAGCAGATCATCGATTCGTTACAGACCATGGAACCGAATGTTCCCTGGAAGGAATGGCTGCTGGAAAAACGGGCCCGGGTGTATTCAGCCGGGAAACATCCACTGACGGAACAGGCCCGAAGTGAACTCTCGCAGTTCAAACGGGCAAAGCATTGAAGCGGAAACAGTCTCAGGGGATCTGCTTCCCCCGTTGATGTTTTTGCTGCGCGACACCGGTTTTATCGGCCCACTTTTGCCAGTCCGCTTTCATCTGCGCGACACGCTCGGGATATTGCGATGCCAGATTATTTGTTTCGGTGCGATCCTGTTCGAGATCATACAGTTCCCAGCGATTGATATTGCGATCCGCGACCAGTTTCCATTTTCCCTGGCGGACCGCCTGGTTATTTCTCAACTCCCAGAACAGAGAGTCATGTGGCTCACGTATTTTCCCCTGAAGGATGGGCACGATACTTTTTCCATCAACGGGCAGAATTTTGTGAGACTGAAATGTCGCAGGATAGTCGGTTTCAGCCAGTTCCACACAGGTCGGCATGACATCAATGATATGAGCCGGCTGGCGGGTGAGGGAATTTGCTTTGATCTTACCAGGCCAGCGCACGATCAACGGAGTTGAGATGCCTCCCTCATGCATCCATGTCTTGAAACGACGAAACGGCGTATTCTGTGGAAAGGCCCAACTCGGCCCACAGGTGGTGTAGTATTCTTCAGGACCGGGAATCTGCTCCGGATTGGCGCCACCTGGCTCGCTGGCATCGGGGCCATTATCGGAAAGAAACATCACAATCGTATTGTCATCCACGCCTGTCTCTTTCAACGTTGCCATCAGGCGTCCGATATTCTGATCCATACAGTCAATCATCGCGGCGTAGACTTCCATGCGTCGTTCCTGCCAGTCGCGCGGGTACTTGTCCTGTTCCCAGTCAGCTGATTCCGGATCGCGTGCCGGCAGTTTCCACTGTGGATCAACGAGTCCCATTTTCAACTGCCGCTGATAACGTTCATTGCGTAATGCTTCCCAGCCTGCTGCATAACGTCCCTTGTATTTTTTGATGTCTTCCGGTTTGGCATGCAGGGGATAGTGTGGAGCCGTGTAACAGAGATGCAGAAAGAAAGGTTTATCAGTCTGAGAATATGTTTTAATTTCCTGAATGGCATGGTCGGTAAAGGCATCTGTCGTGTAAAAGTCGTCGGGGAACTCGGTGATGCGCGTTGTATTTTCAGCGAAGAAGCGGTAACCATCGCCGGTAATCCCCCGTTTGAATTTCGGATCGCGGTAGTAGGGATCAAAAAAGTTACAGCAGCCATCCAGCAGGCCATAGAAATCCTGAAATCCACGGTAAACCGGATGGGTCGATTCAGTTCGTCCCAGATGCCATTTGCCACTGAGCGCCGTCTGATATCCGGCCTGCTGCAGGACTTCGCCGATTGTCACCATGTTACGGTTCAGATGCGGTCGCGGATAGCGGGGATACAGCCCAGTCACCAGTGAAGCCCGCGTCGTCCAACAGACCGCGTTGTTATAGAACTGGGTAAACCGCAGCCCTTCTTTCGCCATCCGATCCAGATGAGGCGTCTGCACTTCGCCGCCATAACAGCCGATATCTGACCAGCCCATGTCATCACACATGATCAGAATGATATTAGGGCGTTTGATTTTCTCTGCCGCCTGAACAGCCGAATGTGAAAGCAGCATCAACAATAACACCAGTAACAGATTAGCGCGTAACATCATCAGCAAAAACTCCCTTTTGGAAATCAATGGTTTGCGGTTCCAGTTTCGGATCCTGCATCCATGATCGTGCCTGACTGCAGGTAATGCAATGCTTCTCCAGGTTCTGCAAATCGGCGTTCAACACACTGATTGACTGCCCTCCGTTTTCACATCCACAACAATTACACTACAACCTGATTTTATCACCCTGTCCATAATCAGATTGTGTGATTTTGCGATAGAATTGGTATGATCGTGTTTAAATAAATCCTTTTCTAAGCATCAAATTATCTGAAATCGCAGGGAATCATCTCTATGTCCACAACCACAATGCCTCCAGAATCCCGCAGGATCACGCCGAAGTTTAATCTCGCTCTCTTCGCCTTTAATGCCCTGGCAGGGATCATCAAATTCAGCCTGTTAGCTAGAGTGGGTCTTGGCGGACTGATACTGACGTCTTTTCTCGATGCCGTTTTGACAATCTGCATTCTGTTGATCGTAGCGTGGTTTGTGAAAGAGTTCTGGATCCGGCTGATTTCCGATCTGTTTTCTCTACGGAATATCGATTACCAGGAAGCCATTGCCATCGTGCTGGTGTTGAGTATGCTGGGGTTGAGTTGAGCATTCAGTTATGCATTAATCAAAACTCTCACTTAGACGTCCCAGAAGATTCCTGTTGGGATTCTGTATTTTCTTCCAGCGATGCAATGCGTGTTTCCAGGGCTTTCACCAATGTGGAGAGCCGATTGGCTTCTGCCAGAGCGCCTGCCCCCAGTGAGAAACCCATCAACCCAAAGATCCAGGTAAAGCCTTCCATGATATCTCCTCTCCTGCTTGAGCAAGCTCTTCATTTTGTTGTCACATTCTTCAGGCTTACCGATCAAACTGGAACGAGTACAGATCACACTCCTGCAGTTCGAATTTCAGCCGAACCGGCTGTCCGGCGAGTGCAGCCAGATCGGGCTTATTGTTCCACTCTACGACGCAATCAATTTTGTCACCAATCACCGGTCGACAGTCCTGCATCGTAAAACCGGAAATGGGACTGCCATCCGCTTTTTGAATTTCAACTCTCAGACTGCCGGCAGCACTGGTGCTGAAATTCAAGGTGAGCTGGCTGCCCGTAAAAATGAAAGGCTTCGTCAACAGGCTGCCTGGTTCTGAACCGGCATTTACAGAGACAAAGCCATCGGTCCGCAACACGTAACGATCGCCGCTGCGATGATAGATTGAAATTTCTGCGGGCCCGGTAGGCAAAACATTTAACGCTACATAGTTGGCGCGATTCTTCCACTGCTCTGGATCAAGGCCCGGCCTGATGAATGCGTGCGTGAAGAGCCGGTCGTATTTTGAGGAACCGGCGCGCGTCGTCATGAAAAGAATGTCAGTTGCGTTGACGTCCTGTTGATCGTACTCAGGTGCATCCCCGCGACCGGGAACAAAACGGGTCGGCAGTGCGATGTAAATATGCGGCGCCCGAAAGTAGGGATGTGTCTGATTCGTGTAAAGGTGCTCGCCCGGTCGATTCGGGTTCAGAGCGACCGGTTGACTCCAATGCTGAAAGTCAGGACTCGTCGTGCGGCTGATACTGCGTAAACGTTCGGGATCGGTCCAGGTGCGGAAATAACAGATGTATTTCTGCTCCGCTTCGGACCAGAACGCGACATTGGCCGAATCAAAAGCGTGCCGCCACTCGGGTTGATAGGGAATCACTTCCCCTTGTTTCGTCCAGTGAATTCCATCGGGAGAGACAAACGCAAACAGTCCCCGCCCCTGCTCTTTCAAACCCCGCTTGTCCCCCGGTCCGGGATATCCCGCTAATGCTTTGTAACGTTCCGCAGGTTTCACGTCGGCACGCGTGTCGAGAAAAGGTGTGAAGTTGGTCAGAAAAGGAGGCTGCCTGGCAAGGATCACATTATTATCACGCGTGCCGGCGACTTCATGCAGGCCCAGTTTCGGAAATTCCCATTCGTGACCATCCTGACTGACGGCGTAATGCACGGTTTCCCCCGGATGCCCGGTATGTTTATCGCCCTGATAAGCTGGATCGGATCCCCGCCACCAGGCCTGGAAACGGTCGCCGTTTTTGATAACTGTCATCATGTGTCTGACAGGTAGTGGGGATTTGGCTCGTGGTGCTTTGACAGGATGATGCAGTTTGAGCATGACGCCGTCCAACTGGTCAATCAACAGGCGATCCACAAACAGTTCCCGCCGGGAACCGATGTCAACAGGCTCAGCTCTGGCTTCACTGTTTAAGACGATCATCAGTGCAAGAATGATTAACTTCACTGCATTTCCAGCGGTAATCCATTTCATCAATCACAAAACCTTTCAAACACGCTAAGCCATCGGGAAAAACTGAACTCCCAGCAGGACGACGATAAAACCGACAATGCCCATCAGAGCGGTCATGGGGCTGATAAATTTCAGGGTTTCGCCTTCGGTCATACCGCTCATTTTTCCGATGACCCAGAAGCCGCTGTCATTCATCCAGGAGATCGGCTTGGAGCCACAGCCAATGGCCAGTGCCAGGTAGACCGGATGAAAGCCGAGTGTCGTGGACTCGGCGATGCCCCCCAGAATACCGACGGTGGTGATCATGGCGACTGTCGATGAGCCCTGTGCAGTGCGGATGGCGGTGGTGATCAGAAAGGCCAGCGTGACCAGCATCAATGGTGAGACCTGTGGCAGAGATTCAATGAGGAAACTCACACCTGTCTGTTGCAGGACACTGCCAAACGCGCCGCCAGCAGCCGTAATCAGGATGATCACGCCCCCCGTATACAGGGAGGTCTGGATCGATTCGGACAGCGCTCCCATTGAGGATTTTTTCTGTCGAATGAGTGTCCAGAGCGCAATGACCGTCGCGATACCCAACGCGATGTTTTTGTTTCCCAGTGTGGTAATCAGTGTTTGCGACTGCTCTGAAAGCTGGCTGCTGATTGTTTTAAATTTCAACAGCGTAGAACCGGCGATGAGGACGACAGGGAGTAGAATTGGTAGCAGCGACAACCAGAGTGGCGGCAGGTCTTCGATTTTTTTCGTGGCGAGTTTCTGAAGATCTTCCTGGGTGACATCGGCTGAGTCCCGAAAGGGAAGTTCACAGTGTTTGTTAATCAGAGTGGCATATCCGAGCCCGAACAGAGCGGCGATACTGCCCACAATCAGGCCGCCCATCATCATGGTGGCGATATCGACATTCAACTGTTCGGCCACAAATAATGGTCCGGGGGTTGGCGGCACCAGGGAATGGGCCATGGTGCCTCCGGTTACAATCGCGAGGACATACAGCAGATAGTTTTTACCGGTGCGGATCCGCATTGCTTTTCCCAGCGGGATGAGCAGGTAGAAGACGGTATCAAAAAAGACGGGGATCGCCAGCAGAAAGCCACTGGCCATAAAGGCAACGGGGGCCAGTTTCTCGCCGACAAACTGAATCGCCGAGCGGACAATGCGTTCGGCAGCGCCACTTTCCAGCAGACACATGCCGATAATGGCAGCGAGGGCAATCAGAATACCGATCTTGGCACAGGTGGAACCGAAGCCGGCGGCGACACGTTCGCCGACTGACTTTTTACCTTCCGCGATTGCCGCATTATAATGTGTGGGTGTGATGGCGAAGTCATCCAGGCGTATCAGGCGGCTGGCACTGTCATCGCGGACATTGAGTTCGGCGATGCTGATTCTTTTATTGTCTTCGTTAAACTGGGCAGTGACCCGCTGAACCTCAGTCTGGGCGATCGGTATCAGTGGGAAGCGGGGTTGTTCGGTCCCCATAATCATCAGCATCATGCCGGTCTGCAGGCTGCCTTTTTTGTCCACCTGGACCACGAGACTGCGGTTGTCTTCGCTGACTTCAATGATTTTGAAACTGTTTTTCCTGAGTGCCGTCTCTTCAATCTGTTGTACGGGCGTCAGCACTCCTACACAAATGGCACCTGCCAGCAACGCCAGGAAGGCATGCAGACGAAAAAACAGGACGCCACCAATGACGATGGCGACCCCGGATAAAATAACAATAATGACCCAAGCGCTCAGTTCCATTATTCAACCAGTCCGGCTTTTAGTTCAGATTAAATTAATTTACGAAAATCACCTTTTTTTCGACACATTCAAAGTTAAGAAGGGTTTAATAGCCAGTATCAGGGATTGCAGTCATGTCACCCGGTCGAACGGTTCGAATCATTCGGCCTGGATGAAATGGTTGTAAAACAGGATACATTCTGAAGATCAGCAGTTTTTGAATCACTCTGACTCCTGATCGAAAACAGGAACCATTTCCCCGGCTCTATCTAACAGGTTAAACGCCATGACGAGTTTTACCCGGAAACGAACGATTCCCATTGCCTGCTTGTTTCTCGTGACAATGACCGTTCCATTATGCCAGTCTGCGGCATTCGCGGCAACAAAGAGTGCGACTCAATCAGATAAACGGCAAAGAGTCGATGCCGTTGCCATGGCAGAAAAGATCGATCAACTTCTGGAAACGGAATTCAAAAAATCGAATATCAAGCCGGCTCCCCTGGCAAATGACGAAGACTTTCTGCGTCGCGTGACGTTCGACCTGGCGGGCCGCAAACCTGCTAACTCGGAAGTCATTCTGTTCGGTCTGGATGCGAGCCCCGGTAAACGGCAGGCGGTGATTGACGATCTGTTGAAATCTGAAGAGTACGGTGTCAACTGGGCCCGTTACTGGCGGGACGTCATCTATCTGCGGGCCACCGATGCCCGGTCACGGATTAATCAGAATGAATTCGAAGACTGGATGACGACACAGCTCAACCAGAATAAAAGCTGGGATCAGATTACCACAGACCTGCTGACTGCCACCGGCGACGTTCGTGAAAATGGAAATACCGCTTTGATTTTTGCCCACCAGGGGGACCCGGCCGAGCTGGCTGCGGAAACTTCGCGTATCTTCCTGGGGATTCAGATCCAATGTGCGAACTGCCACGATCATCCTACTGACAAATGGAAACGCAACAGTTTCCATGAACTGGCGGCCTTCTTTCCCCGTGTGCGGGTTCGCCCGGTACGTGATGCCACGCCACGGACGTTCGAAGTGGTGTCCATGGATCGGGGAGCAGACGGCAATCAGTATGCTCAACGTATGAAGATCCTGCAGGATCCTTCGATGCTGTTCCGTCTGTACGATAAGAACCGTGACGGTAAACTGACTGAACAGGAAGTCCAGCGGACCCGGATGGCCCGCGGTTTTGAACAGATGGTGTCCCGTGCGGACAAAGATGGTGACAAGGCGCTGACTGCGGAAGAGATCAAGAGTATCCCCGTTCCCGACAACATGCAGCGGTTCATGACCGAATATCATATGCCTGATCTCAATGACCCGACCTCGATGGGTAAAGTCGTTCAACCCGTCCTGTTTGTTGGCACCAAAGCCCCGGAAGGCCTGGACGACATCGAACGACGTGAAACACTTTCGAAGTTTTTAACCACGCCATCCAACGTCTGGTTCTCGCGGGCCATTGTCAACCGGCTCTGGGCCGAAATGCTGGGTGAAGGGTTTTACACGCCCATTGACGACATCGGCCCGGAACGAAGTAGCGTCTACCCCGAGGTTCTGAATACATTATCGGAAGGCTTTACTGCCAGTGGCTACGATTTGAAATGGCTCTGTAAGACCATTACCAACACACGCGCTTACCAGCGTGAAATACAGAAGAAAACCGAGCAGCAGCATACACCGTTCGCGGCACAATTGCCCACCCGGTTGCGAGGCGACCAGATTTTTACCGCGATCACCCAGGTGTTCGGAGTGGACGATCTGCAGGCCAACCGGAACATCGGCAGCCGACGCTACCAGGGTAGCCGCACCGCCCGCGGGCAATTCAGCACACTGTTTACTTATGATCCTTCGACTTCGCAGGATGAAATTACCGGCGATGTCCCCCAGGCGTTATTTATGATGAATTCGAAAACCCTGAACGAAATGCTGGGGACCGACCGGAATACGAAACTGGCACAGATCGCCAGGGACTTTAAAGATGACAACGATGCGATTCAGGAACTGTATCTGCTGACACTTTCACGAGTACCCGGCAAGGCAGAATTGAAAATCTGCCAGGACTACATTCAGGAAGCAGGCAACCGGAATGACGCGCTCGAAGATCTGATGTGGAGTCTGTTGAATTCCAGTGAGTTTATCACCAAACGCTGAACGATTCCCGACAGACTTTTTGTAACCAGTTTACTTTCCAATCAATTTCCCCCTCATTATGAGGAGTTCGTTATGAGTCTTTATCACCACCAGCAGGTTCAGGCAACCCGAGGCGGTTTTTCGCGTCGTAGCTTCATCCGCAATGTTTCGCTGGGAGCATTGGCAGCCGGCACTCTGAGCTTTCATGATCTGATGAGCGTCTCCGCGGAAGAACTCCGCAAACAGGGTCGTTCAATGATCCTGCTCTGGATGTCCGGTGGCCCCAGCCAGTTTGAAACGTTTGACCCGAAGCCAGGCACATCGAGCGCCGGTGACAAACAGGCGATTAAGACCGCCGTTTCCGGAATTGAAATCGCCGAAGACTGGAAAAACACCGCAAAAGTGATGTCGGACATCGCGCTGATTCGCTCCATGACAAATAAAGAAGGGAACCACCAGCGGGCCACCTACCAGATGCATACCGGGTATGTGCCTTCCGGGAGTGTGAAACATCCGAGCCTGGGTTCGAACATTGTCCGTGAAATCGGTGACCGCGAACTGGATATTCCCTCAATCGTCTCTGTCGGGGCAACGGAAGGGGCCGGTTTTCTGGGTGTGGACTTTGAGCCATTCAACATCAACAATCCGGGGAACATTCCCGACAATGTCGCAGCAACCGTGACAGACAAACGCTATCAGAAACGCCTGGGACTGCTGGGCCGACTGGATACCGAATTCGCCAGTCGTGGCGGTGAAGTCGTTGTAAAGAACCATAGCAAGATTTATAACAAAGCCTCTTCGCTGGTAATGAGCCCGCAAACCAAAGTATTTGACTTGAGCCAGGAATCGGCAGAACTGCGTCGAGAATACGGAGAGAACAACTTTGGTAAAGGCTGCCTGCTGGCAAGGCGGCTGGTGGAAGCAGGTTCCACATTTATCGAAGTCCGTTCCAATGGCTGGGACAATCATGCTGATATCTCAGAAACGCTTTCCCCGCGCGCCCAGGAAGTGGATGCCGGAATGGCGGCCTTGATATCCGACCTGAAACAGCGGGGCATGCTGGATAAAACTCTGGTGGTCTGGATGGGTGAATTCGGCAGAACGCCGAAGATCAATGCCCGTGCCGGTCGCGACCATTATCCCCGCGTCTTCTCAGCCGCCCTGGCCGGTGGTGGCGTCAAAGGAGGACAGGTGATTGGCTCTTCGACTAAAGATGGTTCCGCCGTCCAGGACCGACCGGTTGAAGTGACCGACCTGTTCTGTTCGATTTGTCAGTCGTTACAGGTCGAACCCCGCAAAGAAAACATGAGTCCGCTGGGCCGGCCGATGAAAATCGTCGATGGCGGAAAAGTGGTCAACGAACTCTTTTCCTGAGAACTCTTTTCCTGAACTTCACCAGAGGACCACACAGTCCAGGCTTATGCTCCGGAAGCGGCTGCTTCACTGAGTGCTTTGGCCTGGGCTGCCGAGGTATCCATGGAAAGCGTAATGGTAACAGACCAGCGGCCATTTTCATCCGCGACGAACTCCCAGTGCGGGATCACCACGGAACTCTGATGCACAAGTTCATAGCCGCCTTCAGACTGACTGATGGTTTCAATCGGGAACGTCCAGATACTGGCCGGCGCGGAAAGATCCAGGGCTGCATCCAGTCCCAGCCATTCATCGACCAGGCCAATGCGGTCCGTTTTTTCCAGATCGAGTTTTGACTCGAGCTGGCCGAGTTGTTTGCCCAGATGATTGTAGTAATAGCGGTCACTGGCTCCGGCGGCCATGCCGGCAAAGTTAAACTCGACGCCAAAATTCAGCGGGACATCTGCAGGCAGATGTGAAAGTTCGTAATGAATTTCCAGCGAGCCCGAAGCATTCTTCGCCAGGGAAACCGTTTTCGTGAGTTCAATTTCATAAGGACCGACATAACCTTTACGAACCATTCGTACTTCGCAGTCCTCATCGGTTCGTTTGAGCGAACTGAGATAGACTCCCTGCACAAAATCGCCCACTTCCCCGCCGCCCTGAATAACGGTCTCCAGGTCGACGCCTGGCTGGAAGAAGTGATCCACCAGTGATTTGCGAGGGGTATGATCGTACTGCAGTTTTTTCTCAAGGCCGGGCTGTTTGAAGCGGACGGCATTATGAATTTTGCCGATATCCTCTCCGTTCTGCGAACCTTGCTGCTGTTCAATGGCTGCCTGGCGAATGATATCGTGATATGGCTCAGGACGTCGATCAAGGGTCGCCAGCAGATTATGTTTGGCACCCCGCACGTCCAGTTCATATAGATGCCCGCCTTGTGCCGGTGCGAGATAACAGACCAGGCGATTGCTGGCCATCCTGATCTCTTTCCGGGCATCCAGATTGAAGTCACCCACTTCTACTGCGAGCCAGTTGGCATCCCGGTGCGTAATTTTCTCCAGCAGCGTGTCGGCTGAGATCAGATGTTTGTAAATCGCGTTCCGCAGGTGAGGCAGATACAGCCCGCCGAATGCGCCGTGCCAGTAAGGACAGTTACATTGCGCGCGGTAAAGCTCGGTGCGGGCTTCGTGCAATGCGGGCAGGTCTTCTGCGTCGACGCCGGTCTCTTCCAGACTCTGCAGACGGTTACTGACATGCAGCATCCGGGTATACATTTCGTTGAGTTCCGCGTATTTAACCCGGAAGTTACGCCAGAATCCGCCACGCAGATAAGGTTTGAGCCGATCAAAGCCTTCGGCCTCTGCAAATTTTTCTTTGAGCTCGGCCAGCTCCAACTGTCGCTCTGAAGAGAGCGCCCACTCATTCATTTCACGGTAACTGGCATCAGGCAGATAACAACTGCCCAGCGGCGAAACGGTATCGACCGATTCCGAAAGTGTGGTGACTTTCAACCAGTCGCTGTTCTGTCGCAGCAGGTCGAGAAACTTTCTCAGCCAGCCATCGCGGTAAACGTGATCGTAGGTACCTGGCCAGGCGCCGAATTTTTCCCCGTCATCACCGAAGACAACGACTGAATGAGGATGATGGTCGGCAATCTCTTTCAGGTAATGAATTGTTTCTACGGGATCGGTAAAAGGAATCTGGTAGCGGAGTGTTTCATTGTCCGGGAAAATCTTGAGCAGGCGGCCTTCGTCTTCTGAAAGATAGTAGCCGTGCATTTTATCTGCGCGAATTCCGGCAGCACTGAAGTGGGAATCATCCAGCAGGGTGAATTCCATGCCGGCATCAACCAGATCAGAGACAAATGACTGTTCCCAGACCCGTTCCGGCACCCACATGCCGCGGACCGGGGTTCCAAACAGTTTTTTCAGATAGTCGGAATAGGCGGTAATCTGTCCGATGCGGTCACATCTGGGAATGCCTGCCAGGATCGGTTCATAAAAGGGGCCGCCCAGGATCTCGACCTGCCCTGATTCCGCCAGTCCGCGAACCCGATCGATGTATTCCGGATGCGCTTCGACAAGCCATTCCATCAGGCTGCCTGAGGTATGCAGAGAAAAAGGGATATCAGGGTATTCTGATAAAACGTCGAGAAATGGTTGATAGCTGTTTTGATAGGATTCTTCAAAAACGCCTTCAAAATTCCCAACGGGCTGATGGTTGTGAATGACCAAAACAAGCCGAAGTCGACAGCCCATGGGCCGCATCCTTTCATCCGTGTGATACACAGAACTTTCGATTACGCTGTAAAACTGAACGGTATCAAATACGTGGCGGGTCGCCTCGCAGCCTGCGTTAAGCGCTGTACCAGCAGGACTTGAAACGATTCTGGCTTATCTTAAAGCCAATCTTTTTGTAATCATAGAGGACTTTTCCGGATAATAAAATCCAAGTCCCCTTAAAATCGACACGAACGATCTCGAAATACCGCTGGAGGAAGGTCAATTGTTAAAGCAGGTAAGATTTCACCAGTTTGAGTAACTGCGACAATTCCTAACGCGATACTTACCTCTCTATTTTCCCTGAGTGATATCCCTGTAGTCCGAACCGGAACCGGGTGAATCAGAAAGACGGTCTAATGTGTTCAGGAGCACAACTGCCGTTTCAGTTGCTCAATGGCGTGCTCGGGATAAACCGGGTTGATGAAGGCATTGGAGGCGAGTTCAAATCCCGCGAGATGAGTCAGACGCGGATAGATCCGCAGACTCCAGGTATAGCCATCCTGTTCTCTGGTATCATAGGGGGGCATCTGGATCACATAATTGAGATCGTGACGTCCGAGCAGCGATTCCAGACTAAATAAAAGACGACGGGTGATTATTGCCAGATCATCGAGTTCCCGGTCGCTGGAGTGATCGAAGTGTGTTTTCAGAGATTGGGGAATAACCCATGTTTCAAAGGCGAAGCGGCTGGCGTAGGGACAGATGATATCAAAATAATCGGTGGACATGACCCGTCCGGAAAATCCGTCTGCTGAGTCTTGCGCTAAGGTTTTGAAGAGCGAACAACCATGCTCAGACTGATACTCCCGAGCCTGCTGCACCTCCTGCTGGAGCGCCTGCGGGATCAGATGACTGGCGAGGAGTTGTGAATGTACGTGTCCCAGTGAGGCGCCGCCCAGGATCCCCTGATTTTTGAAGACGAGCGCGTAGTTGATGCGGGGGTCATCACGATGGGCGGCGACCCGCTGTCGATAAGCCTGAAACATATACTGAAACTGTGTCGGGGAGAGTCGAGATACCTGGGTCTCAAACTGGGGACACTCGACAATGACCTCATGGACGCCATATTCTTCTGAGTCGGAAACGGGAGTCAGCGCAGGATACTTGTTGGCAACGACTCTCAGCTTCCAGCCTGGCTGGTTGGCCCTGGTATCTGGAGATCGGATGGCAAACAGTTCCGGCGTAGTCTCGGATTCTTTTCCTTCCGCAAACGGATCGGAGTCAATCTGTTCCTGTGTGGGGACATAATGATTGGCATTTTCTGAAAGTTTGATAGGCCGCCGGGCACGTTCCGGCGCAAAGATGGTGGTAAAGCCGGTAAGAGGGTCGGTTCTGATCTCTGACATCGATTCCCGTCATCATAAAGGGATAAAAGAAGTTTGACTGCCTGCTAAGAAGTGGCAGACACTGACTGGCTGCTCTTATTTCGATAACTGCTGGCACGCTGATAGACGGACAGGTAGTTTTGAGCACTCTGTTTCCAGGACCAGTCTTTTGTCATGCCATTCTGAATCAGCTGATTCCAGAGCGGCTTATCGTAGTATGCATCGATGGCGCGCCGCATCTGTCGATAGAGTACCGTCGCATCAAAGTGCCAGAATGAGAAACCATTTGCGGTTCCGTTCTCCAGGTTCTCAGCGTGTGCATCCACGACGGAATCGGCCAGGCCTCCGACTTCATGGACAATGGGGACTGTCCCATACAGCAGACTATACATCTGATTCAAGCCGCAAGGCTCAAACTGGCTGGGCATCAGAAAGAGATCCAGGCCGGCCTCGATCTGGTGTGCCAGCCCTTCATCAAAGCCGATATATGTGGCCACTTTATCCGGGAAGCGTTTCGCAAGTTCAGAGAAAGCGGTTTCATGTCGGGGATCGCCGGTTCCCAGAAAGACCATCTGAACGTCAGTCGCCAGTAGATTTTCGGCCGCATCCAGAATCAGGGAGAAGCCTTTCTGATCAGTCATCCGCGAGATGGTACCCAACAGAGGGGTATCCGGTTTCCGGGGCAGCCCCATGCGTTCCTGGAGAGCGGCTTTGCACTTCGCTTTTCCTTCAGACAATGTATTGACGGAATAATGGGCGGCCAGATGCGGATCGGTCTCAGGATTCCACTCACTGGTATCGACTCCGTTCAGAATACCAACCAGTCTATCAGAGTGAGATTCGAGTACGCCATTCAGACCATAACCGAAGCGTTCGGTGCGGATCTCTTTTGCGTAGGTAGGACTGACGGTGGTGATCATGTCCGAGAAGACAATCCCGGTTTTGAGCAGATTCAATTGACCAAAATATTCCATCTGATGCCGGTTGAAGTATTTCCAGTCAATACCGGTCAGCAGCATGTCCCAATGCCAGTACTGTCCCTGGAAGGCCATATTATGAATCGTATAAACGGCGGCTGTATTTTCGAATCCGGGCCGATTCTGATATTCAATTTTCAACAGTGCCGGTATGAGTCCGGTCTGCCAGTCATTGGAGTGGATGATATTCGGCTGCAAATTGAGCTGTGACGTGAACTCCATCACCGCGCGACTGAAGAAGATGAACCGTTCACAGTTGTCCTGATAATCTCGTCCATTTTCATGATAGAGCTCGGGACGATCAAAATAGCGTGGCTGATCAATCAGATAAACATCCACTTTCGAATCGGGAAAAGACGCCTTTAACAGGCTGGCTTCCACCTGCTTGCTGCCGACAGGGATCATTACTTTTTCAGGACAGGGTTCGAAATCGTCGGAGGAAATGCCGCGTCTGGCTGTCGACTGGGGATAAAAGGGCAGAAACAGGCTGACTTCATGCCCTTCTGCAGCCAGTGCTTTCGATAATGCGGAGGCCACATCGGCCAGTCCACCTGTCTTGGCAAATGGAATCGCTTCTGAGCTCGCTACGACGATTTTCATAAATTCCCAATCTATTCGGATCTCAAATCCTGCTGAATGTCTACAATGTTTTGTAGCATTCTATACGTAATCAACGGTGGAAATAAATGGATCTGCTCACGAGAGTCACGGTGATTCCTTGAATTCGTCCCACTCTTTCCAAGATATCTTTGAATACTTAAAATCTGATATGATTTGTTTTTACGAACCAGGCGCAGAGTGACTGTGAAACTAAATTGCACATGGTTCTGGTTTTACCTGTTTGTACAGTAATATTCGCTGACATCTCGCTCAAAATAGCGAATGTGTAATTGCAGATCAATTTCAGTTTCGTGATAGTATAGCTTCATTTACGTGACGCCGTCGAATCGGGCATTCAGTTATCAACCACCATATTCTGTTTACCGGACATGAAATATCGTGTCTTATCAGACCTGGAATGGTACGTTGGTCGAAATGGTCCGCACGCTCGTTGGCGTGCTCGCCTGGCATTGATCAACTGTCAATACAGGATTGATGGACCACGAATCTGTCAGAATCTTACTTTGCAACGAATCAGCAGCACGACACAGAATTTCCATATTGACCATGACTGACCCTTTAAACGTGGAGAAACTGAACGGACCGGGCGACGAGCTACAGGATCGTCCGGCGGAAGCCCCTGTTTCAACAGCCGTTCCCCGCATCCACCATGACGCTTATACCTGGCAGCTGCCGGCGGAAGAAATTACGCTGCGAATTCGCTGGTTCGGGTTGTGTGTCGGGTATGTACTGGTCAACTTTGGCGGAAACAGCTCTGCCATTCAGGTTCCCCAGTTGAACTGGATTCTGACATTAGGTGCCATCTATGCATTGGCGGATACCTACTTCAGCTTTCGCGGTCGTGTCTTTCTGGGTGAATGGCCACTGATCATTTCAGTGATGGAAGCGTTATTCATCGGTCTGCTCTGTCACTATGACGCCGGTTTAAACAGCCCGTTCCGATTTTATTATCTGCTGTCACTGATAGTCTGCTCCATTCGACACTCGCCACAGATCGCGTATCTGACACTGGGACTGCATCTGATCAGTTATTCGACACTTTTATTCTCCAACCGCCCGTCTGACTGGGTCTCGCAGCTGTTGCTGATGATTGTCTGGATGGGCTGGGTCGCGTGGGCGAGCATTGCCTTTTCTCAACTGGTCAAACGCACGAGTATGGAGCTTTCGCTGGCGAACTCGCAGTTGAAGCAGAACCAGGAACTGCTGGAAGATCGTATCGCCCGTCGGACAAGCGACCTGCAGGAATCGCAGGCGCTGCTGGTTCAGCAGGAAAAACATGCCGCTTTCGGACTGCTGGCAGCAGGAATTGCGCACGAAGTGGGAAACCCGCTGGCGGGCATCAGCTCACTCGTACAACTGCTCAACCGCCATAACAATGATGAATACACAAACAAACGACTGGATGAAGTCGACGCACAACTGCGAAGAATTCAACGGATTCTTCGCGAGTTGATCGATTTCAGCCGCCCGGCAACAACCGAGCGGAATCGCTGCCAGATCAATGAACTGATTACCGAATCGTTGAACATTTCAAAATATTACAAACGGAAAAAGGGGAAAAATATTATCACCCGCTTTGCGGAGGACCTGCCTGTGGTACAGGTCGTGCGTGACCAGCTGGTGCAGGTGTTCCTGAACCTGATCCTGAATGCGATGGATGCAACAGAAGAAGGTGAATCGATCGAAATTACCACCGAAGCCCGCGGGGGACAAATCGTGATTTCGATTCATGACGACGGAGAAGGTATCCGTGAAGAAGATAAAGCGAGGTTGTTTCAACCCTATTTCACGACCAAGGCTAAAGGAACGGGGCTGGGCCTGTTTGTGTGTAAAAATATCCTGGAACACTCCAATTCCGGTACAATTGAAATTGATGATACGGTAAAAGATGGTGCCCGGTTCATAGTCTCCCTGAATTGTGAGGAGTTACAGGGAGCAGCAGATATTCCTCCCGGACCGGCAAAAGAAATCAAATTTGTAACGACCTGAATTGAATGAAGAAGAGGACGAACTCCAACGTGCAACTCAATCGATCCGTACTGATTGTCGAAGATGAAGAAGTCATTCGGACTTCGCTGGCAGAATTTCTCACCAGTGAAGGATATGAAACCATGCAGGCTTCTACGGTAGCCA
Source organism: Gimesia maris (assembly GCF_008298035.1). Taxonomy (NCBI): domain Bacteria; kingdom Pseudomonadati; phylum Planctomycetota; class Planctomycetia; order Planctomycetales; family Planctomycetaceae; genus Gimesia; species Gimesia maris. Next base: position 5,677,918 of record NZ_CP042910.1, read on the forward strand.
GAGCGCTGGAACTGGCCCGCGATCGGGATTTTAACGTCGCGATCTGTGACGTGCAGCTGCCGGATGGAGATGGCATCGAACTTCTGCGGCGCCTGCAGAATATCAAGCCGAGTATCTTCGTGCTGATCATCACGGCTTATGCGACCGTCGAAAACACGATCTCTGCCTTCAAAGCGGGTGCCTTTGACTACCTGGTCAAACCCGTCATTTTTGACGATCTGTCTCATAAGTTGAACCGCCTGTTCGAGTACCAGAAAATATTCTATGAGAACCAGATCTTAAGAAGGGAACTGGCCCGCAGTCCGGGAATTGAAGAAGTGGTAGGCAGCAGTAAAGCGCTGCAGAAACTGCAAAGCACGATTCGAAAAATTGCAGCGACCAATTCTAATGTGCTGCTGTCTGGTGAATCGGGAACGGGGAAAGAGCTGTTTGCCCGATCGATCCACTCGAATGGACCGAACCGCGAACAACGCTTCCTGGCCGTCAACTGCGGCATGCGACCGATCGAACTGCTCGAGTCTCAACTCTTTGGGTCGGCCAACAGTTCGCTGCAGTACCCCGCCTCCGAGCAGATTGGCGTCTTTAAAAATGCCGATGGCGGAACCGTGTACCTGGATGAGATCTCGCAACTGCCACTGGGAACGCAGGGCAAACTGTTGCGGGCAATTGAATACGGCGAGATTCTCCCTCTGGGGAGCGCCGAGCCTGTGAAAGTCGATGTGCGACTCATTGCTTCAACAACCCAGGACCTGACCGAAATGGTCAAGTCAGGGGAATTCGAAGAAGACCTGTTTTATCGACTGGACGGTATGAAAATCCATATTCCCGCATTGCGGGAACGCGTTGATGACATTCCGGAACTGGTGGAATATTTCATCTCCAAGCATTCCCGTAAAATGGGAAAACGTGTCACGGGAGCTACCAGTGAAACCATTCGCACACTGATGTCTGCAGAATGGAAAGGCAATGTCCGGCAGCTGGATAATGCCATCGAACGCGCTGTGATGATGTGTGACGAAACGCTGATCTGCCTGAACGATCTGCCCCCGGAACTGCATCAGAACGAGCCGCCGTTACCAGATGTAGACGACCTGCGACTGGCGCTGCGACATTACGAACGAATGCATATCACACGCGTATTGAAAGACAGCACGGATAAACGGGAAGCCGCCAAGCGGTTAAAGCTTGGCTTGTCCAGCCTGTATCGTAAGATTGAAGAACTGGACATTGAGCTGGAATAATCCAGGTTTTTCTGCAGAAACTCGAATCCGGTTTAATGGGTGAGTTTCGTCTTCGCAGGAGCATCTGCCTGTTTTGTCTGTACCTGCGGAGGGACGATATAATAGTCGCTGTATCCAGGCCCTGAACCGTAGTCGTAATCGCCAAATTTTCCGGACTGGACACCGTTCGCAAGCAGCCCCGTCACTTTGATCCCATTGGTCTGAATAATCTGCTGTACCTTGCGGATCACTCCTCGACGGTTCTTGTCGATGCGAACGACCAGCAATACGCCATCAACGATGGAAGCAATCACCGAGGGATCGCTGACAACCACCAGAGGTGGCGTATCAATCAGAATATAGTCGTATTCATTTCGCAGCTGTTTTACCAGTTCCGAGAATCCTCGAGACATCAGCATTTCGGACGGATTTTCAGGCAACATACCTGCTGTCAGAATCGAAAGATGAGTGACGCGGGTTTCCCGAATCGCAGTCTGCGCATCGATCTCACCATTCAGAACATCTCCGAGGCCAATCGAATTGGCGAGTCCAAACAGTTTATGAATGGTAGGCCGCCTGAGGTCGGCATCGATAATCAGAACTTTTCTACCTGTCTGAGCAATCGCCAGCGCCAGGTTGGAAATCGAGGTGGTTTTCCCATCTCCGGGTTCGGCACTGGTCATCTGCAGAACTTTCGCACCGCTGCGATCTGTTTTTAATAACAGAGATGTGCGCAGTGAACGAAACGACTCTGCTTCGCGTGAAGCGGGGCGATAGTAGTACCACAGCGCGGGGGCAAATTCACTGTCATCAACGACAGCATCACTTTCAGCGAACGAAGGTACTTCTCCCAGGATGGGCAGATGCAGTTGATTACGAATTTCGTCGACAGATTTCATGGTGGTGTCCCGCATTTCACGGAAGTAGGAGAATGCCAGGATCAGTCCCAGCCCTGCTCCAGCACCTGCCATCAGGAATTTGAGCTGGCGTTTAATGACCAGTTCATCTTTCACAGGCGCGAGCTGAGTCAGCGTGTAACCACTATTGCCTTGTGAAACTTTTTCGACGAGTAACTGTTTGAAAATGTTATCCCGTTGTGATTTGAGCTGGGCAATTTCTTCATTGTAAGACTGATCGACCACCTGAAAATCACCGACTTTTTTGGCCAGTTCGGTTTCCTGGTCAAATATTTTTGTCAGTTCCAGTTCCCGGTTCTCCAGTTCTTTCAGCTGCTGTTCCATAGACTTGAGATAGACATTCACGAAATCCACGTCTTTGGTCTTTGCAACCTGAAATTCACCAGACTCCAGATTGTCTGCAGAAATATCGAGTCCCTGGCGACGATAGAGATTGATGATCGTTTCGATGCTGCGATTCACGGCGTCCAGGTCAGGATGATTTTTCTGAAAGTCGCGTTCCAGTCGATTCTTCTGAATCAACAGAGGCATCAAATGTGTTTCTAATGCGGTGCGGGCACGGTCGACCTGACTTGTCCCCGGAGAGGCAATCTGACCTTCGCTGGTATTACCGTTGGCAGCCTGCCCACGCGTTTGTCCCATGAGAAACTGCTGGGCCAACAGCTCAAGCGTTTCTTTAGATTCACCACTGGCAATCGCGGCTTTGAGCGAATCAATTTTTGATTTGAGTTCGGTCAGTTTCAGCAGGTTCAGACGGCGTTCGTTATCGATTGCTTTGACCCGTTCCTGGTGCACGTTGGTACTGCCGGCCACTGCCGCTTCAGATCCAGGTGTACTCTCCCAGTACAGCGGCGCATTTTCGCGGAACTTCTGATATTCACTTTTCTTCAGTTTCAGTTCGGTGGCAATCTGCTTCTCAGCCTGCTTCAACTGCTGAATGATGTCTTCGGTGTTTTCCTCGCGGACTTCATGCAGATAACGCTTGTAGGCATCGACGACCGCTTGTGTGACAAGCCGGGCATCTTTGGCATTCGGGTTTTCATAGGTAAGCGTCAGGATGTTGAGGAACGCGCGGTCGTTACCGGAAATTCGTTTGACTTTCAGGGAATCGATAATATCCTGGGTCGGATCTTTTTCACCTGCCAGTGTAGAAAGCTGATTCAGTTTGGCTTCTTTAACTGCTTCACCCACAATTCGCGGGCTCTTGATGACATCGATATGTGCCGTGAGTTCACCGAAAGTCTGGATTTCCCCATCCTTGATCGGCACCGGGTTTTTTTGCGAGACCTGAATTTTCGTGTTTGCAGAGAAGATCGGGCCGAGCTTCATATACGCTGCCTGCCCGAGCAGCAGTCCGGTCGCCAGTCCTAAAACCAGCAGGTATTTATTGCGCAGCAGAAGCCTTACAATATCGACACCGGGACCGGAAGAGTTCACTTCTGCGTTCTCTTCCATTCCATCGATGGCGAAATCGGATTGCTGATCCAGAGGTTGAAAGTCTGTATTCACGACAGCGGGTCCTGATCTATTTACTCTGCAAATGCATTAATTCAAAAATCGAAGTGATAAAATTTTCTGAAAGCCGCGGGCTGACTGATTAACAGCCGCCCAGGCATTTTTTGGATTCAGAACTGGTCGAGCCTGCGTACCAGTCAATGGTTTTCCGCAGTCCTTCTTCGATTTCTACAACAGGTTCGTAACCGAGGTCACGTTGTGCGGCAGAAATGTCTGCCCAGGAATGTTTGACATCGCCTGTACGCGCCGGCTGAAAGTCAGGATCGTATGGTTTGTCCAACTGGTTACAGATGAATTTCAACAGATCGATCAGATTCAACGAACTGCCACAGGCAGCGTTATAAACGTTTCCGGAGACTTTGTCCGCCGGTGCCTGGGACGCCAGAATATTTGCCTGAACCACATTGTCCACGAATGTGAAATCGCGAGACTGCAGACCATCACCAAAGATCATGGGGCGGCGTCCTTCCAGCAACGCGGAAGTAAACAGGGGAATGACAGCCGAATAAGGACTGTTGGGATCCTGGCGGGGACCAAAGACATTAAAGTAGCGAATACGGACCGTTTCCAGGTCATAGGAATTGGCAAACGCCTGACAGTATAATTCGCCTGCCAGTTTCGCAGCGGCATAAGGTGACAGAACTTCGGGAGTCTGGCCTTCATGCTTGGGCATCTGTTCCTGGTTGCCATACGCACTGCTGGAGCCGGCATAGACAACGCGCTGCACGCCAGAACGGCGGGCGGCATCAAGAACATGAACCGTTCCGGTCACGCAGGCTTCATGTGTATCGAGAGGATGTTCCACGCTACGGGGAACAGAAGCCAGCGCGGCCTGGTGGAAAACAATCTCTACACCAGCGGTGGCCTGTTCGACGGCTGCCAGATCCCGCAGATCTCCCTGCACGAACTCAACATCGTCTTTTATATGTTCCAGATTATGCAGTGCGCCTGTACTCAAGTTATCGAAGACGCGTACACGATGACCGTCTTTAATCAGACGTGTCGCCAGATGAGAGCCAATAAATCCAGCGCCGCCGGTCACTAAATAATTTGTCACGATTAATTTTCCTGCATTGATTTTGTTCGGTGGAACCCACGTTCTACTGGCAGACGCCCGCGCCTGTCAGACGGAGTTCCCGTAACCTGTACCTTCAATGTAGCATTCGTTTCGCTGGAAATCCGAAATGAATTCCAGGGATTCGTGTTCGAAAGGTTCGAATCCGGATCGATGCCTGCATATCAATGCATTATAAGCAGGTATTTCTCGTACAACCAAAATAATCTGCAGGCTGCAGGAAGCCCAATGGGGACCGGTGACAGACAGGCTCAGACCAAAAAGCATAAAACCGCTATAATCGCTACCTGAAACGGAGCTTGTAACGATTATAGACATTTTACAGAATCAACCCGTTCGTGCAGGAAAATCATACGCGACTGATTCAGAAACTTATTTTGTACCGGGTCCGAAGGGAGAAAAACGCGCAATCATGATGCCTGCTGCCACAGAAGCATTCAGGGAATCTACGATACCGGTGGGGGTCAGACGGGTCACCACATCACACTGTTCCAGCGTGAGGCGGCGCAGTCCTTTCTCTTCATTGCCAATCACGACCATCCACGGGCGATCCTGGGAATAAACGGAGACATCTTCTTCGGCATGTTCTGAGGTTCCCATAATCCAGACACCGGTTTCTTTGGCCTGGGTCATCGACCGGCTCAGATTGGTTTCGACGGCAAACGGCACCGCTTCCATGCCCCCGGACGCAACATCGTAAACGGTTGCATTGATGGGAGCAGAACGGTCTTTGGTCAATACAATCCCGCGAACACCAAAGAACGCAGCCGTTCGAAAAATAGCACCGATGTTGTGCGGGTCCTGAATACAATCCAGCGCCAGCCAGAGTCCGCCTGTTTCCTGACCAGAGTCCGGAAAGAGTTCATTGAGCACAAATGGGGTACGGGGTTTGACCAGGGCGACCGAGCCCGCGGTGCGGCGTCCCTGATCTTCGGCCTGACGGCGTTTCATCTTCTGGGGCGCTGATTTTTTGATCACGACGGGAATCCGCTGACTGCGTGCTTCGTCGGCAACATCTCCCCAACTCCCCTGCGCGGAACCAGCCGTGAGACGAATCTCGGTGACATCAATGGGACGGGTCTGCAGAGCCGCCATTACACTGTGTGGATTTTTCAGCTCCAAAGCCACGAGAGCAGATTCCTGAATCAAAACGGGAGAATACAACAGGTCCGACAGCCCGATGTGTCGTAACCAGAAAGCAAAGGGTAGGCGCTCACTGTGTGAGATTCAAGGAGTGCGCGTCTCAGAATGTTCGTTCTCGCCGAGTTTTTCGCGGGAATAATTCTGCAGATCGGATGTTTTAATGCGATTCATGCCGACTGAGGTATCATCCAGATCCGAGAGAACCCCCTCCTGTGACAGGCTCATGCGGACAGGCAGACGTGCGGTGAACTTGCTGCCTCGACCAAATTCGCTTTCCAGAAAGACTTCACCATCGAGCAGTTTCGAAAGTTCGCGAATGATCGATAATCCGAGACCCGTCCCTTCATAAGAACGACTCATTGTGTCCCGCGATTCAGAAGAAGATTTTCCCTGGCGGAATTTTTCGAAAATATGTTCCTGCTCATCCAGGGGGATCCCGATGCCTGTGTCCTCAACGATGAGGTCCATGAGTTTCGGATTTTCTCCGCAGAGCCTGGCAGCGACATGGACTCTGCCACCTTCCGGCGTAAACTTGATGGCATTGGAAAGCAGGTTATTGAGAATCTGTTGTATTTTGATGGAGTCCTGAAACAGAATAGGAATCTTCGGATCAATTTCGGAGGTCAGCTCAATATTCTTTTTATCTGCCAGTGGGAGCATGTTCCCCACCCGACGCTCAATCAGATCCGCCACGGTAATTTCGGAAAGCTGCAGTTCCATTTTTCCGCTCTCGATTTTAGCCAGATCGAGCACATCATTGATCTGGGCCAGCAGATTTTTTCCGGACATCTGAATATTGCTGACATAACGTTTCTGCTTCTCGTTGAGATCTTTGGAATTGGCGAGCAGATCACTGAAACCGAGAATACTGTTGAGCGGCGTACGCAGTTCGTGACTCATGGTCGCCAGAAACTCGTCTTTGAGCTTGTTCATTTCATAGAGCCTGAGGTTGACCTGCGCCAGCTCGTCGACTTTGGTATCGAGGTCGGTATTGACGGTCCGCAGTTCCTCCTGCACGGTGACCAGGTGACGGAGCATGCGGTTAAATGCATAGCTCAGTTCTTCAAATTCGTCTCCCGTGCGGATGTCGGCCCGCAGATCCAGATTGCCGTGCGCAATTTCATCACTCACATCTTTCAGGTGCAATACGGGTTTTACAATCACATATCGTACAATCGCGTAAGCGGCCAGCATCGCCAGGACAGCGGTCACAAGAGCCGAAGCCAGGTTGATGGCGTTATTCCAGTTCTGTGCCTGTTCGACTTTCTGCGAGGGGAAGCGAATATTCACAATGCCGATGAGTCCGCCCAGTTCCAGATCGGGATCATCGCGGAGACGATGACAGGAGACACAGGATTCCGTCGCATGAATGGCACCGTAATACTGAAACTTGCCTTCCGTTTCATCGCGGTAGAAGATTTCGTTTTCTCCCTGCTTGATGCGTTCCAGCGCTTCATAGCCGGCGCTGTCGATGGGGCGTTCTTTGGAATCCGCATTAGATGGATTCGCTTTAAACACTGCCCAACTGTAGTCGCCGAGATCCTGGGGTTTGACAGACTGTGCGATCTTTTCAATCAGCATGCGGTACTGATCGTTCGACTCGGACCATTTCCAGTGCTTCTCCAGAATGATCGGCGCGACCAGCAGACGGGCGGAGGTTATGTTCTGATCGTTCAGAACCTGATTGTTCAACCAGGTATTCAAAGAAAAGCTGGCCGTAATTAATACGAGCAATCCGCCCCCAAACAGGTAGCGGCACTTGCGTTCGAGGTTGGTTTCCCCCAGCAGTTTTTTGAAAGCACGATAGGACATGGATTACCAGCGGGTATGAGATCCGAAACAGATGCGGCGAAGTCGCTTTAACATCTCTCAGGTGATCTTATTCCAAAATTGTCTGTATAGAAAAGCATGATTCGACAATTCTCACCTCAATTCAGTGAAATTAATCAGATTTCAGTTTACGACGGTATGATCTGACAACAAGGACAGAAAAACGTAGATCGCTGGGCCTGGACAATCCTGACAATCTGTGCTCCCTTGCAGGACGGACAGTTTTTTTCTTCCTGACCATACACCTGATGTTGATTCTGATAGCCTCCCGACTGATTGAGAGCATTCCGATAGGTTCCATCGCCGAGTGTGGATCCTTCATAGCGAATCGCTGTTTTCAGAATCTGCTGCATGGCTTTGTGCAGCGATCTGATTTCTGCCGTCGATAATTGATCGGCGGTCCGTTCAGGATGAATACGACTCTGATGGAGCATTTCACTGGCATACAGATTACCGATTCCAGCGACCATTTTTTGATCCAGCAAGGCGACTTTGATGGCACGACTGGTTTTCGCCAAGCGCTGTTTCAATTCATTGGCTGTAATCTCAAGTGCATCGGGTCCCAGTTTCTGCGGTCCGAGGACCAGTTCCTGTTCCTTCCGACTGAGCAGTTGAACCGTGCCCAGGCCACGGCGATCCCAGAACCAGAGTGATCGGCTGGACCGTCCTTTCTGCAAAGTCCACTCCAGACGCAGATGACCGGTATCAGGGGGATCAGACAGTAACATCAGTCCAGTCATACGGGGTTCAATGACGAACGAATACCCATTCTCCAGATCCAGGATCACCCGTTTTGCCCGACGTCTGACGCTGGTTACAGTTTGATTTAAAGCTTTTGTTCGAATGGATTTAATGCCTGGCTTCATGGAAATGGGCTTACACGGGCAGGGACAATTTCGAAAGTCTTTTATTTTGCGGCCTTCCACGGCCTCGCGGATGCCGCGGACCATGGTCTCTACTTCAGGCAGTTCTGGCACGATAATACTTTCTGTATCGATCGCAGGAATTTCAGGGTGTTACGGATTTTGAACGAAGTGTTTCTATTCTACTACTTGTAACTGTTCTTTGGATGTCAAAGCTGAGCTGAAATAGGAAGACCAAGAAATTTAAGATTATGCTTGACGTCAGGGCAAAGTTGGACGATCCTAGTACATAAAGCCCTTAAACTTCCCATCTTGCAGAACGTACACATCCGAACTGCAAGCTTGTCCGTTAATATGTTGTGCCTATTGGAGAGCGTCCATGCGCCCTAATCACCCTCGTGTCGGCTCCAGTGCTGTTTCAGTTCTGGCAACCGTTGTCTGTTTAGCTGTAGTTTTGGGAGTCACCTTTTACCTGGTGAATCCCCGGTCAGATATGACTGTGGAAAAAGCATCAGAACAGGTTCAGGTGCAGGATGAAACACCACTCGTACTGGAAAAACAGGAAACCGTTGCGGTGACTCCTGCAGCAGAAATAAAACCAGTCGCAGAAACGCCACGTGTATCACCTGAAGAACAGGTTGCCGCACATCTGTCAGCAGGGGAATTCGGACAGGCAATTGAAGTCGCTGAAACGGTGTCAAACCTGCAGGAACGAACTCTCTTACTCAGAATGGTTGTCAAAGCCCAGATGGACTCCGGTGACTTTGTCGCTGCCCTGGGAACCATCAACCGTATCCCCCTGGCTGAAGAACGCACCAAAGCCATGGGCGAACGGGCACAGGCGATGTCGCTGGCTGGTGGATCTCAGTTAGCTGACTTCACCGAGCTGATTGACCTGATTCAAACACAGACTTCAGGGGGATGGATCGACGACGGATCTGGTGAAGGTTCAATGCGACAGTTCTCCGCAGGGGTCCGCGTTGATCCTAATGGCATGCTGCACCATATCAGCAAACAGGAACTGAAAGGCGAACTGGAAGCACTGGGAGTCAAAGCCCGTAAAGCCAGCCTGAATAAGAATGTTGCCCAGAACAGTCAGTTGCGTCTGGTTTCTTTGACCCGTCTGGAAAAAGAAGTGCAGCAGTTGATTGAAGAAGGTCGTTCTCCTGTTGAAACCATGAAAATGCTGGCGGGATTGACCAAGGTCGAATATGTCTTTGTCTACCCGGAAGATCAGGAAATCGTGATCGCCGGTCCGGCAGAAGCCTGGATTTATAATGAAGAAGGTCTGGCTGTCGGCGTAGAAAGCGGCCGTCCTGTTCTGCAACTGGATGACCTGGTGACGATCCTGCGAACATTCTCGGACAACGGTGAAGAAATCTTCGGCTGTTCCTTCGATCCACGTGCTGAAGGTCTGGCACGCGTCAATGAATTTGTCGCTCAGTCTAATGCCCGTGGCCCGCTGAGTGCAGGTGCCGGCGTGCGAAATTACACCAGACAGCTGAAAGAAAAACTGGGAACACAGGATATTACACTGTACGGTGTGCCTGATACATCACGTGTCGCCCGTGTCCTGATTGAAGCCGACTACCGTATGAAACTGATTGGCATCGGAAAAATGGATGCCGGCAAAAACATCCCCAGCTACTTCGATCTGCTGGCTCAAGATAGCAATGCAAGCGGCATGAACCTCGAAGCGCTCCGCTGGTGGCTGACCATGAAATATGATTCGGTACTGCATAACCCGCAACGGACAGCATACCAGGTCGTGGGTTCTTCCGTACTCTGTCAGTCAGAGAATCAGATCGTCACTAAAGAAGGTGAACGATTACGAACGGGAAAAGCGGAGAAGCTGAACCGCGAATTCGCTGCCAACTTCACAAAGCACTATCAGGAACTGGCACAGCAGGATCTGGTTTACGCCGACCTGCAGAACATTTTCGACTTGGCTCTGGTAGCCGCCCTGATGCGAAACGAACATCTGGCAAATCGTGCCGGCTGGGAAATGACCGCCTTTGCTGCCAATGGTGTCTATCGCCCGGCTGAATTCGAAGCAGCTCACACAGTCGACACTGTTGTCAACCACCGTGTCTACAACGGCAAAGACGTTGTCGTCCAGGTTGCCGGCGGCGTGCGGGTGGATACAAATTCGGTTGTGAAAAATCAGCAGAACCTGAAAGTCTCTCCCGAAGTCGGAGCCGTTTCCGCTCAGTCTAAAGCACCTGCATTGCCCGTGGGTCGCTGGTGGTGGGATCTGGCCAACTAACCAGGTAGAAGCGAATTTGAATACTTAAAAACCGCAGCCTGAAATCGGGCTGCGGTTTTTCTTTTGCGACACGTGCTTGATTCCCCTGAAATTTACTTCACGTATCCTTTGATGCCCACCGGCTTCAGTGTCTGGGGAAAGTCTCGCGGTTCAGAATGAGCCTGCTGCATGATCTGCTGCAGATCTTTGATTTTTTCCGGATGCTGTTTCGCAAGGTTTTTCGTTTCCCCAATATCTGTACCCAGGTCGTAGAGTTCAATCGGCTGATTCATACGATTCTGTACGGCTTTCCAGTTTCCCTGGCGAATCGCACGCGAGCGAATCTTCCCCCTGGTGTATTCCCAGTAGAGGTACTCGTGTTCTGGTTGCTTCCCTTTGCCCAGGAGGGTGGGCAAAAACGAGATGCCGTCGATATCGACACCAGAGGGAACTGTAGTCCCTGCAACCTGAGCCAGTGTGGGCAATACATCCCAGAAAGCAATCTGCAGATCAGATGTTTTTCCGGCAGCGATTTTTCCCGGCCAGTTCGCGATGAAAGGAACTCGAATGCCTCCTTCATACATCGAACCTTTATGACCGCGGAGCGGCGCATTACCGTTGAAGAAATCGGTCATCTCTTTCCAGGTTCCCCCCTGCCCGCCATTATCGGAGGTAAAAATAATCAACGTATTATCACGAATCCCCAGGTCTTCCAGCAGCGTGACGATTTCTCCCACGTGATCGTCCAGGCGGGAGACCATGCCGGCAAACGTCGTCAGACCGTCTTCCGAACCAATATAACCAGGTCGGGGATCCAGGATCTGTTTTTTGGGAAACTGACCACGATACGGCTTTTCTGACTCTTCCGGGACCACCAGTTCCACGTGAGGAATAATGTAAGGCAGATAGGCGAAGAAGGGCTGCGCTTTATTTTTCTGGATGAAAGCTTTGGCGTCTTCATGAATCAGATCGTGAATGTAGCGGCCGCGCTGGTTATTTTCATTTTCAGGCAGCATGAGTCTGTGCTCATTATTCCAGATCCAGAAGGGATAATAGAAGTGGGCGTGTACCTGCAGCAGTTGCCCTGTGAAATCATCAAAGCCCTGCTGTCCGGGTCGGCCAGGTGTTCCTTCATAACCCAGGCCCCATTTGCCGAACGCACCCGTAGCATAGCCGGCGATTTTGAGTACTTCGGCAACGGTCGTGTCTTCTTCATACAACAACTGGTTCAGGTCGTTGGCACGCACGGCGGTATGCCCGGTGTGTTGTCCTGTCATCAATACACTGCGTGAAGGCTGACAGACCATCGAACCGGCATAAGCCTGCGTGAATTTCATACCTTCTGCAGCCAGCTTGTCGATATGCGGTGTTTTGATTTTTTTCTGACCGTAGCAACCAAGTTCCGCGTAGCCTAAATCGTCGGCCATGATGAAAATAATATTCGGTTTCTGTTTCTCTGTCGCTTCCAGTCTGACGGAAGCAAGGAGGTTCATACTGCATATGACTGTCAAAATTAATAAGAGTTGTCGAAACATGATGCCAGATCCTTTCGAAGTTTTTGATTCCCTGTTTTTTTGAAATATTTACACGCTGAATTTGTATTCAGAATGCTTTTTAAAAAATCGTTTGAGATTGGTATTGACCGATTCAAAATGACTTTCTATTCTCCCCGCACCATTGGCGTTCACGCTGATTTTGAAAACATCAAACAGACCATTCCTGATAACATCACACCTCAGAATGACCGTTATCAATCCCTTTTTCAACCTTCAATAATACACTGGTGTCCGCTGAGCGATTTCATTCACTCAGTGGAAAGATCGAATGCCAAAGGCACGGATGCTGTGGCATCGATCTTTTTTGAAGCGACTAAAATGGAGTGTCCTTTGAGGCGTGTCTGTCAGGCATGAAAAATAATGGCGTACAATCGCCTCCCGGAAGTAGTACAAGTCCTTCCCCCCCCTGGGCTACTGCTTCCGGGAATTTTTATGCGCCGCGCCTGATACCGGCGCGACACTGGTACCAGGCGAAACGCAGGCGGTCAGGATTCAACCCGCGCGGGGAACCCGTCCATTTTCCCGATGACCACGATACCGGATTCAGAAACGGCAAAACCGCGACTTTTATCCGCTTCCAGGTCATAGCCGATCTCACAGCCTTTGGGGATGGATACACCTTTATCAATAATTGCATTGCGAATCTTTGCATGCCGACCCACATTCACGCCCGAGAACAGAATCGAATTATCGACTTCTGCCCAGCTGTTAACGCGTACGTTGGAGGAAATGATCGACTGGCTGACGCGACCACCTGAGATAATCGAGCCCGCACAGACCATACTGTCGACGGCCTGACCCACGCGTGGTTTATTGCCTTCACTCTGGGCAAAGACAAACTTGGGTGGTGGATCGGGTGGCTGATAGGAACGAATGGGCCAGGTATTATCGTACAGGTTTAACTGCGGGTGTACGGAGACCAGATCCATATTCGCTTCATAATACGCGTCGATCGTTCCGACATCGCGCCAGTAATAACCGTCGCCTGTATTTTTATCCTGGAAGGGATACGCGCGAATCAGGTGGTCGTCGATGATCGACGGAATAATATTCTTGCCGAAGTCATGTGAACTGTCGAGCTGAGTCGCATCATAACACAATCGTTCAAACAGGAAATTCGTATTGAAAACATAGATGCCCATCGAAGCCAGGCTTTTATCGGGATGGTTGGGCATGGGAGCGGGATTGGCCGGCTTTTCTTCGAACTTGACCACGCGCATATCTTCATCGACGCCCATCACACCAAACTGCGTGGCTTCGTCACGATCTACGGGAATGCAGCCAATGGTGACTTCCGCGCCGGATTCCTTATGATCGCGAATCAGTTTGGAATAATCCATTTTATAAATATGATCGCCGGAAAGGATCAGGATGTGTTCCGAGCGGGCCCGTTCGATGGTGTAGATATTCTGATAGACGGCGTCGGCGGTTCCCTGGTACCACTGTTCGTCGATACGCTGCTGAGGAGGTAGAACGTCGATGAATTCATTCAACTCCCGACAGAGGAACCGCCAGCCCAGATTGATATGCCGATCGAGACTGGCTGCTTTATACTGGGTCAGAATCAGGATCCGACGCAGCCCGCTGTTGATGCAGTTCGAAAGTGTAAAATCGATGATGCGATAACCGCCTCCAAACGGTACAGCGGGTTTTGCTCGATCCCTGGTAAGCGGTTCCAGACGTGATCCCTTACCACCGGCCAGAACCAAGGCCAACACATTTCGCATAATTGTTCCTTCCTCAGCATGGAACAAGGCCCAGGCGGGCTCATTCCCTGATCCATCAATGTATTCGAATAGAGGTTTTTAAAGCGCTTCATTGAACGGTTCGGACAAACCACATTCACAGACTGCCCGTGAAGGTTTTATTCCCTGCGATATGAGTTGTGCGAACGCTCTCCGTATGTTGTAGCATGCTCCGACGATGAAAGGAATTCAAAAAACAGTGTTTTGGGTAAGATCTGTTTTCTTAGTCTTCCTGACTGTGTCAGTTTGGCAGGACTGTCGTCATCCACGGTTTTGTTCATTCCAAATTATTGAAGTTCCTATAGTTTTGTAGCTTGCGACTTCTCTCGTTTGCTGGTTCATTTTATAATTTGCGGCATAAGCCTCTCACCTTCCAGACTGGAGAAAACAGCCATGAGCACCACCGACGAAAAACAGACAAAATCGTTTTATGACCGTATCAGCCATTCCTATGATATGATCGCTGATTCCAACGAGCATGTGGCCCGGGAAAAAGGGCTGACGGCGCTGGCGATTCAAGAGGGGGAATCAGTTCTGGAAATTGGTTATGGTACGGGACATTCACTGGTAGCGCTGGCGGAAGCTGTCGGGGCGGCGGGCAAGGTGAGCGGCGTGGATATTTCAGACGGCATGAAAACCGTCTCGGAAAAACGGGTCGCTGAAGCCGGCCTGGCAGATCGTGTGGAGTTGATGGTCGCCAATACACCTCCCCTCCCCTTTGCAGAGGGAAGTTTTGACGTTGTTTCTATGAGCTTTACCCTGGAACTGTTTCCGCTGGAAACCATCCCCGCAGTGCTGTCCGAAATCAAGCGGGTGCTGAAGCCGGGGGGCCGTCTGGGTGTCGTCTGCATGGCACTACCCAAAGAGGGGGAAAAAGACAGTTTCCTGGAAAAAACCTACAAATGGATGCACCAGCACTTCCCACACATTGTCGACTGTCAGCCCATCAATGCGACCGGTTTACTGCAGGAGGCCGGCTTTTCGCTTCAGGTAGATGACACCATGGAAATCTGGACGATGCCTGTCTCAGTGCTGGTAGGCATAACTCCCGCCTGATCCATCGTCAATTTCCGCTTTTCAATCCAGCTGGACAGGGGACAGCAATTCGCATGCCTGCAGAGCAACGGCAATCTGAGTCGGTTCCCACATCGGGCTCAAGCTTTCAAAAACAGCTGAGCCTGTGGGATACCGTGAATATCATCATCGGGATTGTGATCGGTGTTTCGATCTTCAAGTTGCCCAGTCTGGTCTTCGGAAACGCGGGTTCGATTGAAGCCGGCTTTGTAATCTGGGGGCTGGGAGGCCTGCTGATGCTGGCCGGGGCGCTGTGCTACGCCGAGCTGGCGTCTGCGATTCCGGAGACGGGCGGCGACTATGTCTTCCTGTCCCGTACTTATGGGAATGGGACCGGGTTTCTGTTTGGCTGGGCGCAGTTCATCGCCATCAATCCGGGCAATATCGGCATCATGTCGTATGTGTTCGCGGATTATGCAATCGAGTTTCTGAACGCCTCCGGTTATGAGATTCCCGAGGGCTGGTCGGTCGTACTGGCATCTGCGTCTGTCTGTATTCTGATTTTCCTGAATCTGCTGGGGCTGATGGTCGGCAAGTGGGCACAAAACATTCTGACGCTGGCTAAAGTCATCGGTCTGGCGGCGATATTTGTGAGCGGCCTGTACCTGGGATTGCAGGGAACAGGCGACACTGTTGTCGAACCAGTCATAAAGCGCCCGAATTCGGAACTGCATTTTGGACTGGCGATGGTATTTGTGCTGTATGCATTTGGCGGCTGGAACGATGCGGCCTTTGTCGCTGCGGAAGTCAAAGAGCCGGGCAAAAATATTCCGCGGGCACTGATCGCGGGCACCGGGGGAATCCTGGTCATTTACCTGCTGATCAACTTAGCCTACCTGTGGGGGCTGGGTTCCACCCGATTGCTGCAGTCCTCCACACCGGCGGCAGAACTGCTGGGCAATGCCTGGGGGGATTACGGCACACAAATCATCAGCCTGATTATTATGATCTCCTCGCTGGGTGCCATCAACGGTTTGATTATTACCGGGTCCCGCGTGAACGTGCGACTGGGCATGGACCACCGTTTTTTTGCGGCCCTGGCCCGCTGGAATGTGCGAGTGAACGCCCCCCTCTATTCGCTGTTGTCGCAAGGCGTGATCTCGATCGTCATGATTTTGCTGGTGGGAACGGAAACAGGCCGTCGCCTGATCGATGCGCCGTTTACGCTGATCCAGGGTGACTTTATCAAATGGGAACAGTACCAGGACGGCTTTGATACCCTGCTCGTCGCGACGGCTCCTCTGTTCTGGACTTTCTTTCTCCTGACGGGCTTGAGCCTGATCATCCTGCGGTACAAAGCGCCGCAGATGGAGCGACCGTTCCGCGTTCCCCTGTATCCCGTCACACCGATCCTGTTTTGCCTGACCTGTCTCTACATGCTTTACGCCAGTCTGGATTATGCCCGCGGCCTGGCATTGCTGGGCCTGATCCCGGTGCTGATCGGCGTACCGCTGTACTGGATGAGTCGCCGCAAAACGTCCGTATGACTGCGGTGCTCGAATCATACTTCCCCGATTGTTACGCATCTGTACGCTGGCATGCCATCCTCGGTTTTCGTACCATTAATACGTTGCATAGCTATACGCTGCACAGATTCAAAGCCCGCCCCGGTCGGAAATACGTTTCATTCTTTACTGGATCAACATCATGAAATCACGCGCCGCTTCGATTTGCCTTGTCTCCCTGTTCCTGCTGCAGACGACTCTCTGCCCTGTCTCTGCGGAAGAAACCAAAACCATTGCTCCCCTCAAGCTGCCGCGGGTCGATGCCTCGTTCGAGCCCCCGTATTACAGCACCACCTACGAACAGCCAACCGATCCGAAAGAGGGGCAGTTGCAGATTGGTGTGACCTATACGCTGTGGATTCCACAAGGACTCAAGGAAGTGCGGGGCATCATCGTGCATCAGCATGGCTGTGGTTCCGGTTCGTGCACGGGCAGCGTGACGGCGGCTCACGACCTGCACTGGCAGGAGTTGGCACGCAAGAACGGCTGTGCCCTGCTCGGCCCCAGTTTTCATCAGGCCAAGGAACAGAACTGCCGCCTGTGGTGTGATCCGCGAAATGGTTCGAGCAAAGTGTTTGTCGAGTCACTGCAGAAGCTGGCAAAACTGTCGGGACATCCTGAAGTCGCCACCGCGCCCTGGTGTCTGTGGGGTCATTCGGGAGGCGGGTTCTGGTCGAGTCTGATGCAGATGGAGTACCCGGAACGAATCGTGGCGATCTGGTTTCAGTCAGGAACCGCCTATGGTTACTGGACCAATGACGAAATTACGGCGCCCGAGATCCCAGCTGCGGCCATGCAGATTCCCATGGTGGCGAACCCGGGTCTGAAAGAAAAAGAAACCAAACGTTTCAGCCGCGCCTGGTCGGGCAGCCTGGCGATGTTCAAAGACTATCGCGCCAAAGGGGCGCCGATCGCTTTTGCCCCCGATCCCCGCACGGGCCACGAAACCGGCGACTCACGTTACCTGGCGATTCCCTTCTTCAACGCCTGCCTGCAACAACGTCTGCCAGACAAAGCAGGAGCCCCTTTGAAAGCTGTGGAGATCAGCAAAGGCTGGTTGTCTCCCCTGCTCAGTGAAACCATGCCGGTCCCTTACGACCAGTTTGAGGGAAACAAAGCGGAAGCCAACTGGCTGCCCGACAAAGCGGTTGCGATCGCCTGGCTGGACTTCGTGAAAACCGGTGCAGTCAGTGACAAGACGCCGCCCCCTGCACCCACCGATGTTAAAGTGGATGCTGCGACCGGTACGATTACCTGGAAAGCGGGAACCGACTTTGAGAGTGGTATCCAGGCCTTTCTGATCGAACGCGACGGCAAGCAGATCGGCCAACTCCCCGAAAAACCGACCAACCGTTTCGGACGCCCCCTGTTCCAGAACATGAGCTACGGCGATACCCCCGTGCTGCCACTGCAGAAGTTTGAGTTCGTCGACAAAACCGCGAAACCGGGGAAGACGTATCAGTACAAAGTGATCGCGGTCAATACGGCGGGTGTGAAATCGGAGTAGTGTTTTTACTACCACGAAAAGCACGAAAACACACGAACTTTTACCAGTACTGTATGTCAGATCAATCAGTCAATGTTTACACGACTTTTTGTATGATCGAATCATGTCTGACACAAAGCTGCTGACACAGTTTGTTGAATCGTTCGCGCGACTGGATGAGATGCTCGCTCTGGAAGAGGTACCTGCCGAACTGCTGATCAAACCAGAAACGGAGACATGGGAAAGCTGGCGGGAGTTTTCCCGCTGGCAGCCGCTCCCTGTGGAGACTGACCCGGCAGAACTGGATCCTCTCTATCAGCGGATCGGAGGGACGTTTCCTCCATTGTATGAGCGACTACTGCTGTCTTTTCGCTGGCTGGAAGTAGATCTGAAATTACTCAGGTTGTTTGCCAATCCTCCTGGCGACAACTTTACCGGACTGTCTGAATCGATTTTTGCTGATCGCGCTCTGGCTGAAGTTCTGATTCCCGCTGGCTATCTCCCCTTTGGCCGTTCTACTATCAACTATGATCCGATGTGTTTTGACCTGAATCCCAGATTACCCAATGTAGATTGCCCTGTCATCCAGTTTGAGCATGAATCAATTCTATGTGATTTACGGATTGGTGAGCAGTGGCAGCGATGGGGTTCGTTTAGTGAACTGATGAGTGACGTTGTGTTACTGGATTCTTAGCAGCAAGAATTCCGATGCGACGTGTTCATCTGCAGGCTCTCAAGTTACATCTGGTAGAATTCATCCAGGACGGAAGCTTAAATTCCCTGCCTGCTTTTTAAATGTATCGGGTGTTGTGTTACCCCTATAATAGTAGAGGTTATCGGGTGCCATGGCCCGGCTTGTCCGGCCATGCTGAGTGAGTATGGCAATGCCGGTTCTGGATTGCACGTGGCAGCTGCGACCTCCTGTTCGGTGCGCTCGGCCCGAATTGCATTCGGGCTTTCCCGTTCTTCATTATGGCTGGTTTTATGTTTTTCGTGTTAGAAAAAGAAAGCTGCGATGTTTTATCTGCTTCCCTTGTCGTGCGAAACATGGTTGATACTCGCCAGGCGGGCGGACACATGGGTCCGCACCCTACATGGAAGGGGTTGGTATTGTTTCCCTGATTTGAATGCTTGCACTGACAGTTTCCTGTTGTTTGCGACAACCCCGAATTGCATTCGGGGCTACCCGGTTTTCGTCTTATTCCAAATGTACATCAGGGATTGCCCCTGTTTCGGTCTTTTATTTTCTGGAAGGACAGGCAGGAGTCAAGAACGGATGAATAGATTTTTGTGGCGATGGGTGACGAGAGGGAACCGGTGTCTGGCTGAGAACCGGTTACTTCGCTGCGAACGCAGGGCGAAGTGTGTCGACCCGCAGTCGGTTATGCGTTGTTTTTTTTCAAATCGTGCTGAATCCAGCGGGTTTTGTAGTGCTGATTTTCGCAGTGGTTCACGTGGTTCACTCGATTTTTTTGTGCCAACGCGCGCGACACACTTGAGAGCAACAGGATGCCTATCGGCGGGCAGCAGTCAAGGCCGGATTCTTCAGTTGTGGAACGGTTACGCAGTGTGCCGTTTATTCACCGGGATATTTATCCCAGCGATAAGCCAGCTTGGAATTTTTCCAGAAGACATTGTCAAGGGCCGACTGACCTTTGTCCTGCAGGTAGTCGACCAGGATTTTCTGCAGCGTGACATAGTCGGCGGCCCGTTCGGAGACCGGCCAGTTGCTGCCAAAAATCATGCGGTCGACTCCAATATTTTTCCAGATGACATCCAGGGTCGGTCGGTAATATTCGACGTCGGCAGGGACAGCATCGGGACGATGACGGGCGGCTCCTTCGACCAGGGCCGAGATTTTAATAAAAACCTGTTTCTGATCGGCCAGGGATTCCATATATTCTCTCCACCGCAGATCGATCTCATCCCCTTTGATAGCGACGTTACCGATATGATCGACCACGATCCGCAGGTCGGGAACCTGCTCGGCCAGCAGACGTGCTCCATTCAGAGTAACCGGGCCGCCATTCAAGTCGACCTGCAGTCCCTGGTCAGCCATCAGTTTCAGGTCGTCCATAAACTGTTTCTGTTTCAAGCCAAGATCGAGCAGATCGTAATTGATGCGAATTCCTTTATAGAGCGGGTTCTTCGAAAACCGCTTGAGGTGCTTACGAAAATCGGGTTCGCCCGGAGTAAGACGCCCCACAAAGCCGATGATCACCGGATTGTCTTTCGCCTGATCGAGAATCCACTGATTGTCTTCGACCAGCTTACTGGCTTCCACAACGACGGTGGCATTGACGGGCTGGTACTTTTTCAGTTCCACGAAGTCTTTGGGCAGGACTGTTCGATAGAGAGACGAACCTTTCCTCGGCCAGGGAACGCCTTCGGGGCGAGAAGGATCATAAAAATGAGTATGGGTGTCAACGACTTTGGCCGGCAGCAGCGGTTTGGAATCAGCGGCTTTGGTTCCACTGAGATTCAACTGCGAGGCGAGTAATCCTGCTGAAGCAGTTTTGAGAAAAGTACGACGGTTGAGCGATGACATGTCGAGGATCCTCTAAGCTGGTTGGTGTCTTATCAGACCTGGAATGGCACGTAGGCCGAAATGGTCCGAATGCTCGTTGGCGAGCTCGCCTGACATTGATCACCTGTCAATACAGGATTGATGTACCAATAAGTTACATTATGTTTATGTCGATGCATTACAGGATATTCTCAGACGATATCCAATTCTATCTATTTTCACAAAAACTTG
Source organism: Gimesia maris (assembly GCF_008298035.1). Taxonomy (NCBI): domain Bacteria; kingdom Pseudomonadati; phylum Planctomycetota; class Planctomycetia; order Planctomycetales; family Planctomycetaceae; genus Gimesia; species Gimesia maris. The sequence goes on from NZ_CP042910.1 coordinate 5,698,850, forward strand.
CTGTATTCCGGGGGAAATTAAATCGCACTTCCCATTGCGGGCTCTTTTTGCTAATTTTCACGCACTGTGTATCTTTACTTAATTTCGTTTTGGGACGGTTGTTGCCAGGAACGGCGACAGACACAAGCAACGGATTTGATTTTGTGATGCCCCCAGCTGATGATCATAACTCAGACTTGAATCGCCGCGCGCCTGCAGAGACCGCGCCCGGAGCGAACGGACGCGAGGAGCCAGATGAGATCAGCACTGCGAATTCCAGTGAATCCGACTGGTATTCCGAAGAGATTGAAGACGACGCTGTCGAATATGATCTCTCCCTCAAGTTTGAAGATTACGCTCCCGTCTGGTTGATTAAGTTGAAGACGCTATTCGGACGTGCGCCGGAATGGTCAGTTTCTTCCAGTCTGGGCGCTACTGCGATCGTTTTGACAATCCTGCTGTTACTGGCAATGCCCGCCGATGAGCCTGCTGACACCGAAGTCGCAGAAGAATTCACGCCCGCTCCCCTGGAAGTGGAGTACGCGGAACCAGTAGAAGACAACCTGATAGATTCACGAATCGCGGTAGAAATTCCAGATGCAGATGGATTTGTGCTTGTAGAAACGGATCCGCTGTATGTTTCCTTTGGTGAACTTCCACAGCATATCGCCGCGACACCCGCGCGCGAAGAATTCATGTTACCGCGTGAGCGGCCGATTGTACTACCAGATCTCGAACTGCCCCCCGAACCAGCGGCCGCTGATCCGGAACTGACGCTGAATGTTCAGCGAATCCGCATCAGCGAACGTGAAATGCGAGACCCGGGAATGGACGAGCCATTTCTGGTCGAAGCGGTGGTCACTGCAGGGGACCTGGTAAGTCGACTGGAACCAGGCGACCGTTTTCTGTTTGATGAAAGCTGGACCCTGGTGAATCTGGATCGAGCGCAGGCACAATCCCGGGCTACCATTCGCCCCACGCTCTATCACGAACGGATTACAGGAAACGAGCATCTGCAGGTCGGTCAGGAACAGCCTCTTGAACCGGATTTGAGGGAGTCCGTTCCTTCCAATCCCGGTACTCAGGAAGATCTGCACGTCGAAATCAGAAAAACGATTCCCCAACAGGGAACGGCCACGGATACGCTGACCTATTCGATCTTCGTCAAAAACCAGGGGAGGACAGCCGCGTTCAACGTGGATGTGAACGAGACACTTTCCCCCGCCGCGAGCCTGGTCGATCTGCTGCCGCCGGCGGAAGTCAATCAGAACCAGTTAAGCTGGAAAATCGCACGGCTGGAACCGAATGAAGAACGAGAACTGCAAATCAAAGTGTATCTCGCAGAGGAAGGAAGCGTGGAAACCAGTTCCCTGGTGAAACTGGTTTCGAATGTGTCTTCGAGCACCGATATTTTTACGCCGTCACTGGAACTGAAGATCAAAGGGCCGGATGTGGTTGCAGAAGGAGCAGTCTTTCCCCTGGAAATCCAGGTGAGTAATCGGGGTCGCCAGGACCAGAACTCTGTGAACCTGAATCTGGATCTGCCCGAGGGACTGATGCACGAACAGGGACGGCAGTTGTCATTTCAGATGGACCAACTGGCAGCCAACGAAACAAGAACCTTGCAGGCACGCGTCAGAGCCGTCAAAGCGGGCAAGGTGACTTCACAGGCGTCAGTGTCGTCCGACAGCCTGCCTCTGGATGAAACAGTACTGGTTCAGAATGTGATTCCCAAACCGGCAACGCCGAAACAACCAGTGACACCGAAACAACCAGTGACACCGAAACAACCAGTGACACAAAAACAACCTGAAACCAAGGCGACCAAACCCGCGACGCCTGCGTCGAACGCCCCCCCTACTCCTCCTGCAGCTCCCAGTCAGGCATGTCCCTGCCAGGTCCCCGTCTATTATTACACGGTGCCTTATCTGCTGCCTTGACTGCCGCTGGAGTTGAAGTCGACTCTCGAATTCGGTTAGCCTGTATCCAGACCTTACCTGGTATTCATTCTGCTGACCCACGATGAGGAGAGAACCCGATGAGAATCCCCTGTCCTGTCCGCTTAATATGCTGCTGCCTGATCTGCTGTCTCACACTTTCAGTTTCTCTGTCGAAAGCGAGTGCAGATCAACCCGCACGAAAACAGGGGGAAATGGCAGGTGAAGTGGATACGGATTCCGTGATCTTACAATCTCGTTTAACGGCCGGGAAGCTGGACCAAAGTGGAGATCTGCCGGGCATTACAGGTGTGGGGCGCTTCGAACTTTCGACTCACCAGGATTTCTCAGACTCCTTTTTCTCAGACTGGCTGCAGGCAGAAGCAGAGCAGGACTACATGCTGAAAACTCTGGTAAAGGATCTCAAGCCGGGAACGCGCTACTATTATCGTCTGCAGTATGGCCCCAATCAGCAGACGACACAGAACGGTCCGACCAATACTTTTGAGACGCTGCCTGCTGCTGACCAGGCGAAAGAGATCAGCTTTGTGGTCGTGACGGGCATGAACTTCAATGCGTTTCATCATGGCCTGGGGAAACGCCCTGCTTACCAGGGTGAAGACAAAGAACTAGGCTACCCGGCTCTGCTGAGTATTCTGAAACTGAAGCCGGACTTTTTTGTCGGCACAGGTGACAATGTATATTATGATCATCCAGCCAAACCCGCTGCCCAGACACCCGCTGAAATGCGAAAAAAATGGCATGAACAGTTTGTGCAGCCGCGGTATGTTGATCTGTTTTCGAGTGTGCCTACTTACTGGGAAAAAGACGATCATGACTTTCGTTATAACGACTGTGATCTGACAGGTAAACGTGAACCGAACAATGATCTGGGGCTGCGCATCTTTCGAGAACAGGTTCCCATCGTTGATCCACTCGACACGGATCCTATCACATATAGAACGTATCGCATGGGAAAACTGCTGCAGGTCTGGTTCACGGAAAACCGGGATTACCGCAGCCCAAATCGCACACCGGATGGACCGGACAAAACGATCTGGGGAAAAAAGCAGCGTGACTGGTTGAAGACGACCCTGAAAGAATCTGATGCCACATTCAAAGTATTGATCTCTCCCACGCCGATGATCGGTCCGGATGGCAAGAGCAAAAAAGACAATCACACCAACCTTGGAGGCTTCCGTCACGAACGGGATGAATTCTTCCAGTGGCTTGATCAGGAGGGATTAAACCAGCGCGGTTTTTATCTGATCTGCGGGGATCGTCACTGGCAATACCACTCGATTCATCCCCCCGGGATCGAAGAATTCTCAACGGGTGCCCTGGTAGATGCGAATTCCCGCCTGGGAGTGAATCCGGGAGACAAAAAAGGGACCGATCCGAAAGGTATCGTCCAGCAACCTTATACCTCTCAGCCGGCATCCGGTGGATTTCTGTACGTAAAAGTGCTACCAGAAGACAAAGGGCAGAAAGCTGAATTGCAGTTTCGCTTCTATGACGAACAGGGAAAGCTGCTGCATGAAGTCAGGAAACAACGCCTGGTGGAATGACAGACGCGTCTTCTTCAGTCTGTTTCCCGATTATCGGCAAAGCCCATATTGCAACTGACACAAATGGTTAGGTAGCATGGAGTAACGATTACTGAAAAGTTACAGAGCGACGCTCTGGCCTTACCGAGAGTTTGAAATGATATTATCCCGAAACTGGTTACAAATCCCCCTTTTTTTAATACTGTTCCTGATTTCCTCTGCAACAAATCAACTGGCAGCCGCTGACGGGACGCTGGGAACAGTCCGCTTCACGGCAGGGAAGTCACCACTCGAAAATGAACCTGTCAGCGTGGAGCTTCCGGAGACGGGATTCACTGCAGAGCAGGTTTTTCTGATTGAGACAGCAGATGCGGAGATGACCGCGATCCCCGCGCAGATTGAAAAGCGCAAGCAGTCTGCCGATTTACTCTGGTGGATTCCACCGGGAAAAACAGCCGCCGGTAAAACACGCGAATTTCAGATCCATCCGGGTACTATTTCCCCCCCGCAAGAACTGACGATCAAAGAGACCGACAGAGCCTACCAGATCCGGATCGGTGATCACCCGGTATTGAGCTACAACTATCAACATATTGAGCCCCCCAAACCCCTGGATCCGTTATATGGTCGCAGTGCGCACATTCATCCGATCTGGACGCCGGGCGGTAAGATTGTCTCGGATGAATTTCCCCCGGATCATGCCCATCAGAGTGGACAGTTCCTCGCATTCACCAAAGCCGTTTTTGAGGGACGTCCAACCAATTTCTGGGAAATCAAAAGCAAAAAAGGGCGGGTTCGATTTAAAAATCTGGTCTCGAAACAGGTGGGGCCAGTCTTTGCGGAACTGATTGTGACGCAGGAACATGTGGATCTGACAGGCGAATCAGAAACCCCCGCTCTACTGGAAACATGGGGCATTCGAGTCTGGAATCAACCCGCGAAAGACCCCGCCTACTGGATGTATGATATCACCTCGGATTTGCGGTGTGCGACCGAATCTCCGTTGAACCTGCCAGAATATCATTACGGTGGCATGGCCATTCGCGGCGGTCGGGGATGGACGAAAGAGAATTGTGATTTTCTGAATTCGAACGGCAAGACCCGGGCGAACGGCAATCATGATCGGGCACGCTGGTGTGATATTTCCGGTAGAACTGAACCAGACACTCCCTGGAGCGGTTTTACGATTCTCACCAGCCCCGGTAATTTTCGCTTTCCTGAACCGGTACGGATTCATCCCTCCATGCCTTATATGGTATTCACCCCCTGCCCACTGGGCGACTGGGAAATTGATCCCGGGAAACCACATATCAGCCACTATCGGTTTCTCGTACATGACGGGCCCGCGCTTGCCCGCACTGATGCAATCTGGCAGCATTACGCTAAACCACCGAAAGCGAGCATTCAATTAGTAGCTGCTCCCTGACTGTTTGACAACTGAAAGAATAATTTATGATCTGGGACTTACACTGCCACCTCTCGGGGGTGGACGGCAAAACCGTCGATGAGCGCATCGCGCAGTTGATGGTCTATGCCGACCGCATGGGCGTGGAGCGACTTATTTTTTTCATGGGCTGGCCGTTTTTGACCGATCCCACGCCGGAACAGTTCCGCAAGCAGAACGATCAGGTATTGCAGGCGATCAGCCACTGGCATAACCGGGCCTTCGGCTTTGTGTATCTGAATGCAAAGTACGTGGAAGAAAGTATCTCGGAACTCGACCGCTGTGTGAAAAATGGTCCGATGATTGGAGTCAAACTGTGGGTCTCCAGTCGCTGTAATGATCCAGAGATTGATCCGATAATCAAACGGGCTGCCGAGTTGAACGCGTTAATCTATCAGCATACCTGGTACAAAACCGGAGGCAATCTGATTGGTGAGTCGACGCCCGGTGACCTGGCACTGATGGCCAAACGGCATCCCGATGTCCCATTGATCTGCGGTCATACGGGAGGTGATTATGAACTGGGACTGCGGGCGATCCAGGATTCTCCGAACGTCTACGCCGGCATTGGCGGTTCTGATCCGACCGCTGGAATCACGGAAATGGCAGTCAGGACGCTGGGGGCAGATCGCGTTCTCTACGGTAGTGATATCGGCGGTCGCAGCTTTTCTTCTCAACTGGCGAAGGTTCAAGGCGCTGATATCCCTGAGGTCTCCAGGCGTCTGATTCTGGGAGGCAATCTCAAACGCCTGTTGACTCCCATTCTGAAAGAGAAAGGGATCAAGGTATGATTTGTGATGTGAACGTGTATCTCTCCCGCTGGCCCTTTCGTCGGCTGCCTTGTGACAGTACTCCGGAACTGGTGAGTAAACTGAAACGAAACCAGATTACCCGCGCGTATGCCGGCAGTTTTGACGGACTGCTGCATAAAGACATCCGCGCAGTGAATCAGCGACTGCATGACGACTGCAAGTTACAGGGCGCTAATCTGCTGACCCCTGTCGGAAGTATCAACCCCACGCTGCCAGGCTGGGAAGACGATGTCATCACCTGTCACGAACAATGGAAAATGCCCGGTATCCGCCTGCATCCCAATTACCATGAGTATGAACTGAGCAGTCCCGCAGCGAAAAAACTGTTCGCGATGGCTGCGGAACGGGGGATGTTTATTCAGATCGCCATGCGGATGGAAGACGATCGGACTCAACACAAATTGATGCGGATCCCCGATGTGAATTTTGAATCTCTGCCGGGACTGATGAAAGAACAGGATGGACTGCAGGTCACCATTTTGAACGGCATGAAGTCGCTGCGGGGAGCCAGTCTGACCCGACTGACGGAAAACCCGAACCTGACCATTGAAATTGCCATGCTGGAAGGCGTGGGTGGAATCGAGAACCTCATGCAACAGGTGCCCTATGAGCAAATCCTGTTTGGTTCTTACTTTCCATTTTTCTACCTGGAATCCAGCCTGAATAAACTGAAAGAGTCACAGCTGGGAATGGAGATAGAAAAACAGATCACCTGGGAGAATGCACAGACGCGGTTCGCAAATACATAAGAATCAGAGTGACTACTCAGTCCATTCCAGGTAAGGATCGAGTCCCATTTTGTGGAACATCTCAATTCGATTCTTTTCCTGCTTGAGCATATCGCGCCGTTGTTTCCGATGCAGCTTCTCGAGGAAATTCTGTGTATTCTTGAAGAACGACAACCAGCCTGCAGGCAGTTCCCCGTTTTTGTCTGCCTTGGCAGATTTCGCAAGCTTTTCGATCTGGCTCAGTTCCAGGCAGCGGAGTAATTCGTCTTCCAGTGAGAGAAAGAACTGATAGTGACCAGGATCGCCCTGTCGGGCGGACCGACCAATCAGCTGACGGTCGATGCGGGCAGAGGTGTGCATCTCGGTTGCAATGACATGCAGTCCCCCATTCGCGCGTACATCATCTTTTAACAGAATATCGGTACCGCGACCGGCCATATTTGTGGCGATGGTGACGCGTGCCGGCTCACCCGCTTTGCGGACGATTTCGGCTTCCTGTTCATGGTATTTTGCATTCAGAATCTGATGCGGGATGGCTTTCATCGCCAGCAGATCACCGAGTGCTTCAGACGCCTCGACTGAGGGTGTACCGACGAGAATTGGACAGCGTTTCAATCGCAGACGTTCGATCTCTTCCACCACGGCCATACGTTTTGCCTGCATGGTTTTAAAGACCCGCGCCTGACTGCCTTCGCGGATACAGGGGCGATGAGTGGGAATCGAAGTCACTGAAACTTTGTACGTTTTACGGATTTCTTTTTCTGCGAGGGCAGCGGTTCCGGTCATCCCCGCCAGGTGCACATAGTTCTGGAAAAAACTCTGCACGGTGATACGTGCCGCCTGCCCCGTGGCGGCTGTGATGGGAACATGTTCCTGCGCTTCAATGGATTGATGCAGTCCATCCTGCCATTTACGCCCTTCCATCATACGACCCGTTGATTCATCAACAATCACGACTTCATCATCGACGACCACATAATCACGGTCTTTCAGGAATCCAAATCGGGCGACCAGTGACTGTTCAACCTGTTTATAGATGCGTTCGGTATCAATCGAATCCAGCAGAGAAGGTTTTGCCATCAGCAGAATTTTACGGCACCCGGAGTCCGTTAAATAGGATGAGCGTTTTTTGGGGTCATAGACATAATCCACTTCTGACTCAAGCTGATGAGTGGCCCGGTTGCTCCAGCGAAACAGGTTCACGGAGGCTGCGTCGTTCGGCTGAATCAGTCCGATAATCAACGGAGTTCTGGCTTCATCAATTAATACACTGTCCGCTTCGTCAATCAGAGCAAAATAGTTGCCACGCTGAACCAGCGGCTCTTTTCCGGAGTTTTTATGATTGGTAATGGCCTGTTCCAGCTGACCGGGCGCAGAAGCTCCGATACGAATCCGATCACGGAGGAAATCGAAACCCATTTCATTCGCGGTGCCGTAGGTCACATCCAGACCATAGGCGATTCGCCGATCTTCATCTTCCATATCTGACGTAATACAGCCAACCGAAAGCCCCAGCTTATTGAATACCGGTCCCATGATTTCGGAGTCACGCCTGGCAAGATAGTCGTTGACCGTGATGACGTGACACCCTTTGCCCATTAATGCTCGCAGGTAGGCAGGCAGAACCGCTGTCAGGGTTTTCCCCTCACCGGTCTGCATTTCGGCAATGCCTCCTTCGAACAGGGCAATCCCCCCCATAAGCTGCACGGGGAAGTGTTCCATCTTCAAAACCCGCCAGGCGGATTCTCGTACAAGGGCATATGCTTCCGGCAGAATTTTCTTGAGGGGTTCACCGGATTTCGCACGCCAGCGTAACTCCAGCGAGTAACGTTCCAGTTTGTCGTCGGACATTTTCTTCAGGGCTTCACACCGCTGCATGATCTGACTGGCAGTGGCACTCCAGCGGGAGAGACGCGATTTTGCCGGACGAAAACCAGTCTTCATCCAGTGATAACCGTGAGATGCAATGCTCAAACTGCCTCCAGGAGCGAATTAAAAACGACCAGAACTTCGACACACTCAAACCCATTCGTTTGATGTGTCAGGAAATCAACAGACGCTGCTTTCAGCATTATGACGCTTAAAACAGTGAAAAGTAACGACTGAGCCCAGCTGCCTGACTCCAGTAAGAAGTGATCACAAACTTGTCCTGCGACAGATATGAACACAGTCTTAAGGCGTTTATACGATATGACTTACACAGTAAATCAATCCATAGATCGATTGCTGGTACAGCTTATTTTAATCAGTCAGTAGAGCGACAACAAAAGCTTTTTTTTTGATTCTCTGCTTGTGGCCCAAAAATAGGTGGGTGCAGTAAGTTGTTACAGTTTGTTGACTTAAATCAACATTTCAGGTTGGTTTCCGTATCGTTTTGTTAGATTTTTTACCCCCAATCGTCATTTTCCGTGCAGATTGTATTTTGCGTATGTCAAACATAAACAAGCCACCCATACCATACATTTCCTCTAAAGATTGGAAACATTCCAATTTCCCTGTTTTGTTAGGTAGGGCCGCCTCTTTAAAATCATTAACTGAACAGTCAGGTCAATTTCTATACAAATGGAATCTGCCTGCCTTTGAAAAAAGTTCCACAACAAAGATATATGTAACATAAAGATACCAGTTAAATGATCTCGAAATTCATCGATAATCTATGGCGTCCACGGCGAAGTAAACATCATCGTCGGCAGAAAGCCACAACTGCCCCCCTCGCCGCCACAGAAAAACTGGAAGACCGCACTCTGCTCAGTGGGCAGGACCTGGTTGCTTTCGCACAAGCTCTCACTGCTGCGAATGTAACACTCTATGGAGCCGCCTGGCAGGCTGAGACTACAGAACAAAAAGCGCTGCTGGAAGATGGGGCGCAGTTTCTGCAGTTTATCGAAATCACCGATGCGAATCGTGATTTAAACGCCAGTGCGAGTGAAGCAGGGATCAGTGATATCAACTTCCTGCAGCCCGTCTGGAAACTGAATGATGGAACTCTGATCGACGGCAGCACAATTAATTCCGTGGCAGACCTGGCAGCAGAAACCGGTATTGCGATCCCTCAATCAGACGATCCTTTCCTGAAAGCGATTGCCGACCAGAATTTTTATTCAGGAACGGCACTGCATATTGCCCTGGATGGCTACGACTCTGAAAATAGCGACATTCTCTATACGGTCGATTCCAGCAATACCGATATTTCAGCACAGATCCTGTCTGGAAACCGCAGTATCCGGATCTCAGTTGCAGGCTATGGTGATATGGTCTTTGAACTATTCGAAGAGCGTGCTCCCCGTGCCGCGGAACGGATTATCGAACTGGCCGAAAGCGGTTATTACGATAATCAGATCTTCGACATGATCATCAATGGCATGATTCAGGGGGGAGATCATTCCGAATCGGGGCTGGTCGACTCCGGTTTGGGCTATTTTGACGATCAGTTTCACCCGGAACTACAACACGTACAATCCGGCCTGCTCTCGATGTATAAGCCAGCCCCCACCCCTGACACAGGAGAAATAGAAAGCAGCAAGACTCCGACCACAACCGATGACCAGAACGACTCTCGCTTCTCGATCACAGGTGGTTACTCTCGAAAGTATGATTTCCAGAATACCATTTTTGGCTTCCTGACTGAGGGGGAGGACGTTCGACAAGCGTTGAGCAACATCTCAACCACGGATGGTGTCCCCGACTTTACGATCAAAATAGAAACCATCGACGTCTTTTCCGATCTGGAGAATGGCACATTGGTGTTGACGGCGGCAGAAGGCTATACCGGAACATCCACCATCACAATCACAGCCCAGGACCAGGATGGAAATACCACACAGCGTACCTTTCAGGTGACTGCCACTCCCGATTCATTCAACGCACACAATTGGTATGAGAATGCCAATCCCTATCTGAATGACATTCCTGATCTGCAGGTTGCTCCTGGTAATTCGATTCAGTATCAACTGACTGCCACAGATGTCGACATCACTGCGCCGAATGGCAATAACTTCTATTTTTTTTATGATCAGGACAAGTTAGGTTCTCGCCAACTGGCGGTTCCGGTCACCGCTAATCCATTACTACCTTATTCCGTCAATCTGACCACTGGCTTACTGACCGTGAGCCCGAATGCGGGGCTCACACCCGGGATCTATGAGATTACCGTTGCCGTGGGATTCCAGCAGACCAGTCCAAGTGATCCCAATTACGAAGCGAACTTTCGTGATCTGCAGGACTATCAGGTCATCACTGTCATCGTCGGCACTCCACCTGTAGCAAATAACGACTTTTTTGCACTGCAGGGTGATACTCCGGCCCCCATTAATCTTCTGACAAACGATATAGACATTGATGGCACTTTAGACCTGACTTCCATCGAAATTGTCGAACAGCCCGCACACGGCACTGTGACCGTGAATGATGATGGTACGGTCAATTACATCGCCGATGGTTCCGGTTACATGGGACTGGGGTCGTTTACGTATCGTATGAAAGACGACCTGGGGCTGTATTCCAATACGGCAACGGTAAACTTCTCGATCGCCCCGGAAGGAGTGATCCTGGTCACAACGCTTTCAGATAATCTTAATGCAACAGACAAAAAGGTTTCGATACGTGAAGCCATGTTGGCGGCCAACAATGATTCCATATCTGATGTATCTCCGAAAGGGAATGGGGCCGACATCATCATGTTTGACCCGGCGTTATTCGACGGCCAGGAAAATACGATTAACCTGTCTGCGATGCTCCCCATCATTGACGATGTCTCCATCATTGCACCGACGTCTGAAGCAGGTACACCTTTGCTGACGTTAAACATGACGTCTGCAAACCGCCATTTTAATATCACAGATGATGACGCGAACGTTCTGGAAGTCAGTCTGCAGAACCTGAAGCTGACCAATGGCCAGCGCACCGGCTCTACTAACGTAAACGGAGGTTCCATCTTTAATGCAGAACACCTGGTTCTGATCAACAGCGAACTGATGAATAACCATACTGTAAACGGTTACGGCGGTGCGATATACAACACGGGAACCCTGGAAATCAGTAACTCCTTATTTCAGAACAATTCCTCAATATTATCTTCGGGGGGAGCCATCGCCAGCATAGGCGGATCGGTCACGTTGACGAACACGACTCTGGACAACAACAGCGTGGAAGGCCATGGAGGTGGACTATACGCTTCTAATGCCAATGTTTCGCTCATTAACAGCACACTCTCTCTGAATTCGGTCTCTATGGGTAGTGGCGGCGGACTCTATCAGTTGAATGGTGAGTTGACCATCAACGGTTCCCGGATCGTTGGCAACGATTCGCAAAGTCAGTCAGGTGGGGGGGGACTTTATATTGATTCGGCAACCACTCTCATCACCGGCTCCACAATCCATGACAATCATAGTTCCGGAACAGCCGGTGGCCTGATCCAGTTTGCAGGAGACTTGACGGTACATAGCAGTACAATTTCGGAGAATTCTGCAGTACTGGGGAATGGGGGTGGAATTTTTAATGGCGCTTATACTTCACTCATCATCAACAGCACCATTTCCGGAAATACAGCAAGTGAATACGGTGCTGGAATTTATTATTCCGATCCACAAGGTTTTATCAGTACCGCCATTCACAACAGTACTATCGCCGATAATCACGCCGGCAGTTATGGTGGGGGAGTCTTCTCTGCCGGCTATGCTGCCCCCGTCAACAACAGCATCATCGCTGACAATACTGCGTTTGATGATGGTGCAGACGTGTATGGATACCTGTCAGGCAGCTACAGCCTGATTGAAAGTACCAGTGGTGTCGACACCTTTGCTACAACAAATTTCATTCTGGGCCAGGATCCGGGTTTACTCCCGTTGGGTGATTATGGCGGGCTGACTCAGACCCATGCATTGAACTCCAGCAGCGTTGCGATTGATGCGGGAAATCCTGCCTTTGATGGCAGTGCCTTTGATCCGGCACTCACACTCGACCAGAGAGGCTTCAACCGCGTTATCGACAGCAATAATGACTCGATCGTCCGGGTTGATATGGGCGCTTTTGAAGCAGAAGGCATTCAGGGGAGTGCGGATCTGACTGTTAAATGGCAGTCTACCAATGTCGGTACTTCCGGTCAGACAGGATCACTTCCCACCAACGCCGATTTTATTGATGAGTTTAACCCGGTCATCGTCGAAATCTGGGTCAGCATCAGCAATTCCTCGAATTATGGACTCGTTTCAGCCCAGGTCGACTTCGGTTTTGATGCGACTTACCTGACGGCGGATTCGATTGACTATGGTCCTGGTTTTAATTTGAGCCAGACTGGCATTATCGATAATGAAACAGGAACCATCACTGGACTGGGCGCTGCCACAGACCTCTCTGACTATGGCGCGGAAACACTGGTCCTGCTGGCGCGGGTACGACTGACCGTCAAACAGGTTCCTTTAAATGCCGATGGAGAATACATCCATCCGGTTGCAGATTTGAATTTTCAGATTTCAAACAGCATTCTGACTTCCTCGCAGGGCGATGCCACAGTGACCGAAGGATCTGCCGTGAATCTCACTCTGGTTCCGGCACTCTATGATCTGAATGATGATGGAGCCATTAACTACCGCGACCTGATTGCCTTTGTTGGAGTTTATAACAAGAGTCCCGGCAGTCCCGATGCAGACCTTGCCTGGGCCGCTGACTTTGACCGATCTGGCAAAGTCGATTATCGAGACCTGATCCTGATGGTGTCGAACTATGGGAAAGTGCAGGGAAGCGGAAGTCTTCTTGTTTATCCATCCAATTATTCAGAAGTCTGGCAACAGGATTTCCTGCTGGCATCACTGATTAATGCAGAGGAATCGGATGCCCCGGCGATCACCACAGATGAAGTGGAACCGGTTCTCGAAGCGGCAAAACAGCAACTCGCCGCAGTGTATGATGAGTCTGTCACTGAAACACTTTCCGATGTAAAAATTGAAATTGTAGAGTTACCTCAAAACCAGCTGGCCAAAGCTGATGCAGTAAATAACACCATCTACCTTGATGTCAATGCGGCAGGTTGGGGATGGTTTGTCGACGAGACTCCGTTCCTGAATGAAGAATTTAATGCCTCAACGGCTGGTCTGTTTGATGCCAAATTGTTCAGCAATGCTTCTGGACACATCGATTTATTGACCGTTCTCCTGCATGAATTGAATCATCTGCTTGGCCACGAACATTCTCCAGACAGCCTACTGATGCAATCAGAATTGTCTCCGGGAGAACGTAAACTCCCTGCAGATAGTGATCTGGAAGCAACAGACGACTTTTTTGGCGGTTTTCAGACTGCTGACTTTGACGGGATCAACTGAACATATAAATAACTTTGAAAACCCCCTTATCTATAGTGAGAAATTTCTGTTTCAGACGTCCAGAACGTAACAGACAGTCCGTAGCAGTGGGAACAGCCGCTAAAACCAGTACCAGCGACCTGATTTCAATTGATCTTTTTTATCTTTTGCTTGACATACATAGTTTTGCTGCTGCACAATCTATTTTGAATCTACCCATTTTAACAGATAAGTAGATTCGTTGATTTTTGTCAACTACCATCGCAGCAATTTTGATTTGAGTATCACACTGCGTCAGATAGTCCTAAACCATTAAAAATTAAAGAGTTATTAAGACTCTTCATAGACACGCGACTCGCTGAAATAGAGTTTCCTGTTTTGGCATGATATGGAAAGATGCAAATGATGTTTACGAGAACTAAACGTCGTCACCAGCCTGGTCGAATCGGTTCTTTTCTCAATCAGCTCCTCAAAGGGCGCAATAAACGATTGAGAAATCAACGTGTATATTCACTGACCAACTCTTACTCAACTGTAGAGTGTCTGGAAGACAGGACACTTCTATCGGCTGGAAACTCTCTGCCGCCTGGAGGCAGCTATAGCATCACAGAAGATGGTCGTGAGATTCCCCCCCCCACGATACTGGTTTCCGCACAAACAGAGGCAGAAAATCGGGCCGCGACACCTGCTTCTGAAGAAGAAAAAGAAATCAGCAGCAAAGATCTGGGACAAATTGAAAACCCTGTTGATTATCTTTCTTTTGCCACAAATGAAAACGAAACCATTGGTACGACTGGTTCGAACGACTCTCTGGGCACCGCAGAATTAATTACCGGCTTCGGAACAGGTTTGGATGACGACCCGGAAGTCGATCTGGCAGGATTTCTGGCGAATGCAGGTACCCAAACATTTTTCCCGTTTCCCGAAGATGATGGTTCCATTACTCTGGCAAATAATTTAGGGCTGAGTCTTGGTGGTCAAATACAAATTTTTGGAGCCACAATCGGAAATGGGCCGCATGGAAGTGCTGGAACCGACACAGGTGACTTCGATTTTTATCAGCTGTCTGGAGTCCAGGCTGGTGAGTTAATTACCATTTCCGTAGAAGATGCCACACAATTCTTTGGTTTGGATCCGATCGTTGCCATCTACAGCAGTTCCGGTAATCTCCTGGCTTTTGATGATGATGGAGGTAACTTTCTCGATAGTTTCCTGACCTACACAGCTCCCCTGGACGGGGATTATTATGTCATGGTGGGGGGATTTGGTACTGGCCTTCCTCTTGATCCCTTTGATCCTGCCAGTGGTGGCGGAGTAGGAACCAATTCAAGTTCCGAAGGTACGTATGATCTGACAATCGGCCTGAATGCGGTCGATGTTGACTATTATGCCGTCGAACTGGAAGCAGGTGATATTCTGGGTGCCAACGTCTTTGGGGCCGGACAAACGGTCTCGCTGTATGGTCCCTCAGGAACTTTATTATTCGAATCCTCTCGATTTCTGAGTGATCTCTACCCCGATGACAGTCCTTTACCCGGTGATGGAAATGCTTCTGCTTCTATCGTAGCAGCAACCACGGGTACCTATTATATCAGTGTAACAGGCGTTTATGGACTGTATGATCTTGAGTTACGGGCCTTCCGTCCTGAGTTGGAAACGCAACTGGCCGATACCGCTGCAGTTCAGACACTCTACATCGACTTCGATGGTGCTACCGTTGACCCATCCATCTTCAATGAATTTTTACCATCTTCAGATGCAGCGCTCTCTCCTCTGAGTTCATTTCTTGCTAACTGGGGACTGTCAGCCGCAGACGAAGAAGCCGTGATCAGGGCGATTATGGCCACGGTCGAAGAAAACTTTGCAGACATTGGGGTGCAGGGAAATAACGGGGAATACTTTGATCCTGTAACCGGTGCTGTGATCGGTAATCCTGGTGATTACGGAATCCGAATTCTCAACAGCTGGGATAATCCTGGTTTGGACGAATTTAATACTCCCAATCTCAGTCGCGTGATCGTCGGCGGTACTATCAATGAACTGGGAATCAGCACGATTGGGATTGCAGAATCGATTGACGTCGGAAACTTTGACACAACTGAATCTGCGGTTGTTCTGCTCGATTTACTCAGTAGTACAAACCCTGCCGTTTCCGATTCACTGAATAATATTATCCGAAACTTTTCCTCTACCATTACGGATCTGATTGGAGTTGCGGTTGGAAACATTGTCGCTCACGAAGCAGGACACTTCTTCGGTTTGTGGCATACCAACAACTTCAATTCATCGGCTCAGATTATTGACCAGGGTGGGAATATTGGGAATATTATTGGCCTGGGTGCCGATGGTTTCTTCGGCACCGCTGACGACACGGATGTAGATTTTGGAACAGATTTTCTGACTTCTTCGTTCACCGGTTCCCAGGACAGTATTAATACACTGGCATTTGGTTTATCGACGGCCGCGAATTACGGTCTGGATTTTGGGGATGCCCCTGATCCTTACCCGACATTACTGGGCGATCCAGCGGACACTACTGAAGGTGGTGCCCGTCACATACTCGGGGCGGGCCTGACTCTGGGGTCAACTGTTGACTACGAACTTGACGGTCAGCCCAGCAGTGACGCATTAGGTGACGGACTCGACGAAGATGGTGTGGTCTTTCTGGATCCCGATGACAATTTAACCACAAGCATTTCTGCCAGTGATGCATTTGCGACGATCGAAGTCACTGCTTCAGGAGATGGTTACCTGCAGGGCTGGATCGACTTTAACCGCAACGGCGTCTGGGAAGACAGCGAACAGATTGTTACCGATCTCTTCGTCACAGCAGGCGTAAACTCCATTTCCTTTGCGGTTCCCACGGGATCTGACTTTGAGATTGGTGATACGTATGCCCGTTTCCGCTTAAGTACCCAGGCCGGACTGGGTGTAACCGGACTGGCACCAGATGGTGAAGTCGAAGATTACCAGATCAGCCTGACTGAAACTCGTAGAGGTGTTATCTACTTTGATCCTGACGAATACGAATCTGGCGATCTGATCAATATCGTAGTGACAGACGGAGACCTGGCAGACGCCGCGACCGTCAATGTGACCGTAACATCCACTGGCGGTGATTCGGAAACGGTCGTCTTGACAGCAACCGGCTTTGGCAGATTCGAGGGAACAATTCAATCGTCACCAGGTACACTTGTTGTTGGAAACGGCGTACTTGAAGTTGTCTTTGGCGAAACGATTACAGCGGCTTACGCAGACGCCGATACTGGAGAAGGTCAGCCAGGTAACTATCTGGGAGAATTTGTCCCAACTGGATTATTAAACAGTCCACGTGATCTGGTCTTTGGGCCTAATGGCAATCTGTATGTCAGCAATGGATTTGAAACCAATGGTTCAGACAACTCAGTCGAGCGGTTTAATGGCCAGACAGGTGAAGCAGAAGGATCGTTTGTCATTCCTGGCTCAGGTGGCATTAGAGTTCCGAACGGCATGGCATTCGGCCCTGATGGAAACCTGTATGTCGCCAGCTCTGGCACCAGTCAAATCTTGCGGTACGATGGTCAGACGGGGGCCATTATCGGATCGGGGGTATTTGCTTCCCTGCCTTCACAGTCGCAACCTCGCTTCATTACATTTGGCCCTGATGGAAACCTGTATGTAGGAACAACCGGGTTACAAAAACGAGTTTATCAAATCGATTTCCTGACCGGTGCAGTCAGCACCTTTGTAGATGCCATTGAGTTGAATGGTGATGCCCCTTATGGTCTGGCCTTTGATGCAGCCGGAAACCTGTTTGTCGCCAGCTTCGGTAACAATGAGATCCTGAAATTCGATTCCAACGGCGACGCAGTACCCGGCGGGCCATTTATCGCTGCCGGAACCGGTGGGCTGGCGAATCCACGCGGCCTGACTATCGGACCGGACGGAATGCTTTATGTTGCCAACGGCGCCACCGAAAGTATCCTGCGATTTGATCCGGTCACAGGTAACCTGGTTGACAGTGGCAGCTACACATTTGGAACCACGATTCAACTACCTTATGGTGTCACCTTTGGTCCGGATAACAACCTGTATGTCGTCGATACGGACACAGGAACCGTCTTGAGATTTGCCGGTCCGTTAGGAACTCTGACTCCAGAAATTATTACTAATACCGCATTGATCGTTGCCAACAATGGGGTCGATTTTGGAGATGCCCCTCCTACCTTCCCGAACCTGGCAGTTGACCCGCACGGGGAAGGCGCACAACATGCACTCAACGCGAACGGACTACACCTGGGTGCAGGTGTGTCTGCAGATGCGAATGGTAAGGAATCGCCGGATGCGAACCTGGACAACTTGGACGACGGAGTTCTGTTAAACCCCGTCATTGCCGGCGATACGGCTTCTACCGTCACGATTCTTTCTTCAGGCAGTGGTTTTATTGATGCATGGATGGACTTCAACGGAGACGGGGACTGGAATGACCCTGGTGAAAAAATCCTGAGTAGCCATGCTGTCGTTGCTGGCGCCAATTCTGTTTCCTTCGTCGTTCCGCCCACTGTGGCTGTCGCGAATATTGCTGCCCGCTTCCGATTAAGTTCTGCAGGCGGATTATCCGCAACGGGGAAAGCAGCCGATGGTGAAGTGGAAGATTACCTGGTTACTGTATTGCCGCAAGGTTCCACTGGATTATTGCCTGACCCGAATCGTCCGGGACAGACAGCTCTGTTCATCACAGGGACTCAAGCCAATGATAATATCTTTCTTTCTCAGACCTCTGGAACCAATATTATTATGGTCCGGATCAACGGCGTAAATCTGGGTGAATACACACCCACGGGCGGCGTCTATATCTGGGGTCTGGCTGGAAATGACACCATCATTGTCGACGACACCTTCTACAATCGGGAAACGATGATCTTTGGTGGCCTGGGGAATGACTTCCTGCAGGGCGGCTGGGGAAATGATATTCTGGTCGGCGGCGACGGTAATGATACCCTGGAAGGCGGACCTGACGGATTCGATATCTTGATCGGTGGTGCCGGTTCAGACTTTATTCGCGGCCATAACGAACAGCTTTACACGAACTACGGCTCAAATGGCGACATTCTGATTGGTGGTTCTACTGTTTACGATAACGGTATCACCCAGTTATTTGGAATTTACCAGGAATGGATCTCTGCTGATCCATTCGGCGATCGCGTAAACAGCATTCGTACCCGTGTGGAAAATGCTGCCGCTGGTGTGAATAACATCAGGCTCGACAATACAACCGTCTTCGATGATGGCGAACTCGATCAGCTCTACGGTGCCGTTGCCCGTGGCGATGACTGGTTCCTGCTGGATCTGGGACTGGACATCAACAACGCAGGTGGCAACGATATTCGTGAATAATCTCACGCAACCGTAGCCTGCTGAATGAAGCATCAATCCAAACAGCCTCTCTGATTTTTTCAGGAGGCTGTTTTTTTACAAATCAAATTACCAGCGTTCGACCGGACCGTTGGGTGTCTTTATCAACGCGGTCGGAACCGATGAATCCCGCTCGCCGTGCCGCAGGCGAATCTGTTCGATGATGTCCTTAAACTCCTCGTCGGACTCCAGACGCCGCAGCCGGTCCTCCAGATCTTCCGGAATTCCCAGGCGGGCACCATACCAGGCGGCAAACTTGCGGATCAGACGACAGCCATACAGTTCATGCTGCTCAAACATCAGACTGAAGTGGCGTTCCAGGAATTGGATCTGTTCGTCCCTGGTCGGTTCCGTCACCGGCTCATCACGAACTGCCTGTGATATCTTTCGAAAAATCCAGGGATCCAGCATGGCACCACGGCCAATGGAGACCGCTTCACATCCGGTCTGTTCGCGCATCCGAAATGCATCCTCAACAGTACAGACATCTCCGTTACCAATCACGGGGATCTGCTGAACGGCTTCGACAGTCTGCCTGATTCCCTGCAGATCCACGGTTCCCCCAAAGCCCTGATTGCGGGTGCGTCCGTGAACCGTAATCGCGGCTACACCTGCCTGCTCAAATTCTCGCGCTAAAAGCGGTGCGGTAATCGAATCGCGATCCCAGCCCAGTCGCATCTTAACCGTTACGGGGATAGATACGGCATCGACCACCTCCGCGACCAGTTGGCAGGCGGCATCCGGGGCACACATGATGCGGGCCCCCCCTCCGTTGCCATTAATCTTGGCCATGGGACAGCCCATATTGAGATCGACTGCGGCATAACCATGCTGTTCCAGCCAGCGGGCTGCGGCAACCAGTTCCGCCGTGATGCCTCCAAAGATCTGAATTGTCAAAGGTCGGTCGGCGGGAGAAGTCGTCAGCAGCGCCTTCGATTTGCGGCTGCCTGAGAGCAGATGCGACGCGAGTACCAGATCTGTCGTGCAAAGCCCCACGCCTCCCAGTTCACGAATGGCAACCCGAAAGGCGTGCTGCGTATAACCCGCCAGGGGCGCCAGGAAATAACGTGAGGCGAGAACCCGCCCCCCGATCTGGATTTCCTTAGTTTCCGTAGTACTCCACTGGATAATTGACATGAGCAGTTTCGAATTTGTGATTTATACGGTTTGTGAATGATTCAACATCTCGAACACAGTTTCCAGCGGCAATCCTACAACATTCGACAGGCTGCCTTCAATGCGGTTCACAAAAATACTCCCCGCTCCCTGAATCGCATACCCCCCTGCCTTACCGCGTGATTCCTGTGTCGAAAGATACCAGTCCAGCCGTGCGCGTATATACGCCTGATCGTAAAAAGTCACCTGTGTTTCTGCAGTCTGTATCATAATTCGCTGATTGACTCTCAGGCAAACCCCCGTCAGTACCTGATGAGTTTGCCCTGCATAGTCATTCAGAAACCAGTCTCGCACGGTCTCCTGCCAGTCTGACGTGGCTGGAGGCTGTCCCAACACAACCAGACCCACAGATTCCCGTTTGACGACCACAATCGTATCTGCAGTTAAGATTGGGACTGAATCATTCCCGGCAGCCTGCATCTGTTTAAAGACATCCTCATTTTTAGCAGTACAGATGGAAATCAGCTGCTGTTGGATCGCATCCAGTCCGTGCAGCGATTCAAACCCGGGTTCCTCCGGATCGGCAGGTGGTACAATTTCAATCTGAGTCTCCGGCAGAAGCTGTGAGAGCAGTTCATTTCGGCGAGGCGAACGGGATCCCAGAATGATTCGAGACAAATACATGCAGTGGCTTCTATTGATTCAAATTACATGAGAAAAATGAGGGCAAGAATGGTAGCAATGACTCCCACGATTCCCAGTGAGACCCACCAGCGGGGACGCTCGCTGAAAGGATGAGTATCCACGCTGATATACTCTCCACAAACCGGACAGGCAGGCGCCTCTTCATAAACGTCTGCTCCGCAGTGGGGGCAGACTATGGTTGACGTTTCCTCATCGAATTCCGACTCGTCAGGGTAATCTGCATCATATTCTGATTCCCAGTCTTCCTCCATGCTATAGCACCTTCCGCTGTTCAAGTCTTTTTTATCTGAGGGTAATGTCCAGTTATTCAGCGTAATTAACAGCCAAAGTTTCTACGTAGAACTCAAGTAGCTCGCATGACCTGATCAATCTGAAAAAAGTAATTTTTTTGCGTGAGATTCAGTGTATTTCCGGTATTCAACACTGGAACGTCAGTGTGCAGAGTTGAAATCAGTTCTGCAAGCCGCTTTCCGCTTCTTTCATATCGGTACTCATTGATATCGACTCCACGAAAGAGTACCAGACCCCCGCAATCTATCATTTTGCAGGCACACTGGCCTGCATTCTATTTCTATTCGATTCACAATTTTAACGACTGGAGAGTCAAGATGCAGCCTCGGAGCAAATCCGCGTTGGTTCAGAGAACCGGCTTTACACTGATTGAACTACTTGTGGTGATCGCAATTATCGCCATCCTGATTGCTTTATTGCTACCGGCCGTCCAACAGGCACGGGAAGCCGCCCGCCGCAGTACCTGCAAGAACAACGTGAAACAGATGGGACTGGCGCTGCACAACTACCATGAAACGCATCGCTGTTTCCCTCCAGGCTGGACGCAACCTTCGACTTCCTCTTCCTGTCAGCCCAGTTCTGTGAGCACCGGAGGCTGTCTTCCCGGCTGGGGTTGGGGAACCATGCTGCTGCCCTTCATCGATCGAGCCAATATGTATAACGCCTTGAATGTGAAAAGCACTCAACTGGTCGTCACTCCTTCCAAAGAATCCAAAACCACGATCCCGCTGTTTCGCTGTCCCTCCGATAATGGCAGTCAGTTGAATTCGGACCGAGGTGGCCACGCGACTTCCAACTATAAAACCATCTATGGCAGTCGCGGAACTGGCACATCGATTAATACGAGCCCACATAATGCAGCTGCTGGAAACGGTTCATTCTGGTCGAACAGTGACACACGAATCCGTGATCTCACAGACGGTGCCAGCAATACCGTGCTGATTGGCGAAACCGCAAGGGGACGCGTGGGATCAATCAACTACAATGGAGGCATCTGGGTGGGCTATTACGATAACGGCAAAACCGCGTCCGTCGTATGGAAGACGGAAAACCATCCATCTTCCCTCATCAACGGCACTTTGGCCTGGGCATTCAGCAGTCAGCATACCGGTGGTGCCCACTTCCTGTTAGGCGATGGTGGCGTCCGGTTTCTCAGTGAGAATATTGATGGAACAACGTATGAAAATCTGGGAAAAATCAGCGACGGAAATGTGATCGGCGAATTTTAACTGCCGACTGATTTGATTCCACGTACAATAAAAAAACTCCCCGGCTCAAATAGAATCGGGGAGTTTTTATTATAATTTCATTTACCGTTTAAAGGATGAACTTACTGAGATCTTCATCTTCCACGATAGAATGCAGTTTCTGTTGAACATAAGGCACATCGATCACAATTTTTTTCGTTTTGAGATCGGGCGCTTCAAAACTGACTTCTTCCAGCAGACGTTCCAGAATTGTATGCAGACGACGGGCACCAATATTCTGCGTGGTCTGATTCACATCAAAGGCAATTTTTGCCAGCTCTTCCAGACCATCCTGTTCGAATTTGATCTTCACGCCTTCGGTTTCCAGCAGAGCCTGATACTGCATCGTGATTGAACTGGTGGGCTCGGTCAGAATTCTGAGAAAATCATCGCGAGTCAGTTCCTGCAGTTCCACTCGAATCGGAAAACGTCCCTGCAGTTCGGGCATCAGATCGGAAGGTTTCGTACGATGAAAGGCACCGGCTGCGATAAACAGCATGTAGTCTGTTTTTACAGACCCGCTGCGAGTCTGCACAGTGGTTCCTTCGACGATGGGCAGCAAGTCGCGCTGCACACCCTGGCGGCTGACATCACCGCCTCGATTGCCGCCTTCTTCTGAAGTACAGATCTTGTCGAGTTCATCGATAAAGACGATCCCGCTGCGTTCCGCCAGTTGCACGGCTTCTTCGGCGATCGCATCTTTATCCATCAAGCCTTCGACCTCCTGTTCCAGCAGCACTCCGCGTGCTTCTTTCACGGACATTTTTCGATGCTTGCTCTGTTGAGGCATGATGCGTTCAAACATGCCCTGCAGATCGACGTCCATCTGGTCCATGCCCATATTGGAAAAGACCTGCACGGGAGAGCTTTTCGCGTCGATCGAGATTTCGACCTCTTTCTCTTCCAGTGCTCCCTGGCTCAGCATTTTGCGAAACTTGTCGCGGGTTCGTTCGTAGCGTTCCGATGCGTTTTCTTCCTTGCCTTCTTCGGTAGATTCACTGTAGGACGCTTCCCATTCCGGCCGGGGAATCAACAGGTCCAGCAGGCGTTCTTCCACACGGACTTTGGCTTTATCTACAACCTCCACGCGTTTCTTTTCACGAACCAGATTTTTTGCCGAGTCAACCAGATCGCGAACCATGCTTTCCACATCGCGTCCGTAATAACCCACTTCGGTATATTTGGTCGCTTCGACCTTGATGAAGGGAGCATTGATCAACTTTGCCAGGCGTCGCGTAATTTCGGTTTTACCAACACCCGTCGGACCGATCATGATAATATTTTTAGGCGTAATTTCGTTCCGCAGTTCATCGGGAAGCTGCTGCCAGCGCCAGCGGTTTCGCAGCGCGATGGCGACAGCGCGTTTCGCGTCATCCTGACCCACGATGTGTTTATCCAGTTCCGCGACGATCTGTCGAGGTGTTAACTCTTGCACTGCAGCTCCTCCACGATGATATTATTATTCGTATAGATATCGATGTCTGATGCGATTCCCAGCGAAGTTTTTACAATTTCCGCAGCCGACAGTTGGGAATGTCCGACCAGCGCCCGGGCTGCTGCGGTCGCGTAATTGCCTCCTGAACCGATGCCGATGATTCCATCCGAGGGCACCACCACATCCCCCTGACCGGTAATCAGCAGGCTGTGTTCGTCATTCACGACGATGATCAAGGCTTCCAGTTTTCGCAAGACGCGATCGGTTCGCCAGTCGCGTGCCAGTTCGGTTGCCGCCCGGGGCATATTACCCGGATAGTCCCGGGCTTTGACTTCGAAGCGTTCCAGTAGTGAAAACGCATCGGCGGTCGAACCGGCAAAACCACAGACAACCTGCCCGTCGAGAATCTTACGAATCTTGCGGGTATCGCTTTTCATCACCGTGTCGCCGTGAGTCACCTGTCCATCTCCGCCGATGGCGACCTGACCGTTATGACGCACTGTTAATATCGTTGTGGAACGCCATTTCTTATTATCTTTGGAACCCATATCACTGTTTTCATAAAAATAATTGCTGATAATTTGAATCGTTACCCATCACGGCAAGACACCATAGAACAGTCCCGGAAGACATGCAAGCTTATGCTGAATGAATCAGCGCTCGCCCTGTCTAAATTGTAGCGTGTTCCCGAAGTTTGGAAATAAGCAGCCTGGACTGTATCCAGTTTTACAGTAGCGTTTCCATGTCAGTTCGGCCCGCGTATATTAGATTGCGAGAGGCAATACCTGAAAGTGAATCGCTCTGGAATGCATTAGATTCCAGATCACCTCTCTGCGATCATAGTCTTTCTGCAACATGATTTTCAATTGCAGCGTTTTCGCATGCTTTTTGCTTGATGGGTGGAAAATGAATTCCGTAGCGGGTCGGATCAGAAAACCACTCAATTCGAGTGTGCAATACATGTTGGTTTGTTATTCATAACTCTGACTATCGCTTGGATTAATCCGCACTACGAAGCGGCATCGGCTTGAATGTATATTGTCGGGCCGCACCTGCTGCACCATTTCCATGCCACTCTCAAGACCGCGGGTCGAACCCAAAGACGCGTAACTCCTAATCACATCGGCAGGCTTTCGCGATGCGCGCGGCCCACGCGACGGCCTCCTCGCGCGATGGTAGGTCGAGTACCGTGAAGCCACCATTGAGTGGAGGCGCCCACGGGTATCCTCCTGCGGCGAATGTTCCATCAGCAGAGACAAGCACCGGCGGGACCGCTTCGTCGATACCACCGGCGAAGACATAGACGCCGACGGCTTTCGCTTCCTCAATTACCGCGTGTGCGTCGCGACCAACCGCCTCCAGATCACCATCGGGTATTATCATCGCTGCGCTTGGAAATGAGATCAGGTATTTCGCCATAGAATTCTTTCTCCAGGAATGGATGACAGTCGTGCGCGATGTACTTTGCCGAACGCCTCACTCTGCGGAAATTTACGAGCACCAGCGAGTAAATTCCGTAGCAGCGCCTTATCAGGAACCATTCAGCCACCCTTGCTCAACAGCATATTCTACCTTTGAAATAAACCAGACATATATTTCGTAATTTTCATCCTCGATAAATTGATGCATTTTCAACACTTGATCCTTGTGTATTCCGTTATCCTGCCATGATCGACCTTCGCTGGTGATGTTGTGAAGAAAGGGCAACAAGCGATCAATAACTTTTAAGAGTTTCGCTTCCTTACTCTCTCCTGCCTCTTGCTCTTCCCAAAGTCCAATGATATTTCCTATAGGATTTCCTGGGTGCAAAGCTATTTTTTCTACACATTTGCGTTCTTCGATATGTGCATCACTTCTATTGGTACTGTAAAGAAAAGTGTCTCCCGCTTCGATTTCACCAAGATCATGGAGCAACGCAAGCTTGATGAGCTTCGAAATGTCATATTCTTCCTGAAACAATTCTGCAAACGCCCAGCAGGCCATAGCTAAATGCCATGAATGCTCAGCCGAATTTTCCAGTCGCTCTCCGCCATTGATGTAGGAGCGGCGATTTATAGACTTCAAAGCATCTAATTGAAGTAAAAAATCAGAAATCTTTGAGATCCTCTCGGACAATCCTGGCCTCCTGACTTGTATCGCTATGATATTGATAAATGGTTTTTATCCGTGATTGACATAACATAACACGCGAAAACGCACTGGGCGGGAACAATCGCTAAGCCATTCATTATCCGAAAACCACTAGAACGCGTCTCATTTAAGTATAGCGTATCTCAATCTTATATACTCGGGCCAAACAGCCCTGGAGACGCTATGGTTAAATGTGATGCGCGCTAGAAAGTCTAAATTAAAAAACCCTTCTTCACAAGAAGAAGGGTTTGAATGAATCTGATTTTGTATTGATTCAGTTTACGCGAGAATTCCATGGGCCACATGGCCGGCCACATCGGTCAGGCGGAAGTCACGGCCCGCGTATCGGTACGTCAGTTTTTCGTGGTCCATTCCGAGGAGGTGCAATAGAGTGGCATGGAAATCGTGGATATGCATTTTATCTTTGGCGGCATAGTAACCGAACTCATCAGTGGCGCCATATTTGATTCCGGATTTCACGCCGCCACCAGCAAGCCACATGGTGAAGCCTTCCGGATTGTGATCGCGTCCATTTTTCCCCTGGGCTGTCGGAGTCCGACCGAACTCCCCTCCCCAGATGACCAGGGTATCTTTCAACAGGCCACGCTGTTTGAGGTCTTTCAATAACCCGGCGATCGGCTTATCAACTTCTTTCGCGTTTTTGCCGTGACCTTCCAGCAGGTTGCCATGTTGATCCCACTGCACTTTCTGGTCACTGTGTGAAACCTGAATAAAACGCACGCCCCGTTCCGCAAAGCGACGGGCCATCAGGCACTGGCGGCCGAAGTCAGCAGTCTGCTCTTCATCGAGACCATACATTTTCATGGTGGCTTCGGTTTCGCCGGAGATATCCTGGATTTCGGGAACTTCTTCCTGCATGCGGAATGCAAGTTCGAATGAGCCGATGCGGTCATTCAGAATCTGGTTGGGGCCGGTTTCTTCCTGATGCATGCGGTTCAGATCGTTGAGAAAATCGACCTGTTTGCGCTGTATTTTGCGGGTAAGAAAATCGTTTTTGATATATTCAATCTGTGCCTGCTTAGCGGCGACGGCAGCATTCCCCAGCGGCGTTCCCTGGTAGGGAGCCGGCAGAAATGCGGAACTCCAGTTTTTCACTCCGCCGTGTGCCAGTGTCGGGCAGATGGTAATGAAGCCGGGGAGATTCTGGTTTTCAGTCCCCAGTCCATAAGTTACCCACGATCCCATACTGGGTCGTACAAAGGCATCGCTGCCGGTATGCAGTTTGAGTAACGCGCCTCCATGGGCCGCGTTGGTTCCATGCAGCGAGTTGATGATACACAGATCGTCCACGCATTCCGCCACATTGGGGAACAGTTCGCTGACGTGAATACCACTCTCGCCGTACTGTTTGAACTTCCATGGTGATTTTAACAGGTTACCGGTCGGGGCAAACTGCACCCGGGGCTTATCAAAGGGGAGTGGTTTACCATCATACTTCTGCAGTTGCGGCTTATAATCGAACGTATCCATGTGGGAGGGCCCCCCCTTCATGAACAGAAAGATGACCCGTTTGGCCCGTGGCGTGAAATGGGGTTCTTTCGGGGCGAGGGGATCTTTTGATTTCGAAGCCTGGGCTTCGTCATTCAACATGGAGAGTAAGGCGAGGTTCCCGAAACCGACGGCTGATTTTTTCAGCAGTTCCCGGCGGGAAAATAATGATTGAGGTAGGATACTCATAACGTGTCTCGTTTATTATTGAACAGTTTCAAGTTGATTCTGGTTTTTACATTCTGGTTGACTGAACCCGATTACCGGAGATAGATAAATTCGCTCGATGCAAAAATCGACTGACAGAGCACCTGCCAGCTGCGGGTGATTCGTTTCTCGGAATCAGTCTCTTCTGCCTGCAGTTCTTTTTCCAGTTCCTCCAGGAAGTGCAGAGACTTGCTGACTTCCATTTCCGTCGGAGGTCGTCCAAAGGACTTCAGGAACAGTTCCTGAATCTTCTGTTCGGGCGATAATGCCGTCTGGTGTAAAATGCTTTCTGCCATGCGGTGCGATGCTTCTTCTACCAGTTCGCTGTTCAACAGAAACAGTGCCTGTGGCGCGACAGTCGTCGCGGAACGATCGCCGTTTAATACACTGGCGTCAGAATAATCAAACAGCATAAACATCCCATACAGGTGATTGCGGATCACAGGCAGATAGATGGAACGCCGATTAAAATCGTATGTGACGCCATCTTTTGATTCGTGATTGAAGACAAACTCACGGTTCCCCACATTTAGTAGAGATCCCCCCAGAGCGGGATCGAGGCCATCACTGACGGACAGAATGGAGTCGCGAATCGATTCGGCATCCAGGCGTCGCACATCAACACGCCACATCAACCTGTTACCCGGATCGACGGCAGCCGCCTGTGCATTGAATTCGCTGCTCATCTGCCAGGTGTTGGAGAGCAGAATCAGACGATGCAGTTCCTTCAGGGACCAGCCTTCCTCCATCAGTGTAACAGCCATCCAATCCAGTAGAGGCTGATTGGTTGGTTTGGCTCCCAGTTTTCCGAAGTTATCCGGGGTAGCGACAATTCCCTTGCCAAAGTGCCAGCGCCAGACCCGGTTCGCGATCACGCGTGAGGTTAAAGGATGCTCTCTGCTGGTGAGCCATTCTGCTAACTTCAGACGACCACTCTGTTTTTCAGGAAACGGATTCTGTGGCTGCTGACTCAGAACAACAGGGACATGGCGGGGCACAGTTTCCCCCAGCGTCAGATGACTGCCACGAATATGGATGGGAACGTCGGTGGTCTCCCGTTCGGCTGCTCCCATTGCTGTGGGAACTTCAGGCCGTTCTTTTTTCAGTGATGCAACCTGGTCGCGCAGCGCTTTCAATTTTGCCTGGACCTCTTTGGAATAAGAGGCTTCCGGCTTCTTGGGCAGTTTAAATTCTTTGCCCCCCTCTGTCTGGAGCCGTTCATTTTCTGATTTGACCAGCGCGGCAATTTGATCTTCTTCTGCCTTGATCTTCTGATCCCAGTCTGCCTGTACTTTCAGTTCCGCTTCTGTCGCGAGCGAGTTTTCGTTCCAGCGGCCAATTGTCTTGTAACTCTCCATGATTTTGGTGCTTTTCAAGATCCCCGCCAGACCATAATAATCGTTCGCTGAAATTGGATCGAATTTGTGATCATGGCAACGGGCACAGCCGAGTGTCATGCCCATCAGCGAGACGCCAATCGTATTGATCTGCTCGTCGATGATGTCCATTTCCATTTTGGTTTTATCGACTTCGGCTAGAACTTTCGGACCTAATAACAGGAAACCGGTGGCTGTCAAACGCTCATTGCGTTCGACAACATCTTTCGCTGGCTCCAGCAAATCACCGGCGAGCTGCTCTTTGAGGAATAGATCGTAAGGCTTGTCTTTATTCAACGCATTCACGACATAGTCGCGATATTTCCATGCGGTCCCATACGCCACATTCTCGTCCAGACCATTGGAATCGGCATAGCGGGCGACGTCCAGCCAGTGGCGCCCCCAGTGTTCGCCGTAATGGGGTGAAGCCAGCAGACGATCCACCACTTTTTCGAAGGCGTCGGGAGAGGAGTCGTTCAGAAAGTTTTCGATTTCCTGGGGCGTCGGAGGCAGCCCGGTCAGATCAAAAGTGGTCCGCCGAATCAACGTGCGTTTGTCTGCAGGACGGGCTGGTGTCAATCCCGCCTGCTCCAACTGCTGCAGAATAAACTGATCAATCGGATTTTTGACCCACGACTTCTGTTTGACTTCAGGCAGCGCCGGTTTTTTCACTGTCTGGAACGACCAGAATTCGCGTTCTTTCTCCAGATCGTATTTGCCCTTGTCGCTGGGGTCACGCAACAGACTTAAATCGGCATTGGGATAGGGCGCTCCCATTTTGACCCAGTTCGTCAGGTCTGCAATTTCCTCTTTACTCATTTTTTCGTCGGGAGGCATCTGCAGATCGTTGGACTGATACTTGACGGCCGTGATCAACAGACTCTGTTCCGGTTTGCCGGGAACGATCAGTGAACCCGCTTTGCCTCCCTGGGCAATACCTTTGAATGTATCAACGCGCAAATCCGATTCCTGAGTATCTTCGCCATGACAGTCATAGCAGTGCTTGATCAACAGGGGACGGATTTTTGCTTCAAAAAACTGGATCTGTTGCTGGTCGGGTTCCTTCTCGGCAGCCTGAAGTGGAGAGACACTCACAGCAGCGAGAACGATTAATACTCCGCATGAACCCTGTTTTACGAAAGTACAGAAACAATCTCGTAAACGAGCAGACATCTTCATGATTTTTCCCAGCGGTTTCAGGTAGGAACCACAAATTGATTTAGTGGAGCGAGAGTCTCTCACACCAATAATGAGCGGCTATTGAGTGAAGGTAAGAACTTTTGAAGAATGAGCTTATGTCTTACCTCTATTATATATTCTCTGGTCCAGAAGTCAGCAAAAATACCGACTTAAAACAGTTTCTCAACGACTTTTTAAACGCCTGGTAGCCATAAACCACCTAATTTCCAACAAAACTCTTCGCGAGTGCGTGATTTAATTCACTCAGGAACGTCTCTACATTTTCCATCGTATTATAACCATGCAAGGCCACGCGGATGCGTCCGGCGTGGTACATGGGGTGAATCTGTTTACTGTGCAGATGCTGATAAATACGTTCAGCATCGGGGTGTCGAAAGGCAATAATCCCTGCCAGATGCTCAGTACTGCGGGGCGAGATCAATTCAACGGAGGTTTCTTTCAGCCCTGCGAGACAAGCTTCTACCAGTGGTGTCGCTGCCCGATTGATCTCATCGACGCCCGTCGAAGTAATGTAATCCAGCGCTGCCCTGATAGCATAGACGGCGGGATAATTGGGCATGCCCACGGTAAAGCTGGCAGCGCCCGGCAGACTTTCTGCCCCTTCGAAACGCTGATCGCCGAAGGCATCTTTCAGATTGAACCAGCCGCCTGCAGGAACCGTCCAATCCCGGGCTTTGGCGGAAGGAACTCCGACCAGTCCGCCGCCATGCGATGCGAGAATCCACTTGTGAGTACTGCTGACGATTAAATCGATGTCTGTCAGATCGAGCGGGATCCGGCCCAAAGCCTGGGTCACGTCCAGCGCAATCAACGCAGAAGAGTTCGCACGAATGGTCTGAATCACATCCTGCAGGGGAATTTTATATCCATTGAAAAAACTGACCAGCGAAATACTGACGACCCTGGTTTTTTCGCTGAGCAGCGATTTCAGATCTTCGAGGTGCAGCTCCCAGTCGCGAGACTTCCAGACCTTCACGGTCGCCGGACAGCTCTGCTGTAGTCCATAAGTATAACTGGCAGGAAAATCCAGATCGCTGACAATGATTTCATCACCCGTTTTCAGCTGCAGTGCCTGGTAAGCAAGATTGAAGGCCTCTGAGCTGCAGGAGCAGATGCTGACTTCTTCAGAACTCAAACCGTACATCTGAGCCAGCAGTTCTTTTGCTGCATCCCACTGCGTTTCATGCAACTTTCTGCCATCCATGCCCAGCAGTTTATCCTGAAAATACTGCTGAAATGCATTCCCGACAGATAACGGAGGAATACCTTCTGCCGCCGTATTTAAGTAGACGCGTTCCCCCAAACTGGGAAAGTCCTGGTCTCGCGTTGACTGATCTAGCATGAAAACTCCGTTCAATTCACCTGTTATGTTGATTTGACGCCATGGGCAGGGGCATCCAGTTGACTGATCATGGTCGGCCCGAACTCACTGGATATTGCCTGTGAACACTCCAGCATGGCAGAAGAAATACGGGCGCTTTCATCCGCTTCGCCCACTCGCAGAATATGGGAAACACATAAGACCGCCAGCAGTCTGCCATCCGCGCCGAGTATTGGTGTCGCGGTATCCTGAACGCCGACAATCAGCGTACTTTCCATCGTGCGGAAACCGGACTGCCTGATGCTGGCAAACTCGCTTTCCCACTTTTTGATCTGCCCTGCCGGCTGATCTGACTGCTCCCAGTATTTCTGACGCTGATCAGCGGTATGAAACGCCAGCGCAACATGGCCGCTGTTGCGTTCGTGTAATTTGAAGCTGGCACCGATGCGGACTGCCAGGGAAACATCGGCATCACAGTCCACACGGGCGATCACCAGCATCTTATTGCGAACAACCAGATTCAAATGACAGGATTCATTCAGTTCATTTGTCAATGATTCCATGTGAGGCGTGGCCCGGGCAATCAAAGCTTCGGTGCTGGCATGTTTCGCCCCCAGCTCAAACAGCTTGGTACTCATGCGGTAACCCTGATTGGCATCCCGGATCAGGTAGCCCTGCTCATTCAGACAGGCCATGACCCGGAACAGCTCCTGTTTGGTGCGTCCCAGTCGCTCTGCAATATCCGTTAAAGTGAGTGGCTGAGAGATCCCCGACAGGAGTTCCAGCACTTCCAGACCCTTTTCCAGAGCCGGTACCCGGTATGATAATCTTGATTCGGTTCGCTCTAATGTTTTACTCATGAAATATGATTTTACATATAAAACACCTTTCGTCAAGCACGAAATCCGAATTTACAACCTTAACCTATCCTGAAAAGAGAAAACACCTCAGGTCACTGGTACCTGAGGTGTTTTACTGGATTTCGTCTCTTGATGAGGTTAAATCGGAGTTTATGGAACCGTATTTACGAGGTCTTCGACCAGCTTTTTGAGAACCTCGTGAGTCACCTGTAAATCGACCTGGGTCCGACCGGTCTGACCTTTTTGAGACTCAAAGCGTTTGAGACTGAAATTGCCGTTCGTGTGGGAGGACAGAATCACTTCATAAAACCGGGTGCCGGCCGGTTTCTGGTCCGGAGGCGTCGATCGAATGAGCACCTGGCCTGCATCCTCATCGTATTCCAGCGGACCAATGTTTTCGAGCAGATAAGTGATCCGTTGACAGAGCTTCTGTCCCCATTCTTTGAGTTTATCGAACGTGGCCTGTGTCAGCGCAGGGACATTGACGCGGATTTCCTGAAAGGAACAGCTCATGGTATCGACTGAGGTAAAATCAAGCATGAGTTCGATTTTACCTTTCGCAGCGAGTGTTACCGTGCGAGGCTGTGCAGAATGAAAGCCGACCAGTTGAATCAGTTCATGATTGAGTTGATTTAATACAGTCATAGGGAAATCCTCCTGACGAGGATCTTATGTTTTCTCTTTGGAATTCGTGGAGTGTTTTTTACCGTCATAGCTCAGAATCGTGGGGCGATCGTCTACGACGGTTTCGATATTCACGGGACGTTTCCAGATGGTATGCAGGTTAGCCAATGTATCCTGGGCATAATCGAGCTTGAGTTCTACTCCCAAATACTCATGCTCCAGGTAGAGTTCACCTCGATTTTTATAGTTCGCATCCTGCACATAAATGACCGGGCGTCCATGGTTGCTCAGGCTGCTCAACAGCTGCTGCTTGATCTGCTGAAATTCTCGTGACTGAATTTCATAAGTTTTGTTGGAATCGTTAAAGGCAAAGGAGAACATTTTCTGTTTGTAACAGAACTCGGGAGTGAGGAAGGTATCAATAAAAGTAATGTCATTATGAATCCGCCTGACTTCGAAGATCTTTTCCCGACCTAAGCCGAGATCCTGATCCCAGTGTTCTTTCTGATACATGTCGGTGCAGTTCTCGTATTCCGGACCGAACTGGCCTTTATTCCAGCGTTCTTCGATATCCTTGAGCAGTTCGATTCCCAGTTTGTAGGGATTCAGGCGATTCGGGCTGGTAGCCATCGTGCCACTGTGATGGTCGGCGTAGTTAATGAGCCCTTCATCCGTCAGACCATGTCGGGTCATGATGGTGGAATGCCAGAAACTGGCCCAGCCTTCATTCATAATTTTCGTCTGTCCCTGGGGCGCGAAGTAGCAGGCTTCATCGCGGATGATGGTCAGCACATCCCGCTGCCAGTCTTCCAGGGGCGCATACTGAATGAGAAAGTACAGGACATCCCGCATCCGCTCTTTGGGAAACTTGAGCTGGTCGGAAAGTTCCCGCGCTTTCTGCCTTTTCTGATTGGCTTCTTCCTCCAGGACATCCTCGGGATTGATGTACCGATCCATATAATACTTGGCCGGAAAGCGTCCGCCGGTACTCTCGTTTTCTTCGTCAGTCCGTTTCTTCGTTTCTTCCCGGGTTTCCGTTTTCTGTGTTCTGCGGATGTGGGGTGCATACGGATCAATCAGGCTTTCCAGCGAGAGACAGGTATCGATGAATGTCTCAACCACTTCGTAGCCATAATTGTCAATATGGCGATTCATGCGGGTGGCATGGTTGGCCATCTGGTCCAGCATTTTTCGATTGGTCTGTGAGAACCAGGCATTGTTCTTAAAAAAATCACAGTGTCCATATACGTGGGCAATCACCAGTTTCTGGTCGGTGATATCATTCGCGCTGAGCAGATAAGCGTAGCAGGGATCAGTGTTGATCACCATTTCGTAGATTTTCTGCAGGCCGTAGGAGTACCCTTTCATCAACTCATCGTACTGTGCCCCGAACCGCCAGTGTGGATACCGAACCGGAAACCCGCCATACGCGGCGAACATGCTCAGCTCTTCATAGTCCAGGACTTCAAAGATGGTTTTGAAGAAGTCCAGGCCGTAATCGAGCGCATGCTGTTCCATCTCCTGCTGGATATCGCTTAACTCTTGCGGCAAAGGTCGGTAAGTTGTCACTACCATAAGATTCTCCGTCAGCTCGTGTTGTCAGTGAAATGATACGCTGACTGGCTGCTGTAAATCACAACAGTTTTTACTTGCCTGTTCCCAGGAATGTTTTGATGGAACCGTAAATCGCTTCCTTATCATCTATTTCCGAGAGGATCAGGTTATCGAACTCCTCTTCCACTTTACGGAGTTCTTTTATGAAATCCCCCGATCCATACGGACTGCGGACCTGCCCGTAACAGAACAAATTACAGATCGGAAACAGATTCTGTTTGAGATTTTCGATACAGTCCGTATTGTCTTCTCCCCAGTTGTCTCCATCTGAAAACTGAAAACAGTAAATATTCCATTGGGAGGGGGGAAAGTCGCGTTTGATAATGTGGTCGGCAGCCCGGTAAGCGGATGAGATACGCGTCCCGCCGCTCTCTCGAACGCGGTAAAACGTATCCTCATCCACTTCATGAGCAACAGCGTCATGCACAATATAACGACGTTCAATGCCGTCATACTGCCGCTTGAGCCAGGTATCGATCCAGAAGGCTTCCGTGCGGACAATTTCTTTCTGCACGTCGGTCATTGATCCGGAGACATCCATCATATAGATGACCGCGGCATTCGTATGCGGCTCGGAAACGGTCTTCCAGCTGCGAAAGCGTTCGTCATCTTTAGTGGGAACGATAAACGGATCTTTGGGATCGTAATTATTTGTGGCAATCATCCGTCTGAGTGCCCGTTTGTAAGTGCGCTTAAAATGACGCAGCGAATCCGGGCCTGTCGGCCGGATCGAGGTATAGCGGTCTTTCTGAGAAGTAAGGGCATCTTCCCCCTTGGGTTCAATCCGCGGGAGTTCCAGTGCTTCGCCGAGCATGTCGGCCAGTTCCTCAAGCGTTAATTCGACTTCGCGAATATGCTGTCCGCGTTCATTACCAGCCTGACCGGGACCGTCTCCGTCCCCTTTGCCGCGACCGATGGGCTGACCGACTTCGCCTTCTCCCTGTCCGACACCGCCGCTCCCTTTTTCGCCGTGCTGGAAATGGGGGATCTCAATATTGGGAACAGGGATACTGACGGTCTCGCGGCCTTTGCGACCAATCATTTCACCATGATTGATGTATTTCCGGAGCTGTTGTCGGACCTTCCCTTTTATAATTTTATCGAACCGTTGCTGGTCACGATCTATTCTTCGTACCATGGTATCGAGCCCCTTTCAGAACAGGGAATCAGAGTGAGTCGGCTCTCATGTAATTCCTTCTTATCCTGGGTTAGTTTAATTCTTTTCAGACGAAATCAGAGATCAGGCGGCGTCGCTGTTCTTTTTGGTATCGCCGCGAGCAAAAATGCTGGCAACGTACTGCAGGACGTCTGTCGCAGACTCTTCGTCGTAACCGTAATTTCGAATGAGCCGTGCTTTGACGATGTCGATCTTTTCCTGCGTTTCGGAATCAACGACATTCGAGACCAGACTCGTCAGTTTGATCGTATCCTTCTGATCCTCGAACAGTTTCATTTCGAGGGCCTTCTGCAGACGATCATTGGTTTTGTAGTCAAACGATTTGCCGTCCAGTGACAGGGCACCAATGTAGTTCATGATTTCACGACGGAAATCGTCTTTCCTGGTGTCCGGAATATCAATTCGTTCTTCAATAGAACGCATCAGGCGTTCATCCGGTTCTTCATATTCGCCGGTGAATTTGTTTTTCACACGTTCTTTCTGCGTGTACGCTTTCACGTTATCGAGATAATTACCACACAGTCGCGTGAGTGCTTCCTCGTCGGCAGCAATCGCACGCTGAACTTCGTTTTTCACAATATCGGTATACTCTTCCTTCACCACGGTGATGAGCTGGCGGTAATGATCACGCATGTCATCGTTGGCAATCAAAGAATGATGCTTCAGCCCTTCTTCCAGTTCATTGAGCAGCATGAACGGATTCAGGTTGGAACTATGCGAGTTGACCACCAGGGCGTTCGAGATTTTATCCTGCACATAGCGGGGAGAAATTCCAAACAATCCTTCTGACTTGGCTTCCTTGCGCAGCTGTTCCACATTTTCGGTGGTGAAGCCTGGCAGGGATTTCCCGTTGTACAGATTCATCTTCTGGATTAATGTAAGTCCGTGATGCTTGGGAGTTTCCAGCCGTGTGAGCACTGCCCACATTGCGGCAATTTCCAGCGTATGCGGGGCGATGTGTTTACCGCGAACCCGTTTGGTATTGTAGTCCTTCTCGTAAATCTTCACTTCTTCACTGAGCTTCGTGACATACGGCACATCAATTTTCACCGTACGGTCGCGCAAGGCTTCCATGAATTCGTTGGACTGGAGTCGACGGTATTCCGGCTCGTTCGTGTGGCCGATAATCACGGTATCGATATCAGTCTGTGCGAATTTCTTTGGCTTGATTTTGTGCTCCTGTGAAGCCCCCAAAAGGTCGTACAAAAACGCGACGTCCAGTTTGAGGACTTCGATAAATTCAATCAGTCCGCGATTGGAAACGTTAAATTCGCCATCGAAGTTAAACGCACGCGGATCGCTTTCGCTGCCGTACTGAGCGATTTTGCGATAGTTGATATCGCCGGTCAGTTCGGTGGAATCCTGGTTCTTCTCGTCTTTTGGCTGGAAAGTACCAATGCCGATCCGATCCTGCTCGGAGAAGGTGATGCGTTTCACCACGATCTGATCCATGACTTTGGTCCAGTCGCCGTTGGCTTTTTCAAGTCGCTCATTAAAGATAAAGCGACTGAGCGGGCAGACTTCGCCTGTGATTTCCACTCCGTAACCGGCATCTTTGTCGGGATCACGGTCGGCATTCAGATAGTCGCAGATTTCCTGGCGGTTCTTGAGAGGCACCAGTTGCAGGGGATCACCGTTCATCGGATCCCAGAGGATCGTACCGTCTTCCTCTTTCCAGCCGAAGCTGTAGAGGGCACCGTCTTCAGTACGGGAATAGCGTTCGAGCCCCTGCTTGAGCAGGCGGGCGATCGTACTTTTGGAACTCCCGACCGGACCATGCAGTAACAGTACACGGCGTTCGCTGCCATACTTGAGGGCAGCCGACTTGAATACGTTGACCAGTTCCATCAGCGGCTTGGAGAGCCCGAAGATGCCATCTTTGCCGTCGTTGACCGGATCGTCAAAGAAGCGATAACGGATCAGACCTTTTTTGCCTTCGACCGGGTAGGTTCCATAGCTCATGATCATGTCATAGACACGCTGGAACGCCGTTCGCGTCACCCGGGGATCCTGCCGAACAATATCGAGGTACTCCTCAAAGGAGCCCTGCCAGTGTTCCTGAAGAAATGAGTCGGCATTCAGCTGACTCGAGATTTGTTTTAAGATTGATCGACCATTTTCCATGGGAATCCTCCTCCTGGCGTTACGAGTGGCATTCCTGCCCGTCGATTTATTGGCCAATAAGTTCGAGGTAATTTGATAAGGGTAATTTTTCTAAAGTGCGAGAGCCTTTCACTATGTCCAGAAATTTCAGTATCAAACAGACACGCATGGCGCAGGGATAGTTCCCTCATTCAAAATAAAAATGAAATGAGGTTGTTTAACAGACCGTCCATGGCCAACACCTAATTGTAAAAGTGGGGTTATCGTGTGGACGTGACTCGAGCATTTTCAGGGCATGCCACACAGGAATGTCAGAGACCTAATATCATGTTTCGAGCGTTACTATTATTTCCCACGTCTTTATTTGAGACAATACCAAAATTCAAGTCTGTGATTTTCACCACAACAAACGGCTGTCTTCGGTCGACTTTAAGTAACTACACGACAAACAGTTAGTAAAACATACCAGAACACGAACAGTTTCCGGGAATACGCGTGGGGAATGCCTGAACGGACTGGTTCGGTGCAGATTAGACAGACTGGATTTGCTTTCCTGCCGAAAAGACATCCCGTATTGATCAGCCCTATTCTTACGTAAAAGAAAGAAAGAACAGCAAGTGTTTTTTGTTTTTTACAGAAGGGTATCAGCCTTGTAAAAACAGCCACATGGATTTAAGGCTCGAGCAGAGCATGAACCAGTTGAATCACACGGTCTTCGACACCAGGTTGAAACGGCCCATGAATTCCGAAGTATTTCATGGCTCCGCCGCCTTCATATCCTCCCTCTTTCAAGACGCGTTCCGAGGGAACATAGGCGAAGACTTCGTTACAGTAGCCTGCAATCCAGACCTGTCGTCCCGCCAGTTCCTCGTGGAGACGGATGGCGTAATCAATTACGGTTTCTCCGCCGAGCCCGATGAGTGTCAGATCATTTCCGAACTCAATCACCTGGGCAGAGAACGGATACGAGTCCGGAATGGAGCGCTGCTGCTCGAGTTGTTTGAGAAGATGCTTTGTCAGACGTTGAGAATAGATATCCCCCTGCCCCTGTTGGGCGAGCAGTTGTTCGCGCGAGGGTGGTTTCACAAAGGGTAAATCGGTCCGCTGAAATTTCACCGTAAGTGGACCGCGAACCGGCTTCAACGGCGCCCCCAAAGCCCGCCTGACTGCTGAAGCCAGCGAACGTCCATGCTGCTCAGCCAGTTCCCGGGTGCCTCGGGGATCGGGGTTGGCATCGCCGCCACAGCCCAGCAAAAACAGCGCGGTGATGCCCGGATATTGTTTTTCCAGTTCGATCTGCGCAAAGCCGGCGTAGTCTCCACAAAACTCAAAATATGCCAGCGTAGTATTATGACAGGCATAGCCAAACAGAATTGCCTGGAGCTTCCCTGCAGGATCGCTGATCTTAAGGACGGGGACCGTATGATCAACGGGACCATCCGGGTTAATGCGACCGCGACGGTTGATGGCAAATGTGGCCCGGTCTTCACCGTAACTGAGCAGGGCCGGTTTGAGCGATTTGCTGGCGGTAACGATGACTTTGACCAGTTTATCTTCGAGTACCTTCGCATAGTCATCAACGTCCTGCTGCTGGGCAGGAGTGAAATCATAAGCCAGCGGTGCACAGCCGCGCACGACGGGTGAACAATGCGTATGTGAGGAATTGAGCAGAATCTGCTCGCGGCTCATTCCTGTCTCCCGGGCCACCCGGGCACCAACACTATCGGAGAGTTCGCGCGTCAAACCGATCAGATCGGTGGTGACAATTGCAGCCCGGTTTCCCTGCCCGTCTTTAAAAACGAGTGCCTTGGCCCATAAGGGATGGGTTGTTCCTTCAGCGGGTTTTGTGCGTGACGCATAGCCGGCGAGCCAGATCTTTTTTGCAGGTGTGATGTCAATTCGCGCGACGCCAACCTGCCATTCAGCCGCGTGGAGAGGAATCTGCAGACTGACAACCAGCAGTACCAGCGAGGACAGAATTGTTCTTAGCATGTAGTGACCTCATTGTTGTGTACCGGAATGATTCTCGTGGGAACGTTTCCCGTTTCTCACTGGTATTTTATCCTAGCAGCGAGACAGGT
The DNA here is from genome assembly GCF_008298035.1 of Gimesia maris. NCBI lineage: Bacteria > Pseudomonadati > Planctomycetota > Planctomycetia > Planctomycetales > Planctomycetaceae > Gimesia > Gimesia maris. The sequence continues at coordinate 5,738,982 of NZ_CP042910.1, forward strand.
GAATGCGAAGGCTGGCGGGCTTCGGCATGATGTTGACAAACCAGGTTCGCAAGTTACCATGTCGCCAGCAACCACTGACTGCAGATTCCTTTCACGACGGAGAGAAGCCATGGATGAGTTTATCGCCCGCCTGCCCAAGGCAGAACTACACCTGCACATCGAAGGAACCCTGGAACCGGAACTGGCATTTCAACTGGCTGAAAAGAACCGGATGAGCCTGCCGTTTGCCTCCGTGGAAGAAATGCGGGCTGCATTCAACTTCAGCGATCTGCAGTCGTTTCTGGATCTGTATTATGCTTCGGTGAGCGTTGTCTGCAGTGAGGAAGACTTTTACGAACTCACAATGGCGTATCTGAAAAAAGCCGCTTCGCAGAATGTGAAACATGCGGAAATCTTTTTCGATCCCCAGACCCATACCGCCCGTGAGATCCCGATGGGAACCATCGTCCATGGAATCTCAGCGGCTTTGAAAGACGGACAGACTCAACTTGGCATCTCGTCCAGGCTGATTCTGAGTTTCCTCAGGCACCTTTCTGCAGAATCAGCGATGGAGACACTGGAACAGGCGCTCCCTTTCCGCGAACATTTTATCGGCGTGGGTCTGGATTCTTCGGAACTGGGACATCCCCCTTCCCAATTTGTGAAGGTCTTTGACGCGGCCCGCCAGCAGGGATATCACGTGGTCTGTCACGCGGGTGAAGAAGGTCCGCCCGAATACATTACCGAAGCGCTGGATCTGCTGCACGCAGAGCGCATCGACCATGGCGTGCGCTGCATGGAAGACCCTGATCTGGTCAAACGACTGGCCGCCGAACAGATCCCCTTGACGGTCTGCCCGCTCTCCAACGTGCGGCTGCGTGTCTTTAAAACCATGAAAGAACACACCCTGAAACAGATGCTGGACGCGGGGCTCTTGGTGACCGTCAATTCAGATGATCCCCCCTACTTCGGCGGCTATGTGAATGAAAACTTCGCTGCGATTCAACACGCCTTCGATCTGTCACAAAACGATTTAATTAAACTCGCCCGCAACTCGTTCGAAGCCTCATTCCTGACAGACGAGGAAAAGCTGACCCTGATCGACGAGCTGCCAGCCACATCGGTTTGATCAAGCCTCTGAGTGATTCTTACTTGAGTGTATCCAGCACCTGATTCAGGTACTGCTTCACCTGGGGATCGACTTTTTCGTACCCTTTGTCCGAACGGGGCTGTCCCAGCGCGTGCCGCATGGCGTTGTGCATCAGGTAGCGGCCGGTATCGGTTTTCATGTGAATTGCATCGCGGTAGATGTCGGTAATTTCATCGAAAGGAGCTTTGTTGTTTTTGATATCCGTATTCACCTGGTCCAGCAGATCGATGGCATGGGTCTGTTTGAATTTCCGCTCAGGATATTTTTTCTGCAAAGCAGCCAGCAACGCCTTCATATAAGCGGGGCTGTGCTGCATTTTCCCGGTGACCTCTTTGCTGGCATATTCTTCAGCACGGGTCTTACTTCGTGCCCAGCCTGTATGAATGATAAAGATCGCATTGGGCTGCATATCCACCCATTTGGAAATCGTGGCGAGATCTTCGTCCAGCGTTGCACCGTAGTGTGTCTGCACGGAGATCAGATCGTACTGTTTTTCCTTGAGTGCCTGTGGCCAGAGTGTGGATGTTTTCACACAAGGCATTTCCGGGTGCGCCATGATGTAAGGCAGACTCTTCCCACAATCCACGTGCCACTGCACATCTCCCTCCAGTAATGAAGGAGCCGTATCCCAGGTCAGCGAATTCCCGATCAGGTAATAACTTTTGGCTTTGTCTTCCGCCTGGAGCACCGAACTGGTTAAGACAAAACAGAGCGTGATGAGACAGACTGCAAACACGGAAAGCGACTTGAGCATCAGATCTGTTCCTTCGTCTAGCGAGAAGTAATACGCAGAATGAGCATTTCCTGAGAAAACATACCCCCGGCAGGGTTCGAACCTGCGACCTATGCTTTAGGAAAGCATTGCTCTATCCAACTGAGCTACGGGGGCTGAGTGATCCTAATATAGTAGGGGTTCAGTGCTTTCGTCAAACGACTGCTCTGCCGGAATTGAGAGTGACACCAAAAAGGGAGGCCGGGCGCGCCTGTCATGTTCATTTCATGGGTTCGGCTTTGACGTAGAGCTCTTTGGGGGCGGTCTCGTAATATTTGAACATGGCCGGACAGATCCAGCCTTCCATGTCAGAATCTTCAAAGCGATAGTAGTTCCCCTCTCCAGCGCCGCGGAGCCAGATGAGTTTTTTCTGATATTGGGGAAACGGCTTTGCCGAGAACAGCAGGCGGAAACCTTTGTCGGCATCGGGAATGTCTTTGACGATCACATCGATCATTTCCGGTACGCCGGCCACAAACGGTTCCTGCACCAGGCCTGCGGAACTGTCATCAAAGACCCAGGTCCCCAGATGCCGATAGGGGGCGATGACCATGATTGCGTTTTGTCGGGGCAGACCGGATGCGAACGGCGGCAGCAGTTTGAACTGCCAGGCAATACCGACGGCGATCAGGATCATTCCGATCGAGATCAGATACATGCGACGCCAGTGAATCTGTGGAGGAGCCGTTGCCTGTACTCTGTTTTCTTCGATCATGTAATGTTCCTCGGATCGGATTTATCAGTTACCCGTTTCTATCAGTTTAACCGATTGTCCGTTGAAAGCGAAAAAATTGTCTCACTTGCACATGATTGCCGACATTAATTAAAGAGAGATAACTTATTTGAGCTGGAACAGTAAACGTGACGAAACGCAAGTCAATTGAATCGGTGGATGTGAATCAGTGGATCGCTGCTTTTTGCGGTGTGATTCTGGGACTGTTACTGGAAGCGATTATCGGCAGCTATTCCTGGATGGAAACCGGACCGATGATCCGGTTTCAAAGTGGAGTCCGCCTACCTGTTATTGGACCTCTCCTGGGCGGGATACTGGCCTATCTGTTTGCGTTGCGGTTCGGCGAGGTCAAAATTCGGGGTATGTTGAAGCATTCGATTGTCGGAGCGATCATTGGCCTGCTGATCGGCTATTTTCTGGGTGCCTGCGTCCTGGCCCCCATGCTGGCACAACAGGATCCGTATTACAGCTTCCTCAGAAGTAAGGTCACCGCCGGCTATACACGTTTTTTTATCTTGAATGGCATGCCAGTGTGTGCGATCATAGGTTGTGCGATTGGAATGATTTATAGTGTGAAACTCAAACGACGGTAACCGTCATGTTCACTTTCTTCCTGATTGACCGACGTATTCTCTTCAGGGGCGTCTGTTACTGCGGACTGCTCACCTTACTGCTGGCACTGACTTACGTTCTGAGCATCGGACCGGCTTACGCCTACCTGATCAATCATTTTGGCACTGTCTCCGAACAAACCTCTGATCGAATCCTGTCTTTCTACTCACCAATCTATTACCCCTGTAATGGCAGTAAACCTTTTTATAATCAACTCAACAGCTACATTACATTCTGGAGAAAACTCATGTGACCGCGACTATGACTGTCGGGCCATAGAGCCGCTCCCCGACTACCAGTTGTATTCAAAGCCCACACCACTGACCCCTGACCAGGAAATCGGGTAGACACTCCAGTGACGATCCGGATTTTGTGTCGCATCGACGGCGTTGGTGGCGATCCACGCCATCCACCAGCCGAGAAATACCTGTGAGGGGTAATGCCGATTGTCATTGATGCGGGAGAGAGGCACCAGCGTGGAACCGGCGTAGAACGCCAGTTTGAGTAAAGGTTTATCGGTCACTTTGGCGGCAGCCAGAAACGGGATGGCTCCCATGAAGCTGTGGCCGCTGACACCGTTATTGTCCTGGAAGGGCTTCCACTTTGCATTCGCAGTGGTTTCCCCCGGACGCGAGGCACCGGTGGCTAACTGCATGGCCAGCATCGGGGGTGTGCCGACAATGATTGCGCGAAGCGAGCGTTCCCCCCATTCCCCGGTCCGATTCACAAGCGGGATTGTTTCAAACATGGCTCCCGCTACCCAGGCAGCAGCAAACAGCGGAATAGTATAACGACCGTTGCCCAATTCTTTCTGCGCATGTAATCCGTGCAGCCATTCATCGGACGAGGCACTGAGTACACTGGATTGGCTGTGATTCTGTATGCCGCCATCCAATGAGGTATTCGCCATAATCGCGCCGATGCCGAACCCGCCCGCCAGCCAGGCCAATGACTCATTCGAGTAATAATTAGCATGATCCTCTTTGACTTTGCTCCAGAGTGTCAGCCGCTCACTTGCCATTTCGGTTTCGAAACTGGGATTCACACAGCCGAAGTCACCCAGAGGTTCTTCCGACAGAAAACCGGTCACAACTACAGATGCAGGCAAGTCGTCGGGCAGTGTTTCATCAATCTGCCTGTTTTGATTCAATACTCCGCGGGTGGAATCAATCCAGTCTGAACCGGCCGGATCGTCTCCTCTCAATCCAGACAATCCAAACTCTTCACCCGCTTCGGCAGCGGTTTGCTCTCGCTTGTGCTGATCACCCGGCGTGACATCGTGTGAAACCGCTTGTGAGCGCTGCAGCGTCGAACTCAACCATTTCCCACTGGTGGAATGGTTTGTCGAAATACAGCCCGACAGCATAGACAGCGCAAGCAGACACACGGACAGCAGAAAGATGCGTCCTGAGATCAGGCTGCCTGCACAGTATGTCTGTAATTTCAGCGTCAGAGTTTGATTCATCGTGTGTTTTAAGCAGAGAGGAAAACAGAGATGTAAGGTGGGTGACAAGCGAAGTGAGAAAAAGGCGGGGAATGTGAGGAAAGGAGCACTGACAGGTGCTCCATTAAAGGTGCGAGTGAAACGAAGCTGTCGTAGCAGACACCAACAATCAGGAGTCAATGTTTCACTCCGCATCAGAGATTCAATTGTAGATTCTTGAATTAAATACCTGGATCTTTCTGCGGGCTGTTTTGTGGATCTGGATACCAGCGGTCGGAATAATACAGTTCAAACGCGGCCTGGAAGAATGCCACGGCATTGTGCAGCATCTCTTGATCGGGATTTTTCTGTTGATTGAGTTGATGCGTGGCGCGATCCAGTTGAAAGCCTGCTGATGACTTCCCGAACCCCAGCACGACCATGCGATTTTGTGAATCGAGTAATGCGACATCATGATTATGCTGCATGATGGCCCGTCCCCGCCTGGGATCTGCCTGCAGGACATCGTAACCAAAGAAGACCGAGCGATAGTCGCTGCCCAGTCGTCCCATGATGGTCGGCGCGATATCCAGCGAACAGGCCAGTGTGCTGCAGCGCGTCCCCGCTGCTTTTCCCTCAGGCTGAATCAGCAATACCGGCACCCGGTAAGAACTCATGGGAAACAGCTGGCTGCCGGAAACACGGGCTCCGTGATCCCCCATGACAACAAAAATGGTATTCTGATAGAAATCATGTGATTGCGCTTCACGAAAAAAATAACCGAGTGCCCAGTCTGCATATTTCACCGCGTTCTCACGTGTCTGCTCATTCTCAGGAATGCGACCTTCCGGGTAAGTATAAGGTCGATGATTGGAAACCGTGAGAATGGTGGCAAAGAACGGCCGACCGGACTTTTCCAGACCATCCAGTTCTGTCAGAGCCTTATGAAACAGGTCCTCATCGCTGACCCCCCAGGCATTTGCAAAAATGGGATCATGAAAATCTGACTGTTCAATAAAATGGTTGAAGCCATTGGCTCTCATAAAAGAACGTACGCCATCAAACAGCCCGCGTCCGCCTGTCATAAAGAGTCTCTCATAGTCTCGACCGGCGAGCACATTTGCCAGTGTATAGACATGCTCCGAGTGATCCCGCTTGAGGATCGATTCGGTCGGAATGGGAGGCATTGACGTCATCACCGCTTCCAGAGCCCGCGCGGTCCGGTTTCCGGTGGCATAAAAATGATCGAACAGCAGCCCCTGTTTGGTCAAAGCATCGAAGTGGGGAGTCAATCCGCGTTTGTCTCCCAGCGCTCCGATGAAGTCAGATCCCAGGCTCTCCTCCAGAATCAAAACGACATTATAATCCTGCTCAGGTTGCCCTGTCTGAATCACGCGGTCCACGGGATTATTCGAGAATTGTTTCAAGTCATCCCCGTCAGAGACAATCTGCTGTCTTAATCTCTGTTTGACTTCCGCATCAGCAATCGTCATGTAATTTTTGTTAAAGTCAAAGCGGCAGGTCCAGGCATAATACACAAAGCTGTATAAGCCATTCCATGAGCATTCATTAACAATGCGATCTCGAGAAACCTGTCGACTTTCGGCACTCGTGGATGACCAGAGGATTGCAATCGCAGCCAGGCAACTGAAGAAGATTCCATAACGTTTCTGCCAGGGCATGGATGTCGCGACCTGGGCATGGAAATTCTTACGCAACAGAATCCAGCAGCTGATACCACACAGTACTACCAGCGCCAGCAACTCGATCAACGGGTAGGATTCCCAGATGTTGCAACAGACTTCGGTGGGATAAACGATGTATTCAAAAGCAATGTAATTCAACCGCGACTGAAATTCGTCAAAGAAGACGTATTCCGTAATGCAGAAAAACGGGAGAAACAGAAATGCGATGATCCAGGTCAGATCCAGTAGAAGATGATTGATTCGCCCCTTCAACCTGCGCTCTGACAGAAATGTGATATGAATCAACTGCGGAAACACAAAACAGAGCGCCACCAGCACATCGTACTGCAAACCCACAAATAACAGTTGGAGTTCCTGCCAGATCGTCACCTTATCCAGACTGGTATAGGTTACAACCATTACCGTCCGCAGTAAGAACAGATAGCCAAGTGTAATGACAAAGATCGTTGCTAATACGCTATAACGTCCCGACCAGCGATGAATCGAAACTCCGATATTGTGAATCGTTGACAGTAGACCGGAATGCGTATTTACGCCCTGCACTGATCCTGTTGTTTCCTCAATTTTCTTTCCTGACAGATTTAACACCGGTTCGGCAGGTAAAACTAACTTAGACATAAACATTCTTCCCTTTTGTAATATCATCCCTGAAATCAGCAGATCGAATTCCGAATCTTTTAGTAATTAAGGTTAAAATTTTTTCTACACTGTGCAGGAAACGATGCTCTGCCTGTCTTAATCAGACAGTCACGTATTCCTAATCTTTTAGTATTTCCCGATAAATTTTTTTCTTATTCGCGACGCATCATCTGGTGTGCTCTGGATCGGATTGTTAGCGGCTCGCGCTCTATCAGAAGTTCATGCAGTTCGGTATGGCGGCTGTAGACGTCGAAATCGTTGGGTGAAAAACCAAAGTCATGTAATGCACCGGCTGTCCACGAAGGCCAGGGAGACCAGTTCGCACGTGGTGAGGCGAGCACATCAACGGGCAACCAGATCATCCCGATGAAAGCTGCAATGCACACAAGGCTGCAACAGGCCTTCATTCCAGAGATTTCGAAAGGGCGAGGCATCCGATGGTTTCTGGCAATCTCCGTTAATCGACGGGCTCGATGCGCGATGATACTTTTACCGCGACCGAACGCCAGGGGTGTAGGTGACTCATCCTGCTGAGAAGCTCCATACTCAATAATGGTTAATAAAGTTCGCAGGTACTGCGCGATTTCCTGAGGTGAATCGATGGCGGCTTCGTCGCAGGCATATTCACGCCTGAGCGATGATTCCTGAGAGGCCCACCAGACCATCGGATGAAACCAGAAAATGGTTTCCACCAGACGCTGCAGGAATAACTGCAGCGGATGTCCCGTTTTCAGATGTTCGAGTTCGTGGCGCAGAATGAAATTGATTTTCTGCGTGTCAAATTCCAGCAGGTATTCCGGTACCACAATATAGGGGCGATGAAACTGAGAACAAAAGGGCGTTTTCAGACGATCGCTGGATAACAGTTTGACCTGGGATCTTGGATTACCGCCGTGATTCCCGTTCAAATCATGGAGACTCTCGGCAAAAGCATACTGTTGCGGATCGACACTCTGACAGGATTTCAGAAACGAACTGACCTGCACTGCCCGGTACAGGAAAACCAGCAATGAGAGTGTGGTTCCCGAGAGCCAGATAAAAAACAGAACGCGTCCCGCCTGCATTTCAAGACTGACGATCGTAGAGGCATTCTGAGAATCAATTGAAGCCCAGGGCTGAAAAAAACGCGGATGGGGAAACAGAACCGCCACAAAGATCAGCATCAGCAGGACGACATAACAGACCGTCCAGAGGCGGCACTGCGCGCGTTCGCTGTTGACCAGCTTGCCCAGCCAATGAGCGATGATGATCACAACAGACACCTGGACGGAAAGCGATACGACCAGTTCCAGAAACTGTGTGGATGTCATGCCTCTTTCTCCAGAGATTCGATCGCCTGTTTCAATTCTTCGATGTCTGACTGAGACATCGAATCACTTTCCACCAGGCTGAGCACGAATGATTTGACGGAACCGCCAAACAGTCGCTGCGTCAGATCGGCGGCCATGCTGCTGCTGATTTCCTCGCGGGAAACAGCAGGCTCGTAAACATAGGCTCTACCCTGTTTCTTTTTACGGAGCACGTCGCGCTGTTCATCCAGAATCTTCAGAGTGGTCATCACGGTCGTATACGCCAGGGGGCGTTCCAGAGAGTCTACCACATCCTGAACCGTTGCGCGGCCTTTTCGCCAGACAACATCCATCACTTCCAGTTCGCATTTTGTGAGATGTAATTTCGGCATCACACATTTCCTTTCTTTCGATTCGACTTCAGACAAGCCGTCCTGTTCGAAGCCAATCGTGGCGTTGGCGGGTAGACACTTCTTATACGTTTTTTTATAGCGCCATTCTGCGCGAAAGTTGCTGGTAGGTACTTGTATCAAGCGACTCTGAAAGCAGGCTGACATGCCCGTCTGCCCAGAGGAAGTTCACACCGCCGGGATGACGGCTGGAAAATTCACATTCATCACAGACTTTACAGTTCGGTTTTGTAATGGCACTGCCCACCAGGCGGCAGGCAGCATCTTCGCCGTACGAATCCACTCCCAGCCAGGTCGAAGGGACCATGGACATGGTTCGTTCGCCGACAATGATGGTTTGGGTCAAACCACGCTGCAACTGAGGAAAGGAAACCGGTACCGATTCACAAAAAGTTCCTTCTCCGGCGGGAGCCGGAATGCTGTCATCGGCTTCGAGTGTTCCGAACACGCCGACATAACTGGCTGTCGGAAGTTGAATAATCGGAATCTGAGAAATGGATAATGCGTGTTCTTCATACAGCGTGAAAGTCGGATCAACGATATCAGACGGACACAGAAAATTGACGATCGCGGTTTCGCGGGCCGTCGTATTGGAAATGTGAGACAGCACCTGATTGCGATCGACCTGTTCGTAAATCGCACGCTGTTCGAGATAAGGCAACAACGGAACGGACCAGCCATAAGCTGAATGATTTGTATGCTCCCATTGCCAGCCGGCAGGCAGGCAACGATAACTGTCATGATAAGAGTGCAACGCCAGGCCGATTTGTTTCAACTGATTTTTGCATTGCAGCTGCCGTGCTGCTTCGCGGGCTGAATTGACCGCCGGCAGAATCAGGCTGGCCAGAGTCGTAATAACACCAAAGGTCACCAGTAATTCGAGGACTGTGAAGCCTGAACGATTGCGCAAGACCAGTTTCCCGCCTGAAAAACAGGAAGACTGGCGGTGCAAGCAGTTTCTGGCACTCATCGATCCCTGATACATGAGTCAAAATCCTTTTCTGTCGAGCAATTTCACTCGGATGACGCTTTTTACTAATCATTTAGTTTTTTGTCAAGCGGTGATTTCTGATCTCACCAGTTCATAAAAAGACACGTTCCATTTCAATTCTCTCCTGATTATCGGGAAAACAATTAATTGATCGTTGACATCTTTTGACTCACATCTCAACATGCACCCATGTGTTCAGTCTACCGTTTTGAACAGATATCTCTCGAACTTCGGTCCTGTTAAGAAAATTGATACCATGATTGTCGTATTACTGGACGCTGTTGCATTGATTCTCATTTTGAAAATCATGGACGACGCCGATGTCAGCTTATTCACGGCGGTCCTGGTGGCACTGGGTGCAGCCATTGGAACCAATCTGCTGGCCTATGCCCTGGTTTTGGCCATCGGTTTTTCTGGAGTCCTCGTGGCAGCAGCCGTTGGAGCCGTCCTGGTAGGTGTCATTGTTTCTGCCTTATTCGGAATTGAAATCAAACGCTCCTTTATCATTGGCGGCATCTTCATGCTCGTTCATCTCGGTATCAGTTTTGGACTGGGGATGTTATTTCGATAGAGTGATCCTACCAGGCTTTCCTTCTGGAGCGTTCACGTTCTCAATCGATAACACCACTTCAGTACAGTCGATTTCAAGGTCATGTCCATTTCTCAATCTGCATTACTGGTAGTTCTAATAATGATTAATTTCAGCTGTTCAAAAAATGAAGCGGATCCCCAGGAAGCAGAAGCCAGAAAATTACGTTCTCTGGAATTACTGAAAGCGGAAAACGTCCCCGTGATCGCACACCTGCCAACGATTGACACGGAAGCCAACTCGACACGTCGGACCACCGAGGAAGTAGCAATCCGGGCGATGGCTTTATGCATTGTGGCGGTGAAAGGCGAAGGACTGGAACAGGAAATCATTGATCGACTCATAAACGACTTTGAACTGATGGACGCATTTACGCCCCGGGAAAAGAAATTCCTCACTGACCCGAACCCTGACACGCACACAAAAACTCAGTTTGTCTGGCGTTATGAAGACTATTGGGTATTGCTCTGGGCATTGGGATATGTCGACGAACTCAAGCGACCGGATAGCATTTGTGATGTCGAAACAGCTATCAGTATTCTGCGTGACAAGGGACGAAAGCAATTCATTAAGAATGCAAAGCTGCGTCCCCAGGGTGAACTTCTGGACGCAACTGACCTGATTTATCGTTACCACTGGGCCGTTGTCGATGCCCGAATCAACCAGCGCCCGGCGCCAGCGAATCTGGATGGAGGGGTCGTTATGGAACGGCATTACGTTTTAAACTGGCTCACTGGCCAGGGCGGACAGACCTGGGATGACATTTCTACGGATACGTAATTTTCGAGAATTGCCTCCTGTCAGAGTTCGAGCCGCGAGCAATTACTGCTGACTGAGAATTCCAGACTTCTCTGCCCGCCCTGCGATTGCAGTCCGATCCACTTCTTCCAGCAATGTGAAGACTCTTTCGAAGAAGTTTTCATCGATCGCTCATGATGTATTAACAATTGATCGGTAGAGTACTCGCAACAACAGGAAAGGGACACTGTTCCCTGTTCCACAAGAAGGTCAGTCAAGACCCATACCGGCATTACCCCGCCTGCGAAAACTGAAACGCTCGCTTACATTTTATTTCTTTTTTCAAATTCAGGAGAACAGAAAATGAAGACGTTACGTCCATTTTCTCCAACGGTTACCGGTACGTCTCCACGTCCCTCACACAATCGAAACGGATTTACTTTAATTGAGCTGCTGGTCGTGATTGCCATCATTGCAATCCTGATCGCTCTGCTGCTGCCCGCAGTTCAGCAGGCCCGCGAAGCAGCCCGCCGCACTCAGTGCAAAAACAATCTGAAACAGATTGGACTGGCATTCCACAACTTCCACGACGTCCATGATCAACTCCCCAATGGTGCCCGCGACGGCGCAGGCAGTTCGTTTGCCTGCTGTAACGCGACTGAACGGGAAGGCTGGAGCTGGCTCTATCATATTCTGCCATACATGGAACAGTCCAATGTGTATGACCTGGGTACTGATGACGATCCGGTAGGCACATATCCCCTCGTTGGTCGCAAAGGAATTAAAGCCTACTACTGCCCTTCACGCCGCGGTCCCAAATCTTACAGCGGCTACTATCGCAGTGATTATGCCGGCAACGGCGGTCAGCGAGAGGGGGGAATTACCAGTACCGTCAGTACGGGAAAACGTGGCGTCGTCGTACAGACCACCACACGCCAGATCCGCATCAACGATATTCAGGATGGTGCTTCCAACACAATTATGGTCGCAGAGAAAGCATTGCACCCGGATCGTCATGGTGCAGATGGCGGTGACAATGAACCCTGGAATAACGCGGGCTGGGATGAATGTGTCATCCGCCACGGAGCCGGGATCACCAGTGCCGGCGTTGAATATGGCCTGACGCCCCTGCCTGATGTGAAGGCGCCCACCGACACCGTCGCTGTGGTTGACAAAGGTGGGGTCAGTTGGACGAACTGGCATCCCTTCTTCGGATCTGCCCATGATGGCGGTATGAATGCCTGTCTGGCTGATGGTTCCGTTAGATTGATCAGCTACAACATTGACCACGAGGTCATGCGACGCATCAGTCTGACTGACGACCGTGAACCGATAGATAATTTTTGAGCAAGCTGAATGGCCTGCTCAAGCATGATATCGTGAGCACGCAGGGCATCTGCCGTCTTCCCCCCGGAGACGAATGATGCCCTGCTGTTAACGACGATTATCCCGACGCGCTGATTACATTATAAATCCCATTAATTGTTAAAGAGGTTTACCTGTGAAACTGCTGTCTTGTATTTTAATGTTAGCTGCCTGCTGTCTACTCTCCGCCTGTGGTGGTAGCGAAGATGAATTGGATTCCGGCGAGATCACCCCCGATGTGAAAGCCCAGATGGAGAAAGAAAAACAGGAAGTGTTTGAATCGGAATCAGCGCATCGTGAGCAGATGCAACAGGAGGCGAAAGGGAAATAAACAGATCCTGGACCTTACTCACGCGTCGTTAATACTGTTTTCACAGTATTCGATGAATTGAAGTATCGTCCAGTCCCCCTCCCAGGCAAGAGAAATGGAATCGCCGGGTATATGGATATTCCATTTTTTTTGAATTTCCAGTCTCACGGTCAATGGAGTTAAATCGTCGAACGGTCCCCAGAACAGGGGGCCGAACGGGTCTTGCGGATGCAGGGGAGGTGGAGCTTCAAGCGGCTTTTCAAAGCCGATTGCTTCTGAAATGATGAGCGCGATCTGTTGCTTTTCAGGTGTATTGAACCAGTTATTTTTCATAACCCAGTTATCAATCTGCCCGCGTGCTTCGAGCTGATCAACAATCTCCTTCTCAACAATTGCTAATTCCTGCGATTCATGACCACTTTTGCGAAACCTTGCTAGCAGCCCCGCCAATATCCATCCAACCAGAGGAATGTGTTTGAACCTGTTCTCCCAGCACCCTGGTGGAGGAGGTGGCGACACAACAGGTGGCCAGACCTGCGTTAATTTGACGGGAGGGTAATCTGATCCGATCAGCATGATTAAGAATTCAGTTCCATTAATATTATTTCCGCATGGCATCCGCATAGCGGTCCATAATCAGATCGCAGTCCAGTGCCTGCAGGCGAGGCAGTGAGAGCTGGTAAAGTTGTTCGGCTTCTTCATTTTCTTCAAGTTCTGCCAGGGTGACCGCCAGGTAGGCACGGTTCAGATCGACAATCTGCTGCAGCAGCGCCTGGCTGGCAGCGAGGGGAACCAGTTGGGTTTCGCATTGACGAAACAGGGCTTCCGCCGCCCGGTAATTGCGAAAATTCAGTTCGAGCACGCCTTTGAAATACTTAAGTAACAAGGCCACCAGATCATTCAGATGCATCTCTTCCGCTTCCGCAATCAACTCGGTCGCCAGGGGACTGTCCCGGTTGGTTTTCGTCAGGGCATACGCGTAATCAATGATGACCGTCGGGTTATCGGGAGCTTCCTCATAAGCCAGGCGCATGCATTCGATGACGTTGTCATAATCTCCGGTCACCTCATACAGTTCCGACAGGCGCCCCAGATACATCCAGTGGGGCACATCTTCTGACTCTTCGTAGGGTTCCATCAGATCCAGTGCTTCATCGAATCGATTCAGCGCCGCCAGCGCGACAGCGGCACGCGCCGCGAGTTCGAAGTCGGGAATCTTGCCGCGCAGACGATGAACCTGATCGAGAACTTCTTCCCAGTTTCCCCAGGAAAACGCGTGCATCAGTCTGTCATATTTGCGACCGAGCGAATAATAGGCATTCCAGAAACAGATGGGAATCGGCAGCAGAAGAAACCCGAGCATGATATAATCAGACTCATCCGGCCCGGAAACCTGATCCCAGCGATATACGGCAATTCCCAGTAGTACAGGAATCACCCAGCGCAACTGCCAGTAACTTTTTCGCAGATAAAACAGGAACAACTGAAAGTTGGTCAGGTACTGCAGCTTGACCATATCAGCGGCCGTCAGATTTTCGTCCACTTGCGGTTGCGGACCGAACAGATCGGTGGTGACAGCGTACGCATCGTCACTGTGCAGAACAATATCCGTCAGCCCCTGCTCTTCAAACTCGCGAACGGCGTCCTGAGAATTATCCGCTTCGACCCGCCGCGTTTCCCGCTTGCCGTTTTCATTGGTTCCACTGATTAAAAATACCGGCATGGCAGATTTTCTCCCTTTCAATCCTGATGATTTGCTGATTGAATCCAACAGTGCTCTATTGACAGACAAGCACACGAGAACGGACTGGCAGCCGGTTACATCATGAACGATTGAGAGTCTTAATCCTACCTTGAAATTCAAAATTTCATACGGCACTGAAATTCCATGTTGCCCGGATCAGAACTCACTTCCAGTGATTGATTGTGACGTAAAAAAACGCATCGCCGATTCAAAATCAGGATGCGTTGAATGTCAGCTGAATACAGTCGTGATTATTCAGGCACGACGGGAGAAACAAAATCGGCTGGTTTGAAAGTCAGAACCGAGCAATCCACTTTCTCCAGCATGCGTTCTGCAGTATTACCGATGAAGAAGCCGCTGAGCCCGGACCGGGCCAGGGTTCCCATGGCAAGCAGATTGACTTTATTTTCTGCGATGAATTCAGGAATCGCTACTTCCGGAGAACCTTCCAGCACATGCACCTGTACTCCAAAAGAAAGAGTACGAAAGTCGGTTTGAGCCAGTTGCTCATTCAACTCGTTTTTCACTTCCTCCAGAATATCTTCAGAGCATTTCTTAAGCGTCTGTTCGTTGATCCCCAGTCCTTTGAGTCGTTCATCAAGCCTGGTATCAATGGCGTGGACCAGGTGAATTTTCATATCAGCCACCTGGGCGGCATTGACGATAAAATTCAGGATGTCGGTGCTGACTTCACTCATATCGCTGGCGACGACAATTTCAGGAACATCGGGTTCATCATCGACCTTCACCGCATAGACCGGGCAGGGGCACTGACGGAACAGGTTCATGACCGTGCCACCAAACAGGCGACCGGTAAATCCGTGTGGTCGCGTACCCACCAGGACCATATCATGGTTGTTTTTGATGACTTCCAGAATGATTTCGCGCCAGGGGGGGCCCAAGGCTACTTTGGAAGAACTGTCTACCCCTTGTGCTTTCGCCTGTTCAATCAGAGTCTGCATCACAGCATTTGCTTCATCCGTTACATTTTTATGCAGGTGATCCTTATCTTCCTGAATCAGATGTTTGGTATGTGCGGACAGATCAATGGCGGCGAAGAATTCCAGCTTTGCATTGAACATCCTGGCGACCCAGATCGCACGTTCGACTGCTTCTGCAGTCTGTTCATTCAGATCGGAAGCGACGAGCCGATCAGCGTGTGTCAGATCGACGCCGACAAGAATTGAATTGATTGATTGCATGGTATGATCTCTTGTTGCTTGCGATACGTAATTTGGTTCTCTTAAACCCATTATGACAAAAGTGAGACGCGGTTCCTAGCCTGAATTCGGGTTTCTCGAAGCGGGTTCTGCATCGCCCCGTAAATAATATCGCCGGCAATCGGGGTAGAAAATGAAGTCCCAGCGGAAACAGATACTGTTTTCCGATTTTGGGTATGAGTTATACAGATTTCAAGACTTGAATTGCAATCACAGTCGATCGCAGACTGATTACACAGACCTTTATTGTTTGGGCTTTTGCATCAGCACAATAAACTCATGAACCTTATTGACACGAAACACGGAGGGAAACCCGAGGGGCCTGAGATTATTGTATTCGGCCTGCCGATTCCAGATGATCAGATCGTCGTAGAGAAACCCGACCTCCTGCAGGCGGGAGGCCAGATCACTGTGAAAGGGGAAAAACCGGCTGCGTTTGCGCAGGTCCATGACGATGGCACAGCAGTAGGCTCCTGGTTTCAATGCGGTTAATACCTGGGTAAAAACACGGTCCAATTCATCCAGAAACGCATTGTAATCTTCGATGACGCCCAGATCCTGATCATGGTTTCCATAGTGACGAACTTCCTTATGATCTGCCGAACGACGCTGGTTCAAGACATTCCAGTAGGGAGGCGAAGTAATGCATAAATCGACACTTTCCGGAGCAACATGTTCTGCCAATTGGAGAGCGGATCCATGAATGATGCGTGATTTGCATTCCGTCTGCTCGTCGGCTTCGAGACTGAGCGCCATAAGACGGTTTCGGGCCACTTCTGCATAATCCTCTGACAGTTCCAGACCGATGCCGGTCTTACCCATCTTTTCTGCAGTGACAATCGTACTTCCCGAACCGGCAAACGGATCGAGAATCACTTCTCCCTGCAAAGGGAGAAAGGTTTCGATGAGTCGTTCCACCAGCATTTCCGGAAAAATCGCGGGATGTTTGAGCCGCACTTCCTCCAGCGATTTACGAATATCGCTCCAGACACTGATCGAGTTCTGGATCCAGCGTTTTCCGTCCAGCGCATTATAAGGCGGAGGCAGTTGTCTTGTACGTTTCTTTTTGGCTGGTTCATCAGAAGTCGACACGCCGGGCTGGGTCTCCTGTGAAAACAGTGATAATAACGACGAACTTATGATGTCCCTAGCGTACTCAATCTACAGACTTTGTAAATAGGCATTCAGATCAGCCAGGTCGGCCGGCGTCAGATCTTTGAGCAATCCTTCCGGCATCAGCGAGCTGCTTTTCTTGCTTTCAAAGTCGATTTCGTCGGCCTCAATGCGGGTGGTCTGGTTATTGGAATTGCGAAGCGTCAGGCCATCAACGGAACGATAGACGACCAGCCCGGTATAAACTTTCCCGTCTACCGTCCCGACGACGGTGGTCTGATAACGGGGAGAGACATCCTGGTTGGGAGCTACAATCGCTGTGAAAATGTCTTTCCGGCTGAAGCGTTTGGCGATACCAGCGAGAGCAGGTCCTAAGGCGCTGCGATTGCCGTGACATTGAATGCAGGCACGTTTTCGAAACAGCTCGGCTCCACGTTCGCTGCTGCCGGCTTCCCAGTAGACCGTTTCCAGCATGGCGTATAGTTTTTCAGTTTCCTCTCCTCCCAGTTTGAGAATGCGGGCATACACTTCAGGATTCTCTTGTGAAAGCCAGTCTGCCCAGGCCTGAATCAGGGCACGCTGCTTTGTCAGGTCAGCGACATCCGCAGGATCACCAATTGGTTGGCCAGTCCATTTCTGCAGGAGAGTCACAATGCGTGACTGGAGTTTCTGTTCTCTTTTATCGTTCCCCATCCGTCGCAGAGCAGCAAACAGCCGCACGGTTTCATCCGGGGACTGGGGAGGCGCCAGTTTTTCCAGAGCTGAAACGCAGGCTTCCAGAACCTCGATCTGCGAGGAATCCAGCCCTTCGAAGAATTTGTCACGATCCTGTTCTTCCGGACTGGCGGACAGGACTGCGATCACAGCAGGCTGCAGTGCGAAATCTTCGTAGAGATCGCGAATCATTTCCCGATGTTCAGGTTTCTTTGATTCACCAAACAGGAATACAACGTCACTGCTCCAGAGGAAATCGTCATCAGCCTCGATTTTTCGTTCAAAGGCAGCGATCGCGGTTCCCAGGAACTGTCCAGGCAGTTGACTGAGAAACAGTACATGTCCGGGCAATCCAAAGCCGGGCTGTTCCACTATCTGACGGGGCAGGTCGGCGTCAATTTTCACCAGTTGCGTGTAGAGTTCTTTAAAGCGATCGTCCCAGTTTGTATCCTGTGGCAGCTTGAGGCGGATCAGTTTCTCATCAATGGAGACCAGCGATTTCGCGATTTTTTTCGACTGCGCGGTACTGCGGTCGCTGGGAATGCGGGCCGCGACGATCAGGTAGTGAATGTCGGTCACGGGATCAGAGTCGTCTGTGATTTTTTTCAGGATGCGATCCAACAGACTCGGATTGTAGGGTGCCAGCATCGACAGTGTGCGTGCCAGCTCATAGTCCAGCACTTCATGACTGCTGGGAAACGCGTCCATCAGTCGGATCCGAATCGGATCGAGCTGTCGTTCATATTCTGCCAGATCAACGCCGTTTGCATAGCCATCGAAGACCGCAGCCATTTTGGTAGGTGGCCCCAGATCACCGAGTCCCAATTGAATCAGCCGCAACGCATCCAGGCGTAAGTCGGTCTGGTAGTCTCCTTCGAAGACGGTAATCCCTGTCCGAACCGCGAGAGGTACGACGCCCCCCTCCTTAATAATTTTGGCATACGCAAGCGTGATCAAAGCTGCGCCGTCAGAGGCTTCAATGCGATCTGAAAGAATTTGATAATCTTCGGCGTTTAAAGTGGCTGCCGCCTGGGCCGCTGACTGCCTGACGTAACGTGCTGAAGCGCCCAGAGTTTTCTGCAAACCGGCCAGGCATTCACTCTGATCAATCTGATCTCCCAGCTGCAGCAGTGTCTCCAGTGCAAAACGGGCGACGAGAGGCGATTCATCCTGCAGCAGTTCGTTCAACCATTTCGCTTTCTGCCCGGAGGGTCCAGGGTACGCGAGTGACCATGCCAGGCGGGCGCGAACCCGTTCTGATTTGTCCTGCAGCAGCGGTTCAATCACGGAGTCCGGTACACCTCCCAGCAATTCGGTGATGATTTCAACAGCTCGCACGCGTTGTGCAGCGGAGCGACCCGGGTTCAGAGCTGCCTCTGAAAACGCTTCCGGCTTGATTTTTTTCACCAGCGGAAACCAGTTCTCGCGTGACCAGCTGCTGAGAGGCTGCGGTGCCGAGAGACAGGCATCCAGAGCGGGTGAGACTTGTGTTTCATGACTGGTATTTTCCGCAACCTGTTCTGAAGTCAGGTCTGGCTTCTGTGCCTCTACCGGCCCCGTGTATTCGATTTTGAACACAGAGCCACGGGTGCCACGTCCACCGACGCTGACATACAGACTACCATCGGGTCCGACGGCGAGGTCGGTTGGTGCAAAGCCGAACTGACCGACCCCCGTGATGAAATCAATGGGATCGCTGGCATAACTGCCTTCATAGTATCTCATGGGAATTGCATGGACGCGGCCGAAGGTCCAGTCGGCGACGAACAGTGCTCCCTGATATTCTTTGGGAAACTGACGCTGTTGATAACAGCTCACGCCGGTCGGAGAACCTCGATGGAATGCGGCGATCGCCGGTGGCATATCCAGAAACGAGTCGGGACGCTTCCAGCTGCGACTGCGCCAGCCCGCATTTGAACCGGGCAACACATGAAACACACGCGTGGGTCGATACCAGGGGAGCGAAATATCGCGTTCGCCATCACTGTCGTAAGTGAAGACATCACCGTTGGGATTGAACGCAAAATCATACGCGTTCCGAAATCCGTCCGCCATCACTTCCCCCTTTGTCAGATCGGGACTGAGCCGCATGAGGGTTCCCGCATATGGCTTTTTCACGGGTGATGTTTTGGTGGTGATATATTTTTCATTAATCCCCGTGGTATTTCCGAGCAGCAGATACCAGTAACCGTCAGGGCCGCGCTGGATGGAGTGGGTATTATGTTCGCCGCCGGTACGCGTCTGCAGGAAGACATCCGGTTTTCCGTCAGCACGATCGTCGGCATTTTCATCACGATAGCGGATCAGTCCCGCATCACCCGTGCAGAGCAGATCCCGACCCAGAAAATACATTCCCTGGGCACCGGTGGCAGGACCATCTGCGTACTGCTGGAATGATTCTGCGACGCCATCTCCGTCGGCATCAATCAGAATACGAACATAACCAGGACCGGAAACGACCACACGCCCCAGGGAATCGATGGTCATGGAATAGATATCGTGAGCCAGATCATCGTCGGCATAGAGGGTCGCACGAAAGCCTTCCGGAACATTCAACCCCGCGAACTCATCAGCAGCCTGGGAGACATTCAGGTTGGCAAACACCGACCCTGTCAAACAGACCAGTAACAGAATCAGGCGCTGGCCTGTCAAACACATTTTATAAAAAGGCATGGGACCTCAGATTAAGTTAGATATAAGAAACCACCCTGGATGGCGTTTGAGGCGAGATATTAACAGGTCAGTCTAAACGAATGAACCTGACTGTTATCATAGTGCCTGAGTGCAGGTCAAGGCAATCCCGCTGTATGGGGTCTGAAGAAAGTGCATGGGAGCTAATGTATCGTTACTTCTGAACGGTCCAGAATTCAGGCAAATTGTCCAGTGTCTCTGTCACGATTTGCAGAATCGCCTGTCGTTCCTGTACAGGAAATGCGTCCGGATCGACGTCCCAGGACGGTTCAAGTTCCGCAGCAGGAGCGGTCAGAAACGCGTAGATATTCTTCAAAATTCTGCGCCGCGCTGCGGAAGGCATCTTCTTGAAACTGTCGGTGTAGATCAGGTAGCTCAATCGATGGCGAAACAGTTTTGTCTGCAGATCGAAGTCTTTCAAAGAACGTCCGCGGGCATCCCGTTTTCCCGACTGTTCAAACGATGTCTGATAGTCGGTGGTGCCCTGTAAAGGCCCTGTCAGTGGTGCTTCGTCAAGAAATAACAGATAACGCACCAGCTGCTGTTCCACATCCGATCTGAGCCCCAGTTGCTGCTCCATGCTGGCGCGGGTGATCAGGTTATGTCCGTGGACCTGATGATCCAAAATCAGGTGTGCCACCAGGTCAGAATGCGGATTCAGATATTTAGACGTGTCAACGAACTGATCGATGTGTTTGAGATTCGACCGGAGTGCCGGATTGGTCTTTGCCTCTTCAATGGCATCCCGGTTAAAGAGATTGCCCAGATGGGTCATGTCAGCGTGTGTGCCTGTGACATACCAGCCTCCCCAGCGTTTCTCCAGTGGTTTGTCGTGGGAGATCTGGGAGTAGCCGGAAATCGGTCGGCCGTGCTGATCGGTGAGAAATGAACGGACCAGTAACCCGGGAATTCGCAGACTTGAAGCACCGCCATGGCAGGCCAGGCAACGTTCCGAACGTATGAAACGAGGCTCGTTAGAGGCTTTGACGGCAAGTTCATAAAAAATGGTGCCCTTCAACGGGTCGACCGCGGCAAATTCCATCTTCTCCGCTCCCGGTACCCAGCCGACATAAACATCGTCATTGAAATAAACAACGCGGGGATTTTCCGGATTGATGATTCGCGGATTGAGGGCCGTCTTGGAAAAGACCATCAACTGCGAAGATTCGGAAATCTGCAGGGCTTTCAGGACATCCCGCAGGTACCCCCACTGTGGCTCATAGTTCAGTTTTCGAGTGCGGGCGGCCAGTTCCTGATCCAGCCGCGAGGCGGAATCGGAGTGTTCTCCAAGTCCATATTCAACGGGAGACAGTCCAAAGGGGATCGGGTCCCTAAAATCAATCTCCTTCACAGGTTCCGCTGGTTTGGGAGCCACCAGTGGTTCTTCTGCTTTTACCAGTGAGGAAAAAAACAACAGCAACAGGCCTGTTATCATTACCGGTTTTGTCATGTCGGAAGGATCTTCAATTGATCAAACAACTTTGATGGGTTAAAATAGGCAATGTTGTGTTATCACAAGTTTCCCCCATGCAGGGCGATAAAGCCTGATCTCCATGATACCAGAATCTGTTTGCAGTCAACAGGTTAACGATATAAATCTGAGAAAGATCAGACTGCGGTCAACGGTAGAAAAGAATTGCCGGTGTTGACTCTCGTATCTAAAATCCCTATGAATCTGTCAGGATTTGTAACTTACTTCACAGAAGGAAACAATCCTGCATCCGATATAATGATACAAGTAGGCTCACGGGCCCGTTAGTCTTAAATCTGAGTTTTTGGAAGGGTTTCATTTTGAAAACTCCCCGCCGCTTTTTAACTGCCTCTGTCACTGTACTCACCCTCTTCGCTGCCCTCGCCTGCGTCCCGTTCGCTTTGCAGGCTCAGAATAACAATCTGGCTGATTTTTTCGATCAGAAGAAAGCCGCCGCGACTGAGGCCGGCGTCAAGACAGAAATCAATGTCAGCCTGCTGCCTCAGGATGCGAAAGCCGGTGATACCGTCACCCTTTCCATCGCTGTGATTCTTCCGGAAGGCGCGTACACTTACTCCACCAACCCGACCTTCGGCGGTGCGACCAGATTCAAGATTGAGGATGCCAAAGGCCTGACGGCCATCGATCAGCATTTCAACGCAGACCATCCCCCCAAAACGGTGTTTGAACCACTGTTCATGAAGGAAGTCGAAAAATATTCGAAGCATGTTATCTGGAGCCGTCGCTATAAAGTCAACCAGGATGTGACCAGTCCGTCCCAAGTGATCATCAACGGAGAGATGGACTACCAGGTTTGCAACGCAGATCGCTGTGTCGCATTACAGCACCCCTTCAGCGCCATGCTGACTGGTAAACAGAAAACCGCGCCGCTGTCTTTGACTGTCGTCCCAGAACGACGTTCAAAGCCTGATCCGGTCGAACTGAGTTTTGCCCTGACACCTGCCAGTTCCAATCCCGAGAAACTGGTGCAGCTCAAAATCACAATGAAGCTGGATAAAAGCTTCCATACATTCGCGCTCGACCAGGATAAAACGCAAGCCGGGCTGCCGACCCATATTGAGCTGTTTAAACTGGAAGGTTTGAAACCGGTCTCGAAACAGTTTTCTGTCAATCCGGAACCGACACAGGAAACTCACGGAGAGTACGACCAGCGAACCCATTACGACGAAGTAACCTGGACGCGTGATTTTGAACGGTTACCTGACGCGAAGGCGATTGGCGTTGAAGGAAAAGTCAAGTACCAGATCTGCAACGAAGGCAGCTGTCGTCCACCGCTGCCTGTCGAATTTCAACTGGGTAGTCTGACCAATGCCCAGCCGGTGGCGATGTCTTCACTGGAAGAGCTCAAATCATCAGACAGTGATGATGACCTGATTATCGCTTCTACAGGAGATAATCAGTCACTTGCCTCTTACCTGTTTTTTGCGTTCCTGGGTGGATTGATTCTGAACGTGATGCCCTGTGTGCTGCCTGTCGTCGCGATTAAAGTCATGAGTTTTGTGCAGCAGGCGGGAGAGAGCCGCACACGGATTTTTGCCTTAAACATCTTTTATTCACTGGGTGTGCTCACGGTCTTTCTGGGCCTCGCGTCGCTGGCAGTCTTTGCAGGACTCGGCTGGGGCGGTCTGTTCCAGAGTACCAAGTTTAATATCATCATGGCCTGTATCGTGTATGCCATGGGTCTGAGTATGCTGGGTGTGTTTGAGATTCCCGTTCCCGGGATGGTGGGATCCGCCGCCAGTGGTCAGCAGAAAGAGGGTCTGACAGGCGCGTTTCTCACGGGCATCCTGGCAACGCTGCTGGCAACTCCGTGCAGTGGACCTTTCCTGGGACCAGTCCTCGCATGGTCAGTGATGCAGACTCCTGGTATCACCTATCTGGTGTGGCTGGTGATGGGGCTGGGGATGGCCTCACCCTATATTATCTTCAGCGTGTTCCCCAAAGCGATCAACTACCTGCCTAAACCGGGGATGTGGATGGTGCGGTTTAAAGAATTTTCGGGAATCATTTTGATGGGCGCTGTCATCTTTATCATTTCATTCCTGGATGAATCGCTGACAATCCCCGTGCTGATCATACTGCTGGGTATTACAACCGGTCTGTGGATGATTGGCAGCCTCTACACTCACAATTCTTCCATCCAGAAGAAAATGACGGTACGCGTGGCTGCATTGGCGCTGACTGTGGGGATCGGACTGTTTGGTTACAGCATGAGTCAGAAATCAACCAATGATCTCCCCTGGGTGCCGTTCAACGTGGCTGAACTGAAAAAGCTGAGAACGGAAAACAAAACCGTATTGATCGACTTTTCTGCGGAATGGTGTCTGACCTGTAAAACAAATGAAAAGTTCGCATTGAATACTTCGGAAACACTGGAGATGATCAAAAAGCACAACGTTGTGCCCATGTATGCAGACTACACGGACTACTCTCCCACCATTAAAGAGTGGCTGGATAAATTCCAGAGTGTGAGTATTCCCCTGACGGTCATCTTTCCGGCCAACCGTCCCAACGAACCCATTATCATTCGGGACCTGTATACTCAATCAACACTGCTGAGTGCACTCCAGGAAGCCGTCGATGCTCCCCCTGCTGAGAAATCGGCAAAGCGGGAAATGGTTTCTACGACAGCACATTAAATCGGATTCAAATAAGTGACTCTATCCTGGGCGGCACTCTTTTCGAGTGCCGCTGTTTTTAGTATGGTATGATTCTTATAATTTAAACCTGCCCCTGCCTTGGTGATCTGAGACGATCCTGACCGGCGTACATTCCTAACTGGCATTGAGAAGAATCATGCAAGACGACGCACCTGCCCCTGCTCCGGAAGAGAATGACGAGATCGTTGTCGCAGCGCCACGCAGGTCGACCTGGTCGGAAATGAAGACCGCGGAGGACTGGTGGGCAATCTGGATCGGTGGGGGACTTTTGCTGATCTGTTTTCTGGCAGTCTATCTTTCCCTGCCTGCTGACTTTGCAGAGCAGTTGAAGGCCGCTGAAACGACCGGTGAAAAAGTAAGCGTGCACAGCCCGTTGAAATCGTGGCTGGGCAAACCGGGTTCGTGGAACCAGAACCCGCTGGACTCGCTGTTTCCTGCTGAGAAAAGCAATTTAATTCTGCCGTTATGTGTCGTATTCCTGATCAGCCTGGCAGGTTTTTCCCTGGCAGTCAAAGCAATGGGACATACCGTCGTCAAATTTGCTGTTGGATTTCTGGGAGTCTTTCTTCTGGCGATACTGGCCTATGTCCTGACCGGGCAGGTCGTCGTCAAACGTTTTAACCTGGAATATGCCTTGTGGGCGCTGATGCTGGGGCTGATCATCAGCAATACGATCGGAACTCCTCAATGGATGAAGCCGGCCTTGAAGACAGAGCTGTATATCAAAACCGGACTGGTCGTCATGGGCGCCAGTGTTTTATTCAGTCGTCTACTGACACTGGGTCTGCCGGGAATTTATGTTGCCTGGGTGGTCACGCCCGTGGTTTTGATCAGCACATATCTATTCGGCCAGAAAGTGCTGAAAATAGAATCCAAATCGCTGAATATGGTGATCTCTGCTGACATGTCGGTCTGCGGGGTATCAGCGGCGATTGCGACTGCTGCATCCTGTAAAGCGAAAAAAGAAGAGCTGTCATTTGCGATTGGCCTGTCACTCAGCTTTACGGTGCTGATGATGATTCTCATGCCCATCGTCATCGAAGCATTGGGGATTGACCCGATTCTGGGTGGCGCCTGGATGGGTGGAACGATTGATTCGACCGGTGCCGTGGCTGCTGCCGGTGAAATTCTGGGAGAGGAAGCCGGGCAGGTCGCCGTCACGATCAAGATGATTCAGAATATCCTGATCGGGGTGACCGCCTTTGGAGTCGCCGTGTACTGGGTCACCTGTGTGGAGAGTAAAAAGGAAGATTCCCAGATCAAGCCCGACGCGTGGGAGATCTGGTATCGCTTCCCCAAATTTGTGCTGGGTTTTATTGTCGCTTCTGCTTTATTTTCTCTGCTGTATACAACGCTGCCGGGCGGTGATCTGATTGTTCCAGCGATGGTGAAAGAATCGTCAAAAGTCTTCCGAGGCTGGTTCTTCTGCCTGGCGTTTGTGAGTATCGGCCTGGAAACCAATTTCCGAGAGCTGGCCAAATTCCTCAAAGGGGGCAAGCCGTTGATTCTGTATGTCTGCGGGCAGTCACTGAACCTGTTGCTGACACTGCTGATGGCCTGGCTGATGTTCTCGGTCTTTTATGCTGACGTCGTGAAAGAAGCCTTCAGCAAGTAGACAGACGGCAGCAGTGCCCGCTGTTTATCTCCGGGGATTGATGAGGTTGGTTTATAATAGCTTCCGCAGAGCGAAACGGTGTCCACACCTGTCAACGGGCTGCGGGCTGCGTTTTCAACTTGTGTGCCTGCGCTGGAATTCTTAATTTAACGATACCCAGTCTGATTCTGACATCACCGGAATGTCATGCGAAAGCGGAAACAACGGGTACTTCACTCGATGCGCAGGATTGGTTTCACTCTGGTTCACCCCAGGCGTGAATCAGGTGTGGGTCTGTCGTAGTTGCGGTCATTTTATTGCTCCTTTTGACGGGAATAATGGTGTTGATCATGCAGTCATTTCGTAGAAACTATTGTAATCATGCGTCAAACAAGCAGGTTTCATACTGATTATATTCGCAGGGAGCCATGCATGCAGCATGCGAGAAAAACGCCTAACGCGCGCGACGCATAGCAGAGAGTTTCGAGAGGGGCGTGGCGCAGTCAAGTCGAATTTTTGCATACGTAAAAAAACACCCCGACCTGGAACGCCGGGGTGGTGTGTGATGATCAGGAGTGTCTGATTATGACTGCTGCATTAACCAGACGATTAATCCTTTGGCGAGATGCTTGCGATTTTCAGCCTGATCAAAAACGATACTGTGTTCGCTGTCGAGGACACTATCGGTGACTTCCAACCCCCGCTTGGCGGGCAGGCAGTGCATGAAGCGACAATTCTTCCCGGCTGCGGACAGCAGGCTGTCGTTGATCTGGTAATCGGCAAAGATCTGTTTGCGTTTTTCGGTTTCGGCTTCCTGTCCCATACTGGCCCAGACATCGGTGTAAATCACAGTCGCATCCGCGACCGCTTTACGGGGATCGGATTCCAGTTCGAGTTGAACGTTGGGGAACTTCTCTTTCAATGTGTTGACGAGTTTTGAGCAGAGTTCAAATCCCGCGGGAGAAGAAACCACAAACGGAACATTCAGCTTTGCACAACAGTTGGCCAGCGAATACGCAACGTTATTTCCATCTCCCACATACACCAGTTTCTGTTGAGACAGGTCGCCGGCGATTTCCTGCATCGTAAACAGATCGGTCAGCGCCTGGCAGGGATGGCTTAAATCGGACAGAGCATTGATGACCGACGCCTGTGAGTTGGCAGCGAACTGTTCGATCAGTTCATGCGAGAAGGTTCGCAGCGTGATGACATCTGAATAGCGACCAATAACCCGCGCGACATCTTCGACAGACTCGCGACCATCGAGGCCCGCCTCCTTGCACGAGAAGAAACTCGCGCCGCCCCCCAGTTCCCACATCGCCGATTCAAAACTGAGTCGCGTACGTAGAGAAGGCTTCTCGAAGACCTGAGTCATGGTTCTGCCCTGCAGTAATTGCGGGCGTTCACCTCGGGCTCTTTTATCTTTGAGCTCCTGGACCAGGGCAAATATTTCGAGTATTTCTGACGAATCCAAGTCGTGTAAAGTAACTAAATGTCTCATTGGATTTCTCAATCAATGACTGGTTAAAAACAGGAATTCCTGTTCGCTTCTTGAATTAAGATTCGAACAGGAATCAGTGATAAGGTTAATAATATCCTGGAACGGGCTGGCGGGTGTTATTCTTCCTCTGCCATTTCGCGTAAGACGGTTGCGATGATTTCACAACCTTCTTCCACCTGTTCCACGGTCACATTCAACGGCGGCAGCAGACGAAGCACCGTATCATGGGTGGAATTGATCAACAGGCCACGCTCCATACATTTTCCGACGGCGGGTCCAGATGGAATATTCAAATCGACGCCGATCATCATCCCCTTGACGCGCAATTCACGAATGATAGGGAGTTCGGTCTGCAGTTGTTCAAAGAACTGACGGAAGAGATCGGACATGGACTGGCAGTTTTCCAGCAGGTTCTGCTCTTCAATCATCTGACCGGTGGCGAGACCCGCTGCCATCGCGAGGGGGTTCCCACCAAACGTACTGGCGTGCATGCCGGGCCGGAGACTGGGAGCGACTTCCTCGGTGGCGATGAATGCCCCCGCGGCAACGCCGCCGGCAATCCCTTTGGCCATGGTCATGATGTCTGGTTGCACGCCCCATTGCTGGTAGCCAAACCAGGTCCCGGTTCGTCCCATGCTGGTTTGTACTTCATCAAAGATCAGCAGGCAGTTGGCTTCGTCAGCGATTTTCCGTAAACCGGCGAGATAACCATCGTCGGGGATATTGACGCCCCCTTCTCCCTGGACAGGCTCGACGAGAATCGCACAGGTTTCATCATCAACCAGGCTGGAGATCGCTTCCAGATCGTTAAACGGAGCATAACGAAATCCGGCGACTAGTGGTCCGAGCCCCGCGTGATACTTGGGCTGGGCCGTCGCTGTGACGGCGGCGTAGGTTCGACCATGAAAGCCGTTTTCACAGGTAATGATTTTAGGACGTTTCCCATCAAAGTGCAGCCGCGCCAGTTTAATGGCGCCTTCGATGGCTTCTGCTCCACTGTTACAGAAGAAGGCTTTTCCGAAACTTCGCGTGCAGAGAAATTCAGCAAACCGCCCCTGTGCTTCGGTGTACCAGGTGTTGGGTACGTGAATTAAACGCGAAACCTGATCCTGAATCGCAGCCACAACCGGTTCGGGACAGTACCCCAGAATATTACAGCCCCAGCCGGGAAACAGGTCGAGATAACGTTTGCCTTCCGCATCCCAGACATACGAGCCTTCGCCACGTACGAGGCTGATCGGATAGCGACCGTAATTGGGGATCACATACTTGTCGAATAGCGCAATCGTTTCCTGACTGCTGGCATGACCCGTTACTTGCACTGTTGTACCTCGTTCATTCTGGATAAATCACAAATTCACAATATCGGTTGAATGGAAAGGAATTCTGACACTAATTCCAGAACTCAAGTTCGAAAAAAGATCATAGTTCTTGTAAACCGTTCCAATCGCAATCGTTCTGTCCGGCAAATGAGGGACAGAAGTCAGGTAGAAAGAAGCCGGAGATTATAGCAAATCCTCCGGTATTTCGCAGTACTCCAAGGGCAAGAATCCGATTCCTCACCAAATTTTCATTCGACCGCAAACTGTTGTCAGGATAGACCTTTTGACTTTCCAGCTCGATGAATCTGCCTTATTTCTGCTGAAGTAATTCTGCAACCTCTTTTGCAAAATAGGTCAGGATGCCATCAGCGCCTGCCCTTTTAAAACAGACCAGGCTCTCCAGCATCGACTTTTGCCGGTCGAGCCAGCCATTTTGAGCGGCAGCGGAGATCATGGCGTATTCCCCGCTCACCTGGTAGGCGAAGGTGGGAACTTCGTACTCCGCTTTCACGCGCCGCACGATATCCAGATAAGGCATCCCCGGTTTGACCATGACCATGTCAGCGCCTTCACTGATATCCAGGCCGACTTCGCGCATCGCTTCATCGGAGTTAGCAGGATCCATCTGATATGTGCGTTTATCACCGCTTCCCAGATTTGTTCCGGACCCGACGGCATCGCGGAACGGCCCATAAAAGGCAGACGCATATTTCGCGGCGTATGCCATAATCTGCACGTGCTGATAGCCGGCATCATCCAGGGCTTCCCGAATGGCACCGATCCGACCATCCATCATGTCAGAGGGGGCAATGATATCACAACCAGCCTCTGCCTGTGCGACAGACTGCTTACAGAGGACTTCCACAGATTCATCATTGATGACATATCCGTCTTTGACCAGCCCGTCCTGACCGTGACTGGTATAAGGATCCAGAGCCACATCACAAAGAATTCCCAGATTCAGATCCTGTTCTTTCAGGGCCCGAACCGCTCGACAGACCAGATTTTCAGGGTTAAACGCTTCTTCGCCGCTCTCTGTTTTTTTTGACGGATCGGTCGCGGGAAAGATCGCGAGAGCGGGAATTCCCAGATCAGCCGCCGCCTTGGCTGCTTCAACCAGATGGTCGATGGTCAAACGTTGTACGCCCGGCATCGAGGGAATATCCGTTTTCTGTTTCGTACCATCCTGGATAAAAACCGGCCAGATCAGATCATTTACCGAAAGCTGATTTTCAGAAACCAAGCGTCTAGACCAGTCTGTACGGCGATTTCGACGCATACGTGTATGAGGAAACATAAAAAAATCAACCCTTGCTCAGACAAATTACATTGATCGGCATATAAATTATACGCGCGGGATTTCAGATTATGGTCGATTTCCGGTTAATTATAAAGCTAAATACGATTTTTAAATCTGCTTGAGACTTGAGATTAGACCATTGCAATAGGCAGGCAAGTTCAATACTGTATTATTTAGTAGGGTATGAACCCTCCCACCTGAAGAGCTGAGATCACAGACTTCAAAAGCTGAGTCTGCAATCCTACATCAGTGATACCACAATTCATAAACGAACAGTGAGGATCTTCTATGCGAAGAATAAACATGGTGCTCGTCGGCTCCGTTGTGCTGTTTCTTACCGCCTCTCTTGCAACTGCAGGCGACTGGGCACATTGGCGTGGCCCGGAACACAACGGGATTTCTCGTGAAACAAATCTCGTTGCCGACTGGAACCTGGACGGCAAAAATATTTTGTGGAAATCGGATATCGGCGGTCGTTCCGCCCCGATCATTTTAGATGGTCGTGTTTATCTGAACTGTCGAACCCACCATGATGTCACCGACCCGGTTGATAAAATCCATGCCCGGGAACAGGTCGTCTGCTGGGATGCCAAAAACGGTGATCTCCTCTGGAAAGATGAGTTCAATGTTTTCCAGACTGACATTCCCTCACCGCGCGTTGGCTGGGCCAGTATGGCCGGTGATACGGAAACAGGAAATGTTTTCGTCCACTCCGTCAGTGGTCTGTTTCGCTGCTATTCTCCGGAAGGCAAAGTGCTCTGGGAAACTTCACTGGCTGAAGATTACGGAAAGATCTCCGGCTATGGTGGTCGTACACAGACTCCCATCGTTGACGAAAATCGCGTGATCGTCAGCTTTCTGCAACTGAACTGGGGCAAAACAGCGTCTCCTCCTCCAAAGCAGGCTTACTACGCGTTCGATAAAAAGACCGGCAAACTTCTCTGGACGGCCGCTCCCGGTGGCGCTCCATTAGACACAAATTATTCAGTACCAATCGTCACCGTGATTGATGGCACTCGTATGCTGATCGCTGGAAATGCCGATGGTGGCTGCTATGCGATGAATGCCAGAACCGGTGAAACACTCTGGGGCTTCCAGATGTCCAAGCGTGGTTTGAATACTTCACCCGTAGCTGATGGCAAATACGTTTACATCTCACATGGAGAAGACAATATTGATACCGTCGACTTTGGACGTGTTCAATGTATTGATGGATCTTTGCGAGGTGACATTACCAAAACAGGCAGTGTCTGGCGTGTCGATGGCATCAAAGCCGGTTATACCAGCCTGCTGGTGAAAGATGGCATCCTGTACGTGGTGGCTGACACCGGTCGGATGTATGCCTACGACAGCAAGAACGGCAAAGAACTCTGGACCTACAACCTGGGTACTGTCGGCAAAGGATCTCCGGTCTGGGCGGACGGAAAACTGTACGTCATGGAAGTGAATGGGAACATTCACATTCTGAAACCCAGTCGGGAGAAATGTGAAGAACTTTCGCACGTCCAACTGCTGGCACGTGTTGATAAAGGGATGGATGAAATTTATGCCTCGCCCGCCATTGCCGACGGTCGCATCTATTTTGTCACTCGAGACAGAACGATCTGCATTGGTGATAAGAACAGAAAACCGAGCAGTGACCCAGTGCCTCCACTGGCTGAAGAAAAGCCGATGCAGGACAAAATCGCTTCCATACAACTGGTCCCTTACGAGGTCGCTGTGACACAAGGGGAAAAGATTGACTATGAGATTCTGGCGTATGATGCGAATGGCCGCTTTATTAAAAAGGTCGATGGCAAACTGACTCCAGGTCCTGGAATGGAAGCGGTGAAAGTGGACGGCATGAGCGTTACAACTCCCTCCGATCTGAAAGCACCTGCTGCAGGTACCGTTTCTGTCAAGGTAGGGGATGTAACTTCCGAAGCACGGATTCGCGTGTTCCCGCCACTCCCCTGGAAATTTGATGCCGAGGGATTAAAAGGCAAGCAGGTTCCCCCAGCCTGGATCAATGCATTTTTGAAACTGCAACCCAACGAGGTGGATGGAACGACGGCGTTCAAATCCAGCCCCGGTAAAGGTCGTCCCAGTGCCAACATCTGGCTCGGACCATCAGATATGAGTGAACTGGCTCCCAAGGGATATACCGTCCAGGCTGATGTGTATCTCAAAGAACAGAAACGTAAGCTGGCCAGCCTGGGTGTGACTGTGAATCGATATGACCTGATTCTGAAAGGGAATTCCAGTAAACTGGCGATTCAGAGTTGGGCTCCCCACAAACGAATGGCAAAAGAAGTTAAATTTCGTGCAGACCCGGATACCTGGTACACTATGAAGCTGAAAGTCGATATCAAGGATGGTCAGGCAGTCGTCAAAGGGAAAGCCTGGCCGCGCGATAAACCGGAACCCGAAGAGTGGACCATTGAAGCCACTGACCCCCATGCAAATACCGAGGGCAGCCCCGGAATTTATCTCTACCGTCTCGCCGATGGCTACATCGATAACATCATTGTCTCTGAGGATAAATAATGAAAAAGTCTTTAATTCGATTTGCCCTGTTGAACTCACTTGCCTGCTTCGCAGTCATGGCAACAGGTTGTGAATCCAGCGACTCGACGAAACCATCTCCCCAGGCAAAAACCGAACTGGGCGGATCTGCTCCATTGGAAGAAGCAGGTTCTACTACGGTTGACGCAGGAGTAGATGTACCTGAAGCAGAACCCGATATGAAAAAATCGGAACCCAAACTGGACACTGATGGAAATCCGGTAACTCCCAAGTCGGAAACTCCTGAACCGGAAAAACCGAAAGCAGAACCCAAGCCGGAATCAAAACCCGCTCCCGAAGCAAAACCCAAACCAGCGCCGAAGACCGAAGAGAAACCCAAGGCTGAACCTAAGCCTGAAAAGACTTCAGAGGCGAAACCGAAAGCAACTGGTAAATCAGTTGTTACCGGTGACTGGCCGATGTGGGGTGGTGATCCGACTCGCAACATGGTTAATAAAACCACGGGCCTCAATTTGAATTTCAAACCTGGTGAAGGTGATGAAAAAGGCGAAAACGTTCTCTGGGTTTCCAAACTGGGATCACAGACGTATGGAAACCCGGTTGTAGCTGGCGGACAGGTTTATGTCGGAACCAACAACGGCGGAAAGTATCGTCCCAAGTATGAAGATGACCTGGGTGTCGTACTCTGCTTTGATGAAAAGACAGGTGAATTCAAGTGGCAGTTATCTCGTGAGAAGTTGCCTCAGGGTCGCGTGAACGACTGGCCGGAACAGGGAATCTGTTCTGCTCCCTGTGTCGAAGGTGAGCGATTATGGGTTGTCACAAACCGTTGTGAGCTGATGTGCCTGGATGCCAAAGGCTTTTATGACAACGAAAATGATGGTCCTTACAAAGATGAAAAAGAGACTGATAAAGAAGACGCCGATATCATCTGGTCTCTGGATATGATTGAAGACCTGGGTGTCTTTCCTCATAACCTGGCTACCAGTTCCCCTGTCGTGCATGGAGACACGGTCTTCCTGCTGACATCCAACGGGGTCGATGAAGCTCACCTTGAGGTACCTGCTCCCCGTGCTCCCTGCTTCCTGGCTGTCAATAAAAATACAGGAGAAATCATCTGGGAAGATAATACTCCCTTCGATAATATTCTCCACGGTCAATGGTCTTCTCCTGCCATCGGTGTCGTAAACGGCAAAACGCAGGTTTACTTCCCTGGTGGAGATGGCTGGTTATATGCTTTCACCCCCGAAGGTGACGGAGACGGTAACGGCAAACTGATCTGGAAGTTTGACCTGAACCCCAAGGATTCCAAATGGGAACTCGGTGGTCGAGGAACCCGGAACGCCATCATCAGTACTCCTGTTTTCCATAACAACAGCGTGATTCTGGGCGTAGGTCAAGACCCCGAACATGGTGAAGGCGTTGGTCATATCTATCGAATTGACGCGACGAAAACCGGCGACATCAGTCCTCAGATTTCTGACGGCAAAGATGGCTGGAAAGACAATCCGAATTCTGGAAAGATCTGGCATTACGGCGGTGAAGATGTGGATGGCAAGCTGACCGGTAAAAAAGGTGATCTGCTGTTCCGTCGAACGATGTCGACTGTCGCCGTAGCTGATGGTCTGGTCTACGCTCCTGACTTGAGTGGATTCGTGCATTGTCTCGACTTCGAAACCGGCAAACGTTACTGGGAATATGATATGTTTGCCGCCTGCTGGGGATCCCCCATGGTTGTCGATGGCAAGGTTCTGGTTGGAAATGAAGACGGAATGCTGATCATCCTCAAGGCAGGTAAGGAAAAGAAACTACTGGAAGAGAAAACATTCAACTCTTCAATCTACAGTACCCCCACCATTGCCAACGGCAAAATGTTTGTCTCTGATCGATCACAGCTCTATTCGATCAAAGTAACTGACTAACAACAGGTTACAGCTTTTCATTCTGTAAATTTTCACCGAAGTCTGTTCTCAGCAGACTTCGGTTTTTTTGTGCGCTCAGAATCCGCTTTTGACACAAATCCGGTTTTTTGATACACCCCGCTACACCATTCTACCTGCCTGCCCAAAGCAGGTCTCATCGACTGCCTCTTGTATGTGACGGATAACAAGTTCCTTATGTCTTCTGCTATTATTGTCATTCCCTGTTTCAATGAAGAAAAACGACTGGAAGTGCTCCAGTTTCGGAAATATGCTTTGTCACACCCGGAGCATCAGTTTCTATTTGTGAATGATGGCAGCAGTGATCGCACCGCGTTGATTCTTGATGACCTGAAGGAATCAGTCCCCGAGTCATTCGACGTGCTGCATCTGTCCCAAAATCAGGGAAAGGCGGAAGCGGTCCGACAGGGGATGTTGCGCGCCTTTGAGACAGACGTCGATTATGCAGGCTACTGGGACGCCGACCTGGCAACCCCTCTGGATATGATCCCCGAATTCACAGAACAACTGGATCAGACCACTCAACTTACCCTGGTGATTGGCGCCCGCGTGAAGCTGCTGGGCAGGCAGATTGAGCGAAAAAAACTGAGACATTATCTGGGACGAATTTTTGCCACAGCCGCCTCAACAGTATTACAGCTGCCTATTTACGATACCCAGTGTGGTGCCAAACTCTTTCGTGTCAGCCAGGAAAGCCGGACCCTGTTTTCAAAACGTTTTTTAACCAACTGGATATTTGATGTGGAGTTGCTGGCGCGTGCCCGACAACTGGAAAAGTTTTATCAGTGTGATTCACTGGAGGCAACGGTATATGAATTGCCTCTGAAACGCTGGCAGGATGTCGCAGGATCTAAAGTCAAACCACATGATTTTCTGAAAGCATTTATCGAACTCTGTTCCATCTACTGGAACTACCTGCGGCCCTCATTAAACAAGCCCTTTGCCACTCTGGCTGTTGGTTCGAATCCAGATAAAATCCGTAAGGCTGCTTAAGTTGATGCTGGCTCAGTCTGCTCACCGGGTTAAGCGCGATAAAACGCATACGCAATCATCGAGTTTACTGCAGACAATACGAATACCAGAACAGCGACGGTCACCAGCATCCAGCTACGTAATCCTGCCAGATAAATCATCAGCGCGATTAACAGGCAGGAAATCAGGTACATACCTGCCAGAGCCAGACCATCAGAGAGATCATGAAACCACAAAGCACGTGGCAGAATACCAGGCAAGGCAGGCCATATTTTAATCCAGGTCCAGCGATAGGATGTCCAGGCACCTTTACTCAATATCAACCATGAATACGGGTAATAAGTACAGAACAGAATGACCGGGACAACAATTTTGAAAGAGGGGCGTCTCCCGACTTTCCGAGGCCTCTCAGACATGGTGAATGTTGAACCAGCTGTTGCAGTATCCGCACTTCACATCACCGTGCGGAGAGACATCGATATTATCGGAAAGTGGTGCATTGCATTTAGGACAGGTATACGATCCCTGACTGGAATTCTGCATTGCGGAATGTACTGATTTCGACATCCCTTTCCTGAGCCCCTTGCCTGTCAAAGCACAATAGGCGGTGAAGCCACCAATCATGACGAACGGGATTGCGATGAAGGAAGCAAAGACGCGAAAGAATAGTGGCGGTGAATGGAAACCACCGAAAGGTTGTACCCACATAAACCCAAGTACTGTCAGGCCAATTCCAGCAAAGACGCAGCCTATCACTGCTCCCACTAACCGGGCTCCTGCTGCAATATTTTTCTGCTGGTTATCGAATTCGTTCATCTGAGTCCCAATCCGGTTTCGACGAATGAGTATATCGGTCTCACGTTAGTCGACTTTAATGCCTTTGACCTTATTTTTGAAGGCAATATCCTGAAGTAAGGCATAGCGAACAATATTCAATGCCAGATTGACCGCATCTTGTGGAACATAACCTGCACACGCCACCGATGCCTGTTGTTCCAGCGCACAACTGATGTCGTACTTGCTGTAGATGACCGCCAGGTGCCCATCGATCTCGATCCCCTCAAGTAATGGTTCCACCACCAGAGTCTGCGCCTTCAGAGGTTGATTCACATCATCAACTTCCATTTGTCGACGCCTGACGCGGCGGACATCATAGCCCGTCTGCTCTGAAAATAAAGGATGATCGATGGAGATTCGCTTCAACTCGCGCGTCGGAAACATTTCTCGAATCATCTGACGAAAACTCTGATCAAACGGCAGTGAACCGCAACAGGCATCGGCAAACAGCACGGCGCCATTTTCCAGCGCCTGTCTGATATTCGCCTGCTCTGATTTCGACAGGCTGAACTGGCTTCTCCCGTGCATATAAATCAGGGGATACTGCATCAGATTCGGATCGCTGGCTGGCAGGCTGGGAGTTTTCGTGGAGGCAATCATGCCCGCCTTCTGATTCAGCGCTTTCAATAAGTTAGTCAAAGCCCGCGGCGCAGCGTCCCAGGTTCCTGTGTGGCGGATCTTGGCAATCTGCAGGAATCCACGCTCGATCTGATTCTGCATGCCTTCTGAATTCGCCAGCTCTTCCTGGTCCAGCTTATTAGGAGGTTCACGACCTGTGGCGTATGCAATCACATTGGTCCCGATGCGAACAGCCCGGGTAATCATCGAGTTGACATTGGGCGAACGATTTTTAGTCGGAAATCGCATCCATTTATCCCACAGACAGGCCAGATCGTCAGGACAGTAAATAATGGAAGTGCGGCAACCAACGTCGACTCCGTACAATTCAACACTTTCAGCATCCAGCAGGTATTCACAACGGAAAACGGGATGTTCGGCAGTCAGTCGTTTCAGCTGCACTTCACCCTGCGGATACATCTTTTTTATAAGCGCGCGGAACCCCCTGTCAAACCCTGCTCCATTACAGTTATCTACGGCGAAAATGAAGCCCCCCTGTTCAACATACTGCTTGAGTAGAGCGACTTCTTTTTCATCGAATTCCGGATCATCCTGACCACTGAGAAACAGCACCGGCGCCTGCCTGAGTACTGAAACGCCGGTCCCTTTGATGGCCAGATCCAGATTGACCGTTTGCCAGGTCAGCAGCTTCGGCCAATCGGGGCGGCCAGACAGGGAATCGGTCAGATTCAGAATATCATTCTGATGATGATTCCAGTTCGGAAGCGTATCCGGCTTCTGGTTGACTTGAGCATCAGAATTATATTCCAGTTTATTTATAAGAACCGGCGCTAAACCTTTTGATAGAAAGAGCAGTACGAAACTGGTTCCCAATATCGGATCACTTTCCTGGCCAGCCCCTTTCCAGGAACCATCTCTGACAGATTGACGTTCAGTAAGAAATGCAGCACCTTCACGGTACCAGTCGTGTTTACCAAAAAAACGCGTCCCGCTCAGTCGGCCAGCACGCTCGAGACCGTACAGATAATACAATAACCAGGAGTTGACGCCGGGATTACTGCCCACCGAAAAGTGGTTTGACATCCAGCGGATGGCCCGTTCGATCGATTCATCGTCGTCTTTATTGACGCAACAATTGGGAGTTCCATCCGGATTGATCTCCAACTCATCACCCAGCATGGAATTCACAATTACCATGGTCGCGATTCCCGCAACGGTCATGCTGCCTCGACTGGCTCCGACTTTCGACTGATACCCCCAGCCACCATCGGCGCTCTGCTGAGTTCCCCAGTATTGTTTGATCAGTTTCCAGGTATTGATGCTGACTGGAACACCGGCATGCACTGCATCCCTGAGCGCCAGTACTGCATATTGGCTGTTGCTGCGATCCGCTGATCCGGCTCCACCGATGGCCATGCCAGGTCCGTATCCCCAACCACCGGCATCAGGGCCTGTTTTTACCTGGCTCTTCTCCAGCTTCAGAACCAGTGACTGAATCAGGGTGTGATCACGTTTTCCATCTTTGGCTGCAGCCAGTGCCATGATCATCAGACCAGTCTGATAAGTTCCTCGCGGATCGGGGGCACGTAAGGTTCGCAGATATTTGAGGCCACGTTGCACTGGCTCATCTTTGGCTGTCATGCCACTATTGATGATAGCCATCAATGCCAGACAACTGACTCCAACGACATGAGTTCCTCCCCGAGAAGGCCAAGAACCATCTTCATTCTGTTGTTTCAACAGGAAGTCTCGTCCCCGGTCAATCGAGTCGACGACCGCCTGAGCTGTCAGTTCCTGTGCAGTCAAGGGCGCGCAAAACAGGAAAAAGACAGAAATGCAGATGGCACCTGTCATCGTCCAGCGCAACGCCCGATGCGCTATTAGAGATTGCAAACATCCCATGGCATTTCTCTTTCGATGCTCTTTATATATTTAACAGAAAAAGGCAGGTGCCCCGGATTCCATCCTGAAGTCGCTTCATTTCATGTCTTTGAAGCTGTTGCGCAAACTCTGCCCCCTGCCTTTCAGTATCTGGTAGAGATGATTTGATTGATATTATAGTTTAAGAAATCTCCCTGCTTATCAATTTTGTCCGTTTTTTATTAAAACCTGGACTTTTTCAGCCGTTTTACAGATTGTAGCAGAATTGCCTGAGCAAGTCAGGGGTCTCTGTTTCTCTTGTCATTTAAGAAGACTATAATCAGGGTCCCTGGAATTCTGTTTCCACATCCATACGAACTGACCTCTGGTTGCCCAAACCAGTTTCTGGACGATATCGGTGCAATCAGTCGAGATTCAATCACTAGAGAGAATGGAATAACCTTGGCTAACGAAAAACGCGATTTCGATGATTTTCTGGAGAAACTGAAACGTCATCACGATGTCATGGTGGAAGAACTGCATAAAGTCGTCATTGGACAGGACGCCGTCATTGAGCAGATTCTGGCTGCGATTTTCACCGGTGGACACTGCCTGCTGGTAGGGGTTCCCGGGCTGGCCAAAACGTTGCTGGTCAGTACGATTGCCCGGATTCTTGACTGTGAATTCAAGCGAATTCAGTTTACCCCCGACCTGATGCCCTCCGATATCACCGGGACGAATGTCCTGGAGGAAGAGGATTCCGGGCGGCGTTCTTTTCGCTTTGTTCAAGGCCCGGTATTTACCAATATTCTCCTGGCAGACGAAATTAACCGCACGCCCCCCAAAACCCAGGCGGCCCTGTTGCAGTCGATGCAGGAACGCGAAGTCACAGTAGGTCAGTCTACATACGATTTGCCTGACCCGTTCTTTGTCATCGCCACTCAGAACCCGATTGAACAGGAAGGGACATACCCGCTCCCCGAAGCCCAACTGGACCGCTTTATGTTTAATATCAAAGTGGAATACCCCAACCTCGAAGAGGAAGAAAAAATTCTGGCATCGACCAGCCAGAGCGAGAAACCGGAAATCCGTAAAGTCCTCTCAGCAAAGTCCATCGTCTATCTGCAACGTCAGATCAATATGATTGAAGTAGGTCCAATGACGATCAACTATGTCACTCGACTGGTAAGAGCAACCAGACCCTCTGATGGATCGGCGCCTGCTTTTGTAAAGCAGATGGTTGACTGGGGCGCAGGACCACGTGCAGGCCAATACCTGATTGCAGGCGGTAAAGCGATTGCCGCCATGTCTGGCCGGGCGAGTGTTTCATTGAACGACATCAGACGGGTCGCGGTCCCCGTGCTCAGACACCGCATCTCAACTAACTTCCAGGCCCAGGCAGAGGGTATGGTGACGGAAGATATTATTGCCCGCTTACTGGAAGAGATTCCGGAACCCAATATTCCCAAGTATGAATGATCGAATTTGATTCAAAGGTCGAGCACCAGAGCCGACTTCTCAATGCGCAGTCAGTTCTGCAGAGTCGTTAAGCTGATGTTGAAGCACTTTCTGAATTTTAGCGCGCAGATTCCGAATCTTGATTGGCTGAACCAGGATACGGGAACGATCTGTTTTCTGCAGAGATTTCTTCACCTCGGCATTTTTCTCGGAGAGAACAAGCACGGCAGCCAGATTGGCATCCATTTCCAGCGATTGATTAAATGCTTCTACTGCACCCGCTCCGATCGAATCTTCCATGAAGACCACGCAGTCAGGAGCATTTTCCTTGATGCGGTTCATGGCCCGTTCAACATCGCTGAGAATCAGCACCCGATAACCATGCTTGGTAAGATATTCCCTGAGTACATCCTGATGTTTCGGGCGGTTCTCCACGCACAAAATCGTGGGCGGAGCGATTACCATCTTTAATTCCTGTTCGGCAGACGGATTCACTGCGGCCGGCTTCACAACTGTGCCTGCATCATCCAGTTGGGCACGAACTTCCAGCAGATCCTGAATCGCATCTGTTGCTGACTGATAACGTTGAACAGGCTGGTAAGCCATCAGCTTTTCCAGAACGTTGACAACTGATTCAGGCAAATCAGGTTCGATCGTCGTAATTGATGGTACCTGTGAATAACGTGAGGGCCGCTTTCTCTCTTCGATATCTTTCGTTCTGGGGAAAGGTGGCTTACCGCTCAGCAGTTCATAAAAGATGGTGCCGACAAAATACAGGTCGCTGCGAGGATCGTTACGAGGTGCGCCGGTTGATTTTTCCAGTGTTCCATATTCTACTGCCCGCTGATGTGCCTCGCCGGCTCCGCTGGCATCATCTTCCCCTGCCAGTCCAAAGTCAATCAGTTTGGCGACCCCCTGAATCGACATCAGAACGTTGGTAGGTTTCATATCTCGATGTGTGTATCCCAGGCGATTGGCATACTCCAGGCCTTCACAGATATCCACGGTATAGTTGATCGCTTCGACAGGAGACAGCTTTTTACGAATCGTAATGAAGTCGCGCAGGTTCCCGCCTTCGACAAATTCCATAGTGAAATAGTGCGTATCGTCCTGAAATCCTACATCATAGATCGGGACGATATTTTTGTGTTGAAACTGTTTACAGACTTCGGCTTCCCGACGGAACATTTTCACCGTTTCGGGATCTTGAGCCCAGCGCTGTCTGAGGACCTTAACGCCAACCATGCGACCATCCTGCAGTGAAGCTGCCCGGTAAACACGCGCAAAACTCCCCGAAGCATTCTGATACATCAGCTTGTTATCACCGAGCACGAGACCATCAAACTCGTTGCTTTTAAGTCGGCCGGCCTGGAAAGAAGTGATGAGATTCTTACGCTCTAACAGTCGAATGAGCTGATCATCATCAGATGATTTTTCTTGAAGCTCCTGCAGACAGGAATCCATATCCTCCTGTGAAACCAGTCGCATGCTGACTAATTCCACACTGAGCTTCTTCTTTCGTGACTTCTTATTAAAAAAAATCATTCGCGGTCCATGATCTGCAGATGCACACCAGACAGTATACTAGATTTGCTGTAAACCAAATGGAAACAGAACAGAGAGTTCAAATCTGATTTAGCTGTTCTCTTTCGCGAAAAAGAAAAATATGAGTGCCTCGTTTACATGAAATCCAGTTGCCAGATGCCATCTATGAAATGAATGAGAGCTTAAA
Organism: Gimesia maris; assembly: GCF_008298035.1. Lineage (NCBI taxonomy): Bacteria > Pseudomonadati > Planctomycetota > Planctomycetia > Planctomycetales > Planctomycetaceae > Gimesia > Gimesia maris. Next base: position 5,780,922 of record NZ_CP042910.1, read on the forward strand.
AATATAATAAAACAACGGCCCTGAAATAGATACAAAATTCCTGATATGAAATTTTGATGTAGGTATGGAGAATAGCAAATTATAGCATCCAAATTGATGCAAGGGAATCAGTGAACACGCGCGCAGAAATATTATTTTCCAATTTCAGGGACTGAATGAGCACATTCGTTCTAAACAGAACAGATTCAGGAATTCACCAGGAGTGTCCCGTATTTGACCGCTCCACACGCGAGCGTCGTCTGAATATTCATCCGGGAGCCCGTTCCTTCATAGTGGAAGAGAATCAGATCGGCCCGTGAACCAGCTTCCAGGCTGATTTCCTCAAATCCCAGCAAACGGGCCGGATTGAGGCCTGCCATATCCAGAGACTCCTGCAGGGAAATCCCTGCCATGTCAATCGCGGTCGTCACGCATGTATCGGTTTCGTCACCAGAACCGGCCAGCAACTGACGCTGCCCTGCGATCACAATCGGGCCGTCTTCCAGTACTTCCATTTTGACTGAACCTTCTCCATAAATTCCTGGAGGAGATCCTGCCAGACCGGAGGCATCACAGGTAATAATGGTATTCTCGACACCTTTGGTCTTGATAATCGTCCGCACGACGCTGGCAGGGAGGTGATGTCCATCAGTAATAATACTGGCCATCAGACGTGACTCGCCTAACTGCTCCCAGATGTAATTAGGATGCCGACGCAGTGTCCCATGCGCCCCATTCCCCAGGTGAGTACTCAATTGAGCCCCGGCTTCAACAGCCTCCATGATGTGTTCCGGTTCTGCTGCCGTATGACCAATCGAGACGACAACACCGGAAGCAACTGCTTTTTTGATAAAAGGAATCGCGTTATCGACTTCGGGGGCCAGTGTGATCAACCGAATCCGATTTCCGGAAAGTTCCTGAAGCCGACAGAACTCATCCCAGTCGGCAGCTCGCACCTGATCCAGTGGATGTGCACCACGGGGACCCTGTATAGGTGATATGTAAGGACCTTCCAGATGACAACCAGGTACCATCTGCTGTGCCCAGGAGTTCTCTTCACACGCTTCGCGAATGGCAGTAAACCCACTGATATAATCTTCGAAAGAACTGGTGATTAAAGTGGGACAGAGCCTCGTAATACCATACTGATAATGCTTTTCCAGCACCTGACAGACTTCATCAGACGTCAACCCTGGTTTGTTAAACCAGATTCCACCATACCCGTTTATCTGCAAATCAAACATCGCAGGCGCAATAAAGGGCAGTCCGGCTGCTTCCGAATCCGGGAGCAGTTCAATCGAAGAGATTTTCTCTCCCTTGATCTTGATACAGACTGCTTCATAGGTATCGTATCTTCGTCCAACTAACTCCATCAATTGCCTCGAGCTCTTAAACAATTTGAATCAGAAAGCCTGTAAATAAAATGAGCAACTATTACAGGTTTATTTAAACTTAGAAAGTATAAGAATCATACTCCAAAGTCAAAAAAAGAAATTTGAGAACACTGCTTTATACCATGAATTTCATGCAATTTACAGTGTGAGATTAAATGTTTGTGTACTATGAAAAAATTCCCGGTATTTTTTGAGGAATCGGGTGTTTTCGGAAGATAGAACGAGTAAAATTAAGAGTAACACAATTTTGTTCACTAAATCCGCTGCTCCCACGGAATTGAGATAATTCATGTATCTGAAAATGGCCAAACGCGTTCTGATGGAGACGGACAAAAGACTTGTCTGGAAACTGGCTTACAATTTTGGCTTCAAAGGCGCTCTTTCCGTTCACAAACATAAAAAACGCCTCAAACGGGGTGAATTCTTCCCTCCCTTCCTCTATGTTTCGGTCATCAACAGCTGCAACCTGCGCTGTCAGGGCTGCTGGGTTGATGTCGCCGCCAAACAGGAAAAAATCGACGTCGAAGCCATGTCCCGGCTCATTCAGGAAGCCAAAGAGATGGGCAACTCCTTCTTCGGGATTCTCGGCGGCGAACCCTTCATGCACCCCCAGCTCCTGGAAATTCTCGAGCGGCATCCCGACTGCTACTTTCAAATTTTCACGAATGGGCAATTTATAACAGATGAAATCGCCAAAAAACTTCGTAAACTGGGAAATGCGACTCCCCTGATCAGCGTTGAAGGCAATGAAATCATCAGCAACGAGCGCCGTGGACGAAACGACGTCTACGCCAAAACCATGCAGGGCATTCAGAACTGCCTCAACAACAAACTGCTCACAGGCGTCTGCACCAGTCTCTGTAAAACCAATATCGATGACCTGCTCACCGAAGAATGGGTCGACAAACTCATCGACATGGGTGTGATGTATTGCTGGTACCATATCTATCGTGTCGCCGGCCCGGAACCCAATCCCGAACTCGCACTCTCTCCCGAAGAACAGTTGCGGGCTCGCAAGTTCGTCGTCGATATCCGTGCCCGTAAACCAATCGGCGTCATCGATGCCTACTTCGACCACGACGGCACCGCCCTTTGCCCTGCCGCCACCGGACTCAGTCACCACATAAACCCCTGGGGAGATATCGAACCCTGCCCGGTCATTCAGTTCGCCACCGACTCCATTCACGATCGGTCCAAAACGCTCAAAGAAAAATTCATCGGCTCTGAGTTCCTTCAGGACTTCAGGCACGTTGTACAACAAAACACCCGCGGCTGTATCATTCTCGAACGCCCCGATCTGCTCGAAGACCTGATGAAAAAACATGGCGCGAAAGATTCCACCTTCCGCAAACAGGCGATGCAGGAACTGCAGAACCTGGAAACACGCACATCGCAATATTCCCCCGGAAACGAAGTCCCCGAGAAAAGCTGGGTATATCGCATCGCCAAAAAATTCTTCTTCAACGATTTCGGCGTCTATGCCGGCACCGATCACAGCCAGACCTCCGCTCCAGGCATCCTCGCAGCCCGTGAGACTGCTTCTGTTTCCTCGAACGACGATCCGCCCAACTTCATTCCGCTCGAAGCCATCAAGAGTGATGTCTGATAAAGCAACTGTCTTCATGATTGACTCCTGATATTTCTGCATGCCCCTTTTGATCACTCACACCCTTTTGAGCACCCACGCTGAATAAACTCCCCTTGACGCCTGCGCGCCGACGACGATAAACGTTGACCTGTGTCGCGCGCGTGCTCAGTTTACAGTGCACTGAAACACGAGCCACTTGTTCGCCGTCTTCACTAAAAATAAGCCTGTTTTTTCCAGATTTGCACTGCCTGAAACCACACATGTTCGCAATGTATGCCTGCGGGTCGCCGCACTTCGCACCCCATCATCCCGGCACCGCCCCGGTAACGTCCTATATCGCGTCCTTATCAACAAACATCGCCACATCATTCTGAATATCCTCTTGCTCCCTTCAGCCCATTCCCTAAGATGATCCTCACACAGGAAAACAAACCCGATTCCCCCAACCCCAAGCATGACTCCCTCCTTTCGTGTCGTTTCGTGTTTTTCGTGGTAGAAAAATAAAATGGCGGGTAAGCCCGGATGCACATCCGGCCCGAGCGTAGCGAGCAGGAAACTGACAGATCAACTTTCAAAAGTAATCACCAGTCACCGACCCACCTGCGAAATTGCAGGGGCTGCTCCCTGAGTCAGCCTGAAGTGCCAATATCAATTTCACAATCAAAGCCCGCCCCATCCACAGATTCTACCCGATCTCACTACAGCCAACTGAGATGAAAATCCCGCACCACTGAAAACCAATCAAAAACAGAAAGCAAAATCAGCCGCACGGCGTGAGCCGCGGTTAACTGTGATCGAAAGTAAATCGCTGGATGCCACAGTTCACTGGCCAAACTGTGCCCGAGCAACCAGCCCCCAAAGCGGGTAGCCCCGGATGCAATCCGGGGTTGTCGCAGACAACAGGAAACCGTCAGCGAAACCGTACCACCAGGTGACACATCACCAACCTGCCCCGCCGTACGAACGGTCTCCAGGTGCCCACCCGCCACGCTCCGCACCAGTTTCACCCCGTCATGGGTACCGATGAAATTCTTGAACTGGATTTTTCTACCACGAAAAATCACGAACAGACACGAAAGAAAAATCAGCCGCACGGCGTTAGCCGCGGTTAACTGTGATCTACAGTAAACCAGTGCTCATCAGAACCATCCTGCGGTAAACGACAGTAGTACCAGTTCCTGGAACCTGTCCTTCCACCCGTTTCAATCTTCCCAGTAAAACAAAGCGTCAAAGTGCCGAAGCACGTGCTGAGCCAGGATGGTCGGAACCTGCACTCCCGCGGGTAAGATTGTGTCCAGATCGGCCTTGTGGAGTCGTGTCAGCCCCCGTTCAGTCAAGATTGTCGTCACGAGCGGAACCAGTTCTTTCAATACCGGCTGCTCGATCACATCGACGAATTCATAATCCGGAAGATAAAAGGTCCCGCCATTCCTGTCCCAACTTTTGTCCCCCTGACCAAGCACATAAAACGGCGAAAGCCGACTGAAGAGAATTACCAGTCCATGATAATGATTTCCGGGACTGATTCTGAAATCGTCGTCGGGACGGTAGAGCCAGCAGTCCACATAGCTCGCATAGCCCGAACCGTAGTGACCATACTCCGTTTTGTCTTTCAATCGTGCCCGGCGACAGATTTCGGCAACAATGTCCTTCACATTCCTGTCGATCACCTGTTCGTCATTGGTTGACCAGGGCCATTCCTCAGTGATGGCTTCCTGATGCAGCAGTTGATCGATCTGGGTTTCTGTCAAAATCATAAGTCAGCCGCTAAACCTTCGATTTACTTACCGAGAGCCCCCAAAGCGGACAGTCCCCCCATGGGGCAGCCGGAAAAAAGTTGACTCTGCGGCGTGAAATTGATCTAATTCAGTATAGTCAGTTTGCCTCGGTTGTTCTCTCGTTTGAGGCCTTTTGAACCATGCCCGATCCACAGACAACACACTCCGATTGTAAACCACCGGCAACCAACCGGACAATCAGCCGGTCGATTGCCGTGCCGGCGTTCGTCGCAGGTCTGGTACTCTTCCTCTGGGGCTTGTCTCTCGAAACACAAAATCCCCGCACGAATGCGGAAGATGACTTTGCCTGGCTCATTCTGGGTGTGGGCGTTTCACTCAGCGCATTTGCCATTGCCCTCTGGTTTTTTCGTCCTAGCATCGCTTTGATTGCAGCCATCGTGGCGCCTCCGCTGGCATTCTCCCTTGCCTCTGTGCTGCTCATTACATGTGTGATCGCCCAAGGCCTTGGGAACCGTCATCATCAGTCTTTTGCCGCGAATGGGGTTTCTCAAATTACACCCGCCCGGCAAATGGATGAACTGTACGATGACTGCCGTCGTTATATCACCTACGATGGGAATTTCCGTCCCGAATTCAATTCTGTTGCCTACTTCGGCGGTCGGTACGAGCTCACCATGCAGGTTCCGGTAGAGATCAAATCAGCATCATCCGGCTCAATGATTGGCGAGCCCCGGTTTCATCTTCATGAAGTCAGCGATGTCAGCGTTTCGCCCACAGGCGAGGGTGCTGGTGCCTCATTTGCACGCGATCTCAAATTCGGCCTTCCCGAATGGGAAAAAGTCTATCAGGCGAAGGGGGACTTCAGTGTCATCGGCTTCACGATTAACCCGACCCCTGTGCCTGATTTTGAAAAATACACCGCTGCAACACGACCTTCCGAGTGAGATGAAGAACCCACACCACAGCAAACAGACAAAGCGTAAGCCTCCGCACTACGCCCCCCATCAGCCGCACGGCGTTAGCCGCGGTTAACAATGAGCTAAGGAAAACCACTGCTCATCAGAAACATCCTGCGGTAAACGACATCATTTACGTTTTCTCGACCCTCGAATGCATTGCCCCGTTTGAGCGGATACTGGTTTGAAGAGTGAAATTTGATCACAGACAGTAGAAAAAGGTGTCAGGAACGAATGGCACTGCCGGTGTTTTTTTGCTTTGAGTATGCGCAACGGTTCCCATGTGACATCGTCACATGCTTGATTTTCTGATTTTTTTGCCAGTTCGCTGGAAATTGAGTTTGGCAAAACCTCTCCTGGCATTATGCTGCGTTCTGGCAGGGCCTTCCTTGGGTTGGTGTGGGCAAAACATTTGACCAAGGAAGGTCCTATGCCATTTATATCATCTTCCCGAGTGAATGCAGCATCATTTTCTCTTTTCAAACGTTCGATGATGCAGGAGAGCAGCCTGCCGCTAGCCGACGTCCTTGACGATCAACGCTGGCAGCAGGTGTTTGACGAACACGAAATCGATTTTGGCAATGACCCCGATGCCATCTACACACCGGCGATCACGCTCTGGACGTTAATCTCTCAGGTCTTCTTTTCCGGCGAGCAGCGCAGCTGTAAAGCAGCCGTCATCCGTGTTGCCAGCTTCTGGGCGGCACTGGGCCGGCGAGTCTGCAGCACGAATACTGGTGCTTACTGTCGGGCGCGACTCAAACTGTCCTTTACCGCCATCCGTGAGATCGTCCGGCAACTTGCCGCTGATGCCGAAGCGGCCTGTGACCAGAACAGTGTCCTGTCCCGAGAACAGTCGGCGGCGCGCCTCAGTCCTTCCAGCGTCGCCGATGTGAAATCACGGAGCACCGGCGGTCGCATTCTGCTTGTCGACGGCTTCACCATCACGGCCGCCGATACGCCTGAGAATCAGCGGTCCTATCCGCAGAATCCGGCACAGAAGCCAGGGCTCGGGTTCCCCGTTCTCCGCTGCGTTTCTCTGATCTCGATGACCACCGGACTACTGGTTGACCTGGTGAGCGGACCTTACAGCGGTAAAGGGAGTGGTGAAACAGCCCTATTCTGGCAAATGCTGGATGTACTCCAGCCGGGCGATATTCTGGTAGCTGACTCGTATTACTGCACGTACTGGCTGGTGAGTGCTTGCCGTACCCGGGGCGTGCAGATCCTGATGAAAAATCATCACCTGCGAGACGATCATCCGCAAACCGCACGCCGACTGAACAAGCGAGAGCGCCTGGTGACATGGTTACGTCCCCCCGTCCGTCCTGCCTGGATGGCCCGTCAGGAATACCGGCGACAGCCGCTGACACTCACTCTGCGCCTGGTCGATGTGCAGGTCAGTCAGCCGGGGTGTCGCACCAAAACTTTTACGATTGCCACCACCATCACAGATCGGAAAGCATGCCCGGCACGCTGGATCGCCGCCGTGTATCAGAGCCGCTGGCTGATCGAACTGGACATTCGCAGTATCAAGTGCTCGCTGGGGATGGATATCCTGCGGGCGAAGTCTCCGGCCATGGTGCTCACCGAACTCTGGTCATGCCTGCTGGCGTACAATCTGATTCGGTTGAAAATGCTGCAGAGTGGCATGGCGACAGGCCGAGATCCACGCTCGCTCTCGTTTACCACCACTCAGCAGATGCTGGCTGCAAGCTGGTTGCTGGGAGCCGTCACGCAGACGACCGAGGAATTAGCCACACTCGGACAGCAGGTCCCCAGCAGCGAACGTGTAGGGCATCGCACCGGCCGAACAGAACCCAGAGCCAATAAACGCCGCACCAAAGTGCTGGCTTTGCTGAAGCAACCGAGATACCATTACCATCAACAAAGAAGGGCAACTGTATGAACGCAAACTCTTTCACAACAACAGGCAGTGCCATTCGTTCCTGGAACCTTTTATCCTCTGTTACTACAACCTGCTCTGGCTGTGGAATCATCTCAACGCTTGAGACATCATCCTCCCGATACGAATCGCCTGGTAATGGTTTTGTACCATTTTGTGAAAAAACCTTTGAATCCCAGCACAGCAATCGTACACTGACATTCTATGTTCATCCAGGAATCTAAACCAAGGAGATCAGGCTTGTGACAATATCGTTCAGCGACGAAACGGGATTCGCAGTTATAGATCGTGATGGCAAAGTTTTTGGCCAAAACCAATCGGTCTACTTTATGAAGTCTGTGGATCGACACGCAGCGCAACTCATCAATTCTCCCGACGATGCTTATCAGCTTCCCGCGCAACAGATAGACGAACACTCCATTACTCCCCGCGAAATTTCCATAATAGATGTGCGTCAGATTGTAACAAACACTGCCAAGAAACATCTGATTATTCGAGATGAATCCCAGCCGCTGATGCGGTATGACTCACATGAAGTATCTGCCATTCATACAGTCACTAAACTGATCGAACAGGAATCGCCAGACAACTGGGTAATTAAGACAGAAAAACACTTCTTCGATGCTTTATACGGCCCTGTTTTTGTCGCAATGTTTCTGGGCGGTGTTCTTCTTGCTTGCTGGTTTCCCGCTGTTGACCTTGAAGCAGGGCGCCAAGTAAAGCCGATGAATAGCTTTCGCCATCGCGCTAAATCCAGAACTTTTATCGCTATTGCCAGATCGCTTGGCACAAAGGGAATCAAAGCTCTGGCTGGTGTCCTCGCTATCACATGCACGCTCTGGATAATCCAGGGAGTACGACACGTCAACCATGTCACAACCTTTAATTTGACCAGCCATATCGTACGACAGAGAGAACGCGAGAAACCGAGAGGCCACGAAGAAATCAGAGATGAATCGATGCCCGATTTCACTTAGAAATAAATATAATAAGGGAATATAATAAGGGGTCAGGAGTCGTTTATTTGACTCCTAGTATCTCGGGTACGAGCGGCATTGGACCAGGCTTACAGAATTGATGTGGCTGGTTATATTGATAAGAGCTCATCCCTGATGGCCATCAGGGATGAGCTGCGACTTTGTAGATCGTCGAGTCCTGGGTGCTGATAGACACCGTGGGTCAGTTGGATCGCAGAGCCGCATCGTTTTCAACCCGAACAGTCGCTAGAGCCACTCAGGTGAGCTCGTATTTTACTAGGATGGGACACACGATGAAAGACTCCTCTTCAATTTCTGTGGTTGGCATTGATGTTTCTAAAGATTCACTCGATCTCTTCCATACGATTAATGGCCAGCAGCAGAAGATCGCTTATCAGCAGGATTCCCTCAAGCTGCTTGCCCGGCAGATCATCAAGCTCAACGCAACCGTCGTCATGGAAGCCACGGGTGGCTACGAAAAGAAACTGGTCAAATATTTACAGAGCCAGGGAATTGCATGTGCCGTGGTGAATCCGAAGCTGATTCGTGACTTTGCCAGAGCCTGTGGGAAGCTTGAGAAAAACGATGCCATCGACGCCAGGATCATCGCCTCTTTTGGACAGATGATGCAACCGAGGACGATGGGAAAAATCGATCGAAACAGGGAGAAACTCAAGTTGCTGGCAACTCGTCGAGAACAGGTTCAAAGTATGATTACCCAGGAATCCAATCGTCAGCAGCAAATTGAGGATCGGCAAATTCGGGCCTTCATTCAACGGGCGATCCAACTCTATCAGAAACAGCTTAAAAAACTGGACAATGAAATGCTGAAGGTCATTGAAGCCGACCAGACCATGAAACAGAAGTCCGAAATTCTGCTCTCTGCGAAAGGTGTCGGCCCGGCAACAACCGCTAACCTGATTGCCGGGCTGCCTGAACTCGGGCAACTGAATCGGCAGCAGATCGCCAAGCTCGTCGGCCTGGCTCCTCTCGTTCGGGACAGTGGCAAATTCAAAGGGCAGCGCAGAACATATGCCGGCAGAAGCCAGATACGGCGGATCCTTTATATGGCGACCTTAGTAGCCACGCGCTGGAACAGTCGCATCAAAGCATTTTACTTGTCCTTATTGGAAAGAGGTAAACCGAAGAAGCTGGCCATCACAGCCTGCATGAGAAAGTTTATCACCATCCTGAATTCCATGATGAAAAACAATCAGACGTGGGATCAAAATCTTCTTGCTTCTTGACATAATCCAAGACAGTCGCTGACCCCTTTTTTCTTCCTTAGAATTAGAACAATCAGATTGTATTTCACATAAGCAAAAAGAACTTTTAAATCTTCTTTATCTAGCAGAAAATGTGGCAAAGGTTATTTACAATGTTACGAAACCCTTAGATGAATTCGATCTTGATTCAGGAGCGTGGATTGTCTCTTGCCTGAAAGACTGTCTTGATATTTCTAAAAACGATCAGTTTGCTGAATCTGCCTGGTCCGTTTTAAGTTGGACGTAAACAAGGTGTTCATTGAATGGGTCAGGAGTCGATTACATGCCCCCTGTCCCCCTTATTACTCATCCAAACCGCTGTCTGCCTGCAGTACTTCACGCGGTAGCAATAACTCCGTTGCAGACCTGATAAAGTATGGGGGGACCGTTAATAAACGAATGGGGCCGGATGCCTGGTTTACTTTCCACAATTTGCCGTCCGATCCGGCTGGGACGGGGATGCTGTAATAATTCGCTTTGCGATCCTTGAACGAGAACTGTTCTTTACCCGTCGGATCCTGAATACTGCCGCGATCTCCTCCGTGAACGCCAATCACTTTCGTACCGTGAGGGACGTAAAAATAAAGTGACCAGCGTCCCGATGTCACAATTGGTTCGTCCAGGCTGGAAGGCATTACCATCAGTTGCCCGGCTTTCCAATTCACGCTCGTTCTATCACCTCCATCAGATACCGTAATGCGATACATGCCCGTCTCTCTGGTTGGCAATCGAACCGTACGTGTTTTTCCATCGGGCGGGACCGATTGATCTTTCATCACGAACGTCTCCCGTTCTCCCGTCTGACTGGCCCCGCCAATTTTCCAGAGTTCGATTTTCACGTTACCCCGGTCCCGATAATGGGCGATCAACCCTCCCGTCACCTCTAATTCGATGGGCGTTGCCGTGTCTGACACGTATGTATAAAAAGTCTGCACACCACGGCCACTTTGTAAAACCCCCGGTTGCTGATCAGGAGAAATGAGCTTTCCAGCGGGAACCAGTTCGTCAGAGTAAGTGACAGGCTTGAAATCAAGTTCTGTGAGTGGGTATGCTGCGATCCCTTCCTCAAGAAACTGCTGTAATTCACTTTTTGAAAACGGCGTGCTTTCCTTCCAGGGATTTTGCGGTTCGGGGATATGCCATTGCGCATTTTCCGGAATGCTCACCTGTTTATCCCGATTGACGGCGTCGCGATAGACGGCCTTACTGTGAACGAGCATCGTTTTTCGCATGCGGTAAGCGTGGCGAATCAGTTGTTCAAATGCCTGCTGCCGTTGTGCGCCGGATGCCTGGCGATAGCGCTCATACAGATCTACATAATGACAATATAGAATCAGATCATCCAGCCGCGCATGGACTTCAGGTGACTCAGCCAGTTTTTTTGCTGCCGCGAGGGAGCGAAACATGCGACCATATTGATCGCTGACCACCAGGTGGGAATGCGAGCCGTCCAGCTGCTCGTAGAATTGAGCCATAGGCGGTTTGGCTTTACCAAAGCAACGTGTTAAAAAATCGTCTGTCAGCTGATCTGTCTGCCGGGCTTCGTCAAGGTTCCATAACATGCGTGCTGCCAGATAATACCCCAGACCATTGGGCCCCCAGTTATCGCTCGACTCGGCTGACATGTATTGGGCACCTTGTCGATGAAATTGAGGTATCGTCGATTTCAGATAATCAATTCTGCTACCACGGGCAAGACCGGGCAGATCGTGATCCCAGGTATAGACACTGTAGTATTCACGGATACCGATCCGGGCTCCCTGTTCTGACCAGCCGCTGATAATTTCGTCAAGTGTGTTGCCACCACGTATAAATCCGGTGGCCACGCTGATAATGACATTGGGATGGACTTTGATGGCAGGCGGCGGAGAATGATACGCGTACGCGTACATCCCCACATATCGTTGCCGCGTATCACCGTCTGCCTGCGGCTGATTGATGGCTGCTGCAACCTGATTGGCCAGGGTTAATGCGCGATCACTGATGCTGCCCATCTTTTGACATGCCTCGCATTCACACCAGCCGCCGCCATCACTGGGGTCGAGTGAAATGCTGTCGGCCTCTGGATTTTCTGCAAAGTAGCGTAATGACGAGTCCACAATCAGTTTTTGCAATCCCGCATTGCTGATACAAAACTTTGCCTGGGCACGAACATCGCGGCGGCCATCAACGTATGCATAATATTCAGGGTGCGCGTCAAATTCCGCCTGATTGTTGCGGATGAATTGTCCATAGGAATGGCCGGTCTTCAGTGCCATTCCTGAAGTAGCACGGTTCCGCTGACACCAGCGCCGGTACGGTTCGGCTGCATAATCCCAGGGCCCAAATCCATACCAGATGACTCGATTCTGATAATCGGGAGCCTCGATCACATTGAGATTAATTTGTAACGTGTTCTGACGTGGAATCACTTCCCAGTGCGAACCAGGAAAATACTGGCGATATCCAAGTCGATGGAGGAAGTCCCAGACCGCATGTTCAACGGCCAGGTCTGTAAGGCCGAGCAGGTAAATGCCCTTTTCATGGGAGCGAATACAATACTTTTCACGATCTTTAATTGTGAAGTTGCTCCCATCCAAGTCAGGGGCGGCGTTCTGCTGGGGATAATCGTTGAGTAATCCCACTGCCAGGCCCATTGAGCCGTTACCGGTTTTCACTGAAAAGGGAGCGCCCGTGATTTCTGAAAGATAGTGAGCCAGATCATCGGCAGCGCCTCGCGTCTGCGCAGAGGCGGTTTCTGAGACCACGATCGGAATGTTGGCATGACCGTTCTCAGCAACCAGACAACGGGCCTGCTTCCATTCCGCAGGGAGCAGCGAGCAATCAAAAAAGACAACGATCAGAGATAGAATCCATAATGCGGGGACACGTTTCCATCTGGTTTGTTGAATCATGGTCGAATCTAAATCTCAATAAAAAGGAGCGATTGATGAGTGGGCCAAGCCAACTGTGGCACCCGGCGTGTTTTGTGTCTGGACTAAAGGAAAACACAGGTCTCTTTATTTCAGCTTCCTGCCTTTATCCAATTCGGCTCTGTTGATAATACCCGTTCCAATCGACCACGAACAATCTTTTTTACGTTTTGCATCGTTTGCTGATCGTAGCCGGCGCAAATCTCACGGCTTCGATCCCTCCCGCTCTCGCGCTGCGTTGCGGATGGTCCGGCGGTTTTCGTAGGTCATGGGGACCTCTTTCAGCGTCTTTTTTTCGGCTGAATCCAGCGACTGGATTTCCAGCGTCACCCGGTCTTCAGGGGGATGGCCCATGCGGGTCAGGAGTTCGACGAGGTCCTCTTCGAACCGTTTCTGCCACTTGTCGTCGTAGGTCTGCTTGCTGAAATCCACGATCTCAGAGGCAGAGATGCCGTTCAACGACACGAGTTGATACCATTCCTCCTGTACTTTGACTTCCGGCTGGGATTCCTGCCAGCGTACCGCCGCGAAGGGGGACTTCTGGCCATGCGCTGGTTCGTCGTCTGAATTCCGAGCCGTCTCGATCAGAAATACCGCGAGCAGCATGATGAGGAAGAGCCCGATCAGGCCGAGAATGATCCGCACCGGTGAATGACACGATGTGGAGAGCTCCTGTTTGGAAAACGGGAGACCCGGCAGAGCGATCTGATCCTGCGTCCCTTCCCCGGTCCCTTCCTCCTGCAGACTGGCCTGCAGTGTTAACAGCTCTTCGCGTTTCGGGATCAACTGCAGACGCACGGCCCGCTGATTTAAAAAGTAGACCCAGGTATAAACGCCCACTAAAAACCCGGCCAGAAACAGAAAGAAAATGAGGGCAAACACCCAGCCTCCCGCACGCGACTGCCAGGACACATGCGCAAAGAAGATGAGAATCGAAATGCTGGGGGGCAGCAGGTACCACCAGAAGACATTCCGCAACAGCCAGATCTGATCTTCCACCTCGGTAATCGAACGCTGCACGCACTGCAGCAGCGGTTCGTCGGGTTCCCCCGGTTCCTGTCGATGGCGTCGACGATAGACGAGCATGAACCCGGCCATCCAGATCAGGACCGGCACGGTCAGATACCATGTCCACGGCGACTCTGTCACCGCCCCCAGAATGAACCAGAAGGGAATCAGCAGCAGTGCGACAGCGACTTCGCCGTAATCGCGATACAGAATCACCGTGCGGAACGCCTGCTGATCGCGGCGGACTTCCTGACGCAGCAGATCTGCATCGATGGTGACGCGTGTCTGTGATGCCTGTGCCTGCCAGGCTTGCTGAAATTCATCAGGAGCCATCGGATTCCCCTTTCATCAGTTCATTCAGTCGTTGTTTCGCCCGGTTCAGTTTCACACCCACATTATTTTCCGAGATCCCCAGAACGTCGGACATCTCGCGGTAACTCAATTCATCCAGGTACAGCAGCACCAGAGCGGCGTCCGCCTGCGGTAACTGACGAATCGCGCGGTACAGCTGTTCGACGGTATCCCGCTGCTGTGCCGCTTCGGCTGAATTCGCACCTGCTGTGATGACGGTATGAACTTCGAGCAGCGGCTTCTGAATGATCCGCCGCGGCTTCTCTTTGCGTTGCCAGTTCATCGCGGTCTGCAGTGCCACGCGATAAAACCACGTCGCGGCACTCGACTTCTGTTCGAACCGGGGTAAGGATTTCCAGGCCTGCAGCAATATTTCCTGTGCCAGGTCCTGCGTCTCTTCACTGGTGCGAGTGTAGGCGCGTGCTACCTTCATGACCGCCGAGCCATGCTCGTCCAGCCACTGCATGAACAGCGTCTTCTGTTCTTCGTTCAGCAAGTCGACTCTCCTTTCCACAAGTATTAGTAACTTGAACAGAGGAGGACTTACAGAAAAAACGAAAAGCAAATCGCTTTTCAGGAAAATAGCGGTCCAACATCCAGGCAGGCCAGAGATCCATGTCAAACGAAATTACGGTCACTCGTCCTGCGACAGATTCACAATCAGTGTCGCATCGGCGACGGAGCTGGATGATGTCTTGCCTTGAACGCCGGACTGGATCTGAGTCGCCTGACCTTGAGTGGTCTGGCCTGGCATCCGTTCATCCCACCACTGGCTGGCATCGAAGATGGACCACTTGCCGTCGGACTGGCATTTCGACAGTTCCAGAATCACGTCATGCGCAGTCTGCGGTCGTTTCTCCGGGTCCTTCTCCAGACACTGCATCACGATCTGTTCCAGATCCGCTGAGACCGGTTTCCCCAAGCGTTCCGAGAGACTTTGCGGCTGTTCCTGCACGTGCTTCATGCAGATCTCGATAATTGACTCCCCGTCAAATACCGTCGTTCCCGTCAGCAGATAATAGCCCACCGCTCCCAACGCATAGAGATCGCTGCGACCATCCACGACGTCCGGATGATTGATGCCTTCCGGAGAGAGGTACATCGGCGTGCCCGCCATCGAATTGGTAGAGGTTAACGAGGCCTGCTCTCTGCCATCGACGGCTTTGACCAGACCGAAATCGAGCAGCTTGACAAAGTCGTAAACGCCGCCACGATGCGTCAGAAAAATATTCGCCGGTTTCACGTCACGATGGATGACGCCCAGTTGATGCGCTTCTGCCAGCGAACCTGCGATCTGTTTCAGTAGATGGATCACCCGACCTTCCGGCTGCGGGCCATACCGCTTCACCAGATCATCCAGGTTGATGCCCTCCAGCAGTTCCATCGCATAATAGAATACACCTTCCGGGGTGCGGCCATAATCATAAATGGCAATCGTATTCGGATGATTCAACTGGCTGGTCAACTGCACTTCGCGTTCAAAGCGGGCAACGGCTTCATCAGTGGTTTTCTCGATATCAAGTAACTTGATCGCCGTCGGCCGTCTGAGCATGGCGTGCTGTCCTCGATAGACAACGCCCATCCCCCCTTCTCCCAGTTTTTCTTCGAGTGCATACTGCCCGAGCTGTTTGGCTTTGATCACCGCACGGCGGGTATCCTGTTCTTTGCGGGCAACGATGATCGTGAAGACAAAAATCACGATCGCCCCCAGAACCAGCAGCGCGAACAGTCCCCAGAAACTGTATCGCAACAGATAGAGTGGTCGATATGCTTCTGCTGCGTTCATCTCAGTGGCGACTCCTAAATCGTATTCAGGCAGCCAGACCCAGGCACCGACTACGGGCACGCCTCGATAATCGCGATAACCGTTCGCATCAATGCCGGCTTCTCCCTGCACCGCCGAGGCTGCCATGCGGGTTAAAGGGCGATCCGCCAGTCTTAATGCGGGGCGCTTGCCCTCCGTCATATTGACCTGCGGGTCACGGATCTGCACATTGAGAATCGATTGTGCATCGGCACGATCAGGAATCAGTCCGATCATTTTCAGGTCATCGTCGAAACGGCTCTGGGATAACATCGCGCCTGCTTTATCGAACGCATAGGTTTCCCCGGTTTTCCCGGCACGGGCGATCGAGAGAATTCGTGTAAAATTAACTTCCGGACGAATCAACAAGGAAAGCGCGGCGATCGGTTTCCCGTCGGCATTATTCACCGGCGCCATTGCCAGCATCGTAGGTAATCCAGACTTGATTTCCCCCGATTGATCTTTGCGGACGAACACACTTTCGAAGGGACGCGTCACGGTGGCCTTACCCTGTCTCACTGCTTCCAGCGCCGACTCCTGAATCGGTAAATCTGCACGGCCGATCGGTTCATCGCGGGCAGACGCTAATACCCGGCCTTCCAGGCTGAACAGCCCGATATCCAGGTAGTTCAGATGTTCGAGTTCCGATTCGAATTCCTGTCGCAGTTCCACAAGCGCCCTGGAATGCAGTAATGCCTCGCGGTCATCGGGTTTCTGCTGATTCAAGGCAACGAGTTCTGCGGTCAGCTTCTGCACCCGCGGTTCTTCCGCCATCACTTCTGCCAGGGATTCTTCCCGCTCCAGCCAGATCTCAAGGGCCGCAACATCTGCATCCAGAATGGTCTGCAGGTTATTTGCAACCGTTTCTCTGGCGGATTCTTCCACAACAGAGCGCACGATGAACCCCAGAATCAGCAGCAGGATTGTGCCGGCAATCGGCCAGATCCACATGCTCCCCTTGGAAAACAGTCGGGAGCGCGAAAACGATTTCAGAATTGAATGAGAAAATGAGCGGCCCAGTGAGCTTTTCGAGATATTCATGAAACAGTATCAGAATCTGGAGTGGTGCGATTAATTCAAAGAATACTAAAGTGTGACATGAAAACCGCCTGGCAGCAAGAATTGAAGCCGATTTATTCAAAATTCAACACTGACCTTCCGTTGCAGTGAACAACGATTTTATTCCGGTCCGCGCAATAAAAAAAGCCGCGCCTCTGTAGAGGTCACGACTTTCATCGTATTGCTGTCATAACATTGCGACGGTGGGGTCGCTGCAAGAAGGACGGCGAATCGGGTAGTGCCTGGCACTCACCACTAATGATTCCGGTCCATGCTAAGGTTTAGGATCCTCCGACGGAATTTGATACGACAGAATACTGATTTCATTGTATGCATCGTCAATACACTCGTCGATGGGTGAATTAAATCAAAACAAAAAATTCACGATGACACGGGTATTGAAGCTAAAATAATCACTGCCTGACGCAGGTTGTAAAATTCATCGGCATTCACAGGCCTGACTGTTTGCCTCGTTTTTCAAAAAAAAGGAAAAACAGCCGGTCTTGTGATCTGCCGGAGAACGGGTCCCCCGCAGCAGGAGGGGAGATCTTAATCATTTCCGGAATGGGGGCAAGAGGAATCCACGGGAAAGAATTTTCACGCGTTGGGGGTGTGACAAAAACTGTCAGCGGGGTTTCTGCATCGCGGGCACAGCCGGATGCTCAGGCTTTTCTGGCACCACTTCGCATCAACAGCCAGCCAACCACTGCGATGGAAACCAGCACAATCCCGTATTCCATGGGCGAGATATTATCCCACCGTTTATTCAAATAGCTGATATAAAAAGTGGAATATTCACGCCAGGTATCCTGAATTGTTTCCACCATTGTGCACCTCTCTTGAAAATCATCAACCAGTGATCTTTTGACAATGGGAACTTCCGCGATTGTCGCGCAGACTTTCAGCAGCAATCAAAAAAACGAACTGTCGCTTTATGAAAGAGAGTCCCGCATCAAGCATACTTCATGGATGACAGCCGGGGAGAATTTTTCTGAATTTTCCCAATCTTCGGGACGAAATGCAGAGGGCCGCCTGTGCCTCAGAAACACAGGGGGCCCTCAGTTCGAAATTGAATCTGGTCACCGTTTTAAATGTAATCGTTGATCACATTTTCGATCCACTCCTGACGGCCACTCATATTCGCAGCGGAATCTCCTTTTTCCAGCATATAGGTTTCCAGATCAGCAAAAGAAACGTTCCCTGCTTCGATCTGTTTCCCGATGCCTTCATCATAGCTGGCATAACGTTTGGCTACGAAATCGGAGAGGACGCCATCTTTGCGAATCCGGGCAGCGATTTTTGCGCCCCGGGCAAACGCATCCATGCCGCCGACATGTGCATAGAACAGATCGATCGGTTCAAAGCTTTCGCGACGGACCTTGGCATCGAAGTTGACTCCCCCCGGCGCCAGTCCACCCTGCTCCAGAATTGCCAGCATGCACTGCGTGGTCAGATAAATATCGGTCGGGAATTGATCGGTATCCCAGCCCAGAAGCAGATCGCCTGTGTTCGCATCAATACTGCCGAGTGAACCCTGAATCGAAGAGTAAACCAGTTCGTGCATCATCGTATGACCGGCGAGTGTTGCGTGATTGGTTTCAATATTCAGTTTGACATGGTCCAGCAGATCATAGGCCCGCAGGAAATTCAGACAGGCAGCCGCATCGAAATCGTACTGATGCTTGGTGGGCTCTTTGGGTTTGGGTTCGAACAGGAACTGTCCTTTAAAGCCGATCTTCTGAGCATGCTCAACCGCCATATGCATGAAACGGGCCAGGTGATCGAGTTCCCGTTTCATGTCCGTATTGAAGAGATTCATATACCCTTCGCGTCCCCCCCAGAACACATAATTTTCTCCCCCCAGTTTATGTGTTACTTCCATTGCTTTTTTGACCTGGGCGGCTGCGTAAGCAAAAACATCTGCATTCGGGCTGGTCGCTGCGCCGTGCATGAAACGTGGATGGGAGAACATGTTCGCAGTCCCCCATAACAGCTTGATACCCGTTCGTTCCTGGGCTTCCAGCAGTTTGTCGGCGATCCGATCGAAATGTTCGTTGGCCTCCTTCAGGGTCGCACCATCGGGGGAGACGTCTTTATCGTGGAAGCAGTAGTAGGGAGCCTGAAGTTTTTCAAAAAATTCGAAAGCCACGTCGACACGTTTGAGCGCGTTTTCGACGGAATCGGTACCATCATCCCAGGGACGCTGCAGCGTGCCGGCACCAAAGGGATCACTGCCGGTTCCCCGAAACGTATGCCAGTAACAGATACTGAAGCGGAATAAATCCCGCATCGTCTGGCCTTCGATTTCTTCTTCGGGACAATAATGCTTGAAGGCGAGTGGATTTTTGCTTTGGGGACCTTCGTACTCAATTTTCGGGACGTCTGCAAAGTATTCCATGGTGCTACCTGTATTGAGGTTAAAACGTTGTAAATCAATCACTTCAAACGACGATTCTAAACAGAAACCAATAGGGAGAGTAGCCTGCAGAAGTTATTGAACAAACATTACAAATGGATTTTCAAAGTGATCTTGCCTCAGATTTATTAATCTGGGAAACTTGGCAGCTGTTTGAGGAAACCTCAAGGCAATCCCTATCCCCGTCCCATCAAATTTGACCACTGAGAAACCACTCTCATCGTGCCTGTCTATTACAAAATGATCAAAATGCAGTCTGACTGACGGCATCCGTAAATGACTTGTAACCTTATCAAATTGCTGATGTTATGCATCCTGTTCACAAGCTGTGTCACAGGCGGGAATCAACCTGCGCCTGTCGCCGTGAGCAATCCGATTCAGATTTCGGGAACCAATCAGGATGTCGTCTGGGAACGCGTGGTCGATACGATTCACAACTACAAATTTGGCATCGCGCGCGAAAACAAGCTGGATGGTCGCATAGAGACCGAGTACAAAGTTGGTGCGAACTTCCTCGAACCCTGGCATGGAGATACGGTCGGATTTGATAATCGACTGGAAAGCAGTCTGCAATCGATCCGCCGCCGCGCCTTTATCAGCGTAACACCTGTGGAAGGGGGTTATCTGCTGGGAGTCGAAGCCTTCAAAGAAATTGAAGACGTAAACACAAATCTCTCCACTGCGCCAGGCGGAGCAACATTTCAACAGGATCTGAGTTTGCGTCGCGACTTGAATCTGGTCCAGGATCACAGCAACCCGGTCGGCTGGATCCCACTGGGAAGAGACCCTGCCCTGGAACAGGATATGCTGGAAAGTCTGCAGATCGCATTTTCCAAATAACGTGATCATGCAGACATTTCTGCTGTCCTGTGCTCAATTCTCTGCCGGGTCCCCACTCAGTGCTATTTGCAGAGAATCAGTTTCCCGTTCTGAGTAATTCTCAAACGGTATGTGGTCTCCCCATGCTGAATCAATACTTCCTGTTTGCCTTGCAGGATCGTGTCTGAACCGATCACCTCTGCTGGAAGCTCAGTGGAAGGGATAGATGCTGGAGACGGGCGTTCCATGTTTTCTTGTTCGCTCATAGTAAAATACGTACCAAAATTAAGAGATTTCAAAAATCGCATGTCAATACGCCCCAGGCAATCGTGAAAACCCACCATTACCTATTGAAATGCTCTAAATTTATTTCCGCATAGCCGAAAGGGCTGCCGCTTGAACAGCAGTTCCCCAATGATCTGTTTGCATTGGAAATGCGAAAAAACGATTAAGGGAACCTTGCAACTCGCTCGACTGACCGATAACATAATGATCCTGAGACTCAGTGTCAACTAAGACCTGACACCAAGTCTCTTAGATTTTCCTGAATTATCGGCAAGACGGCTTATTTTCAGATACCCGCCGGAATCTGTATGCACGTTGCAAGAATGCATACCTGAGAGCACGTTGCCACTTCACCTTTTCACCAGAAAGAAGAGAAATGGGGCAACACTCAGATTCCCGCCAAACCCACGGTCAGCACAAACGAGGGTTCACACTGATTGAACTTTTGGTTGTGATCGCCATCATCGCCATCCTGATTGCATTACTGCTGCCTGCAGTACAACAGGCACGTGAAGCAGCCCGCCGCAGTCAATGCAAGAACAACCTCAAGCAATTTGGACTGGCACTACACAATTACCTTTCCGCCTACACTGCCTTTCCTCCTGCTTTCTGTGTGAGCCCAAACGGCAGCAGTGGCTATACCCCAGGCGGGCAATGGTCCATTCATGCTCGCATTCTTCCTTTTGGAGACGCGGCCAACCTGTTCAACAATATTGATTTCACGAAAAATTACTCAGGCCAGACTGATCCCAGTATCGCTTATACCCGTATCCCGTTCTTCATGTGCCCCAGCGAAGTGAACGATAAAATGCGAACTGACTCTTCCGGAGCCCCTGAACATTATCCAGTCAGCTACGGTTACAATGGAGGCACCTGGCGTGTTTTCACCAACTCCAGCCTGAGTGGAGGCGATGGAGCTTTTTATCCGAACAGTAAAACCAGACCACGCGATTTTACTGACGGGACAACGAATACACTCTGCTTCGCAGAAGTCAAAGCGTTTACCGCTTATAACCGGGACGGCGATGCGGGTACTTCATCTATCCCCAGTACTGCCGGGGGAGTAGAAGCTTTAATCGCTGGCGGTGGTTCTGATAAACCAAACAGCGGACACACGGAATGGGTGGACGGACGCGTGCATCAAACCGGTTTTACGACGACATTGCCTCCTAATACCAAAGTCGTCGTACCCGGAGCCACCGGAGCCATCGATGCCGGCGATTACACATCCTGCCGGGAAGCCCAGAGCTGTACTGGCCCGACCTATGCCGCCGTCACCGCACGCAGCTATCACACCGGGATCGTACATGCCCTGCTGATGGACGGATCTGTTCGCTCGCTCAGCGAAAACATCGATCTGAACACCTATCGTGCACTCAGCACCCGCAGTGGCGGTGAAGTGATCGGCGAATTTTAAAAGGCGTTTCGCATCGTCAGGATAAACACAGGCCCTGCGGGATCTCCGGAGGGCCTGTCTGTTTTTCCCGTTTTGAACGCGATCAAGACTCTGTGTTCTCCGGCGGTTTTCTACCCGATTTCATCAAGGTCATGATTTCATTCAATCCCAGCAACCGTGCCAGCAGTAAATAGCTGAGCACAGCAGAAATAACGGGCACCAGCACGCGAATCAGCCGAGCAAGAAACTGGTCTGAGACAGGCAGCAGAGATAGCTCAACCCCAATGAGAACAGACATCACCAGGGTGGCCATCCCAGCACGCAGCGATGTACTGGCCAACTGCCTGAGATTCAATGCTCCTGTCTTTTCCCGAATCAGCCACAGACTGAGGGCAGACTGGATCATCGCTGCTAAGGAAGTTGCCAGAGCCAGTCCCTTCCCCTTCATCCACCAGATCAAGGCGAGGTTTAACAGCAGATTGCAGAATACAATCACCACCCCGATCCTGACGGGGGT
Organism: Gimesia maris; assembly: GCF_008298035.1. Lineage (NCBI taxonomy): Bacteria > Pseudomonadati > Planctomycetota > Planctomycetia > Planctomycetales > Planctomycetaceae > Gimesia > Gimesia maris. The sequence goes on from NZ_CP042910.1 coordinate 5,803,293, forward strand.
CCTGGTATCTCCCACGGCGTAAAATCCTCGATTCAGAATCAAGACTGCCATAAAAGCAACGACCCCGACCCCGTAATAACGTATCATCTCTGCTGTCTGGCGTGCATCGAAGACATCAAAGTCTCCATATTGAAACAACAGCGTCGCTAACGGTTCAGCCATCAGAAACAGCCCCAGACTGGCCGGTAATCCCACTCCAATCACCAGTTGTAATCCCAACAGCAGATCCTGCCTTAACAGTTCACCATCCTGGCGTTCCGCATGCCGCGAGAGTCGGGGATAAAGCACCGTCCCCAATGCGACCCCAAATACTCCCAAGGGAAACTGATACATCCGCTGACCAAAATAGAGCGCGGAGGCCGTCCCGGATTCAAAGATTTCCCAGATCGGAACCTCCCCTGTCCTTGCGATATCTTCCGGTCGTGCCAGTCCCCATGCCAGTACGCTGTCGATCAGGGTATTGAACTGAGTAATCGACAGGCCCACAACAATCGGTGCCATACTCGCCGCAATCGTCTGAATCTGTGTCAATCCTCCCTGCCAGTCCAGACGGGGGCGATAACCCAGCGAAAACAATTTCAGACAGGGTAAAATCAGTTGCAAAACGCCACCGGCCAGAATCGCAAGACAGACGATGGTAATCTTGGCAGAGGCATCTGGATAAAAAGGAGCGATCAACCAGATCCCCCCCATCCAGAACAGATTGAGAATCGTAGGCAGCAACGCGGGAATCGAAAAATGATTCAAGGCATGCAACGTGGCATTCACCTGTGCCGCCATGCAGACCAGAATCAGATAGGGTAACAGTAAACCTGTCAGCCAGTAGAGCAGACGGGCTTCCGGGCTGGCCGACTCCAGGCTGCTCAGAAAGATCAGCAGAATCTCTCCGGCTCCTACGATCATCACAGAGAAGAGCATCAGCCAGAATAAAACAGCGGTGACCAGCTTCCACGCAGATTCGCGGCCCTGATTTTCCAGTTCCCGGATAAAAGTAGGCAGAAAAGCGGTCGAAAGCGCGCCTTCTCCCAGGAGTCGACGCATCAGGTTCGGCAGCTTGAAGGCGACCGAGAAAGAGTCCATGATCGGTCCGTTGCCGAACAGAGTCGCCATGCCGATATCGCGGACCATCCCCAGAATGCGACTCAGCAAAGTCAGCAGACTGACAACCCGGAGTCCCGAGAACAGTTTGCGCGTATTCTCTGCAGCAGCCACCTGTGATTGTTTGATTGAGGCATTTTCAGGTGGAGCAGATTCATCCATGAAACACTAATTGAATCAGGATAATACGGGTTCGAGGCGTGCGGAATTAATGTCGATCAATTCGAGAATTTCCAGCACACGGTCAAGTGGCAAACTCCACTCGCGCGCCCAGATGATAATATCCAGATTCTCCATTCGCAGCCAGAAAATCCGATCGAGAATCCGGTCTGCTAACAGATCATGTTCAAGCTGCAGTGACTTCAAAAAACCAAATCGAGTGTCACTGAATTCCTGCCAGCACCTGTTTCCTAACAGATGCTCTATCTTCTTACCGATGCAAAAATAATACCAGTGATTTGCATACCAGTCAGAGATAGCAAGCTTGCCCAGATCACAGCCATTCTTTTGGCTTTCGATCCATTTGTGCCGATCCGCTTCCAGAGGGGCTTCCTCATAGATGCTGGCGACTTCCTCTGGATCCAAGAGTTCCGACGACATGCTTCACCTCAATGTGCGTCTGAGATCCCAATAGAGCACGAAACTTTGCCAATCGCTGCAAGGTTCAAACAGCGTCAATGAGTTTCGTATAAACCTTATCAACTCTGATTTATACCCCTCCCCGAAATCCAAGGCAAGATTCATTTCACGCAGATTTCGATAATTTTGAAAGGAAGTTTATGAAGATACGTGCACGCTTTAAGTGGTGAATCGGAATATATTTATTAAAAGATCAGATACAACCACTCAACAGAAACAATAATCGCTCCAGTTCCAGGCGAGGCGTCAAACGACTCTTTCCTTTCAGATTCAGATCGGTTTCTAACAGCCAGTGACAGATTTTTTCCGCCCTTTTTCGGGTCAGTCGCCTGAGATAGCGTTCAGTTGAATCGATATCACGTGGAAATACACCCGCTTGCTTAATCGCCTGTTTTAATGGGGTTCCCTGCACTGCCTGCTGTGTCGCCTTAAAGTATTTTCGCCAGACGAAGTTCAGCCCCCCCAGGATCTTCTGCGGCGCTTCACCCGCCACCAGCAGATTATCCAGGTAATGCAAGGCATCCCCGATATTGCCATCGCGGACCGCATCCGTCATCGCCCAGGTTGTTTCCGCTTTCCAGCCCCCCACAACCGCACGTATATCATCTGGACTGATCCGGGGCTGATCTCCCACAAAAGTCGTCAGCTTTTCCAGTTCCTGATGGATCTGTCCACAATGCGTGCCCACCAGTTCGACCAGCAAAGCAGCGGCTTCCCTGGAAATCTGCTTCTGATGCAGTTGACCGGCGGTATCACAAATCCATTTTGCTAAAGCCCCCCCTTTGAGCTCTTTACACTCCAGGTCCAGCCCGATTTTTGAGACCAGCTTGGCCAGTCGCGTTGATTTACTCCAGCTTTTTACATCCAGGATCAGAAATGAGCTTTTCGAAGGGGCCTCCAGATATTTCTCCAGTTTCCCACGAAAGGCGCTCACAAACTTCTCCGCATCATCCACGATGACCAGGCGTTTATCTCCCCACATGGAGACTGTTTTCAATTCATCAAACAGGGTCGAGGGGGGCAGCTCTTTTTCGAGTCGTTTACCGTCGTAGCGGGTGATACTGGTGTCCTCCTCTTCACCCAGGACAAGCGGTTCGATCGCCTTGATCGCTTCCTGCTTCATATAACGATCGTCGCCATACAGGACCACAACCGGCCCAAACTCACTGGCGGCAGGATTCAGCAGAAATTCGGTAACGTGCTGGCTCATAGATAACTCTTATTGACCAAAATCAGTGGGATGACGTACATTGACTCCCTCAGATTTGAGATGACATGAAAATTCAGGGAACTTTCCTGTCTCTCATTACAATCGATTTATGCTTTGATTTCGAGAGATGCTACCCGCGGATCCCGTAAAAACTAAAAATCCTCATGGAGCACATTCCCATTTCATCGAAACCAGAATCACAAGTGAAACCTCTGCCTGAGATCAAAGCTGAGATTCTGCCCCCGCTCCCCCGAATTTTACAACCTGCACTGCTGGAGTCGTCAGAAGTCTTTTTTCAGTGTCCAGGTGAAGACTACCCGATCTCGAAAGCCATCCACCTGTCCCGGCTGGCCGCTTTTTACCCCAAATGTCGCGAGTGTCCGCATAAGGGACATACCGGAAACCTGTCCCCTGAGATCATCGAACGCTTAAAGCAGACACAACGCAGCCGTGCCTCTGAACAACACCCGTATACAACGGAAGGCGTTCGCGGCGTCTATCTGAATCAGATCAACCGGACCCAGGCCGCTCATATCGCCGGGGCCTTTTCCACGATCCTCTGGGAAGCGCTCCCGTTGAAAGGTGTTGCACCCAAAAAATCGATTTCCTACGGCACTCCCGAGTCTGCAACTGCTGTATCCTCTGCCAGCCAGGAACAAAGTCGAGGACCAAGTGTGGTCATCGGTTTTGATGAACGTCCTGCCTCTCCAGACATCATTACCGGTGTGGCCAGTGCACTCCGCCGCAACGGCTGTCGGGTCATCGACCTGGGATTGACGGTGCCCTCCATCCTCTCGTTTGCAACAAACCACCTGCAGGCGCACGGCGCAATCATGGTCACCGGCGCTCAATTTGGTCCCTCTTATACCGGACTTGATTTCCTGCTGGAACATTCGCAGCCGGTCTCAGCAGGACGGGGTCTGGAAAACATCGAACAGATTTCACTGCGCGGCTTTGGTCGCGCTTCCCGGCAACCGGGATCGCAGCGAACCTTTCATCCCATGGAAGCCTATCGGGCCCAGTTCCAGAAATACTTTCATGCCCTGCGACCGCTCAAAATCAAAATCGCCTGCTCGCTGAGGCTGGTCAGGGAAACCCTGAATGCACTCTTTGAAAAACTGCCCTGCGAACTCACCTGGGTCGACATTCCACATCAGAGACGGGATCTGCTCAATCCCCCAGACAACGATGTGCAAAAAATGCAGAAACAGCTGCAGGCAGATTCTGCTGATCTCGGACTGATTATTGATGATGACAGTCGTCGCTGTGCTTTTTTCACGGAAAGCGGCACACTCCTGTCGAATGCAAAAGTATCCCGCTTTCTGATGCAGGCACTTTCCCGGGAACAGTCTTCCCGCAACTTCCTGCTCGATCAGACATGTCAGGCAGAGTGGAATGATGTTCCCGCCGGCTGGAACATCTCCACACACGCAGGCACCCTGGCAGACAGCTATTTTCAGATGATGCAGCAGCAGGCCGTTTACGCAGGTGGCCAATCCGGATATCATTGGTTCAGGGATGCAGTTCCCACCTGTGATGCAATCCTGACACTGGCTCATATACTGGCTGCCTTGAGTTTCAGTGATGCCCCGTTCAGCGAAGTGGTCTCTCAATACTCTTGTCGAGATGCTGAATCACTCCCGGAAACAAGCTGACTCAGCCAGCGGATTCCTGATTGTGCTAAACCCGAGTTTTCCCAGCTCTGCTTATTTTCATGTCCCCTTCTGTCAGCACCGGTGCGGCTACTGTGACTTCACGCTTGTCGCGCAAAAAGATCATCTCATCGAAGCGTATCTTGATGCGATGGCGAAACAGATGTCTGAACTGGGCGAGGGAATCGAACTAAAAACACTCTTTCTGGGGGGTGGCACGCCGACGCATCTCAGTATTGAACAGCTTTCCCATTTGTTCGAGAGCATTTTTTCTCATTTTCGACTGGCCGCAGATTATGAATTCAGTATCGAAGCCAACCCGTTGAATCTGACCAGTGAAAAAATTGAGTTTCTCAAGCAGTCGGGAGTCAACCGGGTCAGCCTGGGAGTCCAGTCGTTCGATTCAGAGATCCTCACGTTTCTGGAACGCGACCATCAGCCAGATCAGATTTTTGAAATCGTGAAGTCACTGCAGTCCCGGATCAGCAACACCAGCCTCGACCTGATCTTTGCCGTTCCCGGCCAGAGCCTGGCAGGCTGGAAACAGACACTGCAGAATGCCGTACAACTCAACATCCCCCACATTTCAACTTATGGTCTGACGATTGAAAAGGGGACTTCGTTCTGGAGCCGGGAGAAAGCCGGTCTCTTCGATCTACCTCAAGATGATCTAGCCGGAGACATGTATGAATACGCTTTGGAGTTTCTGGATCAAGCGGGCCTGCAGCATTATGAAATTTCCAATTTCGCCCGCCCCGGTTACGAATGTCGTCACAACGAGGTCTACTGGACCGGCTATCCTTATTTTGGCTTTGGTCCCGGTGCCGCCAGTTACCTGGATGGTATTCGACGCCAGAACCATCGCAGCGTGATCACCTGGTTAAAAAGAGTTCAAGCCGGAGAATCTCCGATTGTGGATCAGGAAGAACTGGAACCCGAAGCACGCGCACGCGAAGCGATCATCTTCGGCTTAAGACGCCGCGCAGGAATCAATCGACGTGAGTTTCAGGAACGCTACGGATTTGATCTGCATCAGCTGGCGGAAACGGCTATCCGCACAAACCTCGAAGCCGGTTTACTGGAAGAGACGGACACCCATCTGAAACTGACCTCGGCTGGTTGTCTGCTCGCCGATTCCATCGTTGTCGATTTTTTATGAACCGGAACTTCAGGGTTGCGATTCATAGACCTGGGTCACCTGGACTTCATATTTTCCCGGAAATGTCTTCCAGCCATTTTCCATTTCCCGTCCCAGAATGTTGAACTGCAACGTTCCTTTCGGTACCAGAAAATAGAGCCCCCCTTTAAAATCTTCATGCACGCAGGGATAGATTTTGTTATTCACGCGGGCTTCCATGAAATAACCTAATCCACCCAGCATTGAATTCAGACAGACGGTATTCCGGTAATGCAGCAGGTCGGGCATCACGCCTTGTGTCTGCAAAAATGCATTCCAGTCGGTGTAAAAATTCTTCAACGAACTCTGCAGTTCGGCAACACGTGGTTGATCGAGTTGTGCACCCTGTTTGCTGATATAATCCATCAGCGCCGGATCGCCTGTCAGATCGACACGCACCAGTTCGGTTTTTGCTCCCGGTTTCAAGCGGACTTCCAATCCCCCCTTTTCAAGACCGTAAAACAGCACATCCATCAGATCACTCTGCACTCGCCGGGGCGTTTCCAGCAGATTCTGATTGACCGCCTTGATCACATCTTCCGACACTCCCGCATTCGCAGGATTGAGTCGCTGTTCCACCTTGGCAGCTTCAGACGAAATCCGCGCCGCGACCAGATTACCTTCAAGACGCAGTCCAAAATTCCAGTAAAAGTACCCGGCGACTCCCACCATCACCGCAAAGAAAAACAGAAACAGAATCACTCCCCCGGCATTCGATTTTCGTCGCTTCCTTAAATACTGGGCCGTGGCACTCGATCGAGGTTGTGGAGCCACCACATTCACGGGCGGCATGACAGGGCTTGATTCCGGAGTCTGGCTGGCAGGAGGCGGAGTGGGTGTATCTTGTGAAGGTGAAACCGCAGAGTCAGGAGCAGCAGCAGGATCAGCAGACGGCGTGCCGCCCTCCGCTGCAAACGGATTGGGAATCACCAGTTTTGTGCCACACCGGGGACAGTCTCCCTGCTTTCCTGCGGTCGAATCAGGAACTTTTAATGTGGACGTACAAAAAGGACAATCAAACTGAATCGCCATTGTTTAACTCAGTGAATAATAAATTATTGAAAAACGGATTGAGCCTGAAAGAAAGAGTTCAATCATCCGGAAATCAGCTGTGGCAGCTTCGGTAGGGAACTAGTGCGCGACTGAACGGAATTATAAGGATTTGACTACGAAAAACCAGAGAGTTTTCGTCCTCTCTGTCCGGATCACTCAGATTTCAGGACCAGTTATTTTAATGATTCCAGATATGCCAGCAGATGCGCGGCCTGTTCGGCAGTCAGATCCCGTAATAACTGGTCGGGCATGATCGACTTTTTCTGCATGGTGAGACTCTCGATCTCAGTCGGAGCGATTTCCTGTACCTCGTTTTTCGCGTCTTTCAGTCGTACGACTGTCTCATCTTTTTTCAGTAACAGCCCGCTGATCACCTTGCCGGAACGCAACACGACAACACAGGTGAAATACTTTTCGTCAATCTTTCGAGAAGGCTCAATAATATTTTCCAGCAGTTCCTGACGGGAAAGCTTCTTGCCGATCTGTGTCAGATCGGGCCCCAGTTCTTTCCCATGCTGATGCACGCGATGACAATTGCGACATTGCAGTCCTGCCATTTCGAAAAACAGTTTTTTTCCCTCACGCGAATCTCCTGGAATCGAAACCAGTGCAGCAGAATCGATCTTCACGCCCAGGCGTTTCACCCGTTGCTCCTCAGGCAGAAATCGTTCGAACAGATCCCTTATCTGTGCGCTGGGATGTTCGGTCCCCAGTTGAATCATCAGTCTTCGCATCTGATCGGAAATCGGCGTATCATCCAATGACCTGAGTATCATCAGACCGCCGCTGGTAGTACCCAGGACTTCCTGAATTTTCTGGCTTACAAATTCCTGATCCTCAATCTGGACGGCATCTGACAACAGTTGTCCCTGGCGATTTCTCAAGCGAGAGACTTCAAAGGTAGAGTCTCCGGATATTCCCGGCAGACTTTCGATCCAGTCACGTACCAGTCGTGTCCCCCGGGTATCGACACAGGAGGAACCGGAATAAGGCATGCGACCTTTTCCCAGCTTGCTCATGCGATACAGGAGCACCGAACGATAGGGATCGCTGGGAGCAATCACCTGCGCATCGTGAATTCCAAACGTTCCCTGAGTCGGTTTCACCCCCATGACTTTCATGGCATCAATGTCCAATGTCGCACCCAGTTCAATTGTCGCCCCGCCTCCCCCATTACTCCGATGACAGTGTCGACAGTTGGTATGCAGATACGAACGTGCCCGGGAATTCAAGGCTTCGCCCGTATCATAAGGATCGACCAGGTAATTGGCATTGGCCCCTTTCGAATCGGTCCACACCGATTCCGGCAGTACTTTAATATGTGCCAGTGATCTCAGTTGATGATCGACCGTCGCACCGTACTTCTGACTTCGATTTAACTGGGGTTCTTCAAATGACAGGATCGACAGATAGTTCTGGTAAGGCGTATGACAGACCGCACACTCAGCCCGACTGGGAATCGGCCACTCATAAGAAATCGTTTTCTCTGCAGGCTCACCAGTAGCGATCGCCAGTTTGATCTGGTCTCCTGACGCTGGAACCAGTGTCGCATCGGTCTGGTCTTCATTCCAGCGATAAGAATAACCCAGCCAGCGGGCCCCGTTAAAATGCATTAACTGAGTTTCCAGACGATACGCGCTTGCGGGATTTCCCCGTTCGGTTTCAATGGAAATCGTTTTCACCAGCACACTGTCTTTGGGGAAGTTCCAGATTTTTTTCTTGACGACATCAATAGTCGTCTCATCAGGGAGCGCCACAAATCGTTCTGCGGTGGCATAGTCAGCCCAGGCCGGCGCATTGATGCTGTAGGGAATGACGCCGGGAGCCACCTCATGTTTTGCAGTATCCTGGAACAGACCGGTCTGGCTCAGCAAAGTCGGGAACTCGGGATTGTGTTCCGATTCCTTAATCGGCACCAGGCGATGAAAACCGCCCCCTTCAATATCGACAATATAAACTTCCCCCGTATCATCGACGGCAAACGCCGTCACTTTCAAGGTGGAGTTAGCCAGCTCTTCATGCCAGTTCACCCGCTTGTCGGAATACCTCAGTCCCCAGAGTTTTCCCGTCGAGTAATCGCCGTAGATATAGGTATCGTTTAACTCTTTCAGACGCGGACTCTGATAGAAATAGCCGCCCGTGATCGAACGTGCTTCCCGATGCGAATGTGCCACGGTTGGCGGCAGGATCGGCGTAGGTCCCGGCTTCAAACCCGGTTTAACCGGTTGCATTCCTTCCCGAATACTCCAGCCGTAATTGCCTCCTTTTTCCACACGATAAACGAGTTCCCACAACTCCCAGCCCACATCCCCCACCCACAAATCACCGTTCTCAGGATGAAAGCACATCTTCCAGGGATTACGAAATCCGAACGCCCAGATCTCAGGTCGCACGTTCTGCTGATTCACAAACGGGTTGTCGGCTGGGATCGAATAAGGCTTCTCTTTCCCGGCATGATCCACGTCAATGCGCAAGATACAGGAGAGCAGATTGCTGACATCCTGGCCCGCATTATGGATATCCGGAGGGGAAGCCGGTCCGCCATCACCCGTCGAAATATATAGATAACCATCCGGACCAAATCTCAGACAGCCCCCATTGTGTCCCCCCGATAACCAGTCGATCAGAATCTCTTCCGAATCGGGATCACAACGTGGCGGATCGGTATCCAGCACTTTAAATCTCGAAACGCGGGTCCCTTCCGGCAGTTCGGGTTTCAGCACATAACAGATATAGACATAGCGATTCTCGGCAAACCGGGGATGGAATGTGATCCCGTAAATTTCATTCAATCCCGGTTCTTTGAGTTTCAGATCCAAAAACAGATCGGCCTCTGAACGCTGTTGATCTTCATAGTGGAACGAAAAGATTTTCCCCTTGCGCTCCGCTACGAAGAACCGTTTCTCTCCCGGAGCCGTCGCAATCGCCAGGGGCTGATTGAATTTCAGTTGGGGAAAGGCTCGCTCCGTTTCGTAAGGCAACGCCGGGTCGGGAGTGCCTTTGACACGCGACGTGGTCCAGGGGACTCGCTTTTCCAGACCAAAACGGGAATCCTCTGCGTGTATCGCTGTAACCTGGATCACAAAACAGGCGAGCACCGCAGAAAAAAGGAACCAGACATCCAAACGATTCTTATTCTCAGGGGCTGACATTTCAGAATTTCCTCATTCGTCGTTCGTCAGGACGTTTCGCAGGATTCGAGGGCTTATAATACACTGCTACTATTCAACCTTGCGGGACTGGCAAATGCAATTGCGAAACTCCCGCATTCACTGCGGAAACGGAATCTATATTGATCAAACCGGTTATCGCATGTTAACCGGATCGACATCAATGATGTACTCAATTCCTTTTTCGCGAGGCAGTTTTCCTTCCACCTCATGCCAGAGCTGCAGAATCTGGTCGACCTCAAGGGCCGCCAGTTGAAAATGATAACGGAAATACTTTTTCAGCCGGATGATGGGAGCCGGCGCTGGTCCCAGAATCTGCACCTGCAACTGTTTTTCGCTTGCTGCATCACTTAAAATTGTTGCCAGTTGACGGGCAAAGTGCTCCACGTGTTCTTCCTGGGGACCGCGTAAAATCACGCGTGCATAATGGGAAAAGGGTGGTGCCAGCATCTCTTTGCGATGTCCCAGCTCCAGCCGGGCAAACCCGAGAAAATCATGGTCCGCTGCTTTCACAATCGCAGGTTCGGTGGGAGAAGCAGACTGCACAAACACACGCCCCCCCTGCATCCCCCGCCCCGTGCGACCTGCCACCTGCGCAATCAGTTGAAACGTGCGTTCGGAAGCGAACAGATCGGGCTGATGCAGCATCGTATCCGCATCCACGACTCCCACCAGCGTCACATTCGGAAAGTCGAGGCCCTTGGCGATCATCTGGGTTCCCAGCAGAATATCCACTTCACCGCCGGCAAAGGCATTCAACACACGCGCATGACTGCCCACCCCGCGCATCGTATCACTGTCCATTCGCTGACAGGAATAACCGGGAAACTTGGCTTTGACCTCTTCTTCCAGTCGCTGCGTTCCTGCCCCCACAAAACGAAGTCCCGGCGCGCCGCAGCCCGGGCAGTTCGTCGGTGGCTTGGCAGAAAAATCACAACTGTGACAAACTGCCAGATTCTTATCGCGATGCCACGTCAACGAAATTTCACAGTGCGGGCACTTCACCGAGTTCCCGCATCCCTTACACCATAGCGCGGGAGAGTAACCTCGCAGATTCAGAAACAGGATCACCTGCCCCCCCGCTCCCAGCGCATGTTGCATACCGGTAAATAACACCCGGCCGATCGATTCATTCCGCCTGATCTGCACATCGTTCCGCACATCGATAATATTCACATTTGGCATCGGGAGATCATTCACGCGTCGCGGCATGGAAATCAAAGTGTCTTTTTTCTCGATCACCCGTAACCAGGAATTCAACGTCGGAGTCGCGGAGCCCAGAATCAGGGGAACCCGTTCCAGTTCAGATCGCTTGCGGGCCACCTCGCGTGCATGATAGCGGGGCGCGGTCTCCTGCTTGAAGGATGTTTCGTGTTCTTCATCAATAATAATCAAACCCAGATGCGGTGCCGGCGCAAAGACAGCACTGCGGGCACCGACAATCACCTGCACCTTGCCGGCGGCGATATTCTGCCAGTGATAGTGTCGGTCACTGTCCGTTAAATGGCTGTGCAATACCGCGACCGAATCAAAGCGGGAACGAAACCGCTGAATCGCCTGGGGCGTCAGGCTGATTTCCGGAACGAGCACAATCGCCTGCTGTCCATAACTCACCACTTCGCGAATCGCCTGAATATAAACTTCGGTTTTGCCACTCCCGGTCACGCCGTGCAACACAAATGTCTCACTCTGCTGACCACGAATGGCAGTCAGAATCTGATCCAAAGCCAGTCGCTGATCCCGATTCAGCTTCAGGTCATCCTGTTTCTGAATATGTGCATGCACGACGTCATCGTCATTTTCAAAATATTGCATCCGTTTTTGATGACTGCTGATTACCGCTTTCTTTTTCAGCGAATTCACCGGGCCGGACCCGCATTCTGCCGCCTGCGTCAGTTCATCCAACGTCAGCGGACGGGCAGCAGACTTGAGTGCATCATAAACGGCACGCTGTTTCGCTGGCAGTTTCTCGATGATTTCGTTCTGTTCTGCTTCCCCAGGCACAGGCACCACTTCAAACACTGTCACCATCCGGGTCCCGGCCTGATTTTTGACTCCCGCGGGAACCACGCAATCCAGGACCTGTCCCCAACTGCACAGATACCGGTCAGCAATCCAGCGCGTGAGTTTCAGCATTTTGGCATTGAACAGCGGGCGACTGTCCAGAATGGCTTCGACCGACTTCAAACGCACACTGGGCAGATTCTCATCGCCAGGTCCCACCCCCACACAATACCCGGGCGCCAGCTGGTTTCCTCTGCCAAAGGGAACCTGTACGCGATGTCCCGCCCGCAACAGCGGTCTCAGCTCTTCCGGTACTTTGTAATGAAAGACGCGATCCACCGGGCGATTCAGGACGATTTCCGCCAGATACAGATCCTGGGCCGACTCCCGCTCCCAGGGCATCGGGTTTTCGGGAAGTTCCTCTTCTTCAAACAGGCTCTGTTGCTTCGGTTTACTCATCACGCCAGCTGGATATACTAGGGGAAAGGGTTCTTTTGTTTTGTAACTCTTTCCCCTGCTGAACTCAACAAACAAACTCGACTATCGAGTTTTCGCGACAAAAGATTCCTCGACCTCCTTCATGGCGAACCGGAACCGCCGCCTGAAGCAGAATTCGGGATAGAAACGATCAATCAATGCGTATTGGAATACTAGGCGGAACGTTTGACCCTGTGCACAATGCGCATCTCCTGATGGCAGAACAGTGCCGCGAGCAATGTGAACTGGATCAGATCTGGTTCATCCCCGCCGGAAACCCGCCGCACAAAGAAGGCAAAAATGTCACTTCCGGCAAACAGCGCCGGGAAATGCTCGATTTCGCGATCGCCGGCCACCCCGCGTTTCTGATCAAAGATCTGGAACTGCACCGCGAAGGTCCCAGCTATACAGTCGTCACACTGCAGGAACTGCAGGCTCTGCACCCGCAGGACGAGTTCTTTCTGATTATCGGTGCGGATTCGGTCAGAGACCTGCATACCTGGCGCGAACCGGAAGCCATTCTGGAACTGGCCAGCCTGATCGGCGTCAATCGCCCTAACATTAGTCTACCAGACCTGACCGAGCTGAAGCAGAAATTCGGTGCAGCCATCGACCGGAAAATCTTCTGGGTCACCATGCCGGGTATCGAGATCTCATCCACCGATCTCCGGCAGCGAATTCATGAAAATAGAAGTGTCCGCTATATGACGCCCCGTTCCGTCGAAGTTTATATCCACAATAACAGACTATATTTAGAGTAAGATTTCTCTAAACTAATAATTTCACTTCGTTTATGAGAGAGGAACTCTTATAAATAGTGCTGACTACTGGAAATTCCCGTCGGTTTTGATCAGAATTAGGAAGCAGGATCGCGATTGAGCATTTAATTCGATGCCTGCTGTAAGATGTCGGTGTTAAATGGAGACAATCCGGGAATGGATCACCCGCCTGTAGAAATTGACTACCCACTGAAACCTGCCTGAAAATCTCACCAGATATTATTGAGACAACTTTGATCCTGTTCAACAGCGACACCATCAGAGAATCGGATTAAAAAATATACCTGTCAGTGTGACTCATCACTCGGCCTGACCAACCTGACAGAAATCGTAAGGAAAATATGGTTGTCATGGATTCGAAATCTACAACAAAACTCAATACAGAACTGGAAGAAGGAGCCTCGCTTTCAGCCTTTGATTACGAACCCCGAACACGCATTGTGTTCGGCAGTGGTTCACTGAACCGACTGGGAGCACTCGCTGTTGCAGAAAATGCCAGGCGCGTCCTGCTGGTCACCGACAAAGGACTGGCGGCCGCCGGCCACGAAGCCCGGGCCGTCGCATCGCTTGAGGATAGCGGAATTGAGATCACGATCTTTGATGACGTCCATGCCAACCCCACAACAGTAGACGTCGAACGAGGTCTGCAGGTCGCCCGACAACATCAGATCGACCTGATCGTCGGTCTGGGGGGAGGCAGCAGTATGGACTGCGCCAAAGGCATCAATTTCCTGCTGACCAATGGCGGTAAAATGGAAGATTACTGGGGCGTCGGTAAAGCGAGCAAACCGATGCTTCCCTTAATCGCTGTCCCCACAACCGCAGGAACGGGCAGTGAAGCACAGTCGTTCGCTGTCATCGCCCATCCTGAAACTCACATGAAAATGGCCTGCGGCGATAAAAAAGCAGCCTGCCGCGTCGCGATTCTTGATCCCGAACTCACATTGACCATGCCCCGCTCGGTCACACATGTCACCGGCATCGATGCACTAAGTCACGCACTGGAAACTTTCGTGACGAAACCGCGCAACGAAATCTCCCAGCTTTTCAGCCGTCGCGCCTGGACTCTGCTCGCCAACAGCTTTCCCCAGGTACTCAACTCCCCCAATGACCTGACCGCCCGGGGAAACATGCAACTGGGGGCCCACTTCGCCGGCGCCGCGATTGAAAACTCGATGCTGGGCGCCACGCATGCCCTGGCCAACCCGCTTTCTGCGCATTTCGGCCTCACGCATGGCATTGCCATCGGGATTATGTTGCCCCATGTCATTCGTTTTAATGCAGAACTGGTAGGTTCACAGTATTCGCTGCTGGCATCCGACATTGGTCTCTGCGATCCACAGGACCCCGCTGGCGCAGGCCTGTTGGCCGAACACTTTCAATCACTGGTTTCGCTGGCCGGTGCGCCAACCACTCTTTCAGAGTGTGAAGTCGACCTGAATCTGGTCGACCAGCTGGCGGAAGAAGCATCCCGACAATGGACCGGCAACTTTAACCCTCGGCCCGTCGATCAATCCTCACTTAGGGATTTGTACGAATGCGCGTTTTAACTGCTTCCCGATTCACACACTGCTGGTACGTTTCGATCCTGCTCCTCCTGGTCTGCTCAATCCATAGCGTCACCGCTGCTGAAAAATCAGATGTTTCAGACAAGCCGGGCTCGCCAGCAACGGATGACTCCAGAGAAGCAGGAAACTGGACTTCTTTCCGGAATGGCAAACTTCAGCAGGGAATCGCAGAATCCACACTGCCCGCCGAACTGGAACTGCTCTGGCAACATACCTCTTCCGATGGCATCGCCTCTACCGCTGCGATCGTCGGCAATCGCGTCTATATGGCGGGCCTCAACGGTTATGTGGAATGCCTTGACCTCAAGACAGGCAAACCGATCTGGAAATACCGCTCGATTGAAAATCCCGATCCCAAAGAATTCGCCCCCGGTTTCAAAGCCTCGCCGCTGGTCACAGCGAAAGGCGTCTACCTGGGAGACGAAGACGGGATCTTTCACGCCATTGATCTCAAGACGGGGAAAAAACTCTGGCAGTTCAAAACGGATGCTGAAATCATCAGCAGCGCCAATGTCACGGCAGACGGAAAACTCCTGTTCGGCAGCTACGACAATTCGCTGTACTGTCTCAAGGAAAATGATGGTTCTCTCGTCTGGCGTTTTGAAACCGACGGCTATGTCAACTGCTCCCCCGCCATCGTGGAAAATTTCACGTTTGTGACCGGCTGCGATGAACAACTCCGCGTCATCGATATCGCCACAGGCAAACAGCACAGCATTATGCCCCTGGCAACCTACCTGATCGCCTCGCCGGCTTTGATGGGAGACAACCTCTACGTGGGTACTTATGCCAGTGAAATTATCTCGGTCAACTGGAAAGAACTGAGAGTCGACTGGCGTTTTAAAGATCCCAAAAAAGAATTTCCCTATCATTCTTCTGCAGCAATTACAGATGAGTACGTCGTCGCAGGCGGCCGGGACAAGCAGGTTCACTGTGTCGACCGCAAGACCGGAAAATCGGTCTGGGATTTTGCCACTCGCGGACGTGTTGACAGCTCTCCCGTCATTCTGGGAAATCGCGTCTTTATCGGATCTTCGGACGACAACCTGTATGAACTGGACCTGAAGACAGGCAAGAACATCTGGAAAAAAAATCTGGGTGATGACATCACTGCTTCACCTGCGATTGGCTCAGGACATTTGATCATCGGCACAGAATCCCGAAATGGTGCCTTGTATTGTTTCGGAAAGAAGTGACAATAAGAAGTAAGCCCCGGAAACAGCAGAAACGCTGACGCTGGTTCCACTGAACATTTACTTAAGACGTTGAGAGAAATATGGATCTGGAAGCAACAGGCACCACCGAAATCGGCAGTTATTTTGTCTCGAATTATCCCCCTTTTTCCCAGTGGAAACAGGAATATGTAACCCGCATCCACGAAGTTCTGCACCAGAGTCCTGATACATCCATTCCTATGGGACTCTACATCCATATTCCCTTCTGCCGCAAACGCTGCAAATTCTGTTACTTCCGTGTCTACGAAAAACAGAATGCCAAAACCATCGAACGCTACGTGCAGGCGCTGCAGCAGGAATTTGAAATGTTGAGCCAGGTCGAAGCCATCAAAGGCCGTACCCTGGACTTCACTTACTTCGGCGGTGGGACACCCTCGTATCTCAGTTCAAAGCAGCTGCTCTCCGTCCGCGACCGACTGTCCAGTCTACTCTCCTGGGAGACTGCAAAAGAAGTCACTTTTGAATGTGAACCGGGAACACTGAATCAGGAAAAAGTCGAGACCCTCAAAGAGATCGGCATCACACGTATCTCCCTGGGAGTCGAAAGCTTTAACGACAAACTGCTCGAAGCCAACGGCCGTGCCCATCTGACACCCGAAGTCTACAAAGCCTATGACTGGATTCAGCAGGTCGGCTTCCCGCAGGTCAACATAGACCTGATTGCCGGCATGATGGGAGAAACCGATGAGAACTGGTCCGAGTCCGTCGAAAAAGCGGCTGAATTCGCGCCGGATAATATCACCATCTACCAGATGGAACTTCCACACAACACGATCATTTCCAAAGAAATGAAAGAGATGGGCCTCACCTCTCCCATCGCTGACTGGACTACCAAACGACGCTGGATGAATGAAGCCATCGAAACACTGCAGGCAAAAGGCTATCACCTCGCCAGCGGAAACGAACTTGTCAAAAATCCCGAAACAGATCGTTTCGTCTACCGCGACAATCTCTTCCGGGGTAACGATATCATCGCCACCGGAGTTTCTTCATTCGGACATATGCAGGGGGTCCATTACCAGAATCTCGACCGCTTGGAAGACTATCTGGAAACCGTAGAAAAAGGGGATCTCCCCATCAATCGCGCCCTGGAACCTTCCGAACACCAGCGGCTCATTCGCGAATTCATTCTGCAGCTCAAAGAAGGCCGCGTACTGACCCAGCCATTCAAGGATAAATTTGGCGTCGATCTGACCGAAGAATTTTCGGAAGCACTGGAAAATCAGCAGAAAGCGGGCTACCTCACCTATGACGAGGCGCAGGTGAAACTGACACGCAAAGGCATGCTCCAGGCAGACAGTCTGCTGACCGAATATTTCGAACCCGAACACCGTATGGTAAGATACACATAAAATTTCTATGCTACCAGATAGATGATACTCCTCCTGATCCTCCCCTGATAAAAGAAATCATTTTCAAGTGAACCCACAAGACGAACTCGATGCACTTGTCAAATTGTTTCCCAACGAACAACGACTGTTCGAACGGGCTGAACACGTTTCCTCTGCCAGTCTGCCGGAACCTTATAAATCATTACTCGCGCACTATCACCACATGACTGTCACCATGGAGGAATACCACAAGACTTCTGTCGATGTGACCGTGCTTGACCAGAGACTCGATGAAAATGTTTACAGCAGGCAGATCCTGTTATCCAAGAGTGGCACCGACGATGTCGTCCAGTTCGGAATCGTCCGTTTCAATTTTGATTATGTCACCCAGGCTGTGAAAGACGAAATTCTGGCGGGTGAAATTCCGCTCGGTCGTGTATTAATCAACCACAACGTACTTCGACATGTTGACCTGGGAGCCGTACTCCGCATTACAGCAGGCCCCGGCCTGTCGAAAGTCATGAAAATCGAACCTGGCCAGATAACCTATGGACGCCTGGCAACTATTTTTTGCAATCAACAACCGGCAATTGACCTCTTGGAAGTTTCGGCTCCACTGCTATAACTCTCTGGAAACCAGCACGGGGCGGGGCGACCTCCCGTTCACCAGCGTGTCTCTGGGTCTGGTCGACTCGACCTGATTGGCAGCAGAGACACAATAAAACACTGCTTGCTCGCTAACTGAATTTATACTGACTGACTAAGGGTTTTCCATGCTTGATACGGACCTGAAAGAACAGCCTGAACTCGAATCTGAATACGATGTTGTGATCATCGGAGCCGGCCCCGCAGGCTCTACAGTGGCTGCCCTGCTGGCCGAACAGGGACGCAATACCCTGGTAGTCGATCGCGCCCGCTTTCCCCGCTTCCACGTCGGCGAATCATTGATTCCGGAAACCTACTGGCCTCTCAAACGACTCGGCCTGATTGAGCGGCTCAAGCAGACAGCATTTCCCAAAAAACTCAGCGTCCAGTTTGTGACAGATGAAGGCGTCGAAACGATGCCTTTTTACTTCCACGACTACAAAGATCACGAAAGCTCACAAACCTGGCAGGTCTATCGTGCCGAATTTGACCAGATGCTTATCGACAATGCTCAGTCTAAAGGTGCCACCTTCCACAACGAAGCCCAAGTGACTGACCTGCTGACACAAGACGAACAGGTCACCGGCGTCAAAGTCAAACTGGGCAACCAGGAAACACGCAACATCACTGCCAGACTGGTCGTTGATGCCAGCGGGCAATCCGGCTTCATTGCCAATCGACTGAAACTCAAACAGACGGATCCGGTACTCAGGAAAGGAACGGTCTGGGCACACTTCAAAAATGCACAACGCGATCCCGGTATCGACGAAGGAGCCACCCTCATCCTGCAGACCGAAGGCAAACGCTCCTGGTTCTGGTATATCCCGCTGCAGGACAACGTGGTCAGCATCGGCTGTACCGGCGACATGAACTACATGTTCTCCAAAGAGAGAAAGAACAGCGAAGATATTTTCTTCCAGGAAGTCGAACGATGTATCGGCATTAAACGCCGCCTGACCGAAGCCCATCCCGTTACCGAATTCATGACCACCAAAGACTTCTCATATCACTCCAGCCAACCTGCCGGTCCCGGCTGGATGCTCGCCGGCGACGCACTTGGCTTCATTGATCCGGTCTATTCCAGTGGCGTGTTCCTGGCAATGAAATCGGGTGAACTGATCGCCGATGCCATCAACGAAGCGTATGAAACAGACGACTTTTCAGTCGAGCGTCTGAGCCAGTGGTATCCCGGTTATAAAGAAGGCGTCGATAACTTCCGTAAGCTGGTCTACGCATTCTACACCCCCGGTTTCAGTTTCGGAAACTTCCTCAGACAGTACCCGCAGTTCAAATCGAATCTCGTCGACATCCTGATCGGCGATGTCTTCAAACCCGAAGTCGCCGAGATGTTTACCGTCATGCAGGAAGAAATTCCCGAACTGGCAGACACCGACGATTCCCCTGTTACGATGAAAAAATAATAACAGTGGCAGTGAGAGCAACAGCCTCTGACTCTTTTAGCTGCGCATAAAAAAAGCCCTGCTCCGGTCATCACCGCAGCAGGGCTGAATTCACAATAAGTGAAGCTAATCTTTTTTGTACTCAGGTGCTTTGCCCAGTGGATACAGGTCCCATTTGCGAACCCACATCTCAGCCATTTCGGTCTGCACCAGCAGCTTGCCATGATCTGGCTTGGCGTTGTAGCCTGCGTTCACAACGACGCCGTTAACCAGGTATTCAATCTCGCCACCTTTGCTGATCACATCCATCCGCGTCCATTCGCCGAACTTGCTTTCGACGTCATCTTTACCGCGGAAGCCAACTTTGTCGGCCCAGTCAGGATCACGGCCAAACCAGTTGATTCGGCCGGAACTCAACGTGATTTCTTCGCCGTCCTTCTTCCAGACTTTTTCACCATCACGGTCTTTGGTAATTTTTGTAGTCAGTGAAGTGGGAATCGGTTCGCCGGTCTTGGGGTCTTTGCCCGTTAAGACCAGGATATCACCCACGCCCCCTTCGATGATCTGTGCTTCGATGGATGCCATCCAGGTATTGCCGTATCCACCATCGGGACCATGGCAGTGAATCAGCACACCGGAATCGCGGGCACGGTCTTCCCGCTTGCCCCAGGTCTTTTCGCCCCACTTGAATTCAATCACCATGTGATAATCACGGTAATCGTTTTTGGTAATCAGTCCGCCATAACCATCGCCGGAAATATGCAGCATGCCATCTTTCACAGTGAAGATTTCACGGGGATCTTCATAAGCGGTATCACGATTCCAGACATACAGGCCGTCCAGATTCTTACCGTTAAACAGATGAATCACACCATCTTTAGGGGTGATGACTTTGTCGCCCGCTTCCGCTCCTACAGCAGAGACAGCAGCCAGACAGACACAGGTGATCGTCAGTAGTCGTTTCAAAACCATTTGCGCTTTCCTGAATTAAACCGCGTCAGCAGGAACCGAACTCCCGCCTGCCGCTACAATAAACCAAAAGTAGTTTCTTTAATAAAATTAAGTTATTGGATCAGCCGACTCTCCGCAAGAAGCAACATCAAAAAAGTCATCACTCGCGTCAAAATAGAAAAACCGGGGTAAAACGGTCTTTAATCTTCTGTTGATTGCTTTCAGAAAAAAAGCCTGCGACAAGGCAGGCTTAAAATCATGTGTGATAAAGAGATCAGGAGCGGTTTTTAATCGCCACAGCGGAGGCATCGTGCGGATGCAGACTTTCCAGGTGATTGATTTCCACGCGGAAGTCTTTCACGCCTTCATACCCTTCCAGTGCGCCTTTCAGCTTGCGGGCGGCGTCTTCACAGAACATCAGGTTGGCACCATTGAGCCGGGCAAACTCCTGTTCGTCTTCCCGTTTGACCGCCGTCTGTACGGGTGTGGCAATCACGCGTTCCAGGTAATCAATCAGCGACTCGATCGGAAATTCTTCGATCTCGCTTTCCAGTTCGACGCATACATCCGCATGACTTCGCTGGCTGTGGGGCACTGCCAGGATCGCCTCCGGTGTGCCCAGCCATTGCATGATTTCATCATGTGTCAGTTCGCTGCGATCGCTGAAGCGATTTTCGAAGGCCTGCTGGATTAGCTGACGGGATAAGGCAGCCGAACAGGGGCACGCACTGGAATAAGTCAGTCTGACCTGCACCTGATGACGAAAGACGCCTTGCTGGCAGGCACTTTGAATCTTGACCGGATAGGCACGCCAGCCGGCATGGTCAGAGAGCAATGCAGGTCGTTTCAGGGAATGTTCGTAAGTTAATGTCAGATAACTGCTGGAACTCATGTCCTGATGCGTGTGAATAAAATCCTTCAGAATTTCGTTGACCACAGGCAAACTGAGTTCAGTGTCCGCCAGTCGATTGTTCAGGCTCAGAAACAACCGAGACATATGAATGCCTTTGACGTTTTCATCATCCAGGCTGACGGCAGCATCCGCCCGGGCCGGTGTTCGAAAGATTTCGCCCGACGCGTCGCGTAATCGCAGTACCAGTTCGACCCCTGACATGCCCACGCGTTCCAGTGTCCCCCCCGTTAAAGGCAGCGACTCATTGGCGACATCTGGCATCAGGCTTTTCGAGGAAGCCACTCGTGAGTCTGTGGACAGAACGGATTGCGCACCCGGATCGATTGATCCCATCTGTTTGAGATTCAGGGCATCGGAAACAAATTCAAACATGCAAACGTCTTTCGTTGGTCTGTCACTGCGGTAACGCTTCTGGTAAGGGAAGGCGTCTTACTTAAGACTTCGCAACAGGGAAAACTCAATCGGAAGCGCTCAAGTCACACAAAAACCCGGCAGAGGACAGTCATTTAATTCATCTGAAATTAATCGAAACCACTCTATATTTCATACTATAGCAAAGTCTTACCACTATATCATTTAGTCCCATAGATACTTTTTTCAAGTATCAAAATTATCTAATCATCTGGCTTTGATCGAAATAAGACCTTTTCTAACCTGAAATTACGTTAATTCAGCTCCCTGAAGGGAATCGGAAGACGGGATCAGTCTTGCCAGACAGGTAAGACAGTTAATGGATCCTGGCCTGAACAACCGTGCCTACTTCAGATTCGGTCTGGCAGAAGAAACAGAGTGCCTATTGACGCGTTCCCAGCCTTGGGGAGGCTGCAGAGTTTCGATCGGAATCCGCTCCGGCTCCTGTCCAATAAAACCGGGACGTTGCAGCGGAGTGTAAAGGGAAGCCTGTTGTATATTCATCTGATTGGTCTGTTGCGTCAAAAAGTTGGACAGGCGATTTGTTTCGGTATGCATCGGATTGAGAGTCAATGCCTGAGTGACCGCCGGATACACTTTCTCCATCTGATTGGCCTGCAGACAGGCGTACGCCATCCGATACCAGTCATCAGCAGAAACCTGTTCCCGATTCTTTAACGCCTGTTCCAGCGAAGCGACAGAGTCCGTCCAGCGCTGCTCGGCTCCATAAGCGATTCCCAGCATCCACTGTGCCTCGGCCCGTTGTTCAATGGTGGCACTCGTATTATGACAGATGGGGCGTAAGATCGGTGTCGCCCGGTTCGGTTCTCCCAGCTTGATCTCAAGCCCAGCCAGTTTCAGGCGTGAGACAATATTATAAGGCTCTACCTGTAATACACGATGATATGTTTCCACTGCCGAAGAATTCAGTCCCGCCAGTTCCTCCAGTTCCCCTTTCAGGATCAGGGCACGAATATTCGTCGGATCCAGCATCAGGCCCAGTTCCAGGTTTTTCAACGCGTCCGTGTACTGTTTCTTCTCATACAGCAGGTAAGACAGATCGATATAAGGTCGTGGATCGTCGGGGGCCAGCACGGTCGTCTTCTGCAACTGCTGGATCGCTTCTTCCGAGTAACCATTCGCAATCAGAAATTCAGAGAGTTGCTGACGCACAGCCGCATTGTTGGGATTCGATGCGACGGCCTGCTTCAGCAGTTCCGCAGCCTGCTCCTGGCGACCACTTTCGCTCGCTACCCGCACCTGTTCCACCAGGTCCTGCGACTCGGAATCCAGAATCGCCATCTTCTGTTTCCAACTGACGCAGCTCGAACAGATCAGAAACAGTATTGCCAGAAGAAACCTGCCCGAGTTACTACAGAACATTGCTCGCCGCGCGCAACCTGAGCGGTTCAAATTCGGCACACCGAACCGGGACTCAGAAAACGTGTTGGTACAACGATCTCTCATACGCGCTGGTGATCTTCCTCCATGAAGTCACAAAGCTGAAGCATAAATATCAGGTTATCTGCCTGATTCAGACTACGAACGTTACCATTTTTTTGATTTCTGCGGTAGAGGAACTCAGCTGTTTTTCAGGCTGAGAGGCCCCCGCACAGATTCTGCACGCCGGAATCCGAGGCAATGAAACACTGACTCAGAATATTTTTATTAAGTCGTTCCAACACATCAACTTATCACCATTCTTTGATCAACATCGGTCGGTGAACCGTTCGAAATGTCGATTGAGTCTCAAAAACAGGTGCAATCCCGATAAATCTGACTTTAGTTAAAATGGAGACTATTGCGAATTATTATAAATTACTGTTGAAAAACTTAGTTTAACCGACCGGAGCAATAATCCCAATCATTGACATCGGTACGATCGTCCGGGTACAAAAGAGTAACTTATGGATAAGTTTTCGATATATTCGAAAAAATTGGAAGTTTAGAGAATCTGGCGTGATGGACTACGTCTTCTTTCGGCATGGCTTACTGCCCCTGGTCGTGCAATTGTTAAGCTCGATTTAAAAAGGTCGAATGGATGATGAGTCTTCGTAAAAAAATGAATCTGAAAAAAGTATGTTTAACGGTCGGTTGTTTCCTGACTATTGGCATGATGTCTCTGGCCGAGTCCAACGCGGGAGTCATTCCCTGGACTTATAATGCCATCTTTGGTCCGAGCCGAAACGGTCCCATGGCCTATGGTGCCGGATATGCTCCTGCCCCCTATACCACCAACTATGGTGGATATGGCATGATGAACAGCGGCAGCTGCTGCGGCCAGCCCGGTTACACCAGCTACTATGGTGGAACCATGAATCGCAGTCAGACAAGACGCAGTTCCCGTGCAGCCTACCGCTGGTATCTGCTCAACAATCCTCAAGCGGTTGGCGTCAGTTACCGTAATTTCAGCGGCGGAAATGCTTATGCTTCCACCGGCAGTTATTATGGCCCGGTTGGTTGTGGCTCCTGTGGAATGGGTGGCTGTGGTATCGGCGGATGCTCAACCGGTGCCTGCGGTGCAGCTGGCTGCAGTACCGGACAATGCGGAGTCTCCTATAACCCGGCTACCGCTAGTACGCCAACCCCCGATCCGAATGCCGGGGGGACAGTTCCTCCACCGCGCGAAGTCGAAAGTACAACTCCCAAAACATTTGCCGATGACCCCATGAATTCCAGAAAGCCAGATCCCGGTGTGGAAGACTCCGGATTCGAGCAGCGACGCTATGATCGCAGTCCCATGAATTCAACTCCCATGCCGAAGAATGAAGCGGAAGACTTGTTCAAAGCTCCTCTGAATCGGGATGTGGAAGAACTGCCTATGCCAGGCGCCAAACCGGCGACTCCTGCCAATCCGGGTTTTGAACGTAGCCAGCCTGATTTCGGCCCCGAGAAAAAAGAAGAAAGCAACGATCTGTTCGGTGGCAGCAATTCAACCGACGCTTTCAAGCCAACCCCCGATGGCAAACTTCCTAAAACCGCCATCCCCCAGAAAAAGACGGCTCCGATTCAGGAACCAGCGATTAAAACTCCGAAAGCAGAACAGGAAACAAACTTTCCTCCTCTGCGAGTGCGTCCTCTGAATCTGGACCAGAAAATCACCTGGAAATCAGCACCTCGTGCCGAACGCCTGACGATTCGTACCAGCTTCTCTGCACCGCAGGTTGCCAAACAGGATGTGCCTGTGAATTCCGGCTGGTTTGCTATTACTGATTCTGCAAAAATTGCCAGCAAGTAATCGCAGAAACTCAAAGTCTCAACAAAGTGCAAGTGCCTGACCGCCTTGCACTTTTTTTATGCGCCAGTCCCGTTATCGTAAGAAGCATACGACACCACTTTCGGTTTCCACTCTTTATGATCTCACATCCGGATTCGGAACATGCAAAACTCAGAAATCGCACGCCAGTTTGAGGAACTGGCAGACCTGCTGGAAATTCAAGGCGCAAACCCCTTTCGGCTCCGCGCTTATCGAAACGCCGCCCGAACCATTTCGGGACTGCCTGACTCCATTCAGGATATTGTGGAGTCCGATCCCAGAGAACTGCAGGATCTGCCCGGCATTGGTAAAGACCTCGCCGAAAAAATTGTCACGATCGTTGAAACTTCGACGCTCCCTCAGCTGGAAGAACTCAAAGAACAGATACCTGCAGACGTCGTTCGCATGCTGGATATCCCAGGAATTGGTCCTAAAAAAGTCGCGTTTCTGTTTTCTGAACTCTCCATCCAATCACTCGACGACCTCAAAGCAGCCGCTGAAAATGGCGTGATCGCCGAGCAGAAAGGCTTCGGCAAAAAAACAGAACAGATCATTCTGGAAGGACTCGAACATCTCAACCAGGCTGGAAATCGTGTTCGGCTCGCAGAGGCCAAAGCTCAGTCCGATGCCATCATTCATGATCTCAGTAAACTCGATTCGGTTCAGCAGATATCGGAAGCCGGCAGTTGTCGCCGACGTAAAGAATCCGTCGGTGACCTGGATGTCCTCGTCACTTCCAGCCAGCCTGCCGAAGTCATGGACGCGCTGGCAGACCACGAACTGGTGAATAAAGTTCTCGCCCGCGGTGATACCAAGCAGCGTGTGCGGCTCAATTCCGGTCTCGAACTGGATCTTCGCGTCGTCCCCGAAGAATCGTATGGCGCCGCCCTGCTCTACTTCACCGGTTCCAAAGAACACAACATCGTGCTCCGCCGCCGCTCCCAGGATCGAGGTCTCAAACTGAATGAGTACGGACTGTTTCGCGAGGACGAGCTGATTTCCGGAAAAACCGAGGAAGAAGTCTACAAAGCGCTCGATCTTCCCTGGATCCCGCCGGAAATCCGCGAAGACCGGATGGAGTTTGCCGCTGCAGAAAAGAATGAATTACCAGAACTGATCGAACTGAAAGACATTCGCGGCGATCTGCATATGCATACGACAGCCACCGATGGCACGGCATCCATTCTGGAAATGGCCGAAGGCGCCAAAGCGAAAGGTTATCAATACATCGCCATCACCGACCATTCCAAACGGGTCACCATGGCCAATGGACTGGATGCCAAACGACTGCGGGCACACTGGAAAGCCATTGAAAAAGTTCAGGACAAAATCTCCGGCATTCAGATTCTGAAAGGCATTGAATGCGACATTCTCGAAGATGGCAGCATGGACCTGCCCGATGATGTCCTCAGCGAAGCCGACTGGGTCATCGCTGTCTTGCATTACGGACTTAAACAACCTCAGAAACAGATCAATCAACGATTGCTGAATGCCATTCAGAACCCCAATGTTTCCATCATCGGTCATTTATCGGGTCGTCTGATTGGCAAACGCCCCGGTGCCGATCTTAATTATGGGGAGATTCTCAAAGCCGCCGCCGACTATGGCACCATGCTGGAAATCAACGCGCATCCCATGCGACTCGATATCGATGACATCCACGCCGCCCGGGCCAAGGAACTGGGCATTCCGATTGTGATCAATACCGATGCCCACAGCGTCTCCGGGCTGGATGTCATGCAGTACGGCATCTACCAGGCGCGCCGGGCCGGGCTCACGAAAAAAGATGTCGCGAATACCAAAACCTGGAAGCAATTTCAGAAATTACTGAAAACATCGAAATAATCTTTCATCCCCTTTCCTGAAAGCTCCGTTACCGCTTCTGACGAACAAGACTCTACAGGAACGAACCTTCATGCCGAATTCACTGCAACTGCTGATACGCTCGGGTAATCCTTTAATCTCCATCGAGACCCTGGACGAACAGCGTGCCTTAAAAGTGATCCGGGATATCGCGCTGAAGTTGAAAAAGCCCATCTTTGAATGGTCCACAACAGGCGGCTTATGCAAGCTGGAACATGGCAGCCTGAAATCGCCCACCGTGCCCGGCGGCAAACCGGAACAGTCCTTGACCTTCATCCGTCAAAATACCGATGAAGACCTGTTTATTTTCAAGGACCTGGGTGCCTACTGCCGCGACAATGTCGTCAATCGCATGCTCCGCGATCTGATGGACACCTGCCATGAAAAAAAATCGACGATCATCCTGATCGATGCCTTCCCCTTGCCCGATGAAATCAAACGCTTCACCATCCGCTACGAACTGGGTTGGCCCACAACCGATGAATTATCAGACGTCATTAAACAGACCTACAATAAGATCAAGCGGGAAAGCGATTCCGAGATCAAAGCCAGGCTGACCCGCCGCGAAATGGAACAACTCGTATTGACCATGCGGGGACTCAGTTGCAGCGAAGTCGAACGCGTCATCAGCTCAGCGATCCTGCAGGATAACGATCTCAACGCCAATGATCTCCCCCACATCATTGAAGCCAAACGCACGCTCCTGGGATCCACAGGCTGTCTGGAATCCATCGCCGTCGACGTGAAGTCGGATGAAGTCGGCGGATTGAACAAACTGAAAGACTGGTTGAAGCTGCGTCGGGGTGGATTTACTCAAAAAGCCCAGGACTATGGAATTGAACCACCGCGCGGCGTGCTCATGCTGGGTGTCCCCGGTTCGGGAAAAAGTCTCTGTGCAAAAATGGTCGCGTCAGACTGGAATATGCCGCTCCTGCGTCTGGACCCGGGCATGCTGTATCAGAAATTCATCGGCGAGAGCGAAAGTCAGCTCAGGCAGGCCCTCTCCCAGGCGGAATCAATGGCGCCCGTGATTCTCTGGATCGATGAGATTGAAAAAGCATTCGCATCAGCCTCCGGTTCGTCCGCGGATGGAGGGCTCTCCAAACGCATGTTCGGCACCCTGCTCGCCTGGATGCAGGACCACCGACATCCGATTTTTATCATCGCGACTGCCAACGATATCTCCGCCCTTCCGCCGGAACTGATGCGCAAGGGACGCTTCGATGAAGTCTTCTTCGTCGACCTGCCTACCTCTTCCGCCCGAGAACAGATACTCAAGATTCATCTCGAAAGGCGGAAACGCGATTCCGATCAGTTTGATCTGCGCTCCCTCGCTGCACTGGCAGAAGACTTTACCGGGGCCGAGCTGGAACAGGCGGTCATGTCAGGCCTGTTCGCCGCCTTTTCCGAAAATGCCGAAATCGAAGATCGGCACATCGCCTCGGAAATCCAGAAAACACGCCCTCTCGCGGTGCTGATGCAGGAACGAATCGCCCAACTGCGTCTCTGGGCACAGAATCGCTGCGTCTCCGCTGATTGATAACGACCTGCTGTTTCTCCCTGAAAACAGACCTGTTGTTTTTTTGCAACGTGTTTGTACAACATCATTAACTTCTGCAAAATTGGCTGGAGTCAGCCAAATCTGGAAGCAACGAGTTGAAAATCACCGCGAAATGCGGGACAATTAAACCAGTTGTACGCGCAATCTCCTGATTTCAAATTGAGGATATATATGATTTCTCCCACCACATTCAGAAGAGTTCTGTATTCCGTTCTCGGACTTTCTCTCGCCATCTATGCCTGCTCTGCAAAAGCAGCCAACAAAGAAGAAAAAACGGAGAAAACAACCGAAGTCAAAATCAAAGACATCACGCTCAAAGTTCCGGAAGCCTGGAAAAGTTCTCCCCCTTCCAACAACCTGCGTCTCGCGCAATTTGAAATCCCCGCCGTCAAAGGTGATAAAGAACCTGCTGAACTTGTCATCTCGTCCTTTGGTGGGACAGGTGGCGGCGTCGCCGCGAACGTCTCGCGCTGGATTGGTCAGTTTGCTTCAGGAAAAGATCGCGAAGCCAAAGTCACCCAGGGAGAATCCAAAGACGGTAAATACATCTTTGTCGATATCTCGGGCACTTACAACAAATCGATCGGCCCCCCTTTCCTTCGCAAAACCGAAGCGGTTCCCGACTCACGCATGCTGGGCGTCATCCTGGCTGTTGAAGGCAAAGCATACTACTTCCTGAAATTGACCGGCCCTAAAAAGACCGTCACATCCATCGTAGATGAATTCCGCGCCTCTTTCGGTGCCAACGCCAAAGATGAAAAGCCATTCGAACAATAACGAATGGCTGCTTTTTTATTTTCATCACGACTTATTTCAGGTTCTTAACAAACCCCTTCTTAGAACGATAGCTACCGGACCATTATGCTCACCCAGCGAATTCCTGCAGCCTGGATCAGGGGCGTTCTGCCCCTGATGTTATTTTTACTTCTTGCTCTTTTTCTCAACATTGCCAGCAGAAATCTGGCAGCAGAAGAAATAGATCCCGAAGAAGACGACTATCCCCCCGGTCTATTGGGAACTTACCAGTCTGGAAACACGCAATTCCAGCGGATTGATCCGGATATTGCCTTCAACTGGGGAAAACAGGCACCGCTGCCGCAAATTCCCGCAGGTCCGTTTTCTGCCGACTGGACCAGTCTGATCCTCGTCCGGCAACCGGGTGACTACCAGATCTCCGCCTACCTGGAAGGAGAACTCACCGTTGAAATTGACGGTAAAACCGTTCTAAAAGGTAAACGCGAAACGCCCGGCTGGATTGTCGGAGAAAAATACAAACAGAACTTCGGCGAATTCGAACTCAAAGTCGCTTACAAAAAGATCTCACCAGAGGCACGCGTGCAACTGTTCTGGTCTTCCAATCTGTTTGGACTCGAACCGATCCAGGCCAACATCCTCTATCGCGAAGAGGGGAATCCCGAAGTCGCACAGATCTGGCGCGGACGTACTCACTTTGACGCTCATCGCTGTAACCGCTGCCATCAACGAGCAGATCAGCTGACCAGTCCCGCCGCTCCCGATCTGACGCATGTCACAACGGCGCTGAACCCGGCATGGCTGGTTCGAAAAATCAAAAACGATGACTCTGTCTCCGCCCATGCCAAGATGCCTTTCTTCGGCTTCAACGATCAGGAAGCCGAAGCCATCGCCGCCTATCTGTTTGCGAACGCCAAATCAGCATCACTCAGTAAAATCCCCGCGGCTCCGAAAGACAAGAAAACCAAAAAAGCCCCCACGCATGATGAAGAACAGCGGGCCGGGGAAATCCTGATGCGTTCGGTCGGCTGCCTGGCCTGTCATACGATTGACGGTAAAGGCAACCAACAGCCTTTCAGTGGCGGCGATCTCAGCAGTATTGGCGACAAACGCGAAACACAGTGGTTTTACACCTGGCTCTCAGACCCGGCAAAACTCAACAAAGCACATCGCATGCCGGTCATTAAACTCAGTACCACCGAACGTCGTCAGTTGGCTTACGCACTTTCGGAACTGAAGCAGGCCAAACTCCCGCAGGGCAAAAAGCCATCTACAGATAAAACCCTCATTGCCAGTGGAAAAAAACTGATCACCCAGGCCCGCTGCGCCGCCTGCCACACGATTCCCGGCATCGAAACACCGGCACAGCAGATCGTCGATCTTTCCAAGTCCACTGAAGACTGGAAGAACTCCTGTCTGGCAGAAACCCCCGATCTGGAAAAAGGACGTCCCGCCTATCGTACCATCGACCGGGAAGCGGTCATCGCCTATCTTAAATCAAGCGCTGGCGCGCCGTCTCCGGAAAACGAATTTGATCGTGGACGCTATGTGCTGGAACAGCGCAACTGCATCTACTGTCACGAACGGGACAAACACGAAGGCATCACCCAGATCGCCGGCCAGATGGCCAAGTTCGATCCTGCACTCGCTGGACAGAGTGAAGGCATGATTCCCCCCGCGCTCACTGCCGTTGGCGATAAACTCAAGCAGGAAGCCCTTTCCGAAGCCGTCAGTGGCGAACAGAAAAAAGTACGCATGCCCTGGCTGCGCGTCCGCATGCCTCGCTTCCAGCATACAAAAGACGACAAACAGGCATTGCTTGATTACCTGGTTGCCCATGATCGGGTTCCCGACGATGGTCCGCGGCAGCCCGGCTTCATGGTTGATTCTTCCGATCAGGATCGCGCGCAACTGCTGATTGCCGGACAGACCATTACCGGTGCCAAAGGCTTCAGCTGCATCTCCTGTCATGTACTCGGAAAGTATGAACCACGCAACGTCGCGCTCGGGACCCGCGGATCTGACCTGCTGATGCTCGGCGATCGCATGCGGAAAGAATACTTCCTCCGTTGGGTTCACAATCCGCTCCGGATCGTGCCTGGCATGGAAATGCCCGCACTCAAGAAAAGCGTTCCCAAAGTACTGGGAGGCAATATCGACCGTCAGCTGGATGCCATCTGGCTCGGACTGAATGATCCCCAATTCAAAGTTCCCACGAACCCCTCCGTTGTGGAGCAGTTCTTTACCATCGCTGCCGGCGAACCGGCGCGGATTGTCCGCGATGTCTTTACCAACCCCAAAGAGACCGGCGGTGGCTATGTATCCCGCGCCTTTGCGGTCGGCTTTGATAACGGACACAACCTGCTGATTGATCTCGATCAGTTCTCTATCGTCCAATGGACGCTCGGAGATCTGGCTCGCCAGCGCACCGAAGGTAAAAGCTGGTACTGGGATATGGCCGGTTCCCCCATCATCTCTGGCTACGAGCGTGGCTTTGAATATGTGCTGACCCCCACCGGTAAGAAACCCGCAGCGGCCGTCTATCCACTGCTCCAGAACGGCCTGGCAGGCACATTGCGCAGCTATGAATCCCAGGGGAATCAGGTCACTCTGAATTATGAACTCAATTTCAAAATCGGCGAGCAGACCACTACCGTCTCAGTGACGGACACCTTCCAGACGCTCCCCGATCAGCCGGGTAAGACGGGGCTGCAACGTACGATCAAAGCGGGAAATCTTCCCGAAGGCTACACACTTCATATTGGTCGACCTCGTTTCACCAACAGCATCGGCAGTCCTCAAATCACGGTTCCCCACAAACCCGATGCGAACTGGCTGCGAATCCCTGATAACAATTCACACGAATTCATGCAGGCTGAAAGCCCCTCCTCCGGGCAGGCCAACCTGACACTGAACTACCTCTGCAAACTCAAGGCAGAGGGGCTGCAGGTCAAAACCAAACCCCAACCCAAACCGGAAATCGAAACCGTCACCAGCGCGCCCGGCTTTGATGGCGTGCGGCTGCCTCTGGATGGTGGCATCATGCCCACGGCTCTCGCCTGGCGCGAGGATGGCACAATGATTTTCACATCCTTGAAGGGAGACATCTATCTCGCCAGAGACACCGACGGCGATGGTGTGGAAGACGAACTGACCCTGTTTGAAGAAGGTCTCTCCGCGCCGTTCGGCATCATCGCGGACGGCTCCGATATCATCGTTTCCCACAAGCCGGAAGTGCTCCGACTCTCCGATACCAACGGGGATGGCAGAGCCGACCAGCGCACCATCGTCGCCACCGGCTGGGGCTTCAACGATAATTACCATGACTGGGCCACCGGCTGCATCCGTGACAGCCAGGGCAATCTGTATGTCGGCTTAGGCAGCGATTATGCCCAGATGAAACGCCCCGACGATCAGATCAACTGGCGCGGCAAGATTCTCAAGATCACTTATAACGGCAATCTCGAAATCCTGGGACACGCCTTCCGCTATCCGACGGGCCTGGCCATCAACTCCAAAGATGAAATCTTTATTTCCGATCAACAGGGCGTGCAGAATACGTTTAACGAAATCAACTTCCTGATCCCCGGCAAAGCGTACGGCGTTCCCAGTCAATCCGATCTGCGTAACAAGGAAAACCTGGAAGAAACCCGCGCTGCCATCCAGGTACCTCACCCCTGGACACGCAGTGTGAACGGTTTAACCTGCATTCCGAAACAGTTCGCCTACAACAGCCTGTTCGATCAGGGGCTGGGCTGCGAATACAATCAACGTTTCCTGATCCGCTTCACCACGCAGAAAGTCGGCGATACCGTTCAGGGCGCGACCTACTATTTCACCCGCGCGGATGTCCCCCCCGATGAACACAACTTTGCCGGCCCCATGTCGGTCGCCGTCAGCCCCCAAGGTGACATCTACGTCGGCAGCATCCACGACAGCGGCTGGCTCGGAGGTCAGAATACCGGTTCGATCACCAAACTCACTCCCAACGGCAAACTGCCCAACGGCATCAAAGAGCTCCGCGCGACTCACGACGGCTTCGAACTCGAATTCTTCGCACCTGTCGACGCGAAGAAAGCCGCCGACAAAGAAGCCTACACCATCGCCGGCTACACCCGCGTCTGGAGCGGCAGCTACGCCAGTCCCGACAGCGGCCGGTACAAAGTGGAAGTGGAAGACGTGACGGTTTCAGACGACAAAAAAACGGTGCGCCTCAAGGTCAACGAACTGAAGGAAAAGTTCGTCTACGAAGTCAACTGCCAGCAGATCGGGAAAGGAGATGAAACACTCTTCCCGGTTACGGGGCACTACTCAATGAACCGGATTCCAGAGTAACCGGAAACAGATCGGGAATGTTGATTTTCCAAAGATTCGGCTGATCCTTGGTCGCGATAAAACTGGAAAACGCAGCCTTACGATTTTCCCGATATCCTCGAATTGATATCTCCTTGCTGCTGAATTTCTTCTCAATTGGGTTTTTGTTCTGCGCAAGACTTTTCACTACCTGAGGTGCGAGTTCAAAGGGGTTAATTGGTGAAATAATCGCCCCCATATTGTTGCCCCCATAATCATTCATACTGAACCTGTTGTCTGAGCGAACAATCGTTTCGACTTTACCGAGTGAATTCAACTCACTTACCCTGGTAAGTTCCTCTTTCCGCAGTAGATAGATGGCAGGTGAATAATAATTCCCCTGTAAAAACTCAACACTTGATTCCCAGGCCAGTTCTTGAAGATCAATATTCTTAAAATCCCCATCGGGCGTCAGGGGACAAAGGGCCACCCGGTTATTCAAGACATCAATCAGGAATACTGCTTTGATTTTATCAGGTTCCTGATTGACGTTGTATCGATACGTCCACCACGAGTATTGCCAGGAGGGAGCCTGCTGAAAAGTTTGCACAGCTTGCAGAAAGTACTTCCCGACTGAGTCACTCAAGATTTCAAAGTGAGCCTGAGATTTTTCCAATCGAAAATCACACAAAACATAATAATTTTTTTCTTCAGGCCGGGTTGGCCAGTTGACCTGAAACTGCACAGGAACTTTTCCTGGAACTGCTGCAGGGCAGACGATCGTCTCTTCGTATTTACGCCCCGGAAGCGTGGAAAACGTTTTTTCACTCCATTCCTCATTCCATGGTGCCCGCAGGTTTATCTGATATTTTCCCCAAGGGAGTCTGCCAAAATCCAGTTGCCCCTGTGCATCACTCACCGCTTCGATTTTGAAGTCTCCCCCATCGGCCGAAACCTTGGTCAATGTTCCAGAAAAACCAACCGCCGGTTTGCCCTCTTTCTTTTCCTCAACCAACCGAAACAAAACCGGGTTCATTGCCCCCGAACTGGAATCAGCCTGTGAGACCTGCTTCTGGATCAAGACCTCTAATTGGTTGAGAAACTGCTGATCCAACTCTCTAGCCGCCGCCTGAGGACG
The DNA here is from genome assembly GCF_008298035.1 of Gimesia maris. Classification (NCBI taxonomy): domain Bacteria; kingdom Pseudomonadati; phylum Planctomycetota; class Planctomycetia; order Planctomycetales; family Planctomycetaceae; genus Gimesia; species Gimesia maris. The sequence continues at coordinate 5,837,870 of NZ_CP042910.1, forward strand.
ATTGCCCATTGCCGCCATCTGTTCCAGCATTTTCAGATTCAGACTTTCATTCTGCTTCATCATCGACCAGGCGATCCCCACCACAGCGATACAGCACACCGCCATCACGGCAGAAATTCCGGTCATAATACGTTGCGACATGATTTTCTCCTTCATGGCGTCCAGCCAGAGTTGGCGGGCGATTTTGATGGGATCGCCGAACAGTTCAATCACGCGGCGTCGCGCCAGTTGCTCGTCCGGATTTTTTAATAACTCTCGATTCAAGGCACACGCAAAATGGTCGCTGAGTTCGTCGATAATATCCTGCCGGAGCGAGGATGGTTCATCATCACGCTCGGGCGGAAAGTCTTCGATGCTGATCTCAGGCCAGGCCACGCAATACTCCTTCATTTTAATGGGACAGAAATGCTTCGCTTTAGAATAAGCCCCCGCCAGACCCATTGGCTTCAACCGGTTTGGTTCCCTCAGGAATTTTCAACTGGCTCAACTCAGGCAATTTGATACGCCAGACATTGTCATGGTCTTTGGCAGCGGTGAACTTCAGCAGTTTCGAAAACTGAATTCCGTTGGCAAATTGAATTGGATTATTTTTCCCAGCGGCTGTTCTCAGAGCCGCGATCTTATGTTGCGCGACAATCATTGTCGTAGGATTAAAGCTGCCTGAACCTCCTCCAAACCCACCACTCTGCAGGTTAATCCTGTTAGAATACAATTCGCTGGTAAATTTCCGGTCGTGGTGCAATACCAGGTAGGGAGATATTCTCTCAGTCTGATGAGGCTCCAGGCGAGAGAGTTCAGACAAATCCTGCTTTTTCAGGAGATACATGACCGGCAGCAGGTACTGATCTCCTTCAATCATGTTGATCGACTGTTTTGCTTCTAACTTATCAATATCAAGATTCTGGAACAGTCGATTCTGATCTAACGGGCAACGAAAGACCTGATTCTCCTGATTGATCAGACAGGCCATCGGATAGTCCCATTTACCGTCACCCGGATATGATCTAATCCAGTTCTCGACTCCAATTTTCCGAGACAATGCAGACATTCCCCGGTGATATGGCCGGGGACGAAAGTCACACAACAACAGCCAGTCATCTGACTTCAAGTCATTGGGCCATTGCACCTCAAATCGGACCGGCACTTCAACAGGGGCCGCACTCGGGCAGACAATGGTCTGGGAATAGTTTCGTCCCGGTAGCACAGTCAATTCACTGTAATAATGTTCATCCCAGGGAGATTTAATATTCAGTGAATACTTTCCCCAGGGAAGCTTTCCAAAGTCCATTACCCCTTCGTCATTACTGACGGCATCCAGCTTAAAAACATCGATATTCTCGCCTCGCTTAGTTAACTCACCGGTAAAGCCAATCGCTGGCTTTCCTCCCTGCTTCCCTTGAACCAGCTGAAAGGAAACCTGATTCATTTCACCGGCAGCTGACTCAGTTTGAACTTCCGGCACCGGTCGATTCGCAATTTCCGTCATCTGCGCCATCATTCGAGTATTGAACGCCTGGCTCTCCTTCATCATCGACCAGACCATCCCCACCACAATTACACCACAGACTGCCATCAGGACAGAGATTCCGGTCATAATACGTTGTGACATGATTTTCTCCTTCATCGCGTCCAGCCAGAGCTGGCGAGCGATTTTGATGGGATCGCCGAAGTTTTGAATAACACGTTGTTTTGCGATTTGTTCGTCCGGGTTCTTCAACAGTTCCCGGTTTAAGGCACACGCAAAGTGGTCGCTGAGTTCATCAATGATGTCCTGCCGCAGTGAGGATGGTTCATCATCACGCTCGGGCGGAAAATCTTCGATACTGATCTCAGGCCAGGCCACTTTTTACTCCTGAATCGAGGGGCTGCGATAGAGGCTACGTTTTGGATGCTCATTGGAACCTCTGGGTATCTTGAATCTCGTCTCTACTTAACGCGGGCTATTTTTTTATCATATAAATTGATGGTCCAGATATTGTTCTTCCCAGGAGCTGCCACAAAATGCTGCACGGGGTATTGCAGTATTTCCCCAGTACTGACTTCAATCGGCTGCTTATCCAGAATATTCAGCGGTGACACGAAGATGGTCTGCTTTATCCCATACATGGTCCCATCTGGGATATACCTGGAAAGCCCAGAGACTAAATGTGACATCTCAGAAGATACTGGATCAAAATAATTCTCATTCATGATTGCCAACTGGCTCAAATCATCCCTTTTGATCAGATAAACGACGGGCAACGCATAGCGCCCCTGAGGCACTTTGACTCTTAATTGGTCCAATGGGAAATCCGGTTTCAGATTTGGATACTTGCCGGTTTGAGTCATCGGAATCGGTGAGAATGCCCCGTTTTTCCCGATCAGATAAACGCCTTGATTTACTGGTTGTGCATAGAGCCACGTTTCATTTTCAATCTGACGTTCACTGGAATAATAACGCTCTATTTTTTCTTTTTTATGTATGATCTGACGTACGCCAAAATCTACCAGGAACAGCCATTTGTCTGACTCGAATTCTGCCGAGCAGTCAACCTGGAAGCCGATGGAGACTAGTTCCGGTTGATGGGCGGGACAAACAATGGTCTTTGAAAACGCACGCCCCGGAATCGTTCTGAGATGCTGTATCTGATACATTTCTCCCCAAGGTGCTTTCAATTCCAATGCGTAAGCCCCGGCGGGTAACTTTCCGAAATCCAGTTTGCCTTGCGTATCACTGACGACATCAACCGTAAAACCATCCAACCCCTTAACTAGTTGAAGCAGTCTTCCCTTAAATCCTGTCGCCGGTTGACTGTTCTGATCTGTCACCAGTTGAAAACTGACTTGCTGCAATTCGTCCTGACCCGCAACAACTCCCGTTGCCTGCAACTGGTTCAATCGCTTTAACTCCAGCAGAATCTCCTGATCAGTTCCAGACTCAGCAGAAGCAACAGGGCGATCTGCCAATACAGCGACATGCTCCAGCAGTTTCTGATTCACCACCCGGCTTTCCTGCACCAGGATCCACGCAAAGCCCACCACCGCAATACAGCACACCGCCATCACAACAGAGATTCCGGTCATAATGCGTTGTGACATGATTTTCTCCTTCATTGCATCCAGCCAGAGTTGGCGGGCGATTTTGATGGGATCGCCGAAGTTTTGAATAACACGTTTTTTTGCGATTTGTTCGTCCGGTTTTTTCAACAGTTCCCGGTTTAAGGCACACGCAAAGTGGTCGCTGAGTTCATCAATGATGTCCTGCCTGAGCGATGACGGTTCATCGTCATGTCGCGGCGGAAAATCTTCGATGCTAAGCTCTGGCCAGTTCACATACTACTCCCGTTTAATGTTCAATTCCTGTAAACCATTTTTCTTAAAAGAGACCTTGCCCTGACCCTGCAACTCCTTCGGGCATCTTGAGATTTTCCAGATAAGGCAACTTGATTTCCCAGAGATTCTCCTTGTCTTGAGATGCCGTAAAAACGAGCCGCTTTGATAATTCGATCCCGTCTGCATATCGCGGTCCTTCATTGCCATTCACAGCATCAGATTGAGCTAAATGAATGGGGGCATTGCGGAAGGGAATTAATAGAAACGTATGAGCTTCGTCGATCCTAAATCCAGAATTACCTCCCAGTATTCTTCTATAGTTCAGACTGTATCCCCCGAGGTCGGATCTACTATTGTTTAAAACGTTATAGATTTTCTGCTCATTCAATTCCGACAGTTTCAGCAAATCTTGTTTCTGAACCAGAATCAGATCAGGTAGAACATGTTTTCCCTGACTCATCTTAACCGAAGAATTATCAATCAATTGCTGCGAATCAATATCTTTGAATTCCCCATCCTTAGTTACGGGGTAAGCTGAGATCATATTCTGATTATCGATGAGAAAGACACCACTGGAATCTTCAGTCGAATTCTGTCGGTAAATCCAGTTTTTATCTTGAATGAGTCTACTGCTCTCCAGTTGCTGCTTTCGACCTGAGGCATTTCGAAAGTCGCATAACAGTACCCAGTCATCCGCATTGAATTCGCCGGGCCATTTTATCTGAAACTGAACGGGAACTTTTGCCGGTGCCGCAGTAGGGCAACTGATTACCTGGGAATAATTGCGGCCAGGTATCACCGATACATTCTGATGAAAAGACTCACCCCAGGGAGCACTCAGATTCAGCTGATATTTTCCCCAGGGTAATTTACCAAAATCAAGTAGTCCCTCTGCATTACTGGCGGCATCCAGCGTAAAAGTCTCTAATGGATTTCCACCTTTTGTCAGTGTGCCTGTAAAACCAGCGGCTGGGCTTTTGTCTTTGTTATCTTGAACGAGCTGAAAAGAGATCTGATTCATATCTTCACTGCTGGCGTTGGCGGCAGCCTGTTGTTCCTCTTTCAACTCTTTCAGTTGATCCAGGATCTGCTGTTCTCTGCCAACTGCTGCAACGGGCTGAGGTCGACCCGCAATCGTCGCCAGATGCGCAAGCATTTTCTGGTTCACCACCCGGCTTTCCTGCACCAGGATCCAGGCAAAGCCCACCACCGCAATACAGCACACCGCCATCACAACAGAGATTCCGGTCATAATACGTTGTGACATGATTTTCTCCTTCATCGCGTCCAGCCAGAGCTGGCGAGCGATTTTGATGGGATCGCCGAAGTTTTGAATAACACGTTGTTTTGCGGTTTGTTCGTCCGGGTTCTTCAACAGTTCCCGGTTTAAGGCACACGCAAAGTGGTCGCTGAGTTCATCAATGATATCCTGCCGCAGTGAGGATGGTTCATCATCACGCTCGGGCGGAAAATCTTCGATACTGATCTCAGGCCAGGCCACTTTGTGCTCCCAGAATGCGTTCGATGGCGGAAGAGAACTGCTTCCATTCCTGTCGTTTCTCGTTGAGCGCTTTCTGTCCCTGGATCGTCAGTTCGTAATATTTCCGCCGACGACCATCGACTTCTCGCCAGAACGACTTCAACAGTTTTTTACGCTGCAGCTTATGCAACGCCGGATACAGACTCCCCTCTTTCAGCTCAAACTCATTGGCTGAACGATTCGTGACGCGCTGCGTAATTTCATAGCCATAAGTGGGCCCTTCCGAAACCAGTTCCAGAATGAGCATCTCCATGGTGCCTGCAAATAATTGCGGATTCATCGCTTATCCTCCGATACATAGGATGACTACATATTACATATATAGCCGCTCTAGGTATTAACTGTCAAGAAGTTTTTGGAAAAGAATTCACCAGGGGGTGAGCCCGAATGTAATTCGGGCCGAGCGCAGCGAGCAGGAGGTCCCAGCTTACGAGATTAATTCACAACAGAGAAACCCAATTGTTTGACTAAATGAGTTTGAGGCACACGCACTCTCCACATAGTCTGCACCGCGACCTCCTGTTGCCATCGAAAGCGGGCACCAATTGAACCTCACCAGGCATGCGGACACATGACCCGCAACCTGCGCCAATTGAAGTAAGCTCAATCAAACTGTTACACACCCCGGGCGGCGTTGGCGCAGAACTGGTAGTAGACTTCTTCCGATTTCAGCAGTTGATCAATTTCCAGCCACTCATCGATCGTATGCGCCTGGGCAATCGAACCGGGGCCGAAGACCATTGAGGGGACGCCCCCCTGATTCACGCGGGCGGCATGCGTACCATAAGGCACACCTACTTTTTTGTGACCGGGTTCCAGCTTGTCAATCACGGACAACAGTCGGTCGCTCCACTCTCCATTATTGTGATCGGACAGGGAAACGCCGGTAATCCACGGCGGCAGCATCTCGAATTCGAATGGCAGAGCCTGTTCCAAGTATTCTTCGACCTGATTCATCACTTCGATCCCGTCTTCGCCGGGAATCACGCGGCGGTCAATTTCAATGGTACACCAGTCAGGCACGATGTTGACACTTTCGCCCCCTTCGATCACACCCACACTCAAGGTCGGCGGTCCGCACAGCGGATGCGCCTCCCAGCTTGAAAGTTCGTCGGCGTATGTCTGCAGTGCCTTGATGACATCCGCCATCTTGTAAATGGCATTCACTCCATCATTGGGCTGAGAACTGTGGCAGGCTTTTCCTGTGGTCTTGATTTTCCAGCGGGTCGCGCCCCGATGAGCCACGACGATATCCAGCATGGTTGGCTCGGCTACTAATCCCAGATCAGGAGGCTCAGTCAGAATCTTGCTCAGGCCACTCGGGTTTTCCCAGAGTTGCACCAGGTGATTGATGCCTTTGACGGTCGCTTCTTCATCACAGGTGCAGGACAGAATCACATTCGCGGCATCGGGGGGATTGTCTTTGACCAGGCGGGTAAATGCCATCAGCATCGCCGCCATACTGCCTTTCACATCGCAGGCGCCGCGGCCGTATATCTTCCCATCCTTTTCTGTACCTTCAAAAGGGGGAACAATCATGCCTTCTACGGGAACCGTATCCTGGTGCACATCCATGAGGATCGTGGGCACTCCGGGTTTAGGTGTCGTACGTGCTATGACATTATTTCTTCCGGGAACCACTTCGATTGATTCATATTCGACCCCCAGTTCTGCAAAATAGCTACACAAGAACTGGGTCAGTCTGCCTTCGAAATAGATCTCACCGGTCACAGCGCGGCCCATCGGGTTCACGCTGGGAATGGCAATCAGTTGTTTTAACAGCCTCACGACATCCATCGACATTTCACCTCTCATCAAGCTCCCTATCCACGCCTAAAAGCACTTTATCACGCAGCATTTCTCTCTGCCAAGTGTCCCTCATGGACGGATCGATTTCCACTGATACGGCAATCCGATTCGTCAGATGGTTGAATTTTGTGTTGCTGACAGGCTCTAATAGGAATAAACACTGTTCCCTTTTTGCTGAACTCATACTCCAAGGAGTCCCCGATGAAAAACATACTGAACTGGACTGCAGTGGCTCTGATGCTTTCCCTGTCTGCTGCGATGACACAGGCGGAAGATCAGGCCGAAATCCCCGGCGTAGGCCCCGTCAGCAAGCCCGTTAAACTGTTTACTGATTTCAAATTTACGGAAGGTCCCGCGTTTGACCTGCAGGGAAACCTCTATTTTACGGATATCCCCGATAATAAAATCTACCAGGTCGACACAAAGGGTAAACTGTCCACCTTCCTGGAGCCCTCCAATCACTGTAATGGCCTGATGCTCGACGGAGCGAACAAGCTGCTGGCTTGTGAAATGGACGGACGACTGGTCAGTATCAACCTGAAAGACAAAAAAGTCACACCGCTGGCACCACAATACAAGGGACAACGATTCAACGCCCCCAACGATCTGGTCATCGATCAGACGGGAGGCATCTACTTCACAGATCCTCATTTCCGGGCCCCTGAACCACTGCCACAGGGTAAAGTTGCCGTCTATTACCGCGCCGCGGATGGCGAAGTGACTCGCCTGGTGGACGATCTGGCAGCCCCGAATGGCGTGATTCTTTCTCCCGACGAAAAGACACTGTACGTGATTCCGAGTATGTCGAAAGAAATGTGGGCCTATCCTGTAACCTCTCCTGGTAAAATCGGCAAAGGCCGTGTTTTCTGCAGCCTGAAGCAGGAACCTGGGACACCCGAACCGGGCAGAGGCGGCGATGGTCTGACGATCGATACCAAGGGAAATCTCTATATTACCTCGGGGTTGGGACTGCAGGTCTTCTCTCCTGAAGGGAAACTGCTGGGCATTATAGAAGTCCCTGAAAAACCGGCCAATGTGACATTTGGCGGAAAAGATAATGCGAGTCTGTTCATTACCGCACGCACTTCGCTGTATCGCGTGGACACCAAAGCCAAAGGGCACCGTTTCCCTGGTAAATCCTCATGATGCCGGCAATACAACTGATGCGACTTGTTCCATCTGGTTCGATAATGAGTGAACCGGGATAAACTAAACGCTGGTCTGGCTGAAAAGCCGATAAAAAGACCAGCGTTTTTTTGTGGAAACAGGCTAATCCACAGGATGTGGTCTGTTTCGCTCGATTCCGTTCAAAAATTTTTCCTGATTATCATCTTCCCTGTACGCGGGAATTGTGCTGGCTTTCTTAAGAAGTCATAATCAAAACTGCTGTTCGCAAATTGAAGAAAATCATCTGAAATAAGTCTGAAAACATACGTTTTTTCCCCGTGACTCGGTTGGAGTATAGTGTCCGATGTCTGTTGAAATTAAAGTCCCCTCGGTGGGGGAATCCATCTCCGAAGTCCAAATCGGAGCCTGGCACGCTGCAGAAGGTAAATGGGTCGCTCAGGACAGTGAAATTGTCGAGCTCGAAACCGATAAAGCCACCTTCGATGTTCCCGCCCCGATGGATGGGATCATTATCGAAATACTGAAAAAAACCGGGGAGATGGCAGCCGTTGGTGAAGTCATCGGTTATCTGGAAGAAGCGGAACGCCCCGCAGGAGTTGAAGAGCCTGCCCCGGAAAAGAGTCCGGCCAAAGCAGAAGCGGCGCCTGCTCCCGCTGCCAGTCAATCCGCGTCCACCGGATCCGGCGAACGCGTCATGCCGGCAGCCGCTCGTGTGATGGCAGAAAAAGGATTGAGCCCGGCGGATGTCAAAGGGACAGGTCCGGGAGGACGCATCCTGAAAGAGGACGCCCTCAACTATCAGGCGTCCAGCGGTTCAGACAACGGTGCCTATCGCGAAGAAGAAATTGTTCCCATGAGTCCCATCCGCAAAAAAATTGCGGAACGACTTGTCGAAGCCCAGTCCAACGCAGCCCTGCTGACAACGTTCAACGAAGTGGACATGTCGGCCGTGATGGAACTGCGGACCAAATACAAAGACATGTTTCTCAAGAAGTTTGATGTCAAACTGGGTTTCATGTCATTTTTCGTCAAAGCCGTCGTGGATGGCTTGAACCAGTATCCACAAATCAATGCCGAAATTCGCGGCACCGATCTGGTCTTCCGCAACTACTATGACATCGGGATTGCTGTCGGCGGCGGAAAAGGCCTGGTCGTTCCCATTCTGCGAAATGCAGAGCGACTCAGTTTTGCGGACATCGAACTCAAAATCAACGACTTCGGCCAACGTGCCAAAGCGAATAAAATCAGCCTCGAAGAACTTCAGGGGGGCACCTTCACGATCACCAATGGTGGCGTGTACGGATCATTGCTTTCCACTCCGATTGTGAACCCGCCTCAAAGTGGCGTGCTCGGCATGCATGGAATTCAGGAACGTCCTGTCGCCATTAATGGCCAGGTCGTGATTCGTCCCATGATGTATATCGCTTTGACGTACGATCACCGTGTCGTAGACGGCAGAGAAGCTGTGGTCTTCCTCAAACGAGTCAAAGAAGTCCTGGAAGAACCATCACGCATGCTGATGGAAGTCTGAGAATCAAACGCACATCTTAAGAGGTTTGGAAAGGTTTCCTGCCACTGCAGGAAAATGAGAAAATGAACCACGATCTGGTTATTATCGGTGCTGGTCCCGGTGGTTATATTGCAGCAATCCGTGCTGCTCAACTGGGCTTGAATGTCGCCTGTATCGAAAAAGAACGCATGCTCGGTGGCACCTGTCTGCGAGTCGGCTGCATCCCCAGTAAAGCGCTGCTCGAATCGAGTGAGCTGTATAAAGAAGCAGAACACACTTTCAAAGATCGCGGCATCAACGTCGGCTCGCTGTCGCTCGACCTCGAAAAGATGTTGAGTCAGAAAAACCGAACCGTCAAAACCATGGGCGGCGGCATCGACTCGCTGTTCAAGAAAAACAAAATCACCCGCTATTCCGGTCACGCCACGATCACCGCTCCCGGAAAAGTCTCTGTGAATAATGGTGACGAAACAACCGAGCTGGAAGCCAAATACATTCTGATTGCCACCGGCAGTGAACCTTCCACCTTGCCAGGAATCGAACTCGACGGCGATCGTGTCGGTACAAGTACAGAAGCGCTTTCCTACGAACAGGTTCCCAAACATCTCGTCGTGATTGGCGGCGGTGTAATCGGCCTGGAACTCGGGGCCGTCTGGAGCCGCCTGGGAGCGAAAGTCACCGTGCTGGAATACCTGGATCGCATCCTGCCTACCACGGACCTGGAAATCGCCAAAGAGGCACAGAAGATCTTCGAAAAACAGGGGATTGAATTCCAGCTGGGCTGCCGGGTGACCGGAGTGAAAGCCAACAAAAAGACCTGTGATGTTGAAATTGCCGACGCCAAGTCTATCCGTTGCGACCGGGTTCTCGTCGCAGTGGGGCGACGTCCCAATACGGACAACCTGGGTCTGGAAGAAATCGGGATCGCCTTGGATAAACGAGGGTTTATCCCGGTCGACGCCCATTACGAAACCGCCGTCAAAGGCATCTTCGCCATAGGCGATGTTATCGGCGGCGCCATGCTGGCACATAAAGCGGAAGACGAAGGAGTCGCATTTTCCGAACGCCTGGTGACAGGTTATGGACACGTTAATTACGATGCGATTCCCAGTGTTGCCTATACCAATCCGGAAATCGCCGCCGTCGGAAAAACAGAAGAACAACTGAAAGAGGAAGGCATCGAGTACCGTAAAGGGGTCTTTCCCTTTATCGCCAACGGACGCGCCCGTGCGATGGGGCAGACAGAAGGCAAAGTCAAGATGCTGGCGGACAAGCAGACAGATCGTGTGTTAGGTGTTCACATCCTCGGACCGCGCGCGGGAGACCTGATCGCCGAATGTGCCGTCGCCATGGAATTTGGTGCCAGCAGCGAAGATATCGCCCGCTGCTGCCATGCCCATCCGACGCTGGCAGAAGCGGTTAAAGAAGCAGCACTGGCGGTCGATAAACGGGCCCTCAACTTCTGAGATGTCTGATATTCGCTGTCATTTTTCCGACACGACACTCTCGACTCCTGCTGAAAATCTGGCACTCGACGAGAGCCTGTTGTATCAGATTAATCAGCAGGACTCTCTGGGCTGCCTGAGAATCTGGGAAGTGGATCAATACGCGGTTGTTCTGGGCAGTTCGAACCAGGTTGCTGAAAATGTGAACCAGGCGGCCTGCCTGCAGGATCAGATTCCCGTACTCCGTCGTTGTACTGGTGGCGGAACCGTATTGCTGGGCCCGGGCTGTTTTATCTATTCGTTGTTTCTGCGCATCACTGCCGAGCAGCACCTGGCAGGCATCGAAGCGACCACGCGGGAAATATTGAGACGTATCTCCGGGACTCTCAATCAACTCAAACCGGAACGGTCTGTTGAAGTGCGTGGCATCAGCGATCTGACCGTTGAGGGACACAAATTTTCCGGGAACTCTCAACGGTGGTTAACCACCACGCTCCTGCATCATGGTACGATTCTCTACGACTTCGACCTGGAACGCATTCCCCGGTATCTGACCAGTCCCGAACGGGAGCCTGACTATCGATCCCATCGTGACCATCTGGAGTTTGTCACCAATTATGAGATCAATCCTACTCAACTCAGAGACGCGCTGATCGAAACCTGGCAGGCATCAGAGCCTGAACCCGTACTGCCCTGCGAACGTGTGCAGCAGTTGGTACAGGAAAAATATGCGACGGAGAACTGGAATCTCCGCCGCTGAATCAGGACAATGCTTCCTGAATGGGTTGTTCGTGCTCTTCGACCTCAACAGTCGAAAAATGATCTTCAATGACCCTCATTTTTTTCCAGTGCCCTGCCTGGAAGCGAATCAGATACCCGAATCCCAACACGCCGATATACGCCGTACAGGCAGTCCAGCTGCCAAAGATTTTTTCATCCGCATACTTCCAGATCAGAAATGTCGGTATGACCATGATGGCCCAGCCTGTAATCAGTGAATAGATCATGCAGAACCGGGTATCGCCGGCTCCGCGAATCGCCGATCCGAAGATCACTGCCAATGCGTCAAAAAATGAAAATAATGCAGCAAATCGCAGCAGGATGACGGTCATCTGTTTCACCTGCTGAAACTCTTCCGTCATGACTTCCGGTTGATAGGGACTGAGTAACAGTTCGGGTAATCCCACATAAATCACTGCAAAAACAGCCATATATAAAGCCGAGACGATAAAGGCTTTCCAGGTTGTTTTGACTGCCAGTTGAGGCCGTCCCTCTCCAATGCGTTTACCGACCAGCGTCATCACCGCCGTGCCGACTCCCATCATGGGCACAAAAGCCAGTGAGTTCAGATTAAAGGCAATCGTCGTGGCAGCCAGTTCAATTTTTCCGATGCGTCCGACCAGGACCACAAACAGGGTGAAGCCGACTATGTCAACGAAATACAGCATTCCATTGGGAAACCCATAACGGATCAATCGCATGAGCAGACTTTGATTCCAGTGGTAGTGATTGAGTAAGCCATACTCGCGGGCTTCATGCCGGGCAAAGATGATCGCAGCATAAAAACCCATTGTCGCTACATTGGCCAGTACCGTTGCAATCGCGGCTCCTTTGATCCCCATAGCAGGAATTGGTCCTGCCCCAAAGATCAGCAGGTAATCCAGAATCATATTGACGATTACCCCCGCCAGATTTACCCACATCACGACCATGGTCTTGCTGCGACCGGTATAGAAGCACGAGAGTACTGTCGAGATTAATGAGGGACCTGAGCCCAGACAGAGAATCGAAAAATAATCTACTTCCAGAACCTGGATTTCATTAGCGTGACCAATCCAGTGAAAAAAAGTACTGGAGAGCGGGATGCCCAGCAACAGGATACCTCCCCAGATCAACGCCAGGTAAAATCCCTGCCAGACCGATTCTGAAACGTACTGCTTCTGACCGGCACCTTCGTACTGCGCCACAAACGTATTCACATACGTCGCCATACCCATCGCAATCGACATTATGGCCCATTGAATCATCCCGGCGGGTAAAGCAGCAGCAACGGCATCTGTTGACCACCAGGACAGGAAGATACGGTCTACTACGTGCATAATGGAAAGCGAACCGCAACTGAGCACCAGGGGTATTGCCACGTTCGCCAGTTCGCGTAAGCTTCCTGGTCGTACAAGACTATTCTGATTTTCAAGGGACGATGAGTCCATCTAGACTGTGTCCAGTTTTACTGTAGCGTCTCCAGGGTCATTTGAACCGAGTATATTAGAATGAGAGACGCTATGGTTAAATGCGCTGCGCTCAAATAGAATCCGATTCAGGATAATTAGAGCGCAGAATACAATCGCCGGAATTGTAATAGCAGAGAAGGAAAAACGCAGACCGCCGGCTGGCAGCATATCACAATTTTCACACAAATGCCCCTACCCACGACACGTCAGAACTGCAATTAGTTCGCAATTCTCTCCACAATCCCAGCCCGATTCTGCTGCTGGAAACTTCTGGCATATTGTCCAGATCTACAGAACTTAAAATCTCGTCTGGACCTGATTTGCAATTCCTAGTTTAATTCACGGATTTCATCGGGCAGCCCCTGGTCCGGGACTCCTTTCCTGACTGATACCGGCGTCTGACAAAAGCACATAAATTGCTTCTAAGTAAACACTTAAGACAAAACATCCTAAACTAAAGCACCAGAGTGAATCCTGTGAACAGTTTTACGCGATTAATTAAATATGTCTGGCCTTACCGTAAAAGACTGGTCGTTTCCTTCTTTTTTGCAATCATGGTAGCGATCCTCTGGGGAGCGAATCTCTCTGCCACATTCCTGGTGGTCAAGGTCCTGCTGGAAGGGAAAACCCTGGGTGGTTACGTCCAGGAACAGATCAGTGAGACGGAAGCAATCATTCAGGACAAATCAAAAGTCGTGAAGGATCTCTCCAGATCGATTCAATCTCAAAATCCCACAGAGAGTAATCCTGATTCCACGCTCACACAAACGGATCTGGCAGCGGCCCCCGTCGATTTGCTCAGCGAGCATACCCGCCAGCAGACCAAACTCAATACAGCTTCGCAGAAACTGCTGGTACTGAAGTGGATCCAGTCCACGATTATCAGTCGTATCCCGGAAGATCCGTTTGACACATTTGTAGTCATCCTGGGCCTGCTGCTCATTACAACTTTCATTAAAGGCATCTGTATATTCACGCAGGATGTGATGGTCGGGGGCGTCGTGGAACTGGTGACGATGGCAATCCGCAAAGAATGCTTTCGCAAGGTTCTCGATCTGGATTACCAGAGTATCTCTGATGAGGGAACGGCGTCGCTGATGTCACGCTTCACGTTTGACATGCAACAGCTTTCTCAAGGTTTAACACTGATGGGCGGTAAAATTATCCGTGAACCGCTCAAGGCACTCGCCTGCATTGTCTTTGCGTTCATGGTTAACTGGAGACTGACTCTGCTTTCTTTCGTGTTCGCCCCTCTGATTGCGATCGTATTTTACAAAATCGGAAAAACCCTGAAACATGCCAGTCAGAAAATGATGGAAAGCATGTCACGCATCTACAAAACACTCGAAGAGTCCTTCGAAAGCTCGAAGGTCATTATTGCTTTCAACGGCGCACGCAAACACCGTAACCGCTTCCATCATGAGAATAAAGAGTTCTTCAGGAAAGCACTGAGGATTCTCCGTATCGATTCGCTGACGAGCCCGACCACCGAAATGCTGGGATTGATGGCCATTTTTATCGCCCTGATTCCCGGTTCCTACCTGGTCCTGCGTCAAAAAACAGAAATCTGGGGAATCCAGCTCTCAGCAGCCCCCATGGATATTGCGACCCTCTCAATGATGTACGCTTTACTGGCCGGGATTTCTGATCCCGCGCGAAAAATGTCTTCTGTCTATTCAAAACTGAAAAAAACCGGCGCTGCCCTGGAACGGATTTTTCAGATCATCGACCGTGAATCCATGGTGAAAGAAACGGATGACCCCGAACGCTTCCCTACCGAAGTGCAGACTGTCAAATTCAACAAAATTGATTTTACCTACGCACAACGGAAAGAATCGACACGAAATAACGATCCGATTCTGGATGGAGTCAATCTGGAAATCAATGCCGGTGAAGTTGTACTTGTTGTTGGCGAAAACGGTTCCGGTAAATCCACACTCGTCAATCTGCTGCCCCGTTTTTATGATCCCGATAAGGGGAATATCTTCATCAATGAAGTCGATATCCGGGATATCCGCCTGAAAGATCTGCGAAATCATATCGGAGTGGTCTCCCAGGAAACCATGCTGTTTGACGATTCGATTCTGGAAAACATCCGCTATGGTCGCCCCAACGCCACCAGGCTTGAAATTGAATCGGTCGCCAGAAAATCTCATGTATTGCAGTTCGCTGAACAGATGCCAGAGGGACTGAACTATAATGTGGGAGAGAAAGGGCACGAACTCTCCGGCGGTCAGCGGCAGAGAATAGCGCTGGCACGGGCGATTCTCCGCGATCCGGCAATTCTGATTCTGGATGAAGCGACTTCCGCCATCGATTCCCAGAGTGAAATCCTGATCCATAAAGCATTGAAAGAGTTTTCCCCGGGCCGAACCGTCTTTATCATCACGCATTCCGTAGGCCAAAGCCTGCTGGAATTTGCAAACCGGATCGTTGTCATGGATTCCGGCAAAGTCGTGGCGACGGGACCGCATCACGTACTTGTCGACTCCTGCCCGCAATACCAGAGCCTGCTCAGTGCACAGGTCAGACAGCGTTCTGCCTGATATCGATGAGCTCTCTGGCAGCATCTGCACTGCAGACTGGCGACACACCGATTCAATGAAAATCTCGACTCCCCGTTCGCAAATGGGTATGATATCGCGAAGTTGATGTCACTCTTACCCGTTTCATCCCTCGAAGCCACAGGAACTGCGAACCATGAAGTCGACGCTTACTACGATTCTCGTCATGCTTGTTCTTGCCAGCCTGCTGAATCAACAGCATCCTTTTTCCTCTGAAACAGAAGTCAAAGCTCAACCCCCTGCACAGGTGGCTGAAGAATCTCTTGAGAGAAAAATTGACCGATACCTGGAATCAGAAGTCGCGCGTGAAAAACATCGCAAACACTCAGACCGCGAAAAAGATCAACCACGACGCCGGGCACCTGCAGGGCGTACCGGGGAACCACATCATCCAGACCATCGAGAACATGAGCGCCACATGGATGAACAGCGACACCGGATTCAAAAAATGCATGTTGCAGCGGAACACCTGCAGGATGCTGGCCTGCCTGAACTGGCACATCGGGTACACCGCGAAGCAGAAGAGCGACAACAACGTCTGCAGCAACTCCTCGAACACAGACACCCTTCCGAGCATGGTCCCCACGGCGCAGTACAGGACTCGCTGCAGCAACTGCGAAACGAGGTTCATGAATTGAAACGGGAAGTGCACGAACTCCGCTCGATTCTTGTGGAACGCGTACCAGAACGGAACCAATAGTATTCTGTGAGGATCTCACTGCATTCGAGGAAATGAGCAGATACAAATTGCATCGTGTACGGACAAACAATAGAATATTTGAATTAAACAGCTTGCGCCTGTTTATTTTTCTTATATTCAATTCACTACTCCAGAGATGCTTTCATGGTAGACCCGCTCTCAATTCATTGCCCTCACTGTGAGACCTCTTTTAAAATAAAAAACAAATCCGCATTTGGGAAAAAAGTAAAATGCCCCAAATGCGAAACCCCCTTTGTCATCCCCAGACCGGCCTCCATCAAGTCGAGTTCCAGCAGTAAGAAATCGAAGCCATCGACGTTCGCAGAGGAATTCTTCGGCGACGAGAGCGAATCATCTTACAGTCTGGGGGATGACGAATTTGATGACTGGGAGGAAGATCTCAGTAAAGGCCCCTCGGATAAAATTTCTACCCCGAAGAAAAAACGGGGAGCCAAATCAACTGCGAAATCGAAACGGTCCAGACCTGCTCCGACACGATCGAACCAATATGCTCCCTTAATTGCCGTTGCCGGATGCCTCCTGTTTCTCTTTTTTGCCTATATTCTGGTGAATCACCTGTTTCCTCAGAACGGCAATCCAAACAGGCTGGCAGGCGGAGAGGATTTAAAAAAAGCGAATAAACTGAATGTCGTTCCCGTTGCGCCTCTTGAATCAGACTGGCCTGAACCGGGAGTGCAAGGCGCTCATGTTTTCCAGGAACGCCAAACGGCATCAACAGCAAAAGTATATGACCTCGTCTGCTCTGGTGATCAAACTGTGACGGGGAGTACCCAGAAATTCAAGGTCTATCTCCCCCCTGATATGCCGGAGAACACTCAGGTTCCCTGCGTTCTGGTTCCTCCGGCAGGTGCGACTCTACTCACGGGGATGGATATTGACCTGAATGACATTTCGCTTGATGCTGAACATGAACCCTATATCAAAGCAGGCTTTGCTGTCATTACGTTTTCTATTGATGGCCCCATTGGTGAAATCGAAACCACAACCAACGATCAGTTTGCTGCAGCACATATGAAGTTCCGTAAGAGCCATGCGGGAGTCGTCAATTGTGTGAACGCGTTTCAGCAGTTGATAGAAACCGTTCCGGGCATTGACCGCGATAACATTTTTATCGCCGGACACAGTTCCGCTGGTACGCTCTCCTTACTTTTCGCAGAATACTTTTCCGATGCATTTCAGGATGATTCCTTGAAACTGAAAGGTTGCCTGGCTTACGCTCCCGCCGTTGATCCCAGGGCGTTCTTCAAAGAAAACCTCCCCATCTTCAAAAGTATCATTCCCGATGTGGAAGAGTTTATACGAGTCTCGGCTCCCATCACCTATACGGAAAAGATTAATTGCCCTGTGTTCTTATTTCACTCCATCGGAGATCAGGTCACTTCTCACCCAAATACAGCAAAGTTTTCTGCGCAATTACAAAAACAGGGGGTCGATGTCAACTTCATTACCAGTAATGGTTTCGACCATTATCAGACGATGATTGACCAGGGAATTCCAAAGGGAATTCAGTGGATTCAAAGAAAAATTAATGGAGATCAAGATCCCCAGCCTCAGTCGACTCCTGATTCAACCCCCGTTGCAACTCCGAAGGCGTTGACTGATTCCAGGGTGGAGATGAATAAGAAAATGCGAGAGCAGGCAGCTGCGTCTCGCGCGAGGATGGAAAAAATGAGAATGCAGTTTCAGAACAGTGCATTCAAAGACAAACCTGATCCCAATACCCCGCAGCAAAGGGCCATCTTTAAAGTAGCGGGATATAATGAATTTTACACCACAGCCATGAAAAACAATCCGACGTTCTGGACCAGGTCAATTGAAGATAAGGTGGAATATGGCTTAACAAAGATCGTCAGTGGTTATATCAAAGGTTCCGTGCGTCTTGATCTGCAGAATCAGCTACTCAGTTTTAAGTTTTTCGGCAATCTGCCTGACAATATGGCGCAGCTTCTGGCAGAAGATAACACAGGCAATGCCGTCACACTGGATCCCTATCCGCCTGTCATCGAAGGTGTGAGCAACACCCCCACTGGGCCGGACAGCAACCAGGGACTGTTATTTAAGATCATTTTCCTCAAAGGTTTGAACTTTGACCGTGACAACTTTATGCGGATCGCGGAGATCAAATTGAAACAACTGGATAAATATGTTCCCGGATCACTTAAAATCAACCTCGAAGAGAAATGGGTTTTTGTTAAAGTCACTGATGATGAAAACGTCAAATACCAGATAGATAATCTTCTCTCGGGTGCGGGTGTTTCTGTCAGCCCAACACCAACCCGCCTTACTCCCGAAAATATTTCGAAATATGAAAATTACGGCTCTTCAACGAATCCCTCTAAGATGATTGATCTGGGATCAACAGCCTCCCAGGGGAAGACGGCTCAGAGATATGTCATTCAGTATGGTGTCTACGGCGGTGACAATGCGAAAGAATCAGTGCAGCGCAGTCTGAAAGGATTTGTGTGGGTTGATCAGAAATCGATCCAGTTTAATCCGCACAAGAAAGAAATTTCCTTCTCAAACCGAAGCCCCGTTGATACCGGTGCACTGGAGCGTGCATTGACGAGAAATAAATTCTATCAACTCGCGATCTCGCAGGAAGCCCTGCCTGCAAAAGCAGCGGATCCCGAGACCAGAGAAAAGCCGCAATAAACTTTCTCCTGGCTATGCTGCGAGTCTCAGGATTGCCCGATGATGCCTGAGATATCGATCAAATGCAGTTGTCGCCCTTCATTTTTGTGCGGACTGTCAATACAGACGTACTTTGCATTGGGGCTGAAACGAGGATGGGTATCCACTCGCCATTCACCAGTATAGACGGCGGGGGAATGAAAATGTCCCAGATCAATTCGCTTTCCTGATGCTACATGGTACAGGTGCGGTGTCTGAACCCGCTCTTTTCCTTTGGGATACGTATCATTCAGGATCCATTCCTTGCCCGGCAGGTAGCTCAGATGTCCTCCATTATCCAGCACTCCCTTTCCGACCTGCTGCAACTTGCCCTGCGATTCATCTTTCACCAGAAAATCACCCCAGGAGGGGCTGTCCGGAGTCGCTTTGGACTGTGTCAGAATATGATCGGGATCGCGCCAGATAAAGTGAGAAACAAAACCATTATCCACAACCACTCGTACATCGCTGCCATCCAGGTTTGCCGTCACCAGCCTGGAAAGTCGTTTGCCGTTCGGGTACTGCCAGCGATGCAGTGTGATAAAGCGGGAGCCATCCGGACTGAACAGTAAATGATTAAAATAATGTTTGATGTCCTGCTGTTGCCGGGGAATCGTTCCAGTGCGGGAAATTTGATCCAGAGTCAGAATCAGATCTGTCTTACCGGTTTCCAGGTCCACTTTGAAAATCCCGGAATCTTTGGGAGCCAGATCGTCAAATTGGGGATCGGGAAAGCCGGGATAACCATAACCGGGACGGACATCCTGAATCCTGCGAAAATCAGGAGTAATCGCAGTTTTACCATCCGGGCTCACTGAATAAACCGGTGCAGGAACAGTTCGACCTTTCCCTGTTTTCACATCCAGAATACGGCTCACAAACTGCCCCTGCTCTCGATCATTCCAGATGACCTTTGAATCGGAGCCAGGCAGCCATTGCAGCATACACCCCTGCTGCCAGTTCCAGGCAGAAGATTCTCCCAGTTCAATCCAGCGATCCTGATCCTGCAGATCAACCATCCCGACTTTAATTACATCATCGGCCTTCGGTGAACGATGTTCGAACGCCACTTCCATCCCCAGAACATAGCGACTGGTAGGATCAAACTGCAGCTTGTCATAATATCCAAACCAGTGATGCCGCGGACCTCTGGTAATCACGCGTGTCGGAGGGAACTCTACATTGTCAGCAAAGGCAATCCCGGCCAGTGCAGCGGAACCTGCGGTAGAAATCAGATGTGTGAGAAACTGACGACGGCTGATGGATTCAAGATGGATCATTGATTTTCTTCTGATTGAAATCACTGTAAGAACCGGTATGGCTCTGCAAGTTAAGCCAGATACGACATGGATTCAGATTAAAATAAACAGATCAGAAAAGCAACAGGATTCAACATTCCCAGCATTAACAGGATCATTAACTGTTAAAACAGATGAACCAACTGATTTCGAGTAATTTCAAAGGAGGAGAACCTTCTTTTGAATCGGCATCGGCTTTATAATACAGCCTGACACTTCACATGATTTTTGTACGCTGGACTTTCTCAGGCAACATCCAGCAGGTTATCCACCGCAATCGCAGACTCGCAAACCTCTGACCGGTGATTTGATCCATATCCGAACACCGGACCTGATACTCTGCAGGTTCTGCCGTTTTTATGAATATACCCGTGCTCTACTCCAACGCAGCGAAGCTTCTGGACCAGCAGGTTCCAGCCTCAGATCCGGAAGTACAACAGATTCTGGCTGGAATTGGATTTACAGATCAGGAACGCGCATTAACCCGTGTTCGCGAGATGTGTACTTCTGACGGTATCCGCAAAGAACTGACTCTGATCCTGCCCACACTCTTGCAGGCCTTGACGGATGCAGCCACTCCCGATGGATCACTGATCAATTTTGAACGCTTTATCAACAGTGTCTCTGAACCAGAGATCATGTTGAATTTTCTCACGCATAACCCCCGCGCTGTGGAAATTCTGGTCAGACTGTTTGTAGGCAGCCAGTTTCTCACAGAAATCCTGCTGAAAAACCCGGACTACCTGGAACGACTGACCCGTTATAACCGGATTGCCGAATTCAAAAGTCAGCAGCAGTTTTATTCAGAAGCAATGGCAGCAGCGCGGCAGGAAGCGAAGTCGACCGCAGAAATATTTGATATACTGCGTCGCTTTCAACGCTGGGAACTCCTGCGCATCGGTGCCTGTGACACTTTTGGCCTGATGGACCTGAAAAACATTACCGTTCAGCTTTCACTACTGGCAGACGGACTGGTCCAGACCTGTCTGACGATACTCTCGGAAGAATTGAACCTCCCGCTCGATGACTTTGCAGTACTGGCGTTCGGGAAGCTGGGAGGGGAAGAGTTAAACTACAGCTCGGATATCGACCTTGTCTTTATCGCAGGCGACAACTCTACACAGTACTGGCAACTCGGTCAGCGGCTGATCAAGTCTCTGATGGAATCCACATCAGAAGGTTTTTTATATCGTGTTGACATGCGCCTGCGCCCCTGGGGACGATCGGGAGCATTGGTCACAACCGTCGATGCCTATGTCGATTATTTTGCCAGGCATGGTCGCCTGTGGGAAAAGCAGGCGATGCTCAAAGCGCGTGTGATCGCGGGTAACCAGAATCTGGGAATTAATTTCTTTCGGCGGATTGAGCCACAGATTTTCAACTGCGATCCGGAAGAAGTGCGTAAAAATGTTCTGGAAATGAAACAACGAATTGAAGCGGAGTTGAAAAAGAAAGGCAAAGACTGGGGCGAAGTCAAATCGGGAAAAGGATCCATCCGCGATGTCGAATTTACCACACAATATCTGCAGATGGCAAATGGTGCCAAACATCCTTCGATTCGAAGTATCAATACCCTTGATGGACTGGTCAGGCTGGTGGACCATGGTCTGATTCAGGCAGATGAATATCGGCACTTAACCAGTGGTTATGTCTTTTTCCGTAAAATTGAACATGCGCTGCAGTTGATGCATTATAACCAGGAACATCATATGCCGACCGATGAGCGGGAACTGGCATATCTGGCGCGCAGACTCGATTTCCAGGAAGGTCAACAGCTCGTTCAATATTACGAACAACATCGTAAAGCGGTACGAAACATCTTCAAAAAGTATATCCATCCTCCTAAGTCAGACTCCGGTCTGCACACGGCTCAGTCGGAGCAGGAGAGCAATCCGATCGGCATGATGGCTGCTTCCTACTCAAAAGTCTTTAATGAAGCGGAAATCGAAAAACACAGCCAGATGGCCCGCAAGCTGAGTGAAACCAATAACGTAGAACTTCAAACAGAAAAAATTCCGGAAAACCAGTTGCGTCTCACCATGGTGGGCTTCGACCAGACGGGCGATCTGTCCCTGATCTGCGGTCTGCTGTTCGTCTATGGCTTTGATATCCAGCAAGGTCACCTGTTTACGAATCAGAAAGTCAATCCTGCTGCTTCCTCTCAAAGCCGTTCTCCCAAACTCAGTGAAAAGTCGAAAAGTAAACGCAAGTTCGTCATCGTGCTCGATGTCAAAGCATCTGATGCCGCCGTTCAGCCGTCATTCTGGATCAGCTATAAAAAAGACCTGACGGAACTGTTAAATAAAGTTGAAACCGGAAAAATTCAGGAGGCGGTCGGAGAACTTGCCAAGCGGGTCGCGGGGGCGCTGCACGATCTGCCTCAAGCCAGCCAGATGTTGTATCCGGTGGAAATCGAACTGGATAACGATACCGATGCACGCTACACCATCTTAAGGATTCAATCCGAGGATACGATTGGATTTCTTTATGAACTGACGAATGCGCTTTCCATGAGCGGCATCGATATCGCCAGAATGGTCATTGATTCTGAAGGAAATAAGGTCAGTGATGTCCTCTATGTTACTGATGACAAAGGGGAAAAAATCAGTGCCGAAGCGCAACAACAGGGATTGCGGGCTGCCATTGTCCTCATCAAACATTTTACGCACCTGCTGCCGCGCTCGCCCAATCCGGAATCTGCATTACTGCATTTCCGTGAATTCCTGGAACATCTGTTTAAACAGCCAAACTGGGTTGAAGAAATTTCGTCGCTTGAACGCACCAGTGTTCTCAGCGCCCTGGCCCGTCTGCTGGGCGTCAGTGATTTTCTCTGGGAAGACTTCCTGCGGTTGCAGCACTCGAATCTCTTCCCGGTGGTTGCAAATGTGGAAGAGTTAAAAAATCGCGTTTCGTTTGCAGAGCTAAAAGCAGAACTCGCACGGGAACTGGCAGAGGCAACTTCAGCGGAAGATCAGCAGGAACGCCTGAACGCGTTCAAAGACCGCGCCATGTTACGCACTGATATGCGGCACATCCTGGGTCATATTTCGGAATTTGGACAGTTTTCAGATGAACTGACTGATGTCGCCGAAGTCGTCGTCCAGGGTGCCTATGAAATCTGTGACCTGCAGTTACAGGAACGCTATGGCGTCCCTCGACTGGAGACGGAAGATCCCTGTCGAATTTCCATCTGCGCGCTGGGTAAATGTGGCGGTCGTGAACTGGGTTTCGCCTCGGATATTGAGCTGATGTTTATCTATGAAGGTTCCGGCCAGACCACCGGCCCTGAAATCATCACCAATAACGAATACTATCTGAAACTGGTTGAGAAATTCAGCAAGATGATCAAGACCAGAAGTGAGGGAATTTTCCAGATTGATCTTCGACTGCGACCTTATGGTCAGGCAGGCAGCCTGGCTGTTTCCGCCGAAGCATTCCAGAGTTACTTTTCTCACGAGGGCGCAGCCTGGCCTTACGAAAGACAGGCCCTGGTAAAACTCCGCCCGATTGCCGCGGATGAAGAATTCGGAAACCAGATAGTCCGCATGAGAGATTCCATTATCTATAGCGGCAAACCGTTCGACGTCGCTGCCATGCTGGCCATGCGAGAGAAGCAGATTCAGCAACTCGTCAAGGGGGGAACCATCAATGCCAAACTGGGGGATGGAGGACTTGTTGATTGTGAGTACCTGATCCAGAGTCTGCAGATCACTTATGGTCATCGGAATCCGGGTTTACGAACCACGAATACACTGGAAGGGATTGACTCACTCAAAGAACTGGGGTTAATCAGTCCTGATGATTACGTGAAACTCCGAAATGCCTACATCTTCCTCCGCAGACTCATCGATGCACTTCGCATGGTCAGAGGGAATGCCAAGGATTTAACAGTCCCGCCTCAAGACCAGGAAGAGTTCGACTTCCTTGCCAGGCGACTGGGATATGGTTCGCATACTGAGAAACTGCAGACTGAAATCTCCGTAACCATGGATCGTGTGCGTGACTTCAGTCGTCTACTGGCGCCTATTAAAGCCATGACTATTCGAACCAATGGCTGATCCCGGGTTTCTCCTACCCGCGGATTCATTGCAGCAATCTGCCGAACACTGCCTGCAGACAATCATCATTTTGATATCACTTTTATCACTTTGAGCGCACACTCTATTTAATCATAAATAGTACCTTTTTCATTAAAACCAATAATATTAGTCACTTAGAGATATTCCTGTTTAATTGGCACAATCGATGCTTTTTAACATCCTTCAGAAGCGGTCGTGAGTTTCAAACAAGACTGTAATTTCTTTTAAGGAATGGAGAGATGAAAAAATTATTGATCGTTTGCGTCGCATTCGCAGGTTTGGCATTTGTTGGAACGACATCCACGGCTCAGGCTGGCGGTGTGAATTTCGGAATTACCATTGGCAATGGGTATGGTGGCTATTATGGGAACCGGGGCTATAACCAGACTCCCCGCTACTATGGCCGACGCCACTCATTCTGGCATGATACCAGTCACTATGACTATCATCCCGGCGGATTCCAGCGTCATGGCAATCATTACCACTATGTACCAGGTCACTACGACTATCACCAGACAGGGCACTGGGATGGTGGACGACGACGTCACCATCGGCATTAAAATGCTGCCTGCATCTCTGTAGGATCTCACTATTCAAATGACTTCATCGATTTGATCCAATTTGTTTAAGAGATGCATGTGAAATGAAGATGCGAGTGGAAAGGGGAACCGGGAGAACTCCATGATCCTGTTTTTTAATAGTGGCAAAGAAAACCAGAGCAGTTCTGCGTTAGCGATCTGCTCTGGTTTTTGATCATTCAGGATTATCGGGAATCTGCATCCCACCACCGATTGGTCAATTTCAAAAGCTGCTTTGCTTTTTCGGGATTTTTCGAAACCAGATTATTCTGTTCAAAGGGATCTGTGGTGATCTGATACAATTCCACTTTTTCCTCTTTCAGACGCGAACCTGGAAAGATCGCCTTCCAGTCCCCCTGGACGCACCAGCGATATTTCAGGCTCGACGCTGGATCGTCTATATCGACCATATCGTGCTCATAAATATCGCCAAACAGGGCATCTCGTTTTGTTTTTCCCCCCTGGCGCATTACCTCCAGTAAATCAATGCCCTGCATCTCTTTTGTGGGTTTCAAACCGACTGCAGCGAGCAATGTGGGAGCGATATCGATACTGCTGACCAGTGTATCATATTCAGCCGGCTTGATTTTCCCCGGCCAGCGAAACATGATCGGTGTCCGAACCCCGCCATCATAGGGGCTTCGTTTCGATTTGGGAGCATATCGAAAACGCCGCTTCATTTTCTGCCGTTCCTGGTCTGTTTCCGGTACATATTGAATCCAGCCGTTATCAGTGACATAAACGACGATGGTATTCTCTGAAAGTCCTTTTTCATCCAGGTAATTCATCAGTTGTCCACAGGTCTCATCAAACCATTCACACATCGCATAATAGTAAGATAGTTCGATTGGCAGGTCAGAACTCAGATACTTTTCCAACAGACGTTGTGGCGGGGTGTGGGGAGTGTGAGGCAGAAATGGTGCATACCACAGAAAAAAAGGATCCTGTCCGCACTTATCAATAAATTCATAAATGGGTTGCATACCTTCGCGACCGATTTTCAGTCCCCGATCGCCATGGCGGCCTCCCCGACTGGGGTCGCCGTGAGTCATCCCGGAAGTGAAACCTGCCAGCGACGGATTTCCTTCCCACCATTTTCCGGTTTGAAAACTTTGATAACCGATCTTTCCCAGCATTTCAGGCAGGCAGTCGGCTTGTTTCACATGCTTTAACAGTTTTTGTCGATTCATCCCTTTGGGAGGATCATTACCGGTAATTTTATGCTGGTGAGGGTATAAACCTGTAATCACCGTCATCAGACTGGGACGGCAGAGGCTCACGGGAACATATCCTCTTTTGAATACGGCGCTCTCAGAAGCCAGCTTGTCCAGAGCAGGCGTTTTGATCGTATCGTGCCCCATGAACCCATAATCATTCCAGGCCTGATCATCTGAGAGAATGATCACAATATTCGGATGGCTGGATTCCGATTCAGCCTGAATCAGTTCCGGAAAATGAAAGATGCATAAAATCGAAAACAGGTATCCGGAACACCTAAAAAATAATTTCACCTTAATTCTCCTCAGGATGGGACACAGGCTGGAACGCAATCGACTTGCTGACGCGGGGGATTTAGAGTCCGACTAGATCAGGAGATTACCTGTACTGGATCCCAAATCACTTTTTGATGAGATCATTTGAACTGGAATTATTATGAAAAAATTCGTTTATTTCCCCAACACTCAACATTATAATGGCGTAGTTAGTTGCAGAAGACATACACACACTTCTGCTTCACATTCTATCCATCCTACCAACTGCTTCACTAAGATCAATATCCAAAAAGACTTACAATTTATTTTACTTTGAACAGTCAGGGCGATTTAAATCGATTTACCCATTTCATCTGGTATCCGATTTTCAGAACCTGCAGATTGCCTGAAAAGACAACTTTTTCAAATTAAGCATTCCGGTTAAAGCAGCTTGGATGCGTTGACAGCGTGGAAAATGATAATTCTAATGTATTGGTAGTCCTGTTTCTGATTACCAATGAGAACGTTACGTGATACGGGGCAACCACTTCGAGATAACTCTGGTTGGCTCAAACCAGGGTAATTGAAGTTTAAATGTCACTTACTTTTTTAGAAGAATATGAGGAATTTTATGCGGAAACTGATGAATGTGAAAACAGCTTTACTGTTTGGTCTGGTAGTAGCAGGACTTTCGATGTTCGGCGCTGCAAACAAAGTTGAGGCTCGACCTAACTTTAAAAATATCTGGGCTGACACTTATCCCGATTCCAAAATGCTGATTTCCAAAAAGTGTGGCATCTGTCATCCTGGAAAAAGCAAGAAAGAAAAAAGCGACTACGCAGAAGCCGTCTTTGAAGCCTTGGGCAAAAAACGCAAAGCAACCGATAAAGATATGATCGTCAAAGCGCTTAAAGCTGCAGAAATGAAACCCAGCTCAGTCGAAGGCAAAACTTATGGTGATCTCATCAAAGCAGATGAAATGCCACCATCTAAAAAATCTGAATAGTTGAAATGAGATCAGCACATTCAGCAGTGCTGGTTCCCCTCAACATGAGATACAGGCAGGGCATTTAATTGCCCTGCCTTTTTTTATGATATCTCTCCAGCCCCATTCAAATGAAAATCAATCACCAGCGGCAGATGATCTGAAGCCTGCTTCGCGAGTTTTGATTTGGCAACCTTGGCATGCTTAATCGTAATTGCCCCACGGATAAACGCTTTGTCCAGAGTCCCTACAGGCATGTAAGCGGGAAACGAGCGATACCTGGAAGGAGGCTGTGTCACCTCCTGAAACTCATGCTCTGAAAACTTTCCTCCTGCCAGGGTGTTTCGCCAGTCATTCGTATCTCCCACAATCACGGAGGGATAGCCATTCCCCTCTGCAAACAGACGATGTGTCAACAGGTGGTTAATCTGCCAATGTCGTTCTTTTTCTGCCAGTCCCAGATGGAAGTTCACCAGCTGAAAGGTGCCTTCCGGTGAATCAATCATCACAATCTGTGCACCGCGTGCTTTACGCCACTTATTCGTCAGGGAAATCTGATGTTGAGATAAAAAGCGCCAGCGAGACAAAATCAGATTTCCGTATCCCCCCGTCTTCAACTTGACGTTAAGTTGATACAGAGAATCCTGCATATTGAAATAGTCAGCAAAGATTTTTGGCTGATTATTGAAGCGGGAACGTCTGACATTGCGATCTACTTCATGCAGACAGATGATGTCAGGATTTTCCTGTTCAATCACCGCGATCACTCGTTCCAGCTGATAGCGGCGATCTCTGCCACCAATGCCTTTATGAATATTATAGCTTAATAATCTCATTATCGATTCGCTGTTACTTGCCTGCGAACACCGCGGGAGACACCTTGATCACTCCCAGGTCGTTTTCACCAGGCGCAATTTTCATCTTAATACGTCCTCGTTTCCACTCCGGTCTGGCTGCCAGATAACCGGCCTTCTCCTGCCAGAGTTGAAATTCCCACTCGCCGACCGGGAGGTTTTTAATCGTGAACCGCCCTCTTTCATCGGATGTTGCGAAATAGGGGTGGTTCAATGCAACCAGCCAGCCTTCCTGCCAGGGATGAATGCTGCAGCTCATCCGAAGTGGCAGTTTTTCTCCATATTCAAATGTGTGCAGCATCTCTTGACCAGGTGGCAGAACCTGATTCAGACTGGTATTCCTGTAAGCTTTCACCTGAAACCCGTGCGCGCACAAGTCTTTATTTTCAGCCAGCAGTTTCTGCCGGTTTACCCAGAGCCCGGCTACATGCGGTTGAAAGATACAGCCTTTATTTTGAATTGTTACCGTTTCTGGCAGTTTCAGATAATCATTGTGAATCTGAGATTGTTCCAGATTCGATTCCCTCAGGTAGATAAAGACATTCTGCAGTTCCCCTTTTTTTCCCGTCACGAGCCCCTGATCGACAATCAGATCGCTGAATTTACCACAAATTGCCTCATCGCGACTGATATCCAGCTGCTCAGGCTGTGGCACCTGTCCGGTATAAATGAACTGCCCCGTCAAAGTGCCCCACTCTGCAGCGGTGACAGTCGTCGGCAGTATGCCGACCAGGCTACCGACCAGAAGGCAGCAACAAAAATTGAAACGATTCCAAAACAAAATGGTCACTCCTCGTGAAGCAGGCAAATCAATACATCGTAAAATGAGTCGCTTAGTGAGCAAAGCTCTCTCCATATCTTACCGCCAGGCTGCGGGAGAGGAAAGAATCTCGTATATTTTAATACATGCAAAAGAAAGACCCTCTGTAAATGAAACTCATCTACAGAGGGCCAATTCTAAAGCGTATCTCGTTTCACCACAGCGTCTGTCAATCGAATGTACCAGATCCAAACGACCTGGAGACGCTACAGTAAAACTGGACACAGTCTAATTCCATTCAGCACGATTGGAGACAGACCTTATAGCAGTGGACCTTCCCAGTTGGTAAAGGCGTCGTCAATGGATTCCTGCTCCCCGATGATTTCGTCATCCAGCCCCCACTCCAGATCATTTTCTGCATGGGTGAAGACCAGTTGTCGGTCATCAGTATCAGAATCCATCAGAGCGTCTTCAAACTCCGAAGAAGAATACAGATCTTCAAACAGGCTTGTATCCAGTTCGATCTCGTCTGCAACCTGATTGTCAGAGAAGACTGTTGGCTGGAAGACATCGAAGGTGGCCGTCTGCTGAATTCCGGTATTCGTATCTTCTTCTTCAGTCGATTTGATGACTGCCGGAGCTACCAGACTCATTGAAGACTGCTCAACAAATGTCTGAGCAGCTTCCTGACTTTGAATCAGTACCGGCTCAGCAATCTCTTCAGTGGGTACATTGTTAGTACCAAAGATCGGAGCTGCACCACCACCACTGCCTGAACCTGCCTGGGCACTGGCATAAGCTTCCAGCAGCATCTGCACGTTCACATCGGAAATCGTCTTGCGGATACCAGGATCAAGCGTATCGCTCATCAAGTCGTCTGCATAGGCGGGATCATCGACATGCAGACCAGTTGAATCCAACGCCACAGTAAAGTCAGAACCGACAAATACCAGGTCACCACCCGATTCTTCAACCAGGCTTCCGAAACCACTAAAGTAACGGGTGAATCCAAGCACGTGTCCGATTTCGTGTAACAGTACCGTATACAGGTCGTAGGCACCACCTGTTGGCAGATCGGTCACATCCACGTGCCAGCCTAATCCATTGGCATCGTCATCGATCACAACACGACCTCCAACTGGAATACCATCAACACTGTATTCCGTTGACTGTCCTGACCCGAGTTGAGCAGTACCAAAGTCGTGTACGACAACCTGCACATCCAGATTTTCAACCCCCAGAGCTGTTTCCCATGTATCGATGGCAGCCTCAATTACCTGGTCAACGCTGTCATCACCACTGGCTACTTCCAGCTGATTTCCAACCCATTTCTGACCGAAGTTTGCCGGGTAGTTGATTTGAGTATTACCACTCTTCTTTTTACCGTAATTTCCAGCCAGAGCAATCAGGTCGCGATAATCAACTTTACCACTCTTATCAAAGTCCAGAGCAGAAGCATAAGGTGAAGTCGCGTTGAAGACATTCTGGTTATAGGCAGAAGTGAAGAAGATCAGGTCACGATAATCAATCGCATTATTGTCATCGATGTCATAGATCACTGGATAGAGGTCGGTTTCGGGCAGTGCTCCCACGTTGACAGTGACTTCACCAACTCCCGAGACATCAATTTTGGCATTCTGAATTTCAAGCCCCAGTTGAAGTGGCTCAATCGTCAGATCGGCTGGATCAACATCAACCTGATCACCTGCGAGAGACTCGAATTTAATTCGCGCCAGCAGGGCATAACCGGTTCCACCGACGTTTGCAGCAAGTGTGCTGCCACCCAGATTGCGGACCACGCCCGCGGCATCATCAATGACAACAGTTTTGTTGAAGGTAAAGTTGGAACCAAATTCAACGGAAGTCGCACTGAAGTAGGCTGTGTTATAGGCAATATCGGTCAGCACATCGCTGATGCCGAATCCACTGGCGGTATCCACCCAGACTTCCACCCAGAAGGAATCCCATTCCTGAATCCAATCTTCGTTACCCGGTAATGCGGCTGTGTGCCCATTACTGGAGACAACTGTTTTCTGTTTAACTACTGAAATCTGGATATTGGTATTTTCGTCAGCTACTGAGGAATCACCGCCCGTTCCAAACAGAGGAGCTGGTGGAGGCGACTGCACTTCAACGGCACCAATGTCAGCTGTGGCAGTTCCACTCAGATCACCATCCACGGGTCGAACATCCCCCCTCTGGTCAACAAGAGGAGCAGATCCATTCAAGCCAGCATCGATTGCCTGGCTGCCAAACAGCAGAGAATGGGTTTTGGTAGGACCACCATTATCCAGCAGGATACCCAGTTTCGGATCAATGGGAGCCGCCAGAGTACCGATGATGTTTCCATTCACTCCATCAGTCAGCCCGGTTGCTGCCCCGATATCCCCGATCAGGTTATTAAAGCTGGTCAACGTGACATAGTCACCACCCAGATCCGGATTTCCGAGGAAGCCAATATTTCCAGCGACAATCGTGTTGGTCATCGTCACAGTGGCACTGGAATTGACTGCGGAATCATTCGAAATACCGCCACCAGTCTGATCTGCTGTATTCAGAGTCAGAGTATTATTTAACAGGCTTAATGTACCCGTATTGAAGATCGCACCACCACGAGATCCGGCATGGTTACCAGAGAATGTGGCGTTGGTCGAAGTGACTATGCCTTCGTTGAAAATAGCACCACCACGACTGCCCGCGTTATTCGCATAGAACAGAGACTGCGAAACATCAAAGGTGGCACCGCTGGCAACATAGACGGCTCCCGCACGACCATCCGAGGAGTTTTCGGAGAAGGTGGTACGGCTGACTGTTGCTGTGTCAGTGTATTGATAAATGGCTCCCCCCTGGAAACCGGCATGGTTATTCAGGAACTGGGCATCAGTAATATCGAGCTGTCCGATACTGACAATCGCACCACCCAGGTAATCAGCATGGTTGTCCTGGAAGATGACCTGATTCAGGCTTGTATCTCCCTCTGCATAGATGGCACCACCATCATCAGCATCACCATTGATCAACTGCATATTCGACAGGTTCAGCGTCACACCGGTTCCAGTATGGAAAATACGGTCAACCTGGTCGCCGTCAATAATGGTCGTTCCAGACCCCTGGCCATAGATATTCAAGTCTGCGAGAATATCAAAGTCACCGGACGCGTTATTATTCTCATTGACACCGGCAATATCCATATCATAGGTGCCAGGCAACAGAATGATGTTATCCACACCAGGATTCGTATTGGCCATGTCAATGGCTTCACGCAGGGAAATGACACTATCACCAGAATCAACAACATCAGCGAATGTGGTCACAACAATTCCATTATCAATAATCGTCCCGACACCCAGACCATCCAGAATATTGGCGTTTAAAGAATTGGAAATTTCAACAAAGAACGTTTCAATCCCTTCGTCTAACAGATCATTATTCACGGTGACACTGAAAGTCGCCGATGTCTGCATGGGAGCAAATATGAAATGCTGCGTGTCATAGTCAAAGTCACCACCAGCGACTGTTGCCGTACCGTCCAGAGTTTCGATATCAAACTCAACAATAGATGTCGTACCCTGTGATAATGAGACGGTAAAGTTAAAAGTGGTCGTTGCTCCACCATCAAAGTCTTCGGTAAGCGTGACATCACTGACCGAAAGCAGAGCAAAGTCATCATTTTCAATTGTGCCCAGCCCGCTGGAATCAGCGATCGTGGCATTGCTGCTGGGATTCGACAGTTCCACCGTGAAGGTTTCATCACCTTCAATTCCTGAATCTCCATTCACGGTCACCGTGACCGTCTTTGTCGTTTCATCAGGATCGAATGTAATCGTCTGCAGTAGCTCTTGTACGTAATCCAAATCTGCCAAAGTCGCAGAACCATCTGCAGTCTGCAGATCAACCGTTACAACGCCAGCGACGGGAGTCGTCAGGCTCACTTCGAAATTGAAACTGGTGGTTGTACCAACGGGGCCTTCCAGGGCAGTGACATCGCTGATCGTGATTGATGCTTCATCGTTATAGATAGTTCCCACGGACTGGGCATCACCAATCAGGGCTCCGACAGAGTTAAACAGATTCACAAAGAATGTTTCATGATCTTCAACCGTGGTATCTCCGTTGACAATCACTTCAATAATCTGAGTGGTTTCACCAGGCGCGAATGTGACCTTGCCTGTCGTGAAGGCATAATCAACACCTGCCGTCGCTGTTCCATTTGAAGTTTCATAATCCACGGTCACTTCATCCACATTCGCATTGGACAAAGAAACGACAATCTCAAATACTGTCGTACCAGAATTGGTTTCGACCTGGCTGACATCTGAAATATTGATGGTCGGCGTAACAATTTCAAAGGCACCAATATCGCTGGTGGTATCGGTAGGACGAGTAGCACCACGCTGGTCGATGGAGACGCCATCGGTATTGTCACCGGCATCAATGGCCCGACTGCCTGCGAGTAATGCATGCGTCAGAGTCGGACCACCATTATCCTGGAGAACACTGAGTGCGGGATCGATACGTTGAGAATCGGTTCCCACAATATCTCCGTTGAAACCATCAATAAACCCGGTAGCTGTTCCGCTGGATCCAATCAGGTTATACCCCAGAGAAGAGAAAACTCCTGCCAGATCAAACCCGCTGACCAGTGCCTCATTACCGGCTACGATCGTATTTTTGACACTCATGCTGGCAGTATCAGCAACGGAATAAATACCGCCACCGGTGCCTTCAGTGATGTTATCGTAAATCGTAGTGTTGTTGATGGTCATGTCGCCGGTGTTATGAATCGCACCCCCTTCTTTGCCAGCTTCGTTTCCGGAGAAGGTGACGTTGGAGATATCGACGGTATCTTCATTCAATAAACCACCGCCACGGGTACCGGCGAAGTTATTCGAAATCGTGCTGTTGGAAATCGTCACGTTCCCGATAACGTCCACTGTCGGAGGCATGCCACTAACCGAAATTGTATACTGCCCCAGGCTCCCGTAATCTGAATAACCCGTTCCCAGAACATCGCCTTCACCTGTCCCTTCGATGGACACGTAGTAGGTGCCTGCTGCCAGTCCGATGAATGACGCATCGAGAGCGCCAAGAGGATTGCTCGTTTGAATCTGAGTTCCAGTGGAATCGTACAATGTGGCAAGAATGTCAAGGTTGGGGCTCTCGAAGAATGGATCAATGATGACATCGCCACCAGTGGTTGTGAACTGGAAATAGTCCACATCTGTGTTTCGTTCGATAATACCGGAAGCCATACCGGTGGTGATATTTGATGCAGTACTAATGGTGCTGCCATAATCATCCGGGCGATAACTGAATCCGTTCTGAGTAGTAATGATACTCAGATCGTCTTCCTGGTTATTGGCGTCTGTGTATTCACCTTGACTCCACTGGACCAGATTCTGGTAATAACCAACTCCCATGATAGGAGCCCAGCCTGTTGATCCACTGCCATGACCGTCATAATATTCCAGAAGCGATGTACCGTCATGGACTAACCCCATTGTGTGTCCCACTTCGTGGCTGACCGCCTCGGATACACCAATCAGGCTTGTGTTAAACACGTAGGTTGGTGTATCGACGTTGTCGTTGAACGAACCCACATACGCTACGCCCCCGGCAGGGCTGTACCAGGTGTTTTCTCCAATGACGACCCGCACGCCCCAGCGTGTATCTGAGGCATCGCTTCTAATCAGATCGCTGACTGGCGGTTCCGCAGTCGTCACATTGACATTAAACGGAGCAAAGTCCTCAGCAACCCGCAGCCACGTACGTTGAATCACTTCGATTTCAGCAAGGCTGAATGACCCGACGTTGCCATCGGTATCATAAGCAGGTGTGACAATGGTACCGAAAGCGTTATTCCACTGTGTGCCAGTGGTCGTGTGGCCGTTGAAATCAAGATAAATTGTAAAGTTAGATCCGGGCAGCGAACTCAGGTTGAACGTGTCGCTGACTGGGAATGGAGGAGCTTCACTCAAGATGGCAGCTTCTGAGCCACCATCATCGTATTTAGGAATAGAGTGTTCTTCATACTCTTCTACAACCACGACCTCACCCTGGTACTCTGATCCCGGCAGGGGAGCCGATGCACTTCCTCCGCTCCCTCCTTCACCATTCCCGACAGCCACTTCATCCGAAACGAAGACACCACCACCGGCAACCGTTGCAGTATTGCCGTCAATTGTTGTGTCGTTGACTGCCAGGGTTCCCCCTGTAGAGTTGTAGATACCACCACCATTTTCAGCATCGTTGCCGGAAATGGTACTCAGATCAATGGTGATCGTACCAGAATCGTTATTGAAGATGGCTCCGCCGTCAGCAATCGCGGTATTGCTATGGAAGTAACTGTCCGTCATGGCGACGATCCCATTATTGAACAGGGCACCACCACGGTTGGCAAGACTGTTCTCAATCGTCACATCTTCCAACGTCAGGCTACCGAAGTTCAGAATCGCACCACCGTCTTCCACACGTGTGACATTTCCATTCACGAGCGTCACGCCGCGAATGGAAACATTGACGTCTGGGAAGATCTCGAAGATACGGTCCAGGAAGTCAGCATCGATAAAGGTCCGCTCCGAACCGGCTCCGATAATGGTCAGGTCGTCGGTAATGTCCAGATCGCCTGACAAGGCGCCGTTTTCATTCAGGCCGAACAGGGACAGCGTATAAACGCCTGTTCCCAGCAGAATGGTATCGGCACCAGTACGGGCGTTGGCTTCAATGATTGCTGCACGTAGTGTGCTGCGTCCCTTAGAGTCGACACTCACTCCATCACCGGGAGCAGCATCGACCGAGTCTTCAAAACTGGTGACAATGTAACCAGATTCAAACGCCCCGATATCAACGATCAGAGATCCATTTCCGTCACCATCGAACAGGCGGGCAAACCCACGCTGATCGTCTGTGGGTGCATAGAAATTATTACCAGCGTCTCGGGCCAGACTTCCCCCCAGCAATTCATGAGTGAAGGTTGCACCGCCATTATCCTGCAATGCCCCCAGACCCGGGCTGACATTGACCTGGTCGTTTTTAACACCATCAGTGAAGCCAGATGAACCAGCCTGATCCCCGATCAGGTTGTTTCCATTAGAACTGAATACCCCCATCAGGTCTGAGCTTACCACTGTCGCTGAATTTCCGGCGATAATGGTATTTACTACGCTGACAGATCCATCGGTTTCATTAAAAATACCACCACCGGTTGTTGCCGCGTTGTTGAAGACGGTCGCGTTGGTGATTTCCATCGCACCTTCTTCTGTATTGTAAATCCCGGCACCATTGAGCGCTTCGTTCCCGGAGATCGTTGCATTCACGATGTCGCCTACAACCAGCGAGTTGTTGAACAAACCACCGCCATCGTTGCTGGCTACGTTATTGGAAACAGTGCTGTCAATCAGGTTCAATTGAGCAACATCATCGTTGTAAATACCAGCTCCATACAAAGCAGTGTTTCCATCAACAGTACTCCGATGCACGTTGATCGTGGCATCTGCAGTATTGAAGATACCACCACCATTCACGCTGGCCGTATTATTCATCAGGTCAGAGAGATCCAGATTGATGACTCCCAGTTCCTGGTTATAGATGGCGCCACCGGAGCCAGCTTCATTGTTAAGGAAGGAAGCGTTTAAGAGACTGACGGTTCCTTCTTCCTGATCGTTAAACAGGCCACCACCATTCCTGACGGCACTGCTGTCTCGGACAATTGTCCCGTTGAGTGACAGGCTGATTCCAAAGTTGGCAATCGCCCCCCCGTCGCGGTCCGCCGAGTTATCATCAAACATACCATTCGTTATCGTGATCTGACCTGCGGATGCGTTGTACAGACCACCGCCATCAAAAGCGGCAGTATTCAGCAGGATGGAAACGGCATTCAATGAGACCACACCCTCATCGTTATAGATACCACCACCATCCTGGGTTGCGGTATTACCGGAGACCGTGGTCCGGGCAATCGTCAGGGAAGCAGCCTCTTCGTTGAAGATCGCTCCCCCCTGGTCCGCCGTATTATTATTCACTTTACTGTCATTGATCGTCAGGCTTGCCAGATCGTTGTTGTAGATACCACCACCGTCTTCTGTGGAAGTATTACCGGAGATCGAACTCCGCAGTATATCGACGGTTGCCTGCAGGTCGTTAAAGATACCACCACCATCGCTGGAAGCGGTATTACCGGTGACTTCAGAATCCACAATTGTGACGACAGACTGATCGTTATTGAAAATACCACCACCGTCGACAGCACTGTTATTCGTGACATCGCTGTTGGTCAGAGTCAGGTTCCCCTGCAGACCAAGCTCGCCATTCAGAATACCACCACCATTGATTTCAGCGGCGTTTCCATCTACCAGTGAATTGACCAGCGTCAGCGTACCCACGTTGCGGATACCACCACCACTTTCTCCTATCACATTACCACCAGTAATCGTCACACCCTGCAATGAGAGATCGGCTCCGGAACGGACATCGAAGACACGGTCATCCAGTCCGGCGGCACTGATAATCGTCTGGCCGATTCCGGCACCGATAATCGTCAGGCTGCCTGTTGTGTCAGTGATATCCAGATCGCCTGTTGCAGCAGAGTTTTCGAGGGAACCGAGTAAAGTCAGGTCATAATTTCCAGCACCCAGAATAATGACAGAGTCACCGGCCAGGGCATTGGCTTCCATGATTGCCGCACGCAATGTCACATTACCGTCGATATCCGCAACAATGCCATCTCCAGGGCTGGCATCCACAGTATCCAGAGTACTATTCACAAAGAAGGCACCGTATTCGACAGCCCCGATGTCCACATTCGACCCCAGAATACGGCTCGAACCCCGTTGTTCCAGAGCATCAGTATTGGCATTGATTCCCGCATCAATCGCGATACTGCCCAGCAGCAAGGCGTGAGTGAGAGTCGGTCCACCGTTGTCTGCCAGGTTGAGATCCAGCACAGGCGTGGGATCGGCAACATCCAGGATATCTCCCAGTCCAAATCCGGTTGCAGTTCCAATCGATCCGGTCAGGTTTCCACTCAGACTGGTAAAACTACCATCCAGTTCCGGGTTGACTGTCGCAGTATTTCCAATCACCAGGTTATTCTGCATATTGGCAGTTCCAGTATTGGATACTGCACCACCAGTGGTACCGGCATCATTCAATGTCATGGTATTATTGGTGGCATTCAATGTTGACGTATTACGAATTGCTCCACCACTTCGGTCTGAAGAGTTACCCGAGAAGGTGGAGTTCGTAACAGTTACCGTTCCGGTCCCGGCGTTAAACAAAGCACCACCGTCACGCTCTGTGGTATTTCCACTGATCGTGCTGCGTGAAACCTGCAGGGTTCCCGTATTTCGTAAGCCACCACCGCTTCCACCAGCCGTGTTGTTGGAAATCGTACTGTCGACGATCACCATCAGCCCACTGTTGTTGATACCACCGGCACTGTCCTCAGCCACGTTTCCGGTGACTTCCACATTCGTCAGGGTGGTCGTTCCACTGTTGCGGATACCGGCACCATCATCGCTGCCCGTCAGATAACCGTTGGTGATTGTCAGATTTTCCAGATTCAAAGTGATACCGGCAAAAATCTGGAAGATACGATCCAGGGCACCACCATCAATAATGGTAACACCGACACCCTGACCACGAATTGTCAGGTTGTCGCGAATATCCAGGTCGCCGGTCGCAGACTGGTCTTCGTCGATACCCCCGATACCCAGTAAATAGGTCCCTGCAGCCAGTTCAATGACGTTCGAACCAACCAGGGCGTTTGCTTCCTGAATTGCGGCACGCAATGTAACTGTGGCCGCACTCCCATCACCGATGATACCATCACCGGCAAGATCATCGACGCGGTCTGTATTAGTCGGATCAGCTCCAGTCAAATCGATGGTGGAGCTGTTGAC
Organism: Gimesia maris; assembly: GCF_008298035.1. Lineage (NCBI taxonomy): Bacteria > Pseudomonadati > Planctomycetota > Planctomycetia > Planctomycetales > Planctomycetaceae > Gimesia > Gimesia maris. The sequence goes on from NZ_CP042910.1 coordinate 5,876,725, forward strand.
CCAGGATCTGGAAACGTCAGTCAGTAGTGGGTTACCACCGCCTGTAATCCCTGAACCTTCTGAAACCAATGTCAGCTCATAAGTGCCTGCCACCTGGGTGACCATAGTTAAATCAAGGGTATATGTTGAGGCAGGGCCTGCTGCAGGCGTAAGAGTGACGCCAGCTGTTGCCATGTCGATTGCCTGACCATTCAGTGTCAGTCGGAAATCATTCAGTGTCACACCATTGACAGCGACCGAGCTGATCCCATCATCAAAGCTGATCGAGACCAGACCCGCGTTGGTATGAATCACAGGCGGAATATCCTCAATCGTAGCTGCCAGTTCAGGTTCACCAATCCGCCAGGTATCAGTGGCACCAGTGATGAAGACGTTACCCTGGGCATCGGTAATCGTTCCGGTATTACCAAGCAGATTCAGGGTATACTGACCATCTCCGTTGGCCAGAATTAATGAACTGAGGTCAAGAATATAAAAGGAACCGGAACCGGTCAAAGTACCAACGGGGACATCAAGAATTTGAGGACCACTGCCGTCATCAAAAATCAACTGGAAGTCTGAGTAATTAAAACCATCATTGTCATCAACGCCGGTGACAGGCTCAGAGAAATTGATCGACACTTGAATGTCAAAGGTCCCCGCAGGTAATGCAGTTCCGTCAGGTGACACATCCTGAATCCCGGCAGTGGGAGCAGTAAAATCAGTACCGTTAGTCCACTTCGCATCAGGAGAACTGGCGGCAACATTCCCAGAGGCGTCAGTAACACCAGACTGCTCTGACAGAAATACGAGCGTATAAACGCCGTTCAGGCTGGTCACTGCAGAATCCAGGTTGACAGTATAATTCCCTGCAGCACCGGATACACTCAAAACGCCGCCTGGAACGAGCGACCCATTTCTGTAAAGTTCGAAATCAGTAGCATCTACGCCGGTGACAGGTTCCAGAAAAGTGAAGTCCACACTGGTTACAGTACCATTACTCACTGACTGAAAACTACCTGTAGGTGAGAGGGTATCATTCACCCAGGCATCACTGGCATTGGCAGCCAGGGCATTGCCGGCCAGGTCCGTAATCGAAGAACCAGCTGAGTTGAGCGTTAACACGTAGTTGGCGGACAGGCTCGTCACCTTGCTCAAGTCGAGAATAAACTGGCTGCCTGAAACCTGAGTTAAAGTCGCAGGTGTGGACGCCAGATTGATGGGCGTGCCGCCATCGACGGTAATGGTGAAGTCGCTCAGGTCAACGCCGTTGACATCTTCCGAGAAGTTAACCACCACTTCCCCGGCAGCATCACTGCGAGGATCCGGAGAGACATCGACGATGTCTGCTGTTGGAGCAGTTGTATCGACAGTGAACCGCTCAACGTCACCAAATAACAGGTAGTTGTCTGGAAAGTTACCAAAAATCGGTGACAGTGGATCGATGTACTTCGAATCGGAGATCGTACCATTCGCATTCAGTCGCAACTGGTACTCCCCTTGAATGCCGGTCACCGAGCTCAGATCGAGTGAGAAGGTTCTTGCATCCAACTGTGTTAACATCGAAGTATTCAAAGCTACGGCAACATTGTCCCGAAGTAGAACAAAGTCAGAAATATCGACCCCGATGACATCTTCAGTAAACGAAATAATAAACGGATTCGAAATCGAACTGTTTGTCGGATCGGCATTGGCAACTGAAATGTCAGCGGTCAGGAAGGTGCTGGTAAAAGGAGCCAGAAATGTGTCATCATCAGGAATCCAGGTATCCCAGCCGAAGCTCAGTTCACCCGTAATTGTTCCCGGGCGATTGATCTCATTTAAGAAGGAATCACCCTGCTGAAATCCATTACCCACTCCGTCAAACCCCTGAGCAATCCGGAATGTGCTGACCCCCATACCGGGATACAGGAAGGCATTATTGTCGTTATATGACCAGGTTCCGAAATTCTGGAATACCGACCCCAGGATCGCCCCTTCTGTACTTCTCAAAGTAAAGTTAAAGGCGTCAACTACATCGATATAAAACACACCGTTGGCCGGGCTGATATCACGAAACGCTCCTGTTTCGTTTGAGAATACATTGGTAATTTCTACAACGCTGCCTGAAGTCAGGCCGTGAGCTGTGGTCGTGGTAATCTGAATCGGACCACCGGGCGAAGACAGAAACGCGTTGGCGACCGTTCCGACAGCGGTAGGAGCATCGTTCGGACCACCAGAGAAAGGAGCCAGGTTTGTTCGGGAAGCGACACGCTGTGCGTTACGACGGCGGGTGGCGGAAGTAAACGGACCATCGGGGTTCGGCGCGACCTTATTATTCAGACGCGATTTGAAGTCTGGTTCCGAGTTATCGTAGAACGCACCCACATTAGTCACATTCAGACCGTTTCCGGTGTTCCCTTGAAATTCCAGGTTCAAGCGTGCCAGCGGATCCCCTTCATAAGAACTTAAAACGCGGAAAGGAGGATTCGCTGTGGGAGACGTCCAGATATCCTGGGTCGTATTGGGATCGACGGTCGAAGTGAAAGATTCAATATAGACATCTTCACCATAGTTACCTTCGAACTGGTTATTCAGGACTGAAACGTTCGAACGGCCATCGCTGGTTCCTGTCAGTTCATCGCTGCCTTCCGCTCCGGTACCCGCATCGGTTCCCGGGGCATGGCTGAAATATTGAGAATGTTCTCCCGCCATACTACCAATTCGCAGGATCAGACCATTGGCAGAAAATCCGCTGTTAACCCCGTTATCCTGGATATAGTTGGTATTGATCTGCAGGACCATGTCAGCATGAGAGTTCTCCACACTTCCCGTTGCATCAAGTGTGGCTGTACTGTTGGCATCCTGATCCTGACCAGTGGAAGCGGTCGTGACGACATAGAAACCTTCCAGAGCGTTCGAGACGATCCGGTTTGCTCCGGCTTCCGTTCCATCCCCAAAGATGACATCGGAGTCTGCCTGCCCTTCTGTTTGAAGATCGACTCCGCGACCGCCGTTGTTATCAATGAAGTTTCCAATGGCTGTCAGGCTGGTGCGGTTACTGCCACCGATGCCGACTGTCCAGGTAAAGTTGTCTTCATTATGTGAAATACTGTTCGCAGCCAGAATTTCCAGACCATCCGATGTATTTTCGGTAATCACATTGTTTCGCATGAAAATCGTCTGGCCGTTGGAGTTGATATCAACCCCTTTGCCGGTATTGAATGCGATCAGGTTGTTATCGAGGGAAGAAGTCAGACTTTCACCGAGCAGCTCAATCCCGCCGGTCGAGTTGGAGAGAATCGAGTTGTTCGCGATTTTGACATTACCTTGAACCCGGTCCTGCTGTGCAGCAATCTGGATACCATCCCGGGCGTTACCTTCGATCAGGTTACCCCGATCCAGGCCGGTCACGGGGTCCACACCATCCAGACCGATAAACAGCATGTTGCGGTTACCAATCCGACCGGAAATTCGCACACCGTGGAATCCGTTATCACTGATGGTATTCTGGATCCAGGTTCCGGAAATATCACGACGGTCAGTACCAAAGTAACTTGTGGTACGAGTGGTCCCTTCGATCCCGTTCCGGTTGTTTGCGAGGATCTGGTTGTTGATGATATCAGCAAAAATTGTCGCATCCGCTTCGGCATGCAGGCTGACACCATCACGATTATTCGTCGTAATGACGTTGTCTTTAATCTCGAAATCCGTTGTGGTCAGGTTTCCGTTCTGTGCCAGAATATCGATACCATCACTGTTTCCCGTGATCATATTACTGTAGATCATGACAGCACGTTCTTCACCCACAATGGGATCAACAATCGCACGACCGACACGGGCGTCATCTTCACGATGGAAGTTAATCCCGTCGGCAGTGTTATTCGCAATCACGTTGTTGGAAATCTGGGTCCGGTCAATGATGGTAGATTCTTCGATATGAATCCCCACACCATGGCCGACATTCCCCTGACCTGCTGTTCCATCGGAATCAGTTCCCAGGTAGTTACCATCAATCGTCAAGTCACGCAACTGGTTGAATGCTTCAAAGCTGACATCAGTTCCATAGAGGTCGACGTAAATAGCGTCCCCGGCATAAGGTGTCGAGGCATTATTATCGTTGTTGGAACTGGTAATGGTATTTCCGGTAATGCTGATATCACCCGTCGCAGTATCCTGCATGGCAACAGCAACGCCAGCACCAGTGTTATCATCCATGGTGTTTCCGTCGACATTCAAGCTGAAATCGACACTCCACAGAGATGTGGGGTCAGCCGCGACCAGATTGATCCCGACAGCATTGTTCGAGCTGATCGTATTACTGGAAATATCTCCATAGAATGAAGTATACATCTCCAGGTCAATCTCAATACCGGCTCCGGAGTTTCCTGTAATTGTGTTGCCACTGATCCCCCGAAGATACCCGCCTACGGTCGTCGTTTTAACCGTCAGCAGAGCCCCGATCAGATTGGTATTATCTACGACCACTTGAGGCGTATTGATGGTTGCCAGATTTCCCGTGTATTCAATTTCAAAGCCGGTTAACGCATCCCCGCGAACCATGACATCGTCCGCATTCAGATTTGGTAAAGCAACTAAAGCAGCATAAATGGCAGCCGCATCAGCGTTATAGGCAATGGGTCCGGTTGTCGCGCCGTCAAATGTCAGGCTGAAAGTACCAGCGGTTGGGGTACCGTTGACACCGACTTCCTGAACTTCATTGATTGTGGTTCCTTCGGCAATTGTGGTGAGCGTAGGGACCACAATCAGGATTCCACTATCGTCAATGTCGAGTACGAAGCCAGGAGAAGCAGCGCGAAATGCCCCGACAAACTCAACATTAAAGCCTCCGGTCTGTGCCGACCCGGTAACCAGAACATTACCGACTCCAATGCTGGACAGGGACTCCAGAGCGGCCTGAACTTCAGCAGCCGTAGCATCGTAATCCACAACCACCTGCTCCAGGGGAACAGTGTTCACAAACAGTGAATATGTTCCGCCACCGGGCACGTTCGGAATTAAAATTCTCTGGATTTCGTTATCACCTACACCATCAAATGTTGTAGTGACATCGAACGTGACGGTTGGCTCAAGATTTGTCGTGTCACCAGTTATGGGATTGACTGTAGAAATATTAAAATTACCCACCAGAGTTGTCCCAACGACATCAAGTGGGAAGACATCAGCCACAAGCAGCGGTACATTCGCGTTGGCAAAGTCTCCCTGAAACTCAATGATGAATCCGTTGGCAAAATCGCCGGTCACATCGAAGTCATCGCCACTGGTAGCAATGGACAATGCTTCCAGGGCAGCATCAATGTTTGCTGCTGTTACAGCAGGATCACTATCAATCACAATTCCCTGGGTTGTTTCCCCCTGGAATGTCAGCGTAAACGCGGTCCCGATTGGCGGGTTCGTGATATCAATGCCGTTTACAGCGAAAGTAAAGGGGAAGTTCCCCTGGAAGTCGGCAAAGTCCAGTGTCTGTTGTTCGTTCGTTGTGCCATTCCCCTGGATCAGGTTGGCAATATCCACGTCAAATCGCATCCGGGATGCGTCGACTGTAATCTGTTGCACATCGGCATCTGCCATTGTGCCTGAATCCAGGAAGATAATATCATAACCGTTACCGCTGACCGCGACACTGACGGGTGAACCGGTATAACCCAGTCCCGAGTTATTTGCGATCGTGTTGAGCTCGTTTTGAATCTGCAGTGCGCCGGCTGTGCTGGGAATCGAAACGTCATAACCAAAAGTGGCTGTTGATCCCAGAAATGTCAGCTGAAAACTACCGAAGGTCGGATCAAATGAACCAAGCATTGACAAGTGCTGAATTTCATTGAATTCGATTACAAAGCCATTTGTAAAATCACCCGAGACGATAAAGTCACCTTCAATACCGGTCTTGGTCGTCGCAGAGAACAGGGCCTGCAGGGCAGCGTCGATATTCGCAGCCATCACAACCGGATCAGAATCAATCAGGATGGGCGCAGTTGTCTCTGTCTGGAACGTAAGCTGGAATGATCCCCCCGACGGTGTCACAATATTCCCGTCGACATCCTGGAAGGTGATAGTTTGAGGGGCTGGTTTATTCGGATTCGCTCCCTGTGGACCAATCTCTGCAACCACAAACAGGTTCAACCCGGTAGCATCCAGAACGACCTCTTCTACATTATAATCGTGCATCGTCCCTGAATCCAGGAACAGAATATCAAACCCGCTTGTAACATCACCAGTAACCTGGATCGGGCTTCCCGTGAAGGGATTTCCTGTACCGTCATTATAAATATTGGCGAGGAAGTTCAGAGCAGTCTGCAGGTCTGCCGCATTCAGTTGTGTATAATTTTGAGTGAGAGAATTACCTAAAAATGTCAACTGAAAGGTACCAAAAGCGGGTGTACCCGTTACATCGATGTGTTGAATTTCATCGACATTCCCGCTCGTATCCTGAACTGGAACAACACTGGCAGCGGTGCTGTTGAACCCACTGACATCAACGGTCAGCGGATTAACATTAACGCCCCCTGCGGCATTGACGAATTCAATTTCATACCCGTCCTGGAAGTTACCATTGACCAGAACATCGTCGACACCAATGTCACTGAAAGCGGCAACCATGGCGGCTTTGACCTGAGATGCAGTCGCGGTCGCCAGAATCCCAGCCGTTGTTTGAGTGACGCCGTTTCCTCCCGTATAGGAGATCGTGAAGGTTCCCCCCGTGGGCACACCTGCAAAAGTAATCAACTGGACTTCATTCCGGGGCGCTGCAAAATCAATCGTATCTGTCGGCCCGGGAATACCTGCATAAGCCGGCACGCCGGGAGCACCACCCGTTGGCGTTGGATTGGTTGTTGAAGGTGTGAAATTGATACCGTGCCCAGTGTTGTTGGCAATATTGTTGCCTGAAATTTCACCACTCAGATCGCCGTCGGTCTGATCGAAGACAATCCCGTCACCACTATTGGCAGTGATGGAGTTTCCGGTAATCGAAACAAACTGATCGACATTATTCAGATTAAGGCTGACGCCAGCACCGGTTGTATTCCCGGTGATGAAATTCGAATGAATGAACAACTCTGTCAATAATGCTGCTCCACCGGCGGCAGTATCATCAACGGTGACACTCACCCCCTGAATGCTGTTGTTATTCGTCAGACGCAGTTCTTCTGCAATCGAGTCCACAATATTGACATTGACACCGTCATTACCTGACGAGCCGGCAATCGTATTATCAGCCATTGTCGTATGTCGCAGAACGGACCCATCGGCGACATCAATCGACACACCATCAATGCTGGAACGACGCAGCGAAGTTTCCTCGACGGTTGATGCACTCATCGCAACCGTGACACCTGCCCCCGCCTGACCTGACAACGTCGAATCGACGATGTTGAATTCATTGAGAATTACATTAGTCAGATCGATGTTGAAGGCATTTCCTACGCCGCCCGTAATTGTCGAACTGTCAATCGCGATGGTATCCACCAGCAAGTTGGACAATTCGATATTGATGCCGTTACCCGCGGCAGCATTGATCGAAACATTGTCGAATAGAATTGAGAAAGGTACATCGTGCGTATGAGCATCATCCTGGAATTGAAGACCATCCAGATCGATCGAAACACCATATCCCGTTGTCGTATCGATAGTCAGATTCTCGAAGATGATCGAGTCATACTCGGAAAAGCCGTCGGCATCAGGGTCCAGCACGGAGTTATCAATCGTCACCCCCATGCCTGCGGTGAGCTGATTGATGATCAGTGACGTCAGAAGAGTTCGATCTTCGAGTTGCTCGATCGCGATGCGGCGTTGCACCTTCTGGCGGGCGGATGAAGGAACGCTTCGAAGCTGAAGTCTGCGACGAGGATTTAAAGTTGCCTTACGGCTTTTTTCGAACGCAACTCGCATCGACTCAACCCAAGATGTCAGTAACATCTGCTGTCTCCCATAAACTCTAATTTGCCATGGCATTTTACTGAAATTCGAGCAGGAAATCACATCCCACTTCTCTTATTTCAGAACAAACTTGAATGCCATTCTGTTGTATTGTTAGTTGTCAATTTTCTAATTCAGTTCAACGATTTCTGCCTGCAGACTACCCGACACAGAACATTCGAATACTCTCTCTCATCGCGTAAAACCTGCCTGTTTACAGAATTCCAGTCTTTGATGCTAAAAACTAGTCTGAACCGATGTCAAAGAAATTTGCACAAAATAGGTAAATTATAACTGGTGTATTCCACTTATAACAATCATGCCAGCACATTCGGAATTCCAGTCTCACCAGATGTTTATCTGGAGCAGGTACACCTGAAATACCAATCCGTTCCCCACAGTAACTCGAAAATCTCACATAACTGACGAATGGCAATCTAAAAACTAACGATGATTCGCTTCGTCTGTGCAGCATTTTCATTTTTTTTTAATATTCATAACTATATTTATTTCAGGTATTTATGATTTCCTGTCTCCAGAGAACCGCCGAAAATTGACTGATTTTCACTATTAAAGCCACTATACAATTGCATCATTTATTCCGAAAAATCGGACTGTTTTTGCAAGATATACCGTTTTTAATGGTCTTCATCACAGAACTGAGCCGATCAATTATGACAGCAGGTTGTCTACACACAGATCCCCTCGCTGCTGTACTTACGAACAAAAATGCTCTGAGATCACAATTTGTGCTTTGTCGGAGAGGTTAGTTTTTAATTAGCATCTTTCGGTCGGCCGAGTCAGTGCGATTCTGCAGAGACCGAAATGGAGAGATTGAGCTATGAGAACGAACGGATTCGTTGGCTTGATGATTGCGGGAATCTGCTGTTTTTCGACGCAGATACTTTATTCTCAGTCAGATTTCCCAGTCGAACCATCAAATGAAACTGAAGGTGTCTTCAGAATTTCAAATACGTCAAATTATGATGGTCCAGCAGTCGACGCCGTTTCTTTTGCGCCGTCCTCTCCGAGAACCTCAGATTTATCTCCGATCGCCATGCCGGAAGGGGGACAGTATACCTCAACCGAATATTACGGTGGTGGAGGTGAATACTACGGCCCCTTCGAAGAATACTCCCAGGGTGACTGGATTGATGATCCTTACCTTGAGGATACGACCTATGAACGGCTGGGAATTATCGCTGGTGCGGCTGCCGTCTTCGTGAAACCCGGTTTCGATACGGATACCGCATTTCAGACTGAAGATCAGTCGGGTATGGCCACAATCACGACCTCAAATGATTTTCCTTACAACTATCAATCTGCTCCCCGCATCAACCTGGGACTGATTGATAACGAAGGGCTCAGTGCCCAGGTTCGCTGGTTCCAGTTTGAAGACGACTCTTCCAATGGTGCCACCGCAGCAAACAATTTCATCTTCTACAATGGCCTGCCTACTCAAACCGCCATTGGTGGTATTCGTGCAGGTGGCCAGGCAGGAGACTTCATCCAGACATCCAGCAATATCAAACTTTATACGATTGATGTTGATTTGAGTCAGGAATTAAATTTTGAACGCTGGCAGACCACATTCGGCGGCGGTTACCGTCACGCGTCTGTGAGCCAGCAATACAGTGCAGTTGGTACTGCCAGTGGTGCAGCGGTCTCTTCCAATGCGGGACATCGGTTCGACGGAAATGGTATCGTGGTCTTTGGTGAAGCACGCCGTCCATTAGGATTGTTTGATCGCCGCACCAAAGGAACTTCCAGCCTGTCATTCATTACCAGTGCAAAATACGCTGCACTCTGGGGTAATTCGAAATATGCTGCAGAAGACCAGACTCCAGGGCCTGTCACGGCAACCGCACAAACCACTTCGAAGAAATCACTGAGTATCACAGAAGTTCAAGTCGGTATGCAGGCAGACTTTGTCCTGCAGACCGGAGCCCTTGTCTGGGTGCGAGCCGCCTGGGATGGCATGTGGTGGCGTGGCGCCGGTTCGGCTGCCAGCTCATCGGGCGACCTGAGCCTGCTCGGTGGATCGATCACTCTGGGAATGGACTGGTAAACCAAACCACCCTGAGAAACAGCAATTACGATAACAGCCCCGCCAGTGATACACTGACAGGGCTGTTTTTATTTCTGGCCGGGGATTTACTTTTCCGACGGAGCTTCCAGCGTTTTGATAAACTGCAGTAGATCAGCCATCTGCTGAGGACTGATCTCTTTTTCCAGACCGTTCGGCATCAGAGACACACCATTGGACAGCAGCGTATCAATGTTGTTCCGCAAGATGATGTCTTCCTTGCCTTCGGCCCTGCGAATGGTGTAGCTGGTTGCAGTTTCTGCCGCAATAATACCCGTGTACAATTTCCCCTGCTCCGTCACAATCGTGTAGGCATTGTAATTGGATTGTGCTTCCCGACTGGGATCCAGAATCGCAATCAACAGGTCATTGTCAGACTTGTTCTTGGTGGTTGCCAGATTGGGACCGACATTATGCCCCTTGTCACCCACCTTATGACAGGCGGCACAATTCTTCATATAGACTTTCTGACCATTGACGGTATCCCCCTTGAGCTCCAGAGCCGCTTCATAACTGCGAACGATCTTCGCACGGTCGCTGTTGACTTCACCGCCGACCACCTTCTGTGCCCGTTTGCGAATCCCTTTGTCTGGATGATTCAGCAGCAGGTCTTTTTTATCTCGTGACAACTCATTCAGCTTGACTTGTTTGCCCTGAATGGCTTTCAGCAGACTGTCGATGCGAGCAGAAGATCCGAGCAGCGCATCTACGACATCTGCTCGCACAGCAGGACTGAAGGCAGACCAGTTTTCCAATAGCGCCCCACTCACATCCGGATGATCCATCCGCGATAACGAGGCTACAGCAGCTTCCTGAATTTTCGGCGACGAACGAGGGTTCAACACCTCAGCCAACACGTCTCCCGAGACACTGAAGTCAAAGAAACCAAGCAGTCGAATGGCGGCCACCCTGTCGGCAACCGGCTTGTCTTCCTCCGCAACCATCGCAACTGCATCGGCAATCGTTTTATCAAATCGCTGCTTGACAGCAGGGGCCAGTTTCGGGTCTTTCAGCAGCGTCGCCAGTGAAGCGCCGCGACGTCCCAGGCCTTCACCTAAAGCTCCCAGAACCAGTTGTTTTTCCGACAGTGAAACAGCATCATTTGAGACAAATTCCAGCACGGTCAAAGCATCAGTCGTATCTTTTTTTGCTCCTGATATCCGCAACAGTTCAATCACCAAAGACCGTTTCCCGCCCGACAGTTTTCCTTCCGCGGCCTTTAAGAAATTGACTGCCAGTGGCCCTGCAATCTGCGCGGATGAGGTCAAGACGGCTACCTGCATATCGCCATCATAATTGGGTGAATCAACCAGTTTGGTTAAGCCGGTGATCGCAGCCTGATTGTCAAATTCACCCAGTGAGAACGCCAGTTGCAACTGGACGCGATAACTGGGATCTGAAGTCAACGCCAGTACTGCCTTTGAAAGTTCAGGACTGTCCTGTGCCTGCTTTTCAGACAGACGGATGGCGTGTTCGCGAATTCCGGCATGGGGATCTTTCAGGGCCTTTAACAACAGATCTGCCTCCAAGGCATTTAATCCATCCAGGGTCCACAAAGCGTGCAGGCGTCCCAGAGGCTGTGTTGACGTTTCAAACAGTTTGACCAGGTAAGGCACAGCAGTCTGATCCTGTCGTTCCCAGATCAGCCGTTGAGCCGTTTCCCGGTTCCAGACATTGGGGGATTCCAGCTGTTGAACCAGTTGTTCGACTGACATTTCCCCCAGTTTCTGCACTGGAAATTGATTTCCCTGAGGATGAACCAGACGATAAATCCGCCCGCGATCATGTCCACTTTCCAGATCCAGATGACGTTTGATATCTTCGGGAATTGAAAACGGATGTTCGATTGTTTCACGATACATGTCGAGCACCCAGAGTGTTCCATCAGGGGCATTCACAAAATTCACAGGACGAAACCAGTTATCATTGGATGTAATAAATTCGGTCTGCTCATCCGCACGGGTTGCCACATAAGTGGCACCATTTTCATCCATCGTCTTACGATGAATCAGGTTTCCTCCCACATCACCGATAAACGCATTCCCCTGATATTTTTTCGGATAGGCACTGCCCCGATAAATTGTCACGCCGGTTGCTGAAGTAAAGAACCCCGTCGCAACCAGTTCCGTGGGGGAAAGACGTTTGCGAAAATTGGGATCGGCAGCCCGCCGCGCCGTACGAACGACACGATAAGGTTCGGGGGGACTTCGGCGGAACACAGGGGCAGCAGCCCCTTTCCGTGCTGCAGTTCGCAGGACTCCAGGAACCGCCAGATATTCATTCCGCTTCAGATAATGGCTGGGATAGACGACGTGTTGAATATGATTACTGTTGCTGCAGACGAATCGATTGCCCCAGTCATCCATGGAATGACCGAATTGAGAACCACCGGAAACGGGCTCCAGCGCTCTGGTTTTCGGGTTCAGTTTCAGATCGCGGCGACCGGAAGGGATGACTTCTTTGCCGTCCTTGAGAATCGAACCACCATTGGTACCGCCGGCGAAATAAATGTGGTTATCCAGGCTCCATTTCAGATTATTCGCCAGACCCTGCACATTATTCGTTTTCAGCCCCGTGAAGACCGTCTCGCGAATATCCGCCTTGTCATCACCGTCTGTATCTTTGAAATAATAAATATTGGGGGGAGCAATCACATAGACGCCACCATCATAGCAGCAGACGGATGTCGGCCAGGTAATGGTGTCGGCAAAGACAATGCTCTTGTCCATTTTGCCATCGCCGGTGGTGTCTTTTAACAGGCGGATTACGCCCGCATTTTTTCTGACCGGCCGATCGAAGTAATCGGGCACCTGATCCGGCAGATAAGGATAGCCTCGCATTTCTGCGACAAACAGCTGACCGTTTTCATCAAAACAGGCATCGACGGGATCCATCACATCCGGTTCAGAGGCGACCAGTTCCAGCTGAAATCCCTGCTCGAGCTTGAAACCTTTCAGACTCTCCTGGGGTGACGTCGCGGGGATACGCTTCAGGCGTTTTGCTAAATCACCTTCGTCGGCCAGTGGCTTCTGAGCAGTGGCCCGAGAAAAATAACCGCTGGTGAATAATAAGACGATGGATAAACAGCCAGTGGCCAGACAAAACAGACTTCTCTTGGAAACCGAACGCATAAAATCCGACTTTCTCTTTCAGCAAAGGCATGAATCAGGAGGGAGGTAGCCGCGTCTCCGAAAACAACTGATTTTCGAAATCCCAGCAGGTCACGTGCACAATGACACCACCCGCGCAGCCAGTCCGATAATTATAAAGAACATTAACGAATACACCCTACCTTAGCCTGATTGGTAGGGAAATCAAGTCCAGATCGGCTGAATTGCAGAACTCAGCGCGCAGCTGTTCCTTCTACGTCAGTTCTTTTGCGAACCAGTAAAAAAAGAGTATGAAAAGGAAATTTATTCCCATTCAATGGTACTGGGAGGCTTGGAGCTCACATCATACACAACACGATTGATGCCACGGACATTGTTGGTAATCCGCGTCGACATGCGCTCCAGAACCTCATGAGGCAATGGTGACCAGTTGGCCGTCATAAAATCGTCTGTTTCGACGGCGCGAATGGCGGCCACATCTTCATAGGTCCGACCATCTCCCATCACCCCGACCGAACGAATCGGCAGCAGGACGGCAAACGCCTGTTTTGTTTTGCGATACAGGTTTGCCTTATGCAGTTCTTCAATGACAATCAGGTCGGCTTCACGCAGCACTTTCAGACGTTCTTCTGTCACTTCTCCCAGACAGCGCACTGCCAGACCGGGACCGGGGAAGGGATGCCGATAAATCAACTCATCAGGTAACCCCAGTTCGTGTCCCATCTGCCGGACTTCGTCTTTGAATAATTCCCGCAGAGGCTCGATGAGTTCAAAACCCAGTTTTTCAGGCAGTCCGCCTACATTATGATGCGATTTGATAGTTGCCGCAGGTCCATCAGGGTTGGCACCCGATTCAATTACATCCGGATACAGTGTTCCCTGTGCCAGAAACTTGGCGTTCTCAATTGAAGCCGCTTCCTTTTGAAAGACCTCAATGAACAACCTGCCGATGATTTTCCGTTTTTCCTGGGGATCAGTAACCCCTGCTAATTCAGATAAAAACAGATCGCGTGCATCAACCACATGCAGGTCCGTTTTGAAGTGCTCACCAAAACGATGCTCTACTTCATCTGCTTCTCCTTTTCGCAGCAAGCCATTATCCACAAAAATGCAGGATAATTGAGACCCGATGGCGCGATACAGGAGAGCGGCGACGACTGAGGAATCAACTCCCCCCGATAAACCGCAAATGACCTGCTTGTCCCCCACACGTTTCCGGATGGTTTCAATTTCCTGCTCGATCAGGTTGGAAATTTTCCAGGTTCCCTCGCAACCGCATACTTTCTGTACGAAATTAGAGAGCAACAGACCTCCAAATTCAGTATGTGTCACTTCGGGATGGAACTGCAGACCGAAAAAGGGTTTGCTGTGGTGTTTGACAGCGGCAAACTGACAGGTTTCTGTTGAAGCCAGAGATTCAAAATGTTCGCTCAGATTCTGAACCTGATCTCCGTGGCTCATCCAGGCTATAAACTGGCTCGGGACTCCTGAAAACAGATTGGAATGATCCAGAACCGTACTGGGGGTTCGTCCGAATTCCCGCGACTCTCCCCCTTTGACTTCGCAACCCTGGGAAGCACAGACCAGTTGCATGCCATAACAGATTCCCAGAATCGGAATCCCCAGATTGAATATTTCCGGATCAGGCTGGGGAGAATTCTCACCGTAGACACTGGCCGGACCTCCAGAGAGAATAATTCCTTTCGGATTCAACTCTCGGATTCGTTCGGCTGAAAGATCGGGACGGGCCAGCTGACTGAAGACGTTCTGTTCACGTACACGCCTTGTGATCAACTGTGCGGTCTGGGAACCAAAATCCAGCACCAGGATCAACTCTTCCTGTCTGGTATCAATAACACTCTGGGGAACAGCATCCTGCTCAGAGATATGTGGATCAGTCATTACGTTCTCGAAAGTTAAAATCAATCGTCAATTTCATGGGAGGTGCTCGCGCCAAGCCCTCTCAAGTGGTTTCTACGATTAAAAATCAGCCTGTTTGACTTAAGTTGGAACTGGTGTGAAAAGCAAACCGCCATCTTAGCGACTCCATTTTCGAAATCCAATTCAGCACGCTCAATTCGATTAAGTAATACTGGAATCCCTACCTTTCAGTCAAAATACAAAAGCTACAAAGTCTATAGGCTCACTGATCGCAAATTTCGTTCTTTCTCTTTCCGGCATGTGCGATGTTTTATATCTCAAAACAGAAGCCAGAAAAGAACTTACGGCAATAATAGATTGAGAGGAGCGTTTGAACCATTTCTGCCGATCCGTCCGATAATTCCAGTAATAGCACAACTGCGGAAAAGTAACCTCCCCCTGAAATAGTACGCCTTCCTCCATTTCAGGGGAGAATCAGCCAAGCGTCAGGATTCTGCTACTTTTCCTCTCTCTTTTATCTCGATGCCAGGAACCAATCGCATGTTTTTCTCATGGAAACATTTTCTTACGAGACATTGTCTCGCTCTGTTTGCAGGAACCACTATTCTGATTGCCGGCGGCCAGGCAAATGCACAGGTTGTTCCTGGTACAGGGACCCGCATTGATGGCGCCTGGGATGATTTCGAAGATGAATCGTGGGAATATATTACCAACCTCCCCAAGAGCAGTACGAATGTCGATAAAGAAACGCGCTACCCACTGGGACAGTCTTCGAACGGTGTCTGGACCGAAAGCGCAAAACGGGGACAACCCGATGTGATTCAACGCGTCCCCACTCCTGAAGGTGGCCTGCCCGGCAGTAAGAGCTCTCTACTGATGAAAACCCTGCATACGGGTGTTCCCGGACAAGGCAGTCGCGGTTCAAATCAGGATGACCTGATCATGTCGGGAAGCATGGTCTCCGTTGCTTACTCCCCCAGTGTTGTGACGCGCGTTTATCTGCCCCCGTTTGAAGAATGGGAAGACAAAACCGGTACTTCGTTTGGTTTTCGTACCGCTGTCAAAGCGCCCATGAAGTCCAGTTCCAGATCTCGCCGACGGTTCTTCCGCAGCAGTTCTTCGACCAAAATTGAGACCATCTACCTGGGCATGTTTATTCAGTTTAACAGTAAAACAGACAGTCCTAATGGTGAAGATTCAGCCATGTTCGTGGTCCGGGCAGATGCTTCCGGACAGGATTTCATCGGCCCTGAAATCAAACAGACCGGCTGGTGGACATTGGGCATGTCCTTTACCCCTGATGGACGAACCCACTATTACGCAAAGCCTGGAGTTGGTCCACTGACTCAGGCTGACCGCTTTGCTTCACATTATCCCTATGGAACCCAGATCCAGTCTTTCCACACCGCATTCTTCAATGTCTGCAATCAGGATAACGGACGGACCTGGTCTACTGAGTGGATCATTGATGATCCGGCGATGTATTACATCAGCCGCTAGTCAAACAGAAGATTGATCAAAACAAATCAGATTATTTCAGCAACGGCATACTCTCTCAGGGTATGCCGTTGCTGTTTTTACGTTTATGATATTTTACGTTCGCCACGTCGTCTGATTCACCCGTTTAATCTCATCTTTTGTTTTGGATCCCCTGATGTTCGAAAATAAAATTAAAACACTGACTGCTCGAGGTGATGTCGCTTTGGGAGTGGGTATGCCTGATGCTTCGGAAATTCTGGCGAAACTTTCAGTCGACACAGGAGTCGATTTTTTATGGATCGATCTCGAACATCGTCCTTATGGGATCAATGAAGTCAAGAACCTCCCGCTGATTGCCCGGAGACAGGGATGTATGCCCATGATTCGCGTGCCGGGCCTTGATCAGATATACTTCAAAAAAGCACTGGATATCGGCGCCAATACAATTATGGTACCGCAAATCAATAATGCGGAAGAAGCAAAACTGGCCGTCCAGTACGCTAAATATCCACCTGAAGGAACACGGGGAGTTTCTCCGGACTGGGTGATGTTCCTGGATTACACTTTTGATGATTACCTGCCTTACGCCAATCAGGAAACCGCCATCGTCGCTCAAATTGAGTCACCGGAAGGCATCGAAAATATCGAAGCCATCGCCGCGGTAGACGGGATTGATGTGGTCTTCGCAGGTCCCATGGACCTGTCTGCGTCTCTGGGTATCATCGGACAAATCCAACATCCGGAACTGCAGAAACTGCTGGCCGATTTCCCCAAACGGGTTGCGAAAGCCAATAAACCTGCCGGAATCACCTTTGGTGACCTGGACCGTTGTCGACAGGCCATCGATGAAGGTTATCGATTTGTGAATATCGGCTCAATTGCTTCACTGGGCGCTAATGGCATCAAATCCGTCCTGCCCGAACTGCGCGAACGGGCCAGAAAATAATCCGAGGAACTGGTCTGAATCCTCTGGAACACATAAACACAAATTGATACAATCGTTCTCACATCGGCTCAAGACTGAAGCGTTTTTTGCGGGAGAGAGAACGGTATGCTGACGCTGTCTGGACAGAATCACACAGAAGGATCTTTCTGTGATCGGTTATCGCGACGCAATTTTCTACAGATTGGCAGCCTGGGGCTTTCCGGTCTGACACTGCCACGTCTGTTACAGGCCGAAGCGGAAAATCCTGCTAAGAAGCGGCAGAAGTCAGTCATCATGATCTACCTCGTAGGTGGTCCACCACACCAGGATATGATCGATCTCAAGCCCGAAGCGCCGAAAGAAATTGCCGGCCCCTGGCGGCCAATCGCTACGAATGTTCCGGGTATTGAAATTTGTGAAGCATTCCCGCGACTGGCACAATCAATGGACAAGCTGGTGCTGGTCCGTTCGATCGTCGGTTCACAAAGCGGCCACGATGCCATCCAATGCTTCAACGGACATGATCCTCGCAAACTGACCCCGCAGGGGGGCTGGCCTCAATTTGGGTCGACCGTCGCAAGACTGCAGGGTCCGCACGTCGAATCGGCGCCCCCGTTCATCAGCCTCTGCTATCCCTGTACTCACGGTCCTTATAATGAACCGGGGCCGGGTTTCCTGGGACTGTCGCAATCCCCCTTCCGTCCGATGGGCCCGACCCGTCATGACATGGTTCTGAATGGGATTTCACTGGAACGACTGGCCGATCGCAAACAACTGCTGCAGAGTATAGACAACTTCAAACGGGAAGCAGATGCTTCCGGAATGATGACAGGACTGGATACTTTCACCGAACAGGCCATGGGGGTCCTCACTTCTTCTGAACTGGCAGAAGCCCTGGATCTGTCGAAAGAAGATCCCCGGACCGTCGAACGTTACGGTACCGGCGATCCCACCAAGTTCATTGACAGTAACGGCGCGCCCCGCGTTCCGCAGAGCATGCTTGTTGCCCGTCGTCTGATTGAAGCTGGTGCCCGCGTTGTCACACTCAATTACAGTAAATGGGACTGGCATGGTGGCAAGAACAATTCCATCTTCAAACGCGAAGCAGAAGACTTCCCTGTCTTTGACCAGTGTGTGAGTGCGCTGCTGGAAGACCTGCATCAGCGCGGACTGGATCAGGACTGCACGGTGGCCATCTGGGGTGAATTTGGTCGAACCCCCAAAATCAGTGCTCAGGTTGGCCGCGATCACTGGCCGCGCGTCAACTCGGCCATTCTGTTCGGTGGTGGTATGAAAACCGGTCAGGTCATTGGAGCCACTGACAGGCTGGGAGGCGAAGCGGTCGAACGTCCCGTCACATTCCCCGAACTGTTCGCCACTCTCTATCACAATCTCGGGATCGAAACAGAACATACCACAGTAGAAGATTTCAGTGGACGACCGCAATACCTGGTCGAAGGTCACGCCAGGCCGTTACCAGAGCTCATCTGATGCATCCGGCCTGAATTCGATCCACTTGAGCTGTACAGCCGATTAAAACTTGAATCGTCGTCTGGATTCACGTTAGAATAAATGGGCATGCTCTTTCAAGAATACTCCCTCCATTGAAGTGAGGCACAGCGTATACCACAGTGCCTCGGCAGCTTCAGCCAGATCATTACCTGAACACCGTAAATAGAAACCGGCGCATGAAGCAGTTTATTCGTATCACATCTCTGGTTTTGCTCCTGATTGGTTTGAGTCGCTTTTCGAACTCTGCTGAAAAGGAACAGGGAACAGCAGAGACAGCCCCTCGCTTTTCGAGCGCGCAACTCGAATTCTTTGAAAAATCGATCCGTCCCCTGCTCGCCGAACATTGTTACGAATGTCACAGCGGTCAGTCGAAACGTCTGGAAGGTGGTTTGAGACTGGATGCCCGTTCGCTGCTCCTGAAAGGAGGCGACTCGGGTCCGGCAGCGGAACTGAAACAACCGCACGACAGTCTCCTGATGCAGGCGGTCCGCTATGAATCTTATGAAATGCCCCCCGATACGCGACTGAAGCCCGCGCAGATCGCAGCACTCTCCAGGTGGGTTGAAATGGGACTGCCCTGGCCTGACGAAAAAACGCCCGCTGCGTCTGAAGCGGCCAGATCATTCGATCTGCAACAACGCAAACAGGATCACTGGGCCTGGCAACCAGTGAAGGATGTGAAGCCTCCCACTGTCAAACAGAAAAACTGGTCAACTCATCCGGTTGATCACTTTATCCTCGCCAAACTGGAAGAAAAAAAACTGCATCCGAGTGCTCCATTAGACAAGCGCACGATACTCCGCCGTCTCTGTTTCGACCTGACAGGACTCCCTCCCACTCCCGAGCAGATTCAGCATTACCTGGCTGATTCGTCTCCCGATGCGACAGAAAAAGTCGTCGACCGTTTACTGGCCTCTCCCCGGTTTGGTGAACGCTGGGCACGACACTGGCTCGATCTGATGCGCTATGCAGAATCCCGAGGCCATGAGTTCGATAACGATGCTCCCAATGCCTACCAGTATCGCGACTATGTGATTCGTGCCTTGAATGCAGATCTGCCTTACGATCAGTTTGTCACAGAACACATTGCCGGCGATCTCCTGCCGCAGCCACGACTCAATCCCGAATCCCAGTTTGATGAATCTGTACTGGCAACTGCATTCTGGTACCTCGGCGAATGGGTACACTCTCCCGTGGATATTCGCAAAGATGAAACCGATCGTTTCGATAACGCGATTGACGTCATGACCAAATCGTTTCTAGGCATGACCGTCTCCTGTGCACGCTGTCACGATCATAAATTCGATGCGATCTCCACAAAAGATTACTACGCTCTGTACGGTTATCTGCAAAGCAGTAATTACCACCAGGTCAGATTCGAATCAAAGGCACACAATCAGAAAATCGCGAAACAGGTTGAACAACTCGATCAACGCCAGCAGGAACTTCTCAAAGCAAAAATCAAACCGGCCTTCAGCGAAGGCATTCAAAACTTCTCGAAATACTACTGGGAAGCCAAAGCGCTGGCAGAGAAATATCCTGCAGAAAACACAGCCGCCCTGGAAGCGGATCTGCAACAGCAGGCGGTTCAGGGAACACTCTCGCCTCAAATTCTGAAGAACTGGGTCCGCTTTCTCAAATCAAACCCGGATCACAGCCAGCTGATGTCACTCCGCTTTATGCTGGATTCAGAAGAGGATTCCCCCCTCTTGCCCCCTTCACCGTTTGCGAATAATCTAGCTGACAAAACAGATCAACGCATCATCATTGATTATGCGCAGTCTGCCCCGGAAGAATTCATTTCGGATGGATTTATCTTTGGCATGGCACCTCGCTCGCGAGGAACGCTGGTTCTTGATTCGTCCAGTGCTGATTCCCATCTAATTTTACAAACCGAAGGCGCCGCCCGGCGTGATCCGCTCTGGAATGATCTGGTGGACACGAAGTCGCCACAACTGAACCAGAAAAACAAGCTGCGATCCTACCCCCGCGCCGGCAGAACGCTTCGCACTCCCACATTCGAAGTCCGGGGAGCAGTCAATTATCGCGTGAAAGGAGACTGCTGGGTTTATGCCTGCGTTGATTCCCATCGACTGCTGTTTGGTCCTCTGCATGGCTCCACACTCAAAAAAGTGCAATCCAGTCCCCACGGTAAGCCGGTCTGGGTCACTCACGATCTGTCCCGCTACAAAGGACATCGCGTCCATCTCGAATTCACGCCCATCGATCAGTCTCCCCTGGAAGTGTATCAGGTTAAACAGGGAGCTTCTCTTCTGGAACCTGACCTGACAACCGTCAGTCTGACGGGCCCCAAAATGCCGCTTGCCTTGGAAACCGCGTTTGAGGAATTTGTTTCCGGTAATCCTAATCCAACCTCGCAGTCAATAGCCCTGGTCAACTGGGTGCTGACTCATCCTGATCTGTTCTCTGAACCTCAAAGTCCGGCACGACAAGATCTCAAAGCAGGAATCGATGACTGGCAGCAGCAGCGGAATGCGTTGAAAAAGTCGATCCGAACCGCATCCCAGACCGCGATGGCAATTATGGATGGCAGTGCCGAAAACGATCACGTCCTGATTCGAGGCAGCCATCAGAATACAGGTCCCATCGTGGAACGTCGTTTCCTGGAAGCATTGGGGGGCGCTTCACCCGGGAGCAAAGCAGGCAGCGGTCGACTGGAACTGGCTGCCGCAATCAATGCTCCTGAAAATCCACTCACACATCGCGTGATCGTGAACCGCATCTGGGCTCATCTGTTCGGACGTGGCATCGTGCCCAGCGTCGATAATTTCGGCGTACTCGGAGAACGACCTTCGCATCCTGAACTCCTCGATTTCCTGGCTTTGAAGTTTCTTGAAGAGGGTCGCTCTCTCAAGCAGATGATCAAATATCTGGTGCTGACTCAGACCTACCAGCAGTCAAGCACCACCACTCAGGATGTCGCAGAAGTCGACCCTGACAATACCCTGCTTTACAGAATGCCTTTGAAACGTCTGGAAGGGGAAGCAATCCGCGATGCCCTGCTGCAGATTTCAGGACGTCTCGACGAAACCCGGTATGGACCTTCGATTCCCGTCCATCTGACAAAATTCATGGATGGCCGCGGCAAGCCGCCTGTCAACGGTCCCCTGGATGGTGCAGGCAGACGATCCATTTATATTCAGGTTCGCCGTAATTTTCTTTCCCCCATGATGCTGGCTTACGATACCCCCAGTCCTTTCAGCACCATGGGCCGACGCAACGTTTCCAATGTCCCCGCACAGGCGCTGATCATGATGAATGATCCGTTTGTACTTCAGCAGGCAGAACTGTGGGGCAAACGCGTTCTGACAGAATCGGGATTGCAGACAACCGAAGACCGCATTCGCTGGATGTACGAATCCGCGCTGGGTCGGCTTCCCACGCTGGAAGAACTGCAGACAGCCCGAGAATTTTTAGAACAACAAACGAAAACAAATCCTTCCGATTCTGATCAGACTCGAACCTGGTCTGAACTGGGACATGTGATCTTCAATCTTAAAGAGTTTATCTACCTGTTTTAGGTTTCAGAAAGACGACAGCATGCACTGTGGAAAGTTTCGACAGCAATATACGCGAAGAGAGATTCTCAAGCAGTGCGCGAACGGCTTCGGTGCAGCCGCACTCACTGCCCTGCTGCAGGATCGTGCCTTCGCCAGTGAATCAACGGGAAAAACACACTTCCCACCTCAAGCAAAAAACGTCATTTTCCTGTACATGGACGGCGGTCCTTCGCAGGTAGACACCTTCGATCCCAAACCGATGCTGTCAAAATTTAATGGCAAAAGTCCCGGCGACTTCTTCAAAGTCGAGGCCACCCAGTTTGATAACGTCGGCAAAGTCCTGGAGAGTCCCTGGAAGTTTAAACCATACGGCGAGAGTGGTATCCCGGTCAGCGACCTGTTTCCCCAGATTGGCTCCTGTATTGATGACATGGCCGTCATTCGCTCGGTCGTCTCGCAATTTCCGGAGCATACCTTTGCCAACTACTTCCTGCATACAGGCAGTGGACTGCAGGGACGTCCCAGCATGGGCGCCTGGGTGAATTACGGACTGGGTAGCGAATGTCAGGACCTGCCCGGCTTTGTCGTGATCAATGGCGGCCTGATCCCTCCCGGTGGACTGGATTGTTTTAACAGCGGTTTTCTCCCTGCCAGCTTTCAGGGCTCTATCTTCAAACCGGGGGGCAGTGGCATCGCCAATGTGGAACGACAGGAAAAATCCGGTCAGACCCAAATTCAGAAGCTCAAACTGATGCAGCAGCTGGATCTGCTCAAACAGCAGCAGACCGGCGTCCATGATGAAATCGAATCCGCGATTTCCAATTATGAACTCGCTTATAAAATGCAGATGGCCATCCCCGACCTGATGACATTCAACAGCGAAAGCAAAGCCACGCTGGACCTGTATGGTTTCAATGCAGAGTATGCCCCCACACGCACTTACGGTGCGGAGTGCCTGCTCGCCCGGAGACTCGTCGAACGCGGAGTCCGCTTCGTGGAGTTGACCTGCCCGAATGTCAAAGGGGATCGCTGGGATCAGCACAGTAATCTGAAACGGGATCATGAAAATAACGCCCGCGCCGTCGATCAACCGATCGCCGGACTGCTGAAAGATCTGAAACAGCGCGGACTGCTGGAATCGACCCTGGTCATCTGGGGGGGCGAGTTCGGCAGAACCCCCTTTGCGCAAGGCAAGAACGGGCGGGATCATAATCCGTTCGGCTTTACCATGTGGATGGCCGGCGGAGGCATTAAGGGAGGCATGACCTATGGCGCCACCGATGACTGGGGCTACAAAGTCGTCGAAAATCGCGTCGAAATTCACGACATTCATGCGACAATGCTGCACCTGCTGGGACTGGAGCATACCAGGTCCACGTTCCGTTTTGGAGGTCGTGACATGCGTCTGACTGACGTGCATGGCCATGTGATCCACGACATCATCGCTTAAGCTGGTCACTATACAATTCGATTGCATATTTTGAAGAGGCGCTCAGATGGTCAAACACTGGCAAAGTATTTGTTGTGTATTCTCAATGTGTCTCGTTTTTTCCGCCGGGCAGCTTCGCGCGGAAGACTGGCCCGCTTTTAGAGGACCTCTGGGAAATGGCATCTCCCAGGAAACCGATGTACCGCTCAAATGGAGCGCCGAAGAAAATATCCTCTGGAAAGCACCGCTGCCTGCTCCTGGTAACAGCAGTCCCATCGTTTCAAATGGCAAAGTTTTTATCACCTGTGCTGAAAACGAAGGTCGCAAACGCAGTCTGTACTGTTTTGACAGAACCAGTGGAAAGCAGCTCTGGGTTCGTTCTGTAGAACCTGACAAAGTCATGCCGACGCATAAGACCAATAACTATTGTGGCTCGACCCCCGCCGCTGATGGTAAGCGGGTTGTAGTCTGGCATTCTTCAGCCGGTTTATACTGTTATGACTTTGCAGGCAAAGAACTCTGGCATCGCAGCCTGGGGGAATTTGAACACATCTGGGGCTACGGTGCTTCGCCTGTACTGCACGCAGGCAAGATCATTCTGCATTGTGGACCAGGCAAGCGGGTTTTCATGACTGCCCTCGACCTGGAAAGTGGAAAAACGCTCTGGGAAACCAATGAACCGGTTGCCGGCGACGGTCAATATAATGACCAGAGGAAGTACATGGGTTCCTGGAGTACTCCGGTCATCGCGAATGTGAACGGTCAGACGCTTATCATCTGCAGCATGGCGCTGCGAGTGAATGCCTATGAGCCCACATCCGGTAAAATCATCTGGAGTTGTGAAGGTCTACATGGAAAGAAAGGGGATCTCGCCTATACCTCCCCAGTGTTGGCAAACAAGATTTGTGTGGCCATGGGTGGCTTTAATGGTCCCGCGATCGGCTTCAGGATGCAGGGCAGCGGCAATATTACAGACGCGCAACGATTGTGGCTGAAAGAACCGAATCCGCAGCGGATCTCTACCGGCATCTTTACGAACGGCCATCTGTTCATGGCTAACGCCGGGCCGAATCTGTTTCAATGTCTGAATCCTGCCACAGGGGAAATCGTCTGGCAGGAGCGCTCCGGAGGAGCCGCCTGCTGGGGTTCCATGGTCTTAGCCGACAAACATCTGTATGTCACCGATCAGAATGGAACGACGCACGTCTTCCAACCGAGCACTGCCGGGCTGGAAAAAGTTGCAGAGAACCCGCTGAAGGAACGCAGCAATTCCACACCTGCTGTTTCTGACGGACAGGTCTTTATCAGAACATTTCGGCACCTCTACTGCATCGGAAAGTAGTCCGTTGAGAGACTGCTTTATAGGCTGACCATGCTGCAGCGGGTGAATTGAACTCCGGATTTACCAGAGTTCAATTTCCAGTTCGAGATCCACGCCGAATTTTTCAGAAACCGTGTTCTGTGCCAGATTGATCAGATCGAGTACGTTTTCTGTCGTGGCGTTCTCATCGTTAATGATGAAATTAGCATGTCGATCACTGATCTCTGCACCTCCAATACGAGTGCCTTTCAGACCAGCCTGCTCAATCAAAGCACCAGCGTGCATGCCACGAGGATTCTTGAAAATGCAACCGGCTGACTGGTGGGTCAAAGGCTGATTCGCCTTTTTCATGATCCAGTTCTTTTTCATCCGGTTTGTGACTTCTTCCGAATCATCAGCCGTCAGTTCGAATACTGCTTCGATAATCGCCAGTTCATTGATACTGCTCTCACGGTAGCTGAAGCTCAGTTCGTCCGCAGTTCGCACAAACTTTTCTCCCCGCGCGGTCAGAACAGTGACGGAAGTCGCGAACTGGCCGGTATCGCCATTATGGCCGCCGGCATTGCCATGTAATGCGCCGCCAACAGTTCCCGGAATTCCGACCAGGGACTCCAGGCCCGCCAGACCCGCTTTGACCGTTTCTGAGACCAGGTTGGAGAGTAAAGCCCCCGCGCCGGCAGTGACCGTTGTCCCCTCGATGCTGATTTTAGAAAACTCGTCGGCATGGATGCGAATGACGGCCCCCTGCACACCGGAATCTTTAATCAGAATATTAGAGGCACCGCCAAAGACGCGTACCGGAATTTCATTCTCAACACAGCATTTGATCACAGCCTGCAGTTCGTCTGCGTTCCGTGGTTCCAGAAAGAACTGTGCTGGCCCCCCTATTTTGAAATAGGAATATTTGGCCAGTGGTTCAGATGGTTTGAGAATCTCTTTGAAGTCTTCGATTGAACTCATGATGGATCCGATTTATTTCGCCCGCTCCCATAGTAATGATAATATCACCAGATTGAGCCTCAGTCTCTAAAGTTGAGAGCATCTGGTCAAGGGAACTGCTGAAACTGACCGAAGCATTATGCAGAAGAATTCGCCGAACCAGCTCTTTTGACGTTTCGACAGGTTCTTCAGCGAGTTTTTCGCGAGCGGCATACACGGGAGCAATCAGAATCCGGTCCGCCTGCTGAAAGCTGCCGGCATAATAATCCATCAACGCCTGTGTACGCGAAACCTGATGCGGTTCATACAGACACCAGATCCGGCGATCGGGATATTCCTGCCTTAACATCTTTAATGTCGCCTGAATGGCTGTCGGATGATGGGCATAATCATCGAACAGTGTTAACCCCTTATAGGACCCCATCCGCTCGTAACGTCGACGAATCCCGGGGAATTCGTAAATCCCCTCTCGAATCTGTTCCGCATCAATCCCGGCGGTATGACAGAGAATGGCAGCGACCATCGCGTTGGAAACGTTATGTTTTCCCGTTTTCTGTAGCGAAATTTCAGAAAAATACTCTCCCTGATGGAACAGTCGAAACCGCAACCCGAACGCCGTCGATTTAATATCGGTAGCCCACCAGTCCGCCCCGCGTTCCAGCGAAAACGTGGAGATTTTTGCTTTACAGGCTTCACGCAGCTTCTGTAAGCCCATGCAGGTAGAGGGTAATACTAATGTCCCTCCCTTAGGTATCCGCGCCACGAACTCGGCATAAGCGGTTGTCATATCATCCTGATTTTTAAAATAATCAAAATGGTCGGGTTCGATATTGGTAATCGCTGCGTAAAAAGGGAATAAATTCAGAAAACTACGCTGATATTCACAGCTCTCAGCGACGAACAAAGCACCTTCACCAGCCCAGCCATTCAGATTCTGGCTGCATAGTTCGGCTCCAATGACCGCGGAAGGGGATACGCCGGCATTCTGCAGGATAAATGCAGTCAAAGCTGTGGTCGTGCTTTTCCCATGCGTACCGGCAATACAGACTCCCTGCTTCTGACGCATCAGATGCCCCAGCATCTGAGCATACGAAAACTGGGGAATTCCCATTCGTTGTGCAAATCGACGCTCCGGATTCGCCAGACCGATCGCAGGGCTATAGACAAGTACACTCGTCCCTTCGGGTACAAACCGCATGTCATGCCCCTGGTGCACGCGGTATCCTCCTGCACGCAAAGCAGGTTCTGTAGCGAGAGGGGGGCTTAAATCAGATCCTGTGACTCGACAGCCGGCACTAGCCAGATATTCTGCCAGGGCCTTCATTCCGGAACCGCAAATGCCAACCAGATGGGCTGAAGCCGGCAAGGCAGATGATTCCAGACGTAGCCCGTCTGCTGACTGACTTTGCTGATGAATATTCTCTTTTGACAGGATCATAATCGCCTTAATGTTTATCTGAAGTTCCCGATGATATTTCTCGCAGGGGTTTTCCCAGACAAGTGGCAGGCCTCGGCTGGATCGGTCCGAAATCCTACGTCTCTAACTATCGGGAATCAGCGCGTTCTGAATCCATTGGTTATGACTTTTGTTTCGACTGGATAAACATTATCGAATAGCAAGATCCTGTTGCATCAAGCCGGTAGGCTGGTGAAAATTGATAAGACAGGAAGACTCAGCCTGATTTTTACCCGAATCAGGAAGAATTCATTGATCTCCTGCCAATTTTCGTAAGTTCTTATAATTCTTCTCCGGCTGCGATACAATGCATTATGCCTCGAAATGGAATCTGTCTGAAGATCAGTTTTCAGGTCCCGTTTTCCATCAGACGCTGGTTAACGGAATTGCTACACAAGGAGAATCATCATGCAGACATCCGATTTTGATAAACAGGCCGCACATCGCTATTTTGCCGCGGACAGCTTCAATAAAACATGGGAGTTTCTGGAAAAACAGGATCGTGCAGCTACGGAAAATCTGGAGATGATCTCCACTTGCCATGCCTCCTTGTGGCACTGGTTGCAATTTGAAGATCACACGGGTGAAAATATTTCCATCGCTTACTGGCAGTTATCACGAGTCTACGCGGTTACGAATCAGCCCAGTAATGCATTCAGTTTTGCGATGCTCTGTCTCAAAATCGCTCAGGACAAACATTTAAGCCCGTTCTGCCTGGCGTATGCTTATGAAGCTCTGGCCCGCGCTGCTTCGATCTCCAATAAACCGGAAGAAGTAGCAACTTATGTAGAACAGGCTAAAAAAATCGCAGAATCAGATCTGAAAGGCGATGAAAAACAGCAATTACTGGATGATCTGAATACAATATAAGCAGTCGATTCGCTGTCAGTCACTTCGATCAACAGACTACCTGCAGTCCTGTCACGATACATTTGCACAAACCATGGATAAACTGAAACAACTCCTGGAATCCTATTTCGAGATCCCCGCTGCGGGTCCCGGCCAGGGTTCCGCCTGGAATTTTCAGTGGAATTCTCCCTGGCCTGGCTGGTTACCTGACTGGGCGGTACTCCTGCTGGGCAGTGGGATCGTTTTTTTGCTGATCTATGCATACCTGAAAGATACCGCTCACCTGAATGTAAATAAACGTCTGGTTCTGATTGGAATTCGACTGACACTGTTTGCCATCGTTATCCTGTTCCTTACGCGGTTCACCTTAACCATTCATAGAACCGGACTGCCATTCGTCGCCGTACTCATTGATGATTCTGCCAGTATGGGACTCGAAGATGATTACGCGGAATTATCCTCCAGCAGTATGAGCAAACCATTCCTGCAGGAGAGTCGGGGAAAAAACCGACTGGAACTGGTAAAAGATCTCCTGCTGCAAAATGAAGCCCGTTTTTTGACGGAACTTCAGAATAAACACAAACTGAGACTTTATCATTTTTCCGACGAATGCCTGCCTCTGGGCGAACAGGGGCTGATCGATCTCCAGAATTACCAGCGGACACAGGAAGTCTTAAAACAGCTGGAACCGGTGGGAAAAGAAACGCGTCCGTTTCATGCAGTCCAAAAAGTTCTCAATGATTTTCGGGGAACCCCACCGACGGCCATCATTGTACTCAGTGACGGCATCTCCAGTACCGGTGACCTTGACCTCCTCTCCCGCGCCGGGACACTGGCAAAATCCAAGCTGGTTCCCCTCTTTCCCGTCGGTGTCGGCAGCGAACAGCCGGTGAAAGACCTGCAATTGTATGACCTGCTGGTTGATGATGTTGCCTTCATCAACGACCCCGTCACCGTCTCTGCGAAAGTAAAATTCTTTGGTATTCAATCCGGTAACATGAAAGTCAGTCTCAGGGAAGCACACACCGGCAGTCCCCTGGCGTCGCGGCAGTTCCCGATCAATGCCCAGAAAGATTATCAGAAAATCGAGCTGACATTCACTCCCACGAAACCCGGATTACTCGAATATGTCATCGCCGTCGAACCGGTAAAAGGAGAAGTCAATCTCAAGAATAATCAGCAGACGAGTCAGATTTCTGTACTCGATCAGAAAATCCGTGTCCTGCTCGTCGATTCGGTTCCCCGATATGAATACCGCTATCTCAAACATCTGCTGGAACGGGATAAAACGATCGAGCTTCGCAGTATTCTGCAGGAATCAGATCTGGAATATTCATCAGAGGATGCCACTGCCCTCGATTATTTTCCGGTCAAAAAAGAAGATCTGTACCAATATGATGTCGTCATCCTGGGTGATGCCGATCCGGCCTACTTCAGCCAGGCCGTATTTGAGAACCTGGACCAGTTCGTTCGGGAAAAAGGTGGCGGGCTGATTATGGTGGCCGGTCCCCGTTTTTCTCCCCACGCTTATTTAAACACCGATCTGGAAGCATTGCTGCCGGTCGAGATTTCCAATAACAGGCAACCTGCAGAATACAAACCGGTGATCGAAGGTTTTCAGCCGGAGTTGACCACGGAAGGACAGTTCAGCACCTCCATTTTTCGATTTGCTGACAATGCTGAAGAAAGCCAGTTGATCTGGAATCAGCTGCCTGAGCTGTACTGGTTCTATGCAGCAGATGAGATCAAACCGGGCGCCTCCGTCTTCGCAGTGCATCCTACGCAAAAGGGAAAAAAAGGTCAGAGAATTCCCATTATCTCGACCCAGCGAGTCGGTGCCGGCAAAGTCATTTTCAACGCCACGGATGACCTGTGGCGCTGGCGGGACCTGGTAGGAGACCTTTACTATTCGCGATTCTGGGTGCAAACGATTCGCTATCTGAGTCGGTCCAAACTCTTAAACCAGGAACAGGCTGTGGAGCTGACGCTGGATAGAAAGACCTACCAACAGGCCGATACCGTACAGTTTCGTGTCAAATTCCTCGATGAACAGTTGATTCCCACAGATTCAAAAAGCGTTACGGTCATGCTCGAACGACAGGGCGAAGCTTCGAAGCCGGTGAAATTAACGCCTCTGGAAAACTCACCCGGAATTTTTGAAGGCAGTGTCTCGAATATCCCGGAAGGCGCCTATCACACCTGGGTCTCACAGCCCATTCTTCAGGGAACGCCGCCTGCGGTGGATTTTCGCGTCGAAATTTCTCAACGCGAACTGGTCAACCGCGATATGAATCAGAGTGATATGAAAAAAACGGCCCGTGAATCGCGTGGAAAATATTTTCCCATTTATGCAGCAGAACAGCTTCCCCAGACCATACCGGCGGGCCATCCCGTTCCACTGGAAAATGAAGAACCCATCCCTCTCTGGAATCGCTGGGAATTCCTGATACTGTTTACTTTACTGATCTCAGCAGAATGGCTGTTAAGAAAACGTTTTCGCTTAGTATAATAAACCATAGTCACTTTTTGGGGCATCAATCAGTTTTCCTGAAACCGGTATCATGCAACATTCCATTCGAGCACAACTGGAACAACTGCATCACAAGATTCGCCAGCTCATCTGGCTGAATGGATTGTGCTGGGGACTGACCCTGTTTCTCGGGCTCGCAGCATTGATCATCAGTCTGGACTGGATGCTGAATATTTCAGATCCCGCCAGCAGACTCCTGCTCGGTCTTGCAGCAGGTTCCAGTGTGATCTGGATCCTCTGGAAACATCTCATCATCCCGTTAAAAACCCCTCTGACCGATTTAGACCTGGCGCTCAAAATTGAACGTCGCTACCCGACATTGCGAG
Organism: Gimesia maris; assembly: GCF_008298035.1. NCBI lineage: Bacteria > Pseudomonadati > Planctomycetota > Planctomycetia > Planctomycetales > Planctomycetaceae > Gimesia > Gimesia maris. The sequence continues at coordinate 5,907,982 of NZ_CP042910.1, forward strand.
ACAGTTTTTCCAGCAGCATTCAGTTTGATCACCAGTCCAACACTCAGTTTGCCGGTTCAACACAGATGCGTCAGGCTGTGATCGAAGATGCCTATCAACGTGCCTCTCAGATTAATTTTCTGGAACTGATTGATACACACCCCCTCAGAAAGATTATGTTTTCTGCTACTCTGCTCTGTCTGATCACAGCCTTCTTAACCCTGCTGCATCCGCAGGTAGTGATCCTGGGGCTTCACCGCCTGATACTCCCTTTCTCGGCACCGGACTGGCCTCAACGGGTTGAACTGCTGATCCTGGACGAAAAACTGGTTCCCATCGAAACCGGGCCAGACAATCCCTACCAGGTAGTCGAAGGACAGACATTTCAGTTTTTTGTTGAAAACCGCAAAGGCACTCCTCCCGACGATCTTCGTCTCGAATATCAGTCCCGTCAGAAAGAACAGTCTGCGGGTAAAATTTATTCTGACCCCCTGCGTATTGTATCGGTTCCCGATAATTCGGGAGTCACACATGATCTGGGCACAGGTTCTTTAGTCATCACAAACAAACTGCTCAAACTGCGCGCAGTTGGCGGTGATGATACCCACATGCCCTGGCTCAATATTGTCTCGGTCCCTCCCACCATGATTCGTCTGAAGCAGGTCAGACTTATTCCTCCCGCTTACTCGCAGCTTTCCGAAGAAATCCTCCCCACCGGAATAGGCAACTTCAAAGCGCTGGTCGGCACGCGTGTTGAGTTTAAAGCCAGTTCTAACAAACTGTTGAAAACGGTAGACCTGCGGATTAAAAACAGCGAACCTGTATCCCTTAAATTACAACCGGATCGTAAACATTTTTCAGGTACCTTTGTTGTCAATGCGCCGGGAACCTATTCCTACTGGTTCGAAGCGGAAAATGATCAGGGATTTAAACCACCCACTCCCGATCATTTTGAAATCACTGCAATCAGCGATGACGTACCGGAAATTTTTCTGGAAGTTCCCGATACCGACCTGCAAGTGACACCCACTGCTCAAATCCCTCTCAAAGTCGTTGTTCATGATGACCTGGGGATCGAAGATGTTCTCATCCGCTATCAGAAATCTTCCAGCCAGGAGACTCTCTCGCGCGCCCTGCGTACAGACCGTGAAAACTTTTCTTTTCGCCTGCCATTTCCCCCGGAGCCGGCAGCAAACCAGCGGCAAAACCAGTTGAAGGACCTGACGCTGACAGACAACTGGAAGCTCTCTGAACTGGCGCTTAAAGAAGGGGATCGGATTATTTTTCGGGCCGAAGCCCGTGATCTATTCCAGGACAGTTCCGCAACCAGTTCACAGGAAGCGCAACCTGCAGACTCCCATACAGGAACCAGTATTTCTCGAGTTTTGACCATTGTCAGCCCGCAGTTCAAAGCCAATGAACTGGCGAATCGTCAGGCAAACCTGCTGGAAGAACTCGCCCGTATCCTGAAAGACCAGAGACTGCTGCGAACGGAAATCAAAGACGTTCAGCATCAACTGCAGCGCGTAGGCCAGGCACGTACCGAAGAAATTGATACAATCAAACAGGTGGAAATGGATCAGAAGCGGATTGCATCGCAACTCCACAGCCCCCGGACTGGTCTGGAGCAACGCTCCAGTGAACTGCTGCAGGAACTGGAATGGAATGGCATTGAAGATCCGGCCATGCAGCAACGACTCGCAGAACTCAACACGGAACTTTCCCAGTTGAATCAGCAGGTCTTCCCGGAGATCCAGGAGCAGATCACACAGGCTCGAAAAAAAATGCTGGCTAAAGTGGATACACAACCATCCCGGGAGCCGGGCACAACATCATCCAGCAAAGAAACTAAGTCTACCGCTGCTGAAGAGAACAAGAGCACAAAAGATGGAGCGGAAACAACACCCCTGGAATCATTAACCATCGCGGGGAATGGTCAACAGCGTGTGATTGAAAGGCTGGATCATGTCTTAAAATCACTGGCGCAGTGGCAGCAGACCAGGGATCTGGTTTCCGAACTGGATGAACAGATCCAGCAGCAGGCAGACATTCAAAATCAGACAGAAAAGCTGGCCAGGAAAACGATTACCAAAACCTTTGGGAAGCTGAAACTGCAGGAACAGGCAGACCTGGAAAAACTTGCTCATCGCCAGGAGCAACAGGCCGATCAGTTTAAAGCCTTCCGCAACCTGCTTGATACATTAAACGACCAGGAACAGGAAATCGCCCATTCCGAACGGCAGCGAAACCAGGAAGCAATCGACTTCCTGCGGAAAAATTCGATTCCCGAAGTCATGAAACAGACCGCAGACAGAATAAAACAGAATCAGGTGGGGCAGGCATTACAGGAACAGCAGCAACTTCAGGAATCGATGCAGAAATTAAAAAATATTTTCGAAAACCAACCCGTCAATTCGACTGCAGAATTGTTAAATCAATTGATAAAAAGTGAGCAGGAATTAAACCTGATCAAACAGAAACAGGAGGAAATATTACAAAAACTGAAGAAAGCGGAGAATGCACCTGATAGTGAAGAAAAAGAGGCCGAACTGCAGAAGTTAAGAAAACAGGAGCAGGAACTGAAACAGCAGATGCAACAGCTGGAACTGAAACTGCAGCGACTCAGCCTCAATAAAGCAGCGGATTCGATGCAGCGCAGCGGCCGGCGAACATCGCAGATCGACAATGCATTACAACAGGGAAATACGGAAGAAGCACAGGAACAGATCCAGGAATCGCTTGATGATCTGGAGCAGGCACAACGTGAACTGGCAGCCCGTCGCAACGAGCTGGAGGAATCTCTGGCCTTTGAAGAATTCATCAAGCTGGAATCAGAAATCAAAGGACTGATTGAACGGCAGCAGTCGGTAATTGAAGAGACCGTCCGGCTGGAACAGGAACGCATTTCACGTGGTCGCTGGTCTCGGGGACAGTTGAAATCTCTGAAACTGCTACAGCAGACCGAACAGGACCTGCAGCTGCAGTCCGTCAAAGTAGCAGAAAAACTGTCGAAAGCCCCTGTCTTTAAACTGGCGATGGAGAAAGCAATCGATCAACTGGAATTGGCTGTCGACCGCCTGGATCAGAGGCTGACGGACCAGCAGACGCTAAGCGCCGAACAGAATGCCCAATCCAGATTCAAAACTCTGCTGCAAGCCCTGAATGCCAAAACGGAACCAGTACAGACAGAACAGCAGCCAGGCGATGGCCAGCAGTTGATGCCCTCCGATCAGATTCCCATCATCGCACAACTTCGTTTACTCAAGCTTCTGCAAGAGGATATTCTTGAGCGGACGACAGAGTTTAATGACACTCTGACTCCACAAAAACAATTAACGGCACAGCAGCTTGAATTAAGAAAGCAACTTTCAAAAGAACAGGCTGATCTGGCAGAACTCTCTCAGAAAATATTAGAGCTCTTTAATCAACTCCTGCCGGACAACCCGGAAGAAAATCTTGAGATCCAATAATGCAGATGAGAAACTCAAAATCAATACCGTTCCTGTATCTGCTGGCGATCAGTACGACCATCGTCTTTACTGTCTTAGAACAGCCGACGAACGCAGATGAAAGTTCTGAAAAAAAAGAACCCGTCAAAACTCAGAGAGCAGAGTCAGAACCGGACGAACCTGCCGACAAAATCCAACCGGACAAAGACCAGTCTGATAAGCAGGTAGAAAAGCTCAAAAAATGGGCTCAAAAAAATCAATTACCGATTGAACCCATCATTAAAGAGATGGAACGTGCCGGCAAACTGATTGAAAAGCAGGATGGCGGGAAAGAAGTGCAACAGGTTCAGAAACAGGTTGTGGAAGACCTGGAAAAACTGATTCGCCTGGTCGAACAGGCACCCAAAACTTCGATGCGTCTGCAAAATCAGAATAATCAGCAGCAACAGGAACAGCAGCAGAAACGACAGGATCGTGAAGGGATGCAGAAACAGAACAATGAGAATCAGCTCTCTCAAGGACCTGCGCGGCAGTCCACCGACCGCCAGAATGAAGGCCAGGTAACTCCCGGCAACCTGAATGCAAAAAGCAACTATGCCAAAGATGCGTGGGGACATCTGCCACCCGCGATGAGACAGCAGTTATTGAACATCTACACCGAGAAATTTCTTCCCCAGTACGAAGATCAGGTGCGACGTTATTATGAGGCTCTGGCAGAAAAGAAAAAACGTACTCCCTGACTGTTTCGGGAAAGCCAGGGAAGTACGTTTTCAGAGAGCAAAATTAGTCAGGCATATCAGACTAATGATCAGGGGGCGACGACATTGAATGTATCACTTCGATAAATCGTCGTATCATAGCTGTTTCCACTATACAGACGCACGTAATTCCAGCGACGGGCTCCCCGTAAAGCGAATCCGGGAGTTGTCGCCAGTTCTGGTGTGCGATAAGCAGAACGACTTTCCGGGCGAGGATAACGGGCAGCGACCTCTGGTGGCAACTCATGGCTGTAATAGGAACGGCCGAATGTCCAGTTTTCTGCTTCTGCAGACTGAGTTCCGCTGCCAATGCTCAGAGTGGCTGTTAAGATTCCAAGCATCAATAATCGTGTGGTTGACTTTCCGATTTTTGCAGAGTGTTGGAATTTCATAAGACTCACCTCTTCAATGTTGTTCAACATGTTGATTTTTTGCAACACGCTGATACTGTTTTGAAACGAATGTTGAATCGAATCAACATTCACTCTTCAATTCAGGGGATGAAGAAGTAAGACGCAGATTGTATGCCAGTCACGAACCAAATCACTCAGTCGAGCGGAATACCTGCTTTCTTATAGAGCTCTGCTTTTTTCCTGTTATCCTGGAGAACCAGGATATTTCCGGACTCTGCATCGTAGCCATACATTTTGTAAGGCGGGAGTTCTGCGAATTCGATGCGATTCTCTTTCATCATCTGCATATATTCATCGTAAGTGGGGAATCGGTCATTCAGCGCTTTGTGCGCTTTAATCGCCTGCTGCATTCCCAATGTGCTGACCCGGGACGCCATGGAAACATAAGCACTGCCAGCCTGGGTGAAAGGGTCGCCCCCTTTGATTTTGCCATCCACAACTTCAATATCCGGATTTTCCAATGCTTTTTTTGCATCCACTACAACAGCGGTGGTCTTGTGGATAATACTTTTCTTGTCTTCATTTGCATTGCCTCCCTGTTCGTCGGCAGCCGCATTTTCTGCTACCGGTTCTTGAGGCGCTTTGCTTTGCGGTTTATCTTCGATTGTTTCTCCCTGTTGACGGGCGATTTCTTTTGGATCCTTACATCCATTACCTGCCAGCATGACCATCACTGCTGCTAACAGCAGGCTGGTCGCATCAAACATTCTTCGGGTCTTTTTTTTCATCGGACACACTCGTTTATTTTTTAATGCTGAGATACTGGAAACGACACGCTCTGAACTGACAGAGTACCATAACCAGATAATTGTTTCATCCAAATCCTGGCGATTCAAGCAAGGGAAATAGCAGTAGAATCCAGAAGTAAATTCGCTGGTTTCCGAATTCCAGTGAGGATTTTACATATTTCGCAATTTTATATGGTAAATGTCATTGGTTTGAGAACAAGTTTCAATAAGCAGGCAGAATTTTACTGACAATATACTAACCATTTGTATTGATAATGACATAAGAATTGGCGAAGATTTCCGTTCTAAAGCAAAGTTTGCTTCTATTTAATTTTAATGGCCCTTTGATTTCATTATGATTAAACGATTGCAAATCGCCAAAGCCTCTTACGAACGGAGTTCCCGACTTTTATGTCGACTTCCACATCGTCTTTACATCCAGATACAAGGGGTTTGTTTACATCTTTACTGAGTAAAGATCGTTTACGGATTTTCGGTTATATCCGAACACTCGTCCCCAATAATTCAGATGCAGAAGATGTTTATCAGCATGTCTGTTTAACACTGTGGAATAAGTTCGATGAATTTGATCAGGACCGGGACTTTTTCTCCTGGGCCTGTGGAGTCGCTTTTTTTACTGTTTGCAATTATCGAAGAAGTATTGGAAGAGATCGACATTTTTTCAATCAGGAACTCATTGAAACCATGTCCCATGAACGTGAAGAACATTTAAACAACCACGATATTCGCCTCGATTTTCTGCAGGACTGCATGCAGAACTTGAATTCCTCAGACCAGCAGTTACTAAAAAATGCAGTATACGAAAATCAGTCGGTGAAAGAGATCGCCAAAACTGCAGGAAAAACAATCCAAACCCTTTATAACCGCCTCTCACTCCTCAGACGTGAACTGGCGGCTTGTATATCCCGTAAGCTTCAAAGTGAGCGTCAACAATAATGTCGGTACAGGAAATTCCCCCGGAATTCGAAGAATTGTTGAATCGGCTACTCGATAGCCCGGAGGGAGAGTTTTCACCTACCGAGTTCGAAGCATTTCAAAACATTCTGAAAAGCAGCCCCGATGCGATGCACCAGTATTTTGAGTACATCGACATCAATACCGGTATCAAATCAGACTGGAACGAACGACTCCAGTCCCTTGAACAGATCGTGACGCGAGAAACTCCAGTTTCTGTGCGTTCCCCTTCCGTTGCACAGATTCACGCACCAGGCCCACGACGTTCCCAATACATAAACTACGCGCTGGTGGCTGCTGCATCCATGATGGTCTTCCTGCTCATGGAATGGTTGGTTTCGGGACACTTCTTCTGGGATCAGCCCCAGATCGCTCAGACAGAAACCGCTGTTGTCAACCTCCCCTATATCGCGACGCTCACACGTGCCACCGATTGTGTCTGGGGAGGAGACGCTCCTCCTAAATTTTCAGGACAGCGACTGTTATCACAAGACCTCTTCCTTGAAGAAGGATATGCAGAATTTCGCTTCGATACCGGCGTCCGCCTTGTGATCGAAGGCCCGACCAAAATCAAAATGGATTCTGCCTGCTGTGCCACCGTTTCCTCCGGGAAGGTTGTCCTGCATGGGTACGAAGCAGCTCCGGAATTTGCATTAATCACACCCCAACTGACGTTTCACGATATTGGAACAGAATACGGCGCTAAAATCGACGCCGATGGCGAAGTCGATCTGCACGTATTCGAAGGGGCTGTACGCGTTGATCCCAATCAGGACAATCAAATGTTCGTTGCATCCATCATTATCAAAGAGGGTCAGGCAAAACAGCTCAAAGAGGACCGGATCGACGATATTCAGATCAAACCGGAAGATTTTAAACGCGAAGTCCCCACCAATCCCAAAAACATTCAGGCGATTCGAGAAGAAACCAGGGCCTACGACAGCTTTCACCCTGCCATCATCAGTGATCCGGAAAGTTTTTCAGACTGGAGAAATGCCGGAATGGGCTGGAAGAACCCCTGGCGAAACAAGTTGAATGGCGGAGAACCGGCCCACGGTGACAGCCAGCCCCTTAACTCACTGACGGGTTCGAAACTGGCCGAGGATCAACTGGGGCTCGTTGAACTGAGAAAAGGGAATACCGCCTGGCGCACCCTGGAAAAGCCGGTCCGCATGAATAAAGATGCGATCTACTACTTAAGCTTCTACATGCAGAAACAGAATTCCGGAAAAGCATCAGATAAGCAATATGGGAACCTCTCCCTGATGACATTTACACCGGCACAATCTCAGAATAAAATATTAATCGGCATGAGTTCCCACAATTTCTCCACCCTGCAGGCAGGAATGCAGGTCATCGAGAACGCTCCACCGTTACAGACGAATAAGAATTATTTCTTTGTCGCCAAGATTGTTGCCAGCGAGAATGCTTCAGATCAGATTTTCATGCGTGCTTTCGCGCCGGAAGAAACGATCCCCGGCCATGAGCCCCCCGTCTGGACTTGTGCATCGGATCCATTCAAGGACTCCTCCGTGTACGATCAGGTCAGACTGCACGCCGCCCGCAATGCAGAATTTCTGTTTGACGAACTACGCATCGGCACCACCTGGGATTCGGTAATCAATACTCAATCTCCAGAACTCGCTCCCTGAGAGTCAGCCCGAATCAGATTCGCCTGTTTTTTTTGCCCGAGCGTCCTGCGAACTGGTGACGCTTCAACAGGCGAATCTCCGTTCCAGACGATACGGGATTCACCTCATATATCGCGATTTCACGATAAATTTATTTTTCTCAGCTTTTTGGTAGTAAAAATTGAATCTCGACAGACAATCTCTTTACAGCAGGCGACCCTTGATTGTGAGCAGGCATAATTCACCTGATTTTCAGGTATTTTAATCATCTAGTCCCTGAACGGTGGGGCTTGAGTATTTTGCTCAAGCCCCATTTTTATTCTGGTTGAACTTCTGAAACAAGCCCCTGGAACTGCATTCGGATCATCACACGCGCATGCTCCAGATCACGATTGCGAATCGCAGCTGCCAGCTCTGAATGTTCCCAGATAATCCGCGATTTCTGGTCTGAACTGGAATGACCGGTTCCAGAAATGTTCCGAAAATACTTTGCCAGAATCTGCTGCATGCCCGCCACATAGACAGAATTTGTCATTTCCAGTACCAGTGAATGAAATGCCAGATCAAGTTCTATTTCCTGTTCCCAATCTTCCTGCTCCAGATATTGCTCCATCTCTGCAACGATCAGATCCAGTCGGTCCAGTTGATCCTCAGTCGCATACTTGACCGCCAGTTCGATGGCACCAATCTCCAATACATAGCGCAACATTCCCAGTTCACGTTGCTCCTGCTCAGAGACAGCCAGTAAGGGAATGCTGTCCGAAAGCAACTGCATCAAGTCAGGACGTTGTACAACCAGCCCTTTCCGTTGCCTGACATCCAGAATGCCCAGGGCACGTAACCGGCTGACCGCTTCCCTGACAATGGGCCTGGAAACCTGGTATTCCTCTGCCAACTGCCCCTCGGTCATGAAAACATGGCCTTCAGGCAACTGTTCTTTCATGATCCTTCGACGGATTTTCTCCGCCAGTACTGTCGCCATCGAATTTTGTAGTGGTTCGGCCATATTGCAGATATTATCATACATTTAAGCAATAGCTGTCAATTTCCAGATATAAAATTCCACGCGAAACAACAGCCTTAACGCAACAATTAATAGCTTAACTTAATATTTCCGCCATCACACTTGCAGTCTTTATTATCATATAATAACGTAATATCTTGAAATATTCTCACTCCTCTAAAATCCAGAAACAGGAATGACTCGATGAGAGCCAGCCGCATCAAACACAAGCTCAGCCAGAACGAACCGGTCCTGATTACTCAATTGCATCTGCTGGACCCTTCACTGTTTGAGCTCACCAGCCTGATGGGCTTTGATGGTATCTGGATGGACATGGAGCACCATACCTATAGCCTGGAGACAGCCACACAACTGATGCGGGCGGCACGCATCGGCTCCTCAGATATTCTTGCCCGGCCTGCGAATGGGGAATTCATGAGAATCGGTCGCATGCTCGAGGCCGGTGCGCAAGGCATCATGTACCCTCGCTGCAGCAATGCAGCGGAAGCAGCAGAAGTCGTAAAATGGTCCAAGTTCGCTCCACTGGGGAAACGAGGCTTCGATGGTTCAGGAGCGGACATGCCTTATTGCACCATGCCTGTCTCAGACTATGTGCAACAGGCGAATGAAAACACTTTCATCACCATCCAACTCGAAGAACAGTCCGCCGTCGACCAGGCGGAAGAAATCGCCGCGGTTCCCGGCGTCGACGCGTTAATGCTGGGCCCTGCCGATTTTTCAATACTCGAAGGTTTCCCCGGTCAGTTCAATCATCCACAAATGCAGACTGCCATCGAGACGATTGCCACCGCTGCAGCCAATCAGGGAAAACACTGGGGCATGCCCACTTTTAACCTGGAACATGCCCAGCAGCTTCTGCAGCGGGGCGCCAGAATGCTGTACCACATGGCTGATATCATTTTCGTGAAAAATGGCCTTGAACAGATGCAGCAGCAATTCAGCCAGATCGGATTTACATTCGAAAATCAACTGAAAGATTCAGCCACTCACTACACGCAGGGAAAGAAATCATGACTGAGTTTTTACCCGACGATCAGGAACTGTTTGCCAGCCAGCTCAAAGACTTTGTTCCCCCTGACAGCTTTGACGCCCATGCCCACCTCTACCGGCCACAGGATGCCATCTCCGCCCTGCCCCCCGCAGCAGAAAACGAACAGGGCTTTTCAGGCTGGAACGAATACTGTGAGAACCTGGAACTCTGGATGGGCTCACTGCGTCCTTCAGCCGGACTGTTTTTTGCCATCCCGAAGCCTACCCTGGATCGCAAGCCGGCGAATCAGTTCATTCTGAGCGAGTTAGCAGATCAGCCTGGCTGTCGAGCACTTCTGCTGGTCACTCCTGAAGATTCGCCCGAAGAAGTCGAAGCACAAATTCTCGCAGGCAAGTATAGCGGCTTTAAAGTTTACCACGTCTATGCCAATCGAAAAGATACCCTGCAGGCAGAACCCCAGGAGTACATTCCGGAATGGGTCTGGGAACTTTCAAACCGTTACAGCCTGGCCATCATGCTTCACATGGTTCGCGCCCGGGCGATGGCAGACCCCATCAATCAGTCCTACATCCGTGAACACTGTCTGCAATACCCGGATGCGAAACTCATTCTCGCACATGCCGCCCGGGGGTTCTGTGGAAACCATACCACGGAAGGCATCGCATCACTCCGTGGGATCGACAATGTCTTCTTCGACACTTCTGCCATTTGTGAACCACAGCCTTTCGAAGCCATCCTGCGAGAATTTGGTACCAGCCGCCTGCTGTTCGGAACCGATTTTTCTGTCAGCGAAATTTTTGGCCGCTGCGTGAGCATTGGCGATGGTTTCTTCTGGCTGGGCGAAGAGAATGTGAACTGGGAATCGACGACCTTCGCTAAACCGGTTCGCGTGGGACTGGAATCGCTACTGGCAATCAAACAGGCCTGCCATACACTGCGACTGAACGACGCGGACATCGAACGTATCTTCTGCTTTAATGCCCGTGCCATGCTGGGGATTGAAACGAGCTCAACCAAAAACAAAACCCAGGAAACCTACAAACGGGCCAAACAGTTAATTCCCGGCGGTACCCAGTTGCTGAGCAAGCGGCCTGAAATGTTTGCCCCGGACTGCTGGCCTGCTTACTTCCGGGAAGCGAATGGCTGCGAAGTCATCGACCTCGACGGAAAAACCTATCACGACCTGGCAACCTCGGGCATCGGGTCCTGCCTGCTCGGCTATCGGGACCTCGATGTGACCGACGCCGTTGTCCGCCGTGTTCAACTGGGCTCGATGAGCTCGCTGAATTCACCAGAAGAAGTGGAACTCGCCGAGTTGCTGACCAGCCTCCACCCCTGGTCTGACCAGGCCCGCTTCTGCCGGACCGGCGGAGAATCGATGGCCATCGCTGTCCGTATTGCCCGCGCGAAAACCGGACGCGATGAAATTGCCTTGTGTGGCTATCATGGCTGGAGCGACTGGTACCTCGCGACAAACCTGCCTCGCAAATCGAACGAGTCTGGAACCTCTCTCGATAAACATCTCCTGCCGGGCCTGGATCCGTCCGGGGTTCCTTCTGGCTTGTCTGAAACCACGCATCCCTTTACCTACAATGACATCGACGGCCTGAGAAAGATTATTCAAGAACGGGGCTCAAAACTGGCAGCGGTCGTTATGGAGCCGACTCGTTTCATTCACCCCGACCCCGGCTTTCTGGAAGCAGTTCGCGAACTCTGTGATGAATGCGGCGCGGTTTTCGTGATTGATGAAATCACAACAGGCTGGCGTCTCGCGATGGGGGGCGCTCACCTGCACTATGGAATTGAACCGGACATCGCCGTTTTCGCCAAAGCGTTAGGAAACGGGCATCCGGTCGCAGCCATCATCGGCAGGCGTTCCGTGATGGATGCAGCCGAAACGTCATTCATCTCCAGCACCTACTGGACCGAAGGCGTGGGCTCAACGGCTGCATTGGCCACCATTCAGAAAATGCAGACTGTCAACGTCCGCGAACACATTCAGCAGACTGGTGAGGCCTTCCGCTCAGGCTGGCTGGAGCTCGGCCGGCAACACGACATACCGGTGAAAGCCGTCGGACATGCCGCTCTGCTGCACCATCAGTTTGACCATCCCCAGGCAGCCGAACTGGGAACGCTGTTTACCATTCGCATGCTGGAAAAAGGTTTCCTGACCGGCAGTGGCTTTTACCCCACGCTCGCCCATCAGCCACGCCACATCCAGAATTATTTTGCTGCTGCTGACCCGGTTTTTGCGGAACTCGCAGCGGCACTTTCATCTGGTGACTTATCCAGCCGGCTCAAAACGCCCGTCAGACATTCCGGTTTCGCCCGACTGACGCCGAGCCCGAAAACATAACTGCCGGTCTTATTTTAAGCACCTGACGAACCCGTATTCACCACCGGCTGTGTATGACGGTCACTGCATAAGACAACCAGCAGATTGGAGACCAGTGCTGCGCGACGGTCTTCATTCAGTTCCACAATTTTCCCCGCAGACAAGTGCTGCAGTGCCATGTCCACCATTCCAACAGCCCCCTCTACGATTTTGGTCCGGGCTGCCACGACGGCCTGCGCCTGCTGTCGCTGCAACATCGCAGCGGCAATCTCCTGTGCATAAGCCAGATGACTGATCCGGGCCTCTATGACTTCCACACCTGCTTTATCCAGCCGCTCCTGAATATCCACCATCAGTTGATCACAGATATCCTGCGTATTACCTCTTAACGAGAGTTCATGGTCCTCACTGTCATAAGGATGACGACTGGCCAGGTTTCGTAACGCTGCTTCGCTTTGCACCGAGACAAAATCCTCGTAATCATCCACTTCGAACATTGCCTCTGCAGTATTCACCACCCGCCAGACCACAACCGCTGAAATATCAATCGGATTCCCGTCCCGGTCATTCACTTTGGAAGGACGCCCGCCTGACCTCGTTTTGTGCTGGATGATATTTCCCGCCTGATCTTTCTGCTCTGGCGTGGAAACCGAGCCCGTTTCAAAATTCCGGATCCGCAGGGAAATCTTCTTCTTGGAGTAAAACGGATTGACCCAGAAGAATCCGGACTGCATGACGGAGCCTTTATACTCTCCAAACAGCAGCAGAACCCGCGCCTGATTGGGGGCAATCGCCATGCAACCAAATAACCCGACCAGACAGGCAGGGCCAGTCATGACTCCCAGCAAAATCAGCAGCCCGCTCTCTGAAACAGCTCCAGCAACAAAAAGAAGCCCCGCTGCCAATATACCTGCGAGACAAACGGTCAGCGGAAACCAGCCCGACATTGGATGATAGACACGTTCTTCAGCCATTTTTACTCTCCCGGAATGAATTGTCTCGTTTCAGTGTGATATCCAGTGAAACGGACTCAAATCAAAAAAGGATTAAAAATAATCTCATCCCTGAAAAACAGCCTGTATGTGTATCTGGTTTTGTCTCACCAGAAGAAGGAGCACCTTCCCGGTACTGAAAATCAAGGGACTGAGTACCAGAGAGAGAGATCGCATGTACGGGAAAGCCAGAAGCTACTTCGTCTGTTTCAACTGATCCAGTGAAATAAAATTGGCAGGCTCCCGGGAAGACGAAGGGCAACCGGAGCAGGAACCGCCGACGCAACCCGAACGTTGTTTAAAAAAACGGATACTGCGCCGTACCAGAAACAGAACCGCAGCGGCGATAAAGAACACAGTAACCACCATTTGCCAGTCAATCTGATTCATCATTCCCCCCTTTCCTGCCAGAACAGTATTTCAAACCCCGAAACTTCTGATTCAGATAAACAGCATACCAACCTGGTAAGAAACCAGGGCGCCCAGATAAGCCAGCGTTGTCATGTAAGTAAAGGATACAATGGGCCAGACCCAGCTGTTCGTTTCCCGTCGCATCACCATCAAAGTCGCAGCGCACTGGGCACATAACGCAAAAAAGACCATGATCGAAATCGCCACGGGAATATTAAACACCTTCCGACCATCCGGCCAGGTCGCTGAACGAATCGAGCCGATCAATCCTTCGCTCTCTTCGTCCACATCTCCTCCCAGACTGTAGATCGTTCCCAGTGTCGAAATGATGACCTCCCGGGCAGGAAAAGAGGCAATCACGCCCACTCCGATTTTCCAGTCCCAGCCCAAAGGCCTCACTGCCGGCTCAATCAGATGACCGGCTTTCCCGAGATAACTGTTTTCGATCAGTTGGCCACTGACATGGTTCTGTCTTTCGTACAGCAACGATTGAGTTGACTCCAGATTATTCAACTGAACCTCCAGACTTTCCACTTTTTCCGGCGTCTCTATTTTCGCAGCTTCCAGTTGTGCTTCTGTTTTCTCTACCGAAGCATCTACTGTCTCAATCTGCTCCTGCAGTGTGAACTGCTCGCTGTGATCCCCGGGAAAATAGCCCGCAGCCCAGATCACGATCGAGGTTGCAAAAATCAGTGTTCCGGCTTTCACCACGAATGATTTTCCCCGGTTATACACGCGGTAAATCACATTTCGTGGCGAAGGCCATTTATACCCGGGCAGTTCCATCACAAAAGGAGCCACATCCCCTTTAAAGCAGACTCGCTTCAGGAACCAGGCCACGGGAATCGCGATCACGGCACCGATTGAGGACATCGCAAACAGCACAATGCCCTGCAGCGAAACGAAGGTCACTTCACCCAGTGAGAAATAAATGACATTGGGAATAAAAGCAGCGATGAACAGTGTATAAACGGGCCAGCGTGCCGAACAACTCATCAACGGTGCCACCAGGATTGTGGTCAGGCGTTCGTGACGATTTTCAATCACCCGCGTCGCCATAATGCCGGGGACAGCACAGGCATAGGATGACATGAGGGGAATAAACGATTTTCCACTCAGCCCCAGGCTTCGCATTAAGCGGTCCATAATATAAGCAGCGCGTGCCATATACCCGCTATCTTCCAGAACGGCGATGAAGAAATACAATATCACAATCTGAGGCAGGAAGATCAGCACGCCTCCTACTCCGGCAATCACACCATCGACCAGTAGACTTCGCAGAGGACCGGGAGCGATCAGCGACTCGATCGCTCCTCCCACCGCTGTCTGGGCGGCTTCGACCTGATCCATCAGCGGCCCGGCCCAGGTAAATACAGACTGAAACACAAAGAACATCAATACGATAAAGAAGATAAAACCGAAAGCCGGATGGGTCAGCCAGCGATCAATTTTATCCGAAGTCGTTTCCTGTTGAATTTCCGGTTGCTGAATCACTCCCTGTAATAATTCACGTGTCCAGCCGTAACGGACCCGGGCTTCGGTTGCAGGGACCGCACATCCCGCCTCTTTCAGACGCAGACGTGCCTGATGCAGATGCTCGATCAGACCGTTGTGGGTATGATGTTCAAAGTAAGATTCAACGTACCCACCCACATCCAGCAACAGACGGTCGACGAGAAAATCAGGAGGACTTTCATCCTGGTTTGACTCCAGCTTTTCCCGCAATTGTGCACGTTCTGTATAAAATGACTCCGGGAATAACTGCTGAACTTCATGCCGACTGCCCGGATCGATCTTCAGAATCGCCGCCTTAAGTTCTTTGATCCCTTTCCCATGATGGGCCTCGGTACAGACCACGGGCTGACCAAGTCGTTCGGACAAAGCAGTCGCATCAATCTCGATACCACGGGATCGCGCCAGGTCACACATATTCAAGACGAGCACTACCGGTGTCGAAAGATCAAGAATCTGGCTGAACAGATACAGGTTTCGTTCCAGGTTGGATGCATCCGCAATACAGATAATCGCATCAGGCCGCGGAACACCTTTCTGCCTGCCCAGCAGCACATCCACCGCCAGCATTTCATCGATTGATCTCGGTGCCAGACTGTAAGTACCAGGCAGGTCGACCAGGTCGATCTTGCGCCCCTCCCATGTCACGCTACCCACTTTCTTTTCAACCGTCACGCCGGGGAAATTGCCAATATGGGCGTGGCCGCCTGAAAGCTGGTTGAACAGCGTGCTCTTGCCCGTATTTGGATTGCCAATAATGGCAATCGTCATTTTCTGTTGTTGCACAGTTTGCTGCTTCGGAACGGTGGAAGGGTTGGTCATGGATTTTGAAATCTGAAAGCATGCTTTCGTCAGGAAGGACAGGCAGGACCCTCTGATTCAGAGGGGAGGGATTTTACACAATCTCGACTTCAACACACTTGGCCTCGTTTAAACGCAGGGATAACCGGTACCCTCGTACCGCATATTCCAGCGGGTCACCCAGTGGTGCTTTCCCCAGCAACTGAATCTGTTCTCCATCAATGAGCCCCATTTCCATCAGGCGAATGGAAATGGCGTCTTCACCTTTGATCTGTGTGATCCGTGCCACTTGACCTTTGATAAGTTGATTTAATGTCATCACAGTTAAGTAACTCAACACAATAGAAGTCGGAGGGTGGATATCATCTCGTGTGCTCTCAGCAGAGAGCACTCCAATATAAGGAAATTGAGACTCAGTTTCAACTAAGATCTGATATTTATCAATGGCTGAAATAGATGTAACCCTTTGCCCTGCTGAAGCAAATGTAATTTGAGATTATGCGGATTCTTCCGGGTTTCCACTAAGACGACCTGAGAAAAGAGCCGCACCGTGACATGTACAGAACAGGAATCTCTTTCCGATCAGTTATGGCGTTCCATTCGATATACATGCACATAAAAACATACTGTGATCATTAATTATGATGGTCTCATAAAGTTTTCGAGAAACCAGTGATTGTCTCTCCTCATGCAGACTTCTAAAATCCTGTGTGGTCTTAACCTGTTATCGATACTCATTTTTGCTCAACATAAACAGGTAATGACCTCCCCCTGAATCTGTATTTCCGCAAATGCCAGAGTAAGTTCTTTCAGGCTGGCACAATTATTAATTATACAGGAGGGCTCCGGCGCTCAACTGATTTCTCATCGTTACACATACTGTTTTATTACGCTCAAAGAATAATATAGATAGGATGCAGACTCTATTTTGTCGACAATTATGGTCGACGTCTTTTTCAACTTTTCAGGAGTTCAAGTAATGGAAAAAATGTTGCTCACAAGAAAGCGTGGTTTCACGCTTATCGAACTGCTGGTCGTGATTGCCATCATCGCGATTCTTATTGCATTATTATTGCCAGCAGTTCAACAGGCGCGTGAAGCCGCCCGTCGCTCGACATGCAAGAACAATCTCAAACAGATTGGTCTCGCATTGCACAACTATCACGACAACTTCAATATGTTTCCTCCGGGCGATGTCCGCAGAACTTATGGTTCCGGAGTTCAGTCATGGACGACCAGTCAACTGGGCTGGATTCCTCGCATTCTCCCTTTTCTCGATCAGGCTGTAATCTATAACCAGATCAACTTCGAGATGGAACACGGAGTCAGCGCTGCTCCTAACAACAGTCTCCGTGCGGAAAAAATTCCTGCCGTTCGCTGCCCCAGTGACTCTTCACGTCAGCCCTCTTCATCTTATGGTCCCACCAACTACCTGGCCTGTCGTGGTAATAATACTACCACCACAAGTAACAAAGGGACTTCCATGTTCTGGAACAACAGTGACGTCAGAATCCGCGACGTCGAAGACGGTACTTCGAATACCATGATGGTTTCAGAAACATTTGCCAGCGCTGACCTGTGTACGGAACAACCTTCAGGCGGCGTCTGTCCTGCCACATGTACGAAGTATACCGGAGGAGCACAACAGGGATACTCCTGGATGTATGCTTCATTATATGAAGCCGCCTACTACGGAACTGTTTACACCCCCAATAATAAACAACCAGACTGTGGTGGCAGTTCCAGCTCTCAGGCAGCACATCTGTCTGCTCGCAGTAAGCACACAGGTGGGGCTCATGTCCTGCTCGGCGACGGCTCCGTTCGCTTTGCCGGAGACAACATCGACACAACCATCTGGAGAAACCTCGGCAACCCCGCTGATGGAAATGTGCTGGGTGAGTGGTAAGCTTATCGCTTAAATCTGAAAAGCAGAATTTTCTCAACGCCACTTGATTCAAGAATCAGGTGGCGTTATTTTTAAAACAGTTATATTGATTATACCGGATCTCTCAGATGCGATTTCTGTAAGATCTTTCTTCGTTTCTCATAGCATAAAGAATTGAAACTATCATGATGCGCTACATTCTATCTATCCTGATTCTGACCTGTGTGACGACGTTCCTGCAAGGATGTGGAGGAGAAGAAGCTCCGCCGGAAGAAACCTTTAACGAAATGGATCAACTTGATCCCGCTGAAGAAGCTGCTGCCCAAAAGAAAGCAATGCAGGAAAACTGAGACTTTAAATTTATCAGGTTTAGACTGATCCAGACTGCAACGTCTCTGAATTGCCAGAGACCTTGCAGTCTTTTTTTATAAGCAATCCTGAACCGCAGCTGAAAATTGCTTTCCCGTAATACAGAGACAGCTTTTTTAAGAACTCTCAGTATTGTTCACCACTCTAAACCAACTGTACACAATCACTTAGATCAATTATTTCTGTTTCCTTTCAGCAGAATACACTGGATTTTTCCGTCTGATTCCACTATAGTAAGACAATCTATTTTACTGGTAATTTCATGTAGATTTCACATGCAATCGGCCAGAGAGAGGCTTCAAATCATTCACATTCGCGTGTTAACTCACAAACCGAAGCCTGAATTCAATTTCAAATATCTCTAATCTCAATTGAAAATTTATTGCTGCCCCAGAAGTTATCAATCTGGCAATGCGTTCGCACATCCATAAATTTACCCTACAAAATTTTCTCGTTTCATTTTCTATATTTTGGGAGTTCAAGTAATGGAAAAAATGTTGCTCACAAGAAAGCGTGGTTTCACGCTTATCGAACTGCTGGTCGTGATTGCCATCATCGCGATTCTTATTGCATTATTATTGCCAGCAGTTCAACAGGCGCGTGAAGCCGCCCGTCGCTCGACATGTAAGAACAATCTCAAACAGATTGGTCTCGCATTGCACAACTATCACGACAACTTCAATATGTTTCCTCCAGGAGATGTCCGCAGAACTTATGGTTCCGGAGTTCAGTCATGGACGACCAGTCAACTGGGCTGGATTCCCCGCATTCTCCCTTTTCTCGATCAGGCTGTGATCTACAATCAGATCAACTGGGAAATGGAACACGGAGTCAGCGCTGCTCCTAACAACAGTCTCCGTGCGGAAAAAATTCCTGCCGTTCGCTGCCCCAGTGACTCTTCACGTCAGCCCTCTTCATCTTATGGTCCGACCAATTACCTGGCCTGTCGTGGTAATAATACTACCACCACAAGTAACAAAGGGACTTCCATGTTCTGGAACAACAGTGACGTCAGAATTCGCGACGTCGAAGACGGTACTTCGAATACCATGATGGTTTCAGAAACATTTGCCAGCGCTGACCTGTGTACGGAACAACCTTCAGGCGGCGTCTGTCCTGCCACATGTACGAAATATACCGGAGGAGCACAACAGGGATACTCCTGGATGTATGCTTCATTATATGAAGCCGCCTACTACGGAACTGTTTACACCCCCAATAATAAACAACCAGACTGTGGTGGCAGTTCCAGCTCTCAGGCAGCACATCTGTCTGCTCGCAGTAAACACACAGGTGGGGCTCATGTTCTGCTCGGCGACGGTTCCGTTCGCTTTGCCGGAGACAACATCGACACAACCATCTGGAGAAACCTCGGCAACCCCGCTGATGGAAATGTGCTGGGTGAGTGGTAAGCTTATCGCTTAAATCTGAAAAGCAGAATTTTCTAATTATGAAACGCCATCCGGTCTTTTGATCGGGTGGCGTTTTTGCTTAAGGGTTTTCCCTGAAATTGGTTTATCATCAATCCATCACTCCCTTGTTAAACGACGGTCTGCAAGGGAGTTTTAACAATATTTTGAAACCGTACCGTGGAGGGAAACCCTGTTTTTCAGTTTGTTTCTATTAAATCAACTGGAAAATATTACAAGCCCCGCTAAGATTCAATAGACCGATTTGTTTCGTAACTCCATGTATTCTCTTCATGCAGTCTCATCAAATCAAATCACTCAGCGGCTTCAAACTTTCTCATTTTCCAGTGCATTCGCACATTTTGAAGCTCTGTTCCTAATTGAACACTGATACCAACTCAACCTGAGTTTTAATACAGAAATTCAAGCGGTGATGCTTTGCGCCTCATCGTCATTATTCCGTTCTACGTTATCCGTTTCATTTTATTATCAGGAGTTCAAGCAATGAAAAAAATGTTGCTCACCAAGAAGCGCGGTTTCACGCTCATCGAATTGCTGGTCGTGATTGCCATCATCGCGATTCTCATTGCATTATTATTGCCAGCCGTTCAACAAGCCCGTGAAGCGGCCCGTCGCTCGCAATGTAAAAACAATCTCAAGCAGATTGGACTCGCCTTGCACAACTATCACGACAACTTCAAGACGTTTCCTCCTGGTGATGTTCGAGACACCTATAGTGGTCTTAATTCATGGTCCACCAGCCAGATCACCTGGATTGGCCGGATTCTCCCGTTCCTCGATCAGGGACCGCTGTATAATCAGATTAACTTTGAGCGGGCTCCTGGCAATGGAGGCTCAAATGCCGACGTCAGAGTTGTGAATTTAACGGTAGTCCGCTGCCCCAGTGACTCTTCACGTCGTCCTAACAACAGTTACGCCCAGACCAGCTATCTGGCTTGCCGTGGTACGGAAACAAGCTCTGGAAATGACAGAACCAATTCGATGTTCAGTATTAATAGCCGCGTCGCAATCCGCGATATCGAAGATGGCACCTCTAACACGATGATGGTTTCGGAAACTTTTGCCAGTGCACCTTTCTGTGATGATCAACCTGCCAGTGGCGTTTGTCCTGCCAGTTGTCTGACAAAAGCACCTTACACGGGTAGTAATCAGCAAGGTTATTCCTGGTTCTATGGAACGCATTACGAGTCTCATTATTACGGGACTGTTTATAATCCGAATAACAAGGACATGCCGGACTGTGGTGCTGGTTCCAGTACAACGTCTGCCCTGCTGGCGGCGCGCAGCAAGCACACGGGTGGTGTCCACGCTCTCATTGCCGATGGTGCAGTAAGATTTGCCTCCGATAACATTGACAATACTATCTGGAGAAATCTGGGGAACCCTCAAGACGGAAACGTACTGGGTGAATGGTAAACCTGCCTTAACTGTGAAATGAAGCAAACCTCGCCACGTAGCTCAGGTGGCGAGGTTTCTGCTTAGCATTTGTTTCATTACTGGATATAGCACTGACTGCGATCGATGTCACTCTTCAGATCACATCGCAGCGACTATCAGCAAAGGTTAAATAATTCGCTATGAATCGATACCTGTTTTCGTTCCTGTTAATGTTCTGTCTGGCTCCTTTTCAGTTCGGTTGTGGTAATGAAGAACCGCCAGCTTCAACTGGAAATGATGAGGACATCCTTAGTGAAACCTCCCCGGAACAGGAAGCTGAAGACATGAAAAAATTACAATAGGCTTGCAGGCAGGAAACGTCCGTTTTGCAACGGCATGTCATATTGAAATCGCGGGAAGTTTCAACCTGGTCCGGCAGGTATCCAGAATAACGCGAGTGGCGCTGGCCCCGACGCGGCTCACTCCCAGATCACGAACTTCAAGAAGCTGATCCAGCGTTCGGATGCCGCCTGCCGCTTTGATCTGCACCCGATCTGGACTGTGTTCCCGCATCAACTTCAAATCATCTAATGTCGCGCCTCCGGTACCATAACCGGTCGAGGTTTTCACCCAGTCCGCCCCCAGGCCCGCACAGATACGACACAGCTCGATCTTCTGATCATTGGTCAGGTAACAGTTCTCAAAAA
This sequence comes from Gimesia maris, assembly GCF_008298035.1. NCBI lineage: Bacteria > Pseudomonadati > Planctomycetota > Planctomycetia > Planctomycetales > Planctomycetaceae > Gimesia > Gimesia maris. The sequence goes on from NZ_CP042910.1 coordinate 5,929,749, forward strand.
TCACTTTGATTTTCTGGCCTGCCTGGTGCGCAACTCTGGTAATCGCTCCAATTTCGTTCTCGACGTATTTCCAGTCACCGCTGAGTACCCGCGAAAGATTGACGACCATGTCCAGTTCTTCACAACCATCCTCAATCGCCTGTTCTGCTTCTCGCTGTTTCATAATCAGCGTATGTCCGCCATGCGGAAAGCCAATGGTCGTGCTGGGATGGACAGTAGAGTGCTCCAGTATCTCGGCACACCGCTTAAGGTAAAAAGGCATAATACACACACTCGCCACATCATAAGCCAGTGCCAGCTGACAGCCTGCTTCCAGCTCCGGAACCGTCAATATGGGACTCAACAGCGAGTGATCGATCATCTTTGAAATTTTTTTGAACTGGTCTTCCATGAGCTTTACTCTCAACAGGGAATATAATTTCGCAGGTAAGTATGACACTGTCTCAACGCAGCCAGGCACGATTCTGTGGAACCTTCGTAGGCGCGATCTTCCACTTCGACGCACACCGGTCCCTGATAACCAATTTCATTCAGTTGTGAAAAAAAACTGCCCCAGTCAACCTGGCCCAGCCCCGGTAACTTGGGGGTATGATATTCCAGGGGACAGGCCATAATTCCCACCTGGTTCAGCCGATGCTGATCGACGCGGACATCTTTTGCATGCACATGGAAGATCCGATCGGCAAAGTCACGAATGGGAGCCACATAATCCATCTGCATCCACACCAGATGGGAAGGATCATAATTCAGACCGAAATACTCGCTTGGAATATCCGCATACATCCGCCGCCAGATGGCAGGTGTGCAGGCCAGGTTTTTCCCGCCCGGCCATTCATCCTGGGTAAATGACATGGGACAGTTTTCGATTCCAACGCGCACCTGCTGCTGTTCGGCATGTTGAATTATCTCAGGCCAGGTTTGCAGAAAACGAGGCCAGTTCTCATCGACCGACTTTTTCCAGTCTCGCCCGATGAAAGTATTCATGCGATTGATTCCCAGTTTTTCCGAGGCGGTAATCACCTTTTGAATATGCTCCACATACTTACCGGCTACTTCCAGATCGGGACAGAGAGGATTCGGATAATAGCCCAGCGCACTGATCTCGATTCCGAATTCGTCGGAGAGCTGTGAAATCGTCTCGACATCCGAATCGGTAAACTGCTCTGCAGAAATATGTGTAATTCCTGCATAGCGACGGGAATCGTTTCCCTCAGGCCAGCACATGACTTCAACACAGTCATAGCCAATCTCTGCAGCCGCCTGAAATACCCCGCGCAGATCATAATCTGGTAAAATAGCCGTCACAAAACCCAGTTGCATTCTCTGTTTCTCCCTGCTGCTCCTGTGATATGTCATTTCGGAAGTTTCCTGCTCCGAGACTGATATCATAAGCAACTAAGGAGAACAGGTCTACAACCGGAAACAGAAACGGCCAGGCCTGTTGCGACTGGAACGGGACGGGTGGAAGGTTTCATGGCTGAATCAAGCGAACAGCAGGCGAGCTTACCAGATCTCTTTCAGGTTGAATTCGTAAGCCTGCATACGACGTCCCGCTTCGAATTCTTCCGGGGCTTCCGCCAAAACGCGGACCCAGACGCGCTCGCCTTCATACATCCCTTCGATGGAGATATGACAACCCAACTGATCATCATAGTCGACGGGCAATGCCTGCCAGTATAAAGACTCGACTTCCTCAAATATTTCACCCAGTTTGAGGATATTGAAGCAGAACTTGGAAGGTGCCAGTACACCATCCCATTCACCACCGACAATCTCAGTACTGGAAGCAAATAATGTCACTTCCCACTCGTTGCGACTGCCGTTGTGGAAAAAATGACATCCGATCGGCGAAAGCATATCGACATCGTACATCAGAGATGCCACTTGATTTGCCATTGTTTTCAGCCATGAAGGTGGGGCAGGCATCTGAAGTATTCAATCTAGTAACTGGTCTGGAAGTTGGGAGAATCATTTTAACTGCGCTGTAAATCAATTGACACAGGAACTAAGACAATGCCAGATCATGCGAATTTTACACGACTATCTGCTTCCCGGTATCAGTGCAACTGATTTCTAATTGATTGAGGTGCCTTGCCCGTGGCTGCATCAGAGTCAGCCTGTATTTCATTCTGCAAGACGGCAATCAAGCGAAGATTCAATAGTGAGTGATTACGGCTAAAGACGTACAGAAACACTTTCGAATATCCGATTCCCCAACCAATGACGCAAAAAAAGTGCCAAATTGAGTCAGCTAACCGGATTAGTGATTTATACTGATTTGAGAATCAATATTATTTCAATATAGGGCAGCTTTAGTTCTGAATGTGTTTTATCTCACAAGAGATTTATCAAGTAAATAAGCAGTAAACCCGACACGTGAGATAGTGTGTAAAAAAAATAAACACCTTTGATTTACAGAATGTTCAAAGGTGTTTACGTTTTGATGTTTTCAGGAAACAGTTCTGAAGATGCAGTTCAACTTGTCAGCAGGCCATTGATCATCATAATCGCGGCGGGCCCGACCAGGACCACAAAGATACCCGGAAAAATAAACAATACCAGCGGAAAGATCATCTTAACGGCAGTCATCGCAGCCTGCTCTTCGGCCAGTTGACTTCGTTTCACTCGCATACTGTCCGACTGCACGCGTAAAGCCTGGGCAATCGACGAACCGAATTTGTCGGCCTGGATCAGAATCGCCGCCAAAGCCCGCATATCATCGACCCCACTGCGAATCCCCAGATCATGCAGCACTTCCCTGCGGGGGCGCCCCATCTGTAACTGCAGATTACACAAGGCAAACTCACTGCACACATCAGGTGCGGTTTCTTCCAGTTCCTCAGAAACCCGTCGCATCGCAGCGTCCAGTCCCAGCCCCGCCTCCACACATACCACCAGCAGGTCCAGCGCATCGGGCAGAGACAGAAAAATGCGTTCGACACGCCCTTTAATCAACAGACGCAACGCAATCTCCGGGAGATAAAAGCCGATCCCCCCGGCAATCACCAGCGAAGTCCAGCCATTTTGAGTCATCCCAAAGTTATAAAAACCGTAACCCGAGCCCAGCACCACCCCCAGGAGACCTAATGCGACTTTTAACGAGAGAAAGATCGAAGGAGCCGCTTCTGAATTATAACCGGCGTTCGCCAGTCGCACTTTTAACTGATTTTCTTCCAGTTCTGATTTTGGTGTTAATGCCTTCGAAAGCGCAGGAGCCGCTTTTTCAAATAACGAACTGGCGGAATTCGCATCCTCGGGATTATTTCGCAGATGGGGATTCCGTAATTCATCCAGCCGCGCATTGGCACGTGAATGATCGAAATTCAGTTTGTTGATCAGGGCAATCACACCCACAATCACCATTCCGAAAATAGCCCATGGTAATAATTGAACAAAATCCATGTTTAAATCTCCAGCATTCAACGAAGCAAAACAGTATTCACATTATTTCAGAAATCAATTTACGAGGTACATCCCGAGGTATCTCTGCCTGGTCAGATTTTGATGTTGACAATCTTCTTAATCCACAATGCACCCAGTACCTGCAGGACGATACCACCGGCAATCATTTTTCGTCCCAGTTCATCTGTAAACAGGAGCATCACATAATCAGGGTTCAGGTAATACACAGCAAAGAACAACGCGATAGGCAAAGCCATCAGCACAACTCCACTGATACGACCTTCCCCGGTCAAAGCCTGGACCTGACCCATAATCTTAAAGCGCTGCCTGATGATGTAACCGATTTTGTCCAGAATTTCAGCCAGGTCTCCCCCGGCCTGTCTCTGGATGACAACGGCTGTTACGAAAAATTTCAAATCCAGGTTTGGCATTCGCGTGAGCATGTTTTTCAATGCTTCTCCAATGGGAATCCCCAGATTCTGTTCTTCATAAGCTAATGCGAATTCCGTTGAAATCGGTGGCGGCATTTCCTGAACCACAACACTGAGCCCGGAGGAAAGGCTGTGCCCGGAACGTAACGCACGCCCTACCAGTTCCAGTGCATCAGGTAACTGTTGACCAAATTTTTTGAATCGCCGGTTGCGACGGAACAGCAGCCACATAAACGGTAATACCCCGGTGCCCAATGCAGCCACAGGGCAAAAAGGACCAGGTGCATTCGTAAACCAGGCAGCAGCAAAACCCATTGAACCGGTAACAGCGGTCATTAATAGAAATGTATCTGCTTTAAAAGGCGCTTCTGCCTGTTCCAGCAGCAACTTGATATTTCCAAACTTATCAAATAAGTGTGCGACCTGATCAGACAGGCTGTTTAAGCCTCCCTTCACAAATTCTTCTTTGAGTAACGAGGCTGATTCTTCCGACGATTTCTTTTTACCGGTTATGACAGCCAGTCGATCTTCTGCCTTGCTGGACGAAAAATCCTTGATGACAAAGATGACGGCTCCTGCAAAAGCCATCATTCCCAGAAATGCAGCGATGGAGATGATAAGTGTCTGATCCATCTCGGATTACCTTTATCGTTTGAAAAGTCGTGTTTTAAGTCTTATCGAAACAGAATTGATATCAGCCCTGTAATACGCGATTGGCAAACAGATTCCCTGGCAGTCGAATTCCGGCAGCCTCCAGTCGATCCATGAAAGCAGGTCGTACACCGGTCGCTTCAAAATGACCATAGGCTCTGCCGTCCGCGTCAATACCATCCTGTACGAACAGAAATATATCCTGCATAATCACGGTGTCCTGCTCCATGTTCAGCACCTCTGTCACGTGGGTTACCTTTCGCGGCCCCCCCTGCAGACGGTTAACCTGAATGATCAGATCCACTGCGGAAGCAAACTGTTGCCTTAATGCTTTGAGAGGCAGTTCCACTCCGCCCATCGTAATCATGGTCTCCAGACGGGAAACAGCATCACGAGGAGAGTTGGCGTGAATCGTCGTTAATGAACCTTCGTGACCGGTATTCATTGCCTGCAACATGTCCAGCGATTCGCCGCCACGACATTCCCCGATGATGATCCGGTCCGGTCGCATACGCAATGCGTTTTTCACCAGGTCCGTTGCGGATATCGCACCACGGCCTTCGATATTGGGAGGCCGGGTTTCCAGGCGTAAAATATGTTCCTGTTGCAATTGAAGTTCCGCCGCGTCTTCAATCGTAATCACGCGATGGTCACTCTGGATAAATCCGGATAATGTATTTAACAGTGTCGTTTTACCGGAACCGGTACCACCACTGATGATCGTATTGATTCGCGCTTTAATCGCACCTTCCAGCAGCATGGCGATTTCCGGTGTGAACGCACCAAACCGCAGCAGATCTTCCAGCCCCAGTGGATTCGATCCGAATTTACGAATCGTTAATGACGGGCCATCCAGAGCCAGCGGAGGGATGACGGCGTTTAAACGCGAGCCATCAGGCAGGCGGGCGTCGACCAGCGGAGACGTTTCATCGACGCGTCGTCCCACTTTGGAGACGATCCGGTCCAGGATCTGCAGCAGATGCTGATTATCGCGGAATACGACACTGGACCGTTCAATCCGACCGTTCTTTTCCACGAAGACATGCTTGGGACCGTTGATCATGATGTCCGCGATATCCTGATCTTTAAGCAGCAGTTCGAGTGGCCCGAAACCAAAAGTCTCGTCCAGAATCTCTTCGATCAACCGCTCCCGTTCAGAACGGTTTAACAGTGGATTTTCGGTATCGCACAAGTGCTCGATGACCAGTCGAATTTCGCGACGCAGTGAATCACCTTCCAGATCACCCACGCGTGACAGGTCCAGTTTCTCAACCAGTTTGCCATGAATCAGTCGTTTCAGATCATCAAATGCCATATTAGAATCGGCGTGCGAAAAGCCTGTAGCTGCCATCTTATTCAAAACTCCTTGAAGTTGTGTCTTTAATTTAAAAACCAGAATGTTCTGTCCGACTTCGACATCCGTAATCACACCAGCGGTTCAGGCAGGTGTGACAGGGTTTTCAGCTTAAATTTAGTTCATAAAATGACAGCAAGTCGCCTGAAGAATAAAATGATGCAAAAAAGCAGCATCTCTGCATCAGCCAAAAGCGGACATGCATAACGGTTCTGTCGATGATGTCCGGTTTAAGCTCTATGACGGTCAATCCGGTTGATCTCATCGCAAACATGATGGAGAATGAGATTGCAGGATTCATCGGCTTTTCCTCCCTGTGAGGTGGCTTTTCATCAGTGTAAGAGCTGAAAATCAGATTCACCCTGCATACTGTCTGCCGCTCACTGAAAACCAGCAGCAAACATCTCCAGCCGCATTACCGCTACAATCCTGAAAAGTAAAAACATTGCTGCAATTATCAATTATTGTTCCTACTTATTGCGAAGCTGAAAATCTGACGGTCCTCATCCCGCGCGTAAACCGCGTTCTCACTGAAGCCGAACTGGATGCGGAAATCATTGTAGTCGATGACGACAGCCCGGATGAGACGATACAGGTGTGTGAGAAACTGGCCGAAAACTGTCCCCTGCGGCTGATTACCCGCAAAAATGAGCGAGGACTCTCGACTGCTGTGATTGCAGGACTGAATGCTGCCTCGGGCGGTATCCTGCTGGTCATGGATGCAGACCTCTCCCATCCTCCTGAAAAAATACCCGAACTGGTTTCCGCGCTCAATCAGCGGCAGGCGGATTTTGTGATTGGCAGTCGCTATGTCGAGGGAGGCACAACCGACCAGAGCTGGGGCTGGTTCAGAAAGTGGAATTCCCGGGTGGCCACCTGGTTATCCCGTCCTTTCACCAGTGCTCGAGACCCCCTGGCCGGTTTCTTCGCGATCAAGAGGCAAACTTACCTGAAGGCTCACCAGATCCTGAATCCCGTCGGGTATAAAATCGGGTTGGAACTCATCGTCAAATGCCGCTGTCGAAACGTGGTTGAAATTCCGATTGAATTTACAGATCGAGTCGCAGGCTCGAGTAAACTTTCATTCAAAGAGCAACTGCGTTATCTGAAACATCTCAAACGACTGTTTGATTTCAAATATCAGAACTATGCCTATTTCACGCAATTCGCACTGATTGGGCTGACGGGTGTCTTCGTGAATCTGCAGATGCTCGCCCTGCTCTCAAACTGGATGATATCCCCGATCGCAGTGGCATTGGCAATCTGGACCTCCATGAGTACCAACTTCCTGCTCAACCGGAACATCACCTTCTCATACGCCAGACATAAACCGTTCCTGAAACAGTACCTGAGCTATTGTGGCAGTTGCCTGACCGGGGCCGTCTTTAACTGGCTGACGACAATGGTCCTGAGCCGGTCCTTCCAGTTCTTTGAGAAGCGGATCCTGCTGGCGGCATTCATTGGAATTCTGGTCGGCATGGGCTTCAATTTTCTGCTCTGCCGCTATCTGGTTTTCTCCAAACACAAACCAGAAGCAGAGACAGATACAGCAGCGACCGATAAAGAACTCAGGCGCACAGAGTAAATACTCCCGTTTCGCAAGAGATGCTTTCCAGACCGGTCCCTGTCAGTCGGGCAGGTCATCCTGCTGTGGAGGCTGACGTTTCTGCTGCTGGGCGACTTTTCTCTGAAACTGCTCAAAGGAATGCGTCAGCGAATCCAGCAGGCGGGGAATATTCGGTGCTGCCAGATGGACGCGGGCAGACACGCAGGAACGGGGAAAAAACGTTGTGATGAAATCGAACGAAAATTCTGTTGCCGAGTGTCCAATCCGTACCGCATTCGCATACGTGCCGGACAGCATTTCATCGGGCAGTTTCAATTCATCATACAGTTCTTCCGCTGACGGCGGTTTCTGGGCAGATTGTACCGGGCTGATTTTGGTTTCCGATGTCTCTTCATTACCGGACTCCGGGGTTCTCGTTTCTCCGACCACTCCTGCCCCGCCAGCAGCGGCCCCCGATACTGAATCGGCTGTCGGGGAAACAGACTGCTCCGTTTCAGGAGTTTCGATACCTGCCCCGACGTTGATGGATTCAGAGGATCCAGTAACCGCGGGAGGCAATGGAGTCGGGATGACAGGAGTCCCAAACCGATTTTCATAGTTTGTGAGATTATCGCGGAGTGCGCGTATCATCTGCGGAACGACTCCAATCGGGAGCACGACCCGTGCGACGACCTGCTGCGGCGTGGAAATCCGCAACAGAAAATCAAGGATGAATTCATGGCCTCCCTGAAGCACAACAGCGCCCGTACTGAAAACGCCGCGTGAGACGCCTTCCGGTACCCGGGCACTGACCTGGGAATGCCTGATTTCCTGCGTATGGCGTTCCGGATTGAATTCGGAAGAATCATCATTATTGTCTGCTGGCGTCGGATTATCACTCATGGCTACTGTTTCATTCTTTCAGGTTGCTTGACGGTCTCGCGACTCAAAGATCTTGGTTGACAATAATCATAGCAGGTTCCGGACGACACTCAGCAAACCAGACAGAGCATTTTGATCATTTCATGCGATCTGATACTACGTCTGAATAGCCCGTAATTCTTTGGGCAGGGGAAATCGAACTGACTCCTTGCGGACAATCGCATTTTCGACTTCCGCCTGGTAGTTATCTTCCAGAAATTGAATCAGTTCCTGCACGACGACTTCGGGGGCACTGGCGCCCGCTGTGATCAGAATGGTTTCTGCCTGGTCGAACCATTCCGGTAAGACCTCTTCCACCCCGTCGATCAGAAAGGCGGGCTTGCCGGCCGTCTTACCAATTTCCATTAAGCGTTTGCTGTTAGAGCTGTTCTGACTGCCAAGGACAAGTACCAGGTCGACTCGAGAGACCAGTTCAGAGACCGCCTCCTGTCGATTTGTGGTGGCATAACAGATATCTTCCTTCGGTGGACTTTCAATGGCAGGATATTTTTCCTTGAGGCTGCGAATCACGCGGCCCGCTTCTTCTACACTTAAAGTGGTCTGAGTCAGAAAAGCCAGTCGCGCCCCTTCAGGAAATTCCAGGGCGGCCACTTCTTCCGGAGTTTCGATCAACGTTATGCTTTCCGGAGCTTCCCCCATCGTACCGATGACTTCGTCATGCCCTTCATGGCCAATCAAAATGATATGATACCCGGCGTCGGCATATTTGATGGCTTCGGTATGTACCTTGGTCACCAGCGGACAAGTTGCATCAATCGTGCGAATATTTCGTTCTCGCGCCTGGTTACGAATCACCGGGGACACCCCATGAGCACTGAAGACCAGAATGGAATTTTCCGGTACTTCACTGACTGCTTCGACAAAGGTGACCCCCTGGTTCGTAAAACGATTCACGACATATTTATTATGTACGATCTCATGATAGACATACACATTACTGCCAAAAATGCGAATGACTTCTTCAAGACACTCGATTGCCATATTCACACCCGCACAGAAACCGCGGGGATTCGCCAGAATTACTTTCATTGTTTTTGTTCCAGTAGCACAGAAATGCAATTTCTTATTTCTGTTGAGGGGCGTCGTATCCCATTCCCCTGAAAAGGTGCAGGGGTAATGTCCCGTCTGCAATGATTTGAAGCGTCAAATCCGTCAGAAGTAATCTCTCTGACGGTCTCAGCTACTATTCTATGCTGATCATCAGGCGAAACCAGATCCGGGAAGTTGATTTTTCCCACTTTCAACAAAGGAAAACCAGTTTTCAGCTTATTTCGGGCGATAAACTGATCGATTCATCAACAGTCGCCAGACAGACACGCGCAGCGACACACACTGGTGGAACCAGATCAAGAGGTCGTCGGTCTTATTCGACTGTCACACTTTTTGCCAGATTCCGTGGCCGGTCGACATTGCAGCCGCGCAAAACCGCAATATGGTACGAAAGCAGCTGCAATGGAATCGCCGTGACAAGAGGCTGAAGAAAATCGTCGACGTCGGGAACATAAATCACATCGTCGGCAATATCCGCAATCTTATCATCCCCTTCGCAGGCGATGGCGATGACGGGGCCTTTACGTGCTTTGACCTCTTCCAGATTGCTCATAACTTTGGGATAAATCTGTCCGCGGGGCACCACAAACACACTGGGAGTGGCTTCATCCACCAGGGCAATTGGACCATGCTTCATTTCAGCAGCCGGGTATCCCTCGGCATGAATGTAGCTGATCTCTTTGAGCTTCAACGCCCCTTCCAGAGCACCGGGAAAATTATACAGGCGTCCCAGATAAAGAAAGTTATTAAAGTTGCAGTACTTCAACGCAATGTCTTTCACCTGCTCATTGCATTCCAGGCACTTACGGATCTGGTCGGGAACTTTATGAATGGCATCGATGATTCTGCGCCCCGCCGGATACGACAAGTGACGCATCCGTCCCAGAAACAGTGCTAACTGGATTAAGACCATGACCTGAGAAGTGAAAGCTTTTGTCGATGCCACTCCTACTTCCTGTCCGGCGTGCAGATAAATCCCGCCATCCGCTTCACGGGCGATCGTCGATCCGACCACATTACAGATCGCCAGTGTTGGATGGCCTTTTCGTTTGCATTCGCGCATCGCTGCCAGTGTGTCCGCAGTTTCACCACTTTGAGTAATCGCGAAAATCATGGTACTGTTTGAGATCGGGGGATTGCGATAGCGTAATTCACTCGCATACTCCACCTCCGTCGGAATCCGGGCAAACTCTTCCAGCAGATATTCACCCACCAGTCCGGAATGCCAGCTGGTTCCACATGCTGTCAGCACGACGCGATCAATTTTTCGCAGTTGTTGTGCACTCAGATTCAAACCACCAAATTTGGCAGTCGCTTCATCTTCATCCAGGCGACCACGCATGGCGTTTTCCAGAGCCTGGGGCTGCTCGAATATTTCCTTCAGCATATAATGTTCAAATTCACCCAGTTCCGCTTCGACACTCACCTGATCCAGGGTCTGAATCGAAAGCTTCTGCTGACCTTCATCACGGTGAAAGATTTCGATTTCATCGCGTGTGATCACAGCCATTTCATGATCAGCAAGGTAAATCACTTCGTCGGTATACCCCGCCAGCGGGGTGGCATCACTGGCGATAAAATGTTCGCCTTTGCCGACACCTAACACCAGCGGACTCCCCAGTCGTGCAGCGATCATCACGTCGGGCAGATCCCGAAACATCACAACCAGGCCATAAGTTCCCTTGAGTTTCGTCAGGGTGATTTCTACCGCTTTCAGATAGGTGGCCAACTCTTCCGGGTCAGAACCAAATTTAATTTGTTCTTCGAGATGATGTGACAGCAGATGCGCCACTGACTCGGTATCAGTCGTTGTACGAAAAACGTATCCCAATCCCTGCAGTTGCTTTCGCAGCGAAGTATAGTTTTCGATCACTCCATTATGGACGATGACAACATCAGCGTTTCCCCCCACATGGGGATGCGAGTTCTGATCGTTGGTTTCGCCATGCGTCGCCCAGCGTGTGTGTCCTATGCCTGCCGTACCGGAAACCGGATTCGACTTGTAGAGGGACGCCATCTCCATGACACGTCCTTTTTTCTTGCGAATCTGGATCGCATCACCATCGTGGACTGCCACCCCGGCACTGTCATAGCCACGATATTCCAGTTTCTGCAGCCCCTTGATCAAAATGGGTCCGGCCTGTCGATGACCGATATATCCGACTATACCACACATGTTTCGCGCTCCATCGCTGGATGAGGGTAAAAATATATTTTGAGTGCTCAGCGCAATTCCCCATCATTCTGGTAGCCTGTCATCCTTGTTCAAGTTACCAGAACTTAGAAATGAAAGGGGGAAGCTCGTGAGTCTTGATTTTGTCTGTTGGGAACAGTTTCAAGTGCGGGAAGATACCACAAGATTCGAAAATAAGTCAACTACGATTCCGTATGAATCGTTTGGACACATACTCATTAAACTACTGTAAATTATAAACTTATATAAACTTACAGTCAGGATTCTTAATCTCACCCGTTATCCCCGCGGGAGATCTGAACCCGTTCTGCTGCCAGTCGCGCGACGGCAAAAGCACAGGCAGCGTCTGATATGGATCGATCAAATATCTCAGCAACATTCGTGATCATTGCCTGAGCAAGTTGCGGATGGGAGCGAGCGATTTTTTCTGCAAGGAACACGGAACTGCCACTGATTAAAACCGTCTGGGGATGTTCATCCATACGGCTCAGGACCTGATTGAGTGCCTCGGTAATCTGTGCCTGCTGTCGTGCAACCAGCCAGCCTGCCATCTCGATCGCTTCTGTTTCGCTCAGTTCATTGATGTCACAACAGACAGAACGGGCAATTCGGGCAAATGCATTCGCCCGTGTCGCAGGTCTGCCGTCCGCCGTATCGACATCTTCGGGAGATTCGGGCACTTCTTCCAGCAGCAGATAGAGATCTGCCGTCGTCGCAAAAGATTCCGCCGCCAGGGGACAGTCCTGTCCCCGTAATGGTACACGTTTCTCCAGCATCGCCAGTGGGGTCCGACGACCACCGGTATAAACCAGTTCTCCTGACAGTAATCGTTCGACATCCGTTAATCCCTCGGAAACCGGTAATCCGTTTTTGAGTGGAATCAGATCGGTTGTCGTTGAGCCGATATCGATCAACAGGCCATGCTGATCGGGAATCATCCGTCCCAGCCAGGTTGCCAGCGCATGCCAGTTGGCGGCAGCCGCCAATAGAGGAAATTCCCGTGCGATCTCTGTGGGCAGAAATTCGGCTCCGGTCTGCCAGACCAGCACGGGCACACCGGGTACAGCCTGTTCGACGGCGGTCAGAATATGATCCACCCCGTCTGCTTTGGTTGAAAAGCAGTCTGCCAGTTCCCCAGTCATCGTCACCGCAACCAGATCGGGACGCTGGAACGAGGTCAATAACTCCTGTAATGCTGACTGTAGTAATTCGGGAGTTTTCCAGAGTTCAAACGACATCGACCGGGCGGCACCATCGCTGTCTGCCGCCTTGAGGTTCGCACCGCCGATATCCAGGCCAATGACATACATGTTCAGTTTCTCGATTCAGATTGTGGTAACAGTGTAGAACTTCCATCTGGTTGAAACCGAATCATTTCTCCCTGCTTCCATTTAATGTCGGGGAAATCGGTATCCGGATCGATGAGTCGGGCTGCCAGATTATCAAACGTCAGCCTGCGATAACCAGTGTAACTGGTCGTCAGTCTCGGATTGATTTCCACCAGCACGGGTTCGTGCGGCGCGTCTTCTGGTAAGAGAATATCAAAGCCCACATATCCCGCAAGTCCCGGCAGTAAATCACAGACACGATTCAGTAAATCAGAAATGGCCGGGAGCACACGGGCATCGACGTCCGCGGGAATGGTTCCTCCCTGATACCGAAAGCCCTGCTTCCAGCTGATCTGCTGCTCCCCCACCGGAAAAAATTCCCGTCCCCCTGCTCTGATCAGTGCCACGGTCGAAAGGGCTTTTCCTGGCAGTAAAGGTTGCATCAGAAACTGTTCCTCGGATGATCTCAGTTGATTCCTTCGTTTCTGCAAACAGTCATCATTTTGAAACGTTTCTAATCCCAGACCTCCTGCGCCGAAACGATGTTTGATCAGACAGGGAAACGAAACCGCAGACCGAAGCAACTCACCTGAAAACTGCCAGGTTGGAATCGTGGGGATTGAGGATTCCTGCATCAATTCAAACAATCGCCACTTATCGGCTGTTAACTGAATTGCTTTGAGAGCAGAGCCGGCGACTGTCGCGCCACAATCCAAAGCCAGCTGCGTTCGACTGGACAGCAGATCCTCGAACTCGGGTGCGATGACCATCACACAATCGGCTAAGCGACAGGCTGTTTTAAAGTTCTCACGTTCCTGCTGTGATGTGGCGGCGCGGAAGATTTGCAACCGTCCGGTTTGGAGCGCTTCCACTATGAGCGGTGATTTCAGAGAGAGCGTCTGCTGCAGGACTGTCATCACGCGAAAGTGAGGAAGCGCAAGCAGATCAGTCATGACCGCTTCCAGCATTGCGGTTCCCTCTTTGAGTAAACCGGATTCTGCATCGGTAAGGTCCCAGGCACCACTACAGAGATATTCAGACACAAAGATGTTCAAAGCCGATCCTTGCCACGTTTTGTTACTGAAACAGGCTGCGTTGACTTCGCCTGTCGGTATTAAATTCAGTACCGCCTGTATTTTTCATACAACACTTCAAGCAGGTTCAGTCTAGAAACTCCACTATGCTTTGTTAATTGCCCTGACGAATCATCTCAAGTTTTTCAGACTGTTTTTCATAAGCTTCCTGCCATGCCCCTCCTGTACGGATTCTGCCGAATGGAACGCACTTAATACTGTTAGAATTCATAGAGTCACCATAATCGAGATAATGCAGATAAACACGTGTTTTCCAGCTGGATTCGCGCAATTACTATTCTCAATTTCCTGCAAATCTCTCCCTGTTACACTCAAGTTTTCGTGATAAACTTTCAGTGTATAGTTTTGTTTTAACCAACGGGGATTATTCATGCCGGGTAGCAGAATTCGACCCTCATCAGGAGTCATATCATTCCTGCTGCTGCTGTTGACACTCTCGACAGCAGCCTGCTCAGCCCTTGCGCCCAGTCAACGCTCCTCCTGGAAACTGACTGATCCGCCCCCTCTGGACCCCCAGAATCAGCCATTGAACGGTCCCGTTCCGCAGGCATCTCCCCAGTCACGTGAAACGCAACGTGTCAATCCTTTAAGTCAGCCACGAACAAATCCCCAGACGATTCCGCAAAGACAGCCGACTTCGCCCCAACCCAAAGAAGATCTGTTTGCCGTACCGGAATCGCTCAAACAGAATCAGCCTCCTCAACCGCGAGACCTGCCTGAGCAGGTGATGCCGCGTCCCCAGTTGAATGTACCCGATATCCAAAGCAGATCGAAGCCGGAACCTTTATCAAAACAGCCATCAGGCCCCATGATGACTGCACCTGCGACCGCTGGACCGCTGGAGATGACGGTGGACGTCATTCCCAAACGCCAGCTGGGAAGTGGCGCCACATTCTATCTGATCATCAAAAATGCGAGTGATCGCTCCGTCAGAAATGTTCTGCTGGAATGTGAGTTTGATGCCGCCCTGATGTTCCCGGGTCGCCGCGAAAAGAAAATCGGACAGCGTCTGGGCACACTGCAGCCCGGCGAATCAAAAGAGATTTCTCTGACACTCTTCAGTGATGTTCTAGGCAGTCACTGTTGTCGTTTCCGGGCATTGGCTGACGGAGATGAACTGGTCTGGAAATCGGTCTGTGTGGAATATGAAAAGAAGCAACTGGATCTGTCTGTGGTTGGCCCCTCTTCCCGCAGCATCGGCAGCCGGGCAGAATACAACCTGAAACTTTCCAATGTGGCAGACGTCGATCTGAATAACATCCAGGTGGCAGTCACATACGATTCGGCCCTGATCCCTCGCGAAGCATCCATCGGTTCCACCAGGGAATCCGATCGGTTGACATGGACCCTGGATACGATTCGTGTTGGTGAAGGGGTGCAGCTGCAGGTGGAATTCGAATGCGAAGTTGCCGCCGAGCATGCCTGCATGCGAGTCAACGTGACCAGCCCGGACCTGCCCAACGAACAGGTTTCGGCCTGTCTCAAAGTCACCCCTGCACAAGGCGTGCTGGATGTGCAGGTCCGCGACACCAAAGATCCGATTGCCCGCGGCGAAGAGACGGTTTACGAAGTCAGCATCGAAAATCGAGGGCTGCAGCCGGCTAAAGACATCGTCCTTCAGGCAAAAATCCCGCGTATGTTTCGCGTCGTGTCTGTCGAAGCGCACCAGGGAAACCAGAAGCTCAATCTCAGGCCGGAAGTCAATCAGGATATCCTGCGTGTCTCTCCGGTACGTGAACTTCCTGCCGATGCCTTTCTAAAATACACGATTCTGGTCAAAGCGATTGGCTCGGGTGACGGCGAATTTAATGTCACGATTTCCGGTGCGGATGCGGAAAAGCTGGAAACCCAGGTAACCGAAATCACAACGGTAAACCGTTAATCAGCACCGCTACCCTTATTTCTGTTTTACCTGCTCAGGAAAATCGCGTTCGTAGCGTTTCACCAGTGCCTCCATGTCGGCGGGAACGATATAGATTTTCCCGCGAATGGTTTTTTTCTCTCCCGGTTGCAGTCCGCCCAGACGAAAATCAGCGTGCAGACAGCGAATCACGCCCTGAAACAGTTCCTGATACGGTTCGAACGCAGTGGCGAAGATCCACTCTCCATCGCCGCTGTAACAGCCGATCAGGCCATTACTGGGAACTTCACTGTTTAACGGACGGGGATTCACATCGGTGCGAGGCACATTCTGCGGACACCAGACCTGACCGGGTACATAACGTGCTTTTGTAGCCCAGTTGCGGGTCGGCATGAAGGCTGGCTTGCCATCCAGAAAGACAAATGATTTTTTGATGTAGGCATATTTATCATCTGTCGTGGAGGCGCCCAGGCCGGCAAATTCACCTACACGGATACAGGGTTGTGCCCAATGGACTTCAGACCGTCGATCGGTCGGATTGTGGGCCACCAGTTGAAAGTCGATCTCATCCCCCTGCGCGGTAATTGTATGCTGCACCGTTACACCATCGGCTACCGTGCATTTCAGTTTCAGAACGGTCTGGTCTTTGTTCAGGGAGAGCGTCTGTGTTTCGTGTTTGACCACCGTATGCTTTCCCCAGTCGGCATCAGTCGAATTCGCGCGACAGTAAGCTTCCAGATAATTGATGGGGATCTTTCCCCCCGGAATATGATCGCCGTGAATATACAGCATGTTTTTTTCACGCGAGAGCGTCAGACGCGGTTTCGCTTGTGTCTGGCTGGCTGATTTTTCATTACCCCGGCACGTGGCAGCGGCATCATACAGGCAGGTCCCTGCCACAACTCCCAGCAGTAAAAGCGAATTCGCGAGCGAATTCATCACTTCCTCCGGTTTCATTTTCAATTTGTAAAACTGATCCTTTTGATATCACGGTAGAAAAACAACCGAAGTGCGAATCACACTCCGGTTGTTGAATCAAATTCGATTTGTCGACTCTGTTCATACGAAGGGAGTCACACCGGGTGTCGCCACTTTGGGTTCGGGCAGCGACATGGTCATGTCGTATTTCTCGGGAGAAAGATCTTCTTTGGAATTCATGGCTTCTTCCCAAGTGAGCGTCTTGCCCGTATAGGCAGACATACGGGCGATAATTCCCATCATGGAACTGTTCGCCATGTACTCGCCATTATTGATCACTTCACCATTTCTGAGGGCTTTGTACATCTCATTATGTTCCAGCTGATGCATGTTGGTGCGACGACGAGCGCCTTTCCAGGGATTCTTACCTTCGATCTGGTATTTCATCAGCGTGGCAGTCCCCTCGGTCCCTGACACGGTATCCACAAACATGGAACTGCAGCCCAGTTGATGACGGGTGGACGCGACAAACTTCGCCCCGTTGGCATACTCGTACACCGTACTGAAGTGATCAAATATTTGTCCGTAATCTTCACCGGTTCGGGTCTGACGTCCGCCTGTGCTGTAGCAGCGGACAGGATATTCTCCCATGACCCAGGACTGCTTATCCAGCTCATGCACGAACTGTTCGGTATTGAAGTCACCCGACAACCAGGTGTAGTAATACCAGTTTCGCATCTGGTATTCCATGTCTGACCATTCCGGCTTGCGTTTCACCATTTTGGCAACTCCGCCCAGATAGCGGGTGCTGTGCATGGCGATGATATCACCAATGCCACCATTATGAATTTTATCGACCATCTCCTGCATCCCCGTCTCATACCGCCAGCAGAGACCGGAAACGATCGTGAGGTTTTTCTTTTTCGCTTCAGCAGTTGTTTTCAGTACAGAGCGAATCCCGGGTGCATCCACGGCGACCGGTTTTTCACAGAACACATGCTTGCCGGCATCGATACATGCCTGCAGATGCTGTGGACGGAAATGAGGAGGTGTTGCCAGAATAACCAGATCCACATCAGAATCAATCAGTTTCTGAAAGGCATCAAAACCGACAAATTTATGGTCCGCGTCGACTTTGATGCGATCCTGAACTTCCGTTTTTTTCAGGTTCTGATAACTCTGCTCCAGCTGATCGCCAAATGCATCCGCCAGTGCGACCAGTTCGACATTCGAATCCGCCCGCAGGGTCTGTGCTGCCGCTCCTGTTCCACGACCGCCACAACCAACCAGTCCGACTTTAATCAATTCGGTACTGGCAGCAAAAGCACCAGAAGTTAATGCCGGATTTACAACCAGCCCCGTTGTTGCCAGCGTGGTCAGAGACTGTTTCATAAATTTACGGCGACTCTGGTTCGGCTGTTGTTCAGATGCTTTTTCGGACATGGAAAAACCTTTCATTCAGATGGTAGACAGGGTTCTTAATCTGTATCTACTACGCAAATAATTGTTGAAGAGCTAACTACAGGCAGGATTAATATGAGGACGGTCATCTGACAGCATGGCTACTAAATGACCTTAATTTATTATCAACTCTGTCTCAGGCAAGATCAAGTGCACGATCCATGCGTTCCGAAATATCCTGCAATCTCTGGCGATCCCCTCCTTTGACTTCCGCTGTCGCCCAGCCTTGTGTGTAACCTATGTCTGCCAGGGCTTTACGCACTTCAGACCAGTTGCAGTCCCCTTCCGTAATCTCAACCTGAAAACCTTTCCAGAGTCCTTCGTCGACCTGTTTCTTGCGACTGTATTCCTTGATATCCAGTTTGACAATCCGGGGGCCCAGGATGCGAATCCACTGTTCGGGCCAGCCGAACCGAACGACATTTCCAACATCGAAATACACGCCTGCCGCGGGACTCTCCAGTTCATCAATGAAACGCGCCATCTCCAGCGGACTTAACAGAAAATTGTTCCAGACATTTTCCACCAGCAGTTTTATGCCCTGCTGCTCGGCATAAGGCAGATGCTTTCTCAGCTTGGCCTGCTGCTGTTGATACACCACATCATACGGATGGCTGTTATCCACGCGGCCGGCGACGACCAGCACACTCGTACCGCCGTAATATTTTGCCTGATCGATGGAATCTTTCAGTTCGTCGCGACTGCTGTTCAGAAACCCGTGAACCTGCACTCCCGTTTCATCAATGGCCCGTCGCACTTCTTTGGGATCCACCTTGGAACGATAATGAATTTCCGTCCCGTCAAAGCCGAGATCCTTCAGCATTTTGAATTTATCGAGCACTGAAACGGGTTCCGTAATCATCTGATACTTCACCGCTTTTTTGATACCCGGTTTTGGTTTTACCGGCGCAGTCTCAGCAGCAAGCGAGACACCTGTTTGCGTCATAGTTCCTGCCAGCAGTGCGGCGGTAGACTGTTTCAGAAACAATCTACGGGATGCCTGATGTGATAATGCCAGGTTTTCCAGATTCTGATTTAACATACTGCCGCTCCTCTGTATCGGATTAAAGCTGATGATCACGCATCAACAAAGAATATCGGTTCTGTCTGCAACGTACCAATCCGTTTATCTGTCCGAATCATCTCCAGTGGTCGGCTTTGACTTTCGCTGCAGTGTGACTTCTACTTCCCCCCTGTTATCCGCCAGTGAATTCCAGGCATCGTTCAAGCGAAAATAAACGGTACCGCTCACGGGAGCCATCCAGCTGGCATGGGCACCAAGCGGGTATTCTTTTAAGATCGAATTGGGATGGGTCAGCTTCATATCCGGATCCGGTTGAATCATCATGATCAACCGCCCCAATGGCTGTCCTTTGAAATACTGAAAACTGATTCCGTCCGCAGTACTCTCCCACGGCTTTGGTTTCTGAGCCAGCGTAAATCGCCCCGTAGCACTGACTTCATATACAATTCCCTGCTCGACATGAATTCCACTTGACTGCCAGCCTTTTTGACTGTTTACCACTGCCGTCGCGCTGCTATCAGGCCGCAAAGATTCACCTGAAGCAAACGTCACTGCCGCATTCTGGAAATCGTAGCCCGGTTGCAGATTGCGGGCGAACAGCATCCAGTCATCATTCACTTTGGCATAATCATCGCCCAGCATTTCCTGAATTTTTTTAGAGAACCCGTCTCCATGCATATGCTGAGCCAGTTCGCGAAATGGGCTTCCATAGACAGGATGCTTATCAAAAAACTGACATAAGGCCCAGGACCAGGCATATTCTTCATTGTTATATAAAAAGTTTGCCGGATGAAACTGCATGATCTCCTGAATCGACCTGGGGGGAGCCTGTTCCACTGCATCTTCAATCAGAGTGATTCGTCCCAGGCCACCAAAATCATTTTTATTATGAGGCATCACATTTAAGTGAATCTTACCGTCTGCGTCCGTGGTATGGGTTGCCATTGACTCTGCAATGCCCTCCAGATACCAGACCGGAGCACCAATGTCCCCCATGATCATGCTATAGCAATGCGTGTATTCATGCAGCATCAGATGTTTGAGGTAATAAGGCTGACTCTGTGCGTCCATCCAGAACTGAGCCCCCTGATGCCGACCGTTCACAATTGCCGGAAGTGAATCCAGAATCACCCCCGCTTCCCTGAACAGGGCCCGGTTCTGCATGATGTAACCGGTGACCTGAAATTCCGTTCCTTCACGATCGGGAGGCAGCGGACCAAAATAGTCGGCCAGCGAAGCATAAGCCTGATCGATCACCGCCGGTAGCGTGACTGCAATTTTGGGATCAATATCTGTGTACAGTTTCAGCCGCGGAGATTCGTAACATTTAATCCCCAAAAGTTCCAGTCGCTGATTATTATGGACGGGCCTCTGATCACTGGGGCGGTAGATCGTCTGATCCGGTTTCGAAGCTTCGGGAGCGGCCGTGGATGACGTGGCCGGAGTTTTTTCAGGCTGAGGCGTATTTTGCCTGACGTTCTGTGGCGGAACAGTTTTTTCACTTCCCGCTGTTTCGACGGGAGCATCAGCGACAATCACCACGGATTCTTCAGCTGCTTGCGGCGATTTTTTTTCAGAGCTACACGCGGCGAGCAGACAGAAACAGATTGCCAGTGAAAAAGATACAGGGCCTCTGAGACAGTCCAGGTTGGGAGCAAGTCTATTCATATCATCTACAGTGTTCAGTTTATGTACTGGATTTGAATCAACGCTGATCGACCTGACTATTGTGACTGATTGAGCGGCTGGAGTCGAGGAACCTTTCGGGTGAGTGCCTGAGTTGATCAATTCGATCAATTATTGCAGAATGATCAGATCAGTTGCTGATGGCAGAAACAGTAGCCGTATCTTATTCTTACGTAAGATCAGTGCCGAATGCTGAATCATTTCTTCGTTTTTGTTTTAGAGGATCCGCTCTATGAGTGCTTTTCGTTACAGCCTGAATGCCAGTACAATCCGTACCACTCCTCTGCTTGAAAAAATCAGCGTGACGGCGGAAGCCGGCTACGAAGGCATTGAGCTGTGGTTTGATGAAATCGAAGCATATCTGGAGGCAGGAGGAACACTGGAGACAATTTCTGCGGCAATTCAGAAATCCGGCCTGGCCATTCCCACCATGATCATGCTGCGAGACTGGTGGTCCGCATCAGAAGAAGAGTACCCGACTGTGTTTGAGATCTGTCTGAAACGCATCAAAATCGCTGCCGAACTGGGGGCGGAATATGTCATCGCCTGTCCGCATCGTGAAGTCCCCGATTATGATCTGGGCGGCAAACGCTATCGGGAACTGCTTGAAGCCGGCATTGAAGCAGGGGCCAAACCGGCAGTCGAATTCCTGGGCTTCGTCGAAGCCGTCACAAAAATCGAAGACGCACTGCAGGTCGTCGAGAAATCGGCACATCCCCAGGCGACGTTAGTCCTCGATCCGTTTCATGTCTTCCGCGGCGGAGGCAGCATGGAAACGATCGCGCAGCTGAAACCAGCTCAGATCGCGATTTCCCATTTCAACGACGCCGTCGATACGATTCCCCGCGAACAGCAGATGGATCCGGATCGTGTGCTTCCTGGCGACGGGCACCTCGACCTGACCCGCTATTGCCGGCTCTTAAAACAGATTGGTTACAACAGCTGGCTTTCACTGGAACTGTTTCGCGACGACCTCTGGCAGCAGGACCCGCTCAGTGTTGCCCGGCTCGGCCTGGAACGTATGCGGTCGATTGCAGAAAATGCCTGATCTGTCTTGCTACTCTATTTCACGATACGACTTGATTAGTCCTTTTGTTTTGCAGCGACAAAATCAGCCAAAGTGTTCAGATTCCGGATGAAGACACGGGTATCAATCGTGCGCAAATTTTCTTTGCCCGATGCATTAAGATCGCCCTGTTTCAACCAGGCACCTTCGGAGTTCAGGGACTCGATGGCAGATTTCGCCTTCGCTGTCAACGAAGGAGTCAAACGGACCCGATGTGTGGGAAACCGCATGGAAGCCAGTTTCTCAGGTGAATCATCCAGCAGTCTACGATAACGACCCTCCAGAGAATCGACACCGGATTTAATAATGAAGCCGTAATGTGTGGGGAGGTCATTGTCGTTGTAGGTCAACTGATACTTTTTCGTAAAGTACAGGGGACGATTGGTTTTCAACTCATAAAACCGGGCCAGCTTTCCATCAGGCAGTTCCGACTTTTTTAAATACGCCAGGGCAGGTGGAATCGGTTTCAGATATTTTTTATCACCAGAATAAATATAGATCTGCATCAGCGTTTTGATAATGCCTTGCGACTCGCCACCGGTCACGGCAGGGGGTTCGAACTTGCGAGCCCAGGCTGGTTGCATCTGGCTGTTATACTGCTGTGCCCAGGCTGGCTGTGGTTCGGGCATTTGGGCCAGAATGATGAAGTCTCCCGCTTTCAATGCAGCCTGCTGATAGCGCTCATCCTGATACACGTGATGTGCCAGAAACATCACGTCTACCAGATCTTCAATCAGATTGTCGTTAAAGGTGTAGTAATTGAGATACTTTTTCTTAGGAAACTCGCGCGGCCAGCTTTCCGGATAATTCGCTTTGATCACAGGATACTCTTGGGGATCGGGTGGACTGTCAAAGCGTTGCGGCCAGCCTCCATTGGGATACTGGGCTTTCAGTAATGCGTTTAATGCATACATGGCTGCTTCGTGAATTGATTGATCCTGAAACTTCAGTTCCTGATCCATCAGAATCAGGAACTGTAATGCGGCCTGAGTCGTATTATCATCCAGTGTGGTTGTATTGCGTGCCTTGGGACCGCCGCCATTCACACGATACTGATAAGATTTGCGATCTTCATAATCGATGTAGTAATTCCAGCCACCCGATTTCAGTTGTCCGTTGACCAGAGCATAGGCGGCAGATTTCGCTGCTTTCAGTAAATAAGGCTCACCGGTTTTCTGATAAGCTCTCAGATACGCTTCGCCCACACTGGGGGTTCCCGGAGGCTGAACCCAGACACGCGAAGCAGGCGCCTGATTTTCCCCTTCCCGTTCTTTGAGATCCTGACTGTACAGCCAGAGATAACCGCCTTCGGTGGAAACCTGGCTGGTAAAATAATTCGTTGCCTTCTGCATGGCCTGTCGCGCCGCTGCGTCCGTCACATCGGCACCGGGAAGATCATCGGCGATGACACAGAAGAAAACAAAGCTGATACAGAACAAAAAACACATTCTCATCAAGGGGCGCGTTTCCGACATGAGCCACAGATCCTTTTCGCAATAGTTGTATGACAGGCAACAGAGAATCATCGTACTGCAAACAGATTTTAAACGGAAGCATCACCTTTTCTTAATTTACTTCAGTAATAGAGGCCTCAATTTCTACGGCGCGGTGGGTTGCGTCAGCGACAATTCTATGTAATGCTCGTACCCATTCATGAAGATTCATCTAAGATTTTCCCGGAGAAGCGCTTATGTTGGAAAACAGTCCATTTATCCTATCAGCGATCCGCTTCAATAAATTGTTCAGCTATCTGGACGAGCCATTCGTCATATTGGCGATCGGTATCTCCATAGTCATCGGGATGATTATCTTTCTCCGGATTAATGCTTTTCTGGCATTGATCACTGCTGCCATGGTAGTCAGTCTGCTGGGTCCCGAATCTGCCGAGGGAATTAATCGCATGAAACGGGTCGCGATCGCCTTTGGTGACTCGGTCTCCGGGATCGGTATCGTCATTGCGCTGGCTGCGATCATCGGTAAATGCATGATGGATAGTGGTGCAGCGGACAGAATTGTGCGCACTTTTCTCAAGGCATTAGGTGAAAAGAATGCATCGTTTGCGCTGATGGGAAGTGGCTTTGTCCTCGCTGTGCCGGTCTTTTTTGATACGGTCTTCTACCTGTTGATCCCATTGGCACGTTCACTGTACCGCAGCACGCATCGTAACTACCTGTTATATATCATGGCGATCGCCGCCGGTGGCGCCATTACTCACACACTGGTTCCTCCGACTCCCGGTCCTCTGGCGATGGCAGAATACCTGGGTGTTGACCTGGGAAAAATGATCTTTGTCGGCGTGCTGGTTGCTTTACCGGCTGCACTGGTTGGCATCCTGTATGGAAAGTTTTCCAATCACATGATGGATATTCCCATGCGGGACGTCGCCGAACATAAAGAACCTGATCCGCTTGAAGAGCACGAGCTCCCTTCGCTGTTTGTTTCATTGCTCCCGATTGTCCTCCCGGTGCTGATGATTACCGCCAATACACTCGTCAATTCACTTGTCGATGCCAACATTGGCCCCCAGAAACTTCTCACCAATATCGCTCCTTATACTACGATCATTGGTGATGCCAACTTCGCACTCCTGGTTGCGACAGCGATCTCTCTGATCATCCTGCTGAGACAACGCAGCATGACTCTATTACAGTTGAGTGCCACCGTTGAACAGGCATTGATGAGTGGCGGCGTGATCATTCTGATTACTGCAGGCGGAGGAGCCTTTGGTAAAATGCTGACCGTGGCCAAAATCGGTCCCGCCATTCAGGAGATGTTCAGCAACGAGTCTGGTGGAACGGGGTTGAGCTTTCTGTTCCTGGGATTTGGAATCGCCGCCCTGTTGAAAGTGGCACAAGGCTCCAGTACGGTCGCGATGATTACAACTTCGGCAATGCTGTCAGCCATGCTGACTACAAACACTGTTAATCCAATCTCCCTCGGATTTGATCCCGTTTACCTGGCAACAGCGATTGGTGCCGGCTCTTTGATTGGTTCCTGGATGAATGACAGTGGTTTCTGGATTTTCTGTAAGATGAGTGGCCTGACCGAGGCGGAAGCCCTTAAATCCTGGACCCCCCTGCTGTTTGTGATGGGATGTACGAGTATGGCGACGACCATCCTGCTTTCCATCGTCTGGCCAATGTCATAACTCTTTTCCGGATGTCAGCTTTACATTGCTGAAATCAGGGTCTACTCTGAATCGAGGTCCCGATACACACCTGACGTATGCTTTCCGCTTGAGAGGAGTCCGGAGATGAGCGCCCTTTTTCCGCAATGCCAGATTGTTCCTCAGCCCGAATCTCAATTCTCGTTTCGAATTCAGGGCAAGGAACGGTTGCGCTGGCATCATGCAACCCATTATTCACGCCCTTTTTTCTATCCGCTGACCGGGCCGTCCGGCATCCCGTTAACTCGCATTGGACATCCCGGGGCTCCCAATCATGACCATCATCGTTCGGTCTGGTTCGCGCACCACCAGGTACTGGGAATCAACTTCTGGGCAGAAAATACGGAAGCGACCATCGCACAGAAACGCTGGCTTTCCCTCGATGAAGCAGACGACGAAGCAATCCTGGCAGTGGAACTGGAATGGCGGGATGGACATGACCCACAGCCTTTACTGCGCCAGGAACTGATTTCTGCAATACGTACGAATCAAAAACAGGAACTGTTTCTGGAACTGCAAACCACATTTTATCCGATGGCAGAATCCCTGGAGTTTCAGAAAACGAATTTCGGTTTTCTGGCGGTGCGGGTCGCGAAATCCATCTCCAGTTTTTTCGGTGCAGGAAAAATCACGAACAGTCGCCAGCAGTCGGGTGAAAAAGAGATCTTTGGTAAACCGGCTGAATGGATGGATTATTCAGGTCCTGTTGCACCTGAAATCACAGAGGGAATCACCTATTTTTATCATCCCGAAAATCCCGTGGCAGCATCAGAGGATTCTGTATCGTGGCATGTTCGGGAAGATGGCTGGATGGGAGCATCTCCCTGCATGCACGGATCTCTGGAAACAACTCGAAAGACGCCGTTGACATTTCGATTTCTACTGCATGCCCATGCCGGCGAAATCAATCATGACCAGGCAAGCAGGGTCTATCAGCAATTTTCGGAGAGTCTGCGTTATCAGTTGCGTAAGCCGGAAAAGAAGCACACCAGCGCATCGGTCAGTCGAAGAACTTCTCAGTAAGTAGATTTACCAGACAAGTTCAATCCCGCCGGTAATACCATCGGCAGAGAACTTGGAGTGCTCCTGGCGGACTTTCGTACCAGTTGCCGGATTTGAAGAAGACCGGTCTTCATTGTAGTCAATGATATCGTAAGCACGCGAGACCTGACCAATAAACAGGTAATCGTACCCGACGAAACAGCGAAGATGTTCAGTCACATTCAGTTTGGCATACAAGGAAAGCTGGAATGTAGGAGAAAACTCATTGTTTTTCTGTACGGAAACAATTGTCGGGTCGGTGGCTTCAAACAGTTGATCTGTTCGCACCTGATCGGTATCCCGATTGAACCCGAAGGTAAATTTGGGTTCTGCCCCAATTGTAAAGCGACTGTGTCGGTATTCTGCCCGGGCACCAATGCTGGGGCCGAACACACGGTTTTCGACTTTTGAATAGATGGTTGTAGTACGAGGTGTTCCGATTCCCCCACCTGAATCCACGCCTACCTGGTTCATTGTTTCCCGCAGACTGATGAAACGAAAACCGAACAGAGGCTGCATCCGAAATCCTTCGCCGGGGAGGTAGGGATCCAAGATATAATTCACCCCGGTACCGAACATCTCAGTGTTCAGGTTCACGCTATAGCTCGTATCGTACACGTTTGTATTGGAAGCCAGAGCTCCATTGATATTGAAGTTGGTCACAACGACCAGGTCATCATCGGGAATGGAATTCGACTGAGTTGCGTAAATGGAATCAGTAGGACGAGTCGATTTATTCTTGAAAATCCCCCAGGCATTCCACTCGATTGCTCCATCCTGTATGGGAAACGCTAATGTAGCCCGCATCCCGTTCGTATCCATGGTACGGTCGATATAATTCAAAGCGACACCATCACCTCGGGCAATACCGGTCGAACGGTCAAATACAGGTGTTGGCTCAGTTGGATCCGGAACCCCCAGGATTGGTGCACTCAATAATATGTTATCAGGTCCTTCCAGGGACCAGTGCAGATACTCCAGTTTGAGAGTTGTCGAACCAAACATGCTTTTGATCGACTTATCAATGGGAGAGTCGTAGGTCCATCCCCGATCGACGGGCAACTGCCGAACCAGAGATCGGGAATAGGTATTGACGCCTGAGAACAGGCCTGATTCATTAACAATTTCTTCATCCACCATGTCGGCATCACCGTGCATGACAAATTCGGTTGTGCCATCATCGGCTGCTGCTACTTTATGCATCCCGACAGGTAAGCCGGTCGAGCACAGCAACACCAGTAGTGCACTCAGTCTGAATGGAGTAATCATCATTACTTTCCAGGATGTGCGACTCATCGATTAAAACCTTGAATTTTTGGATTAAAACACACGAACGTGCTCTTAAACATGAAACTGACTCAGGTATGGCTTTACGGCAGCAGGAATCCGTTCAGGCTGATCTGGCCATCGAATGTACCACCACCAGGATTGAACAGGATGAAACTGTTGTTATTACCGACCGTTGTTACATTCACAATATTATTGATTCCAGTTCCCAGTTGCAGCGGACCATTGAGCATCGCGTTGAAGCCAACTGCTGTTTCGTTATCATCAAAACCGCCATCGAATAAACCAATCAGGTTGTTATCAATGACAACAGAAGAACTTGTGGCATCAATCAGATCAAAGAAAATGGCGTCGCCGCCTATTGCAGACATATTGATAATATTTGTATCGATTTGTACTGAGGAGTTAGCAGCTAAATCCAGAAATCGCAGACCGGTCGAGTCTTCACCCGCCATGACAAAGCCCTGATCGATATTATTGGCGATCAGGATGTTGGAAGGTCCTTCTGTAGTAACCTGAATCCCTTCACTGTTTGTTCCTGCGATTGTAAAGTTGTTATTATTGGTGACGGTCAATGTCATCAGGTCTTCCAGGTCACTGCTGGTGGCCTCGATATCAATCCCCTGATTATTTGTAGCCCCGGTTCCAAAGAACTGGTTCCCATTGGTAACCGTAATATCCATCGGACCTTCCCAGATCACACTCAGTCCAGCGGTGTTGGAGATACTGTTTGTAATATTGTTGCCTTCCATCGATACGGTCAGCAGGGAATCGTCAAGTAATCCACCGGATTGAATACGAATGGCATCTGCACTGTCGTCAGTAATGGTATTGTTCTGCAAGATGATGGCAAACACATCATCGTCGGTATCGTCCAGTTCAATATTGGCCAGGTAGTCAATCGAATGCTCAGTATTATCAGTACCGTTATCCAGTAATTCGGAATCGACCATCTGGAATGTGCGACCATTGACAATTCGGACACCATCGCCCAGCGAATCTTCGACTCGTACACGTGTGAGGTTCACGCGTGGGCCATCGTCAACATCTGTCTCATGCCACTCGATACCGGAAACCGTCGGGATCTGAATTTCCAGTCCATCCAGGTTGACGCGACCAATGTCTTCCATCCAGACACCGTGAGTGGTTGCAGTGATTGTTCCACCAGCATCGATGGTGGCACCATCACCGGCGATGGAGAATAGTCCGGGGGTACGCACCAGGCGAATACCGGCACTGTTCAGATAAAAGGCGTTATCTCCGGCGCTATTGACTGTGTTTAAGTCAGGCCCGTTTGAGGGTCCCGCGGTGACCGAGGTGAGATTCAAAGAGAGACTGGAGTCTTCGATATCAATCGCTGCCGCATCGGTTACCGTAATGATACCACCTGTGGAGCTTAATGTTCCTGCATTATCATTCGCAATCAATGCCAGGTTATCAACCGCGGTGATATTCAAGTCGCCGAAATTAACATTACCCGGGTTATCATGCACATAGACGCCAACTGGTGGATCGACAACCGGTAATACTACTGGTGCTACATAAGCGATACTGTTGGCTGTCACATTAAGAGAACCAAAGCTTACGATAGGAGTTGTATTCAGAATATGAACGACTGGCACAGCGGCATTCGTTGTTCCGGTGACGGTCGTGTTATTAAAGGATACAGAACCCGCGGTTCCTCCCTGTCCGGCATTGTCGATCAACAACACAGAGCTGGTAGTACTGCTGTTGGAAAGTACCATGTTCCCCATGCGAATAATGGGACTGTCATCGAGAACGATAAAGGCTTCATTTGCGGTACCGGAAACCGTGGTTGTCCCTGAGACGCTGAAGGTACCAGTGTTACCACCCGTATTGAACGAGATCCCTTCGCCGGCACTACCTGTAACACCGACATTCCCGCCAAACGAAATATTTCCAGAAGTATTATTGATATCAATACCATGTTCAGTCGCCAGGGAGACTCCATCAGAGATTGTGGTGTTCCCTACGACAGACATGTTACCGGTTAAGTTTTCAACCAGGATACCGGTACCATTTCGGTTCAGGATATCGATATCCTGCATCTGAAAGACGCCCGGGTAATCCTCAACGAAAATGCTCGCATCGGTGGCAGAATCAATGATGGTGGCCGCCTGGGCGGTATTTCTGATTGTGACCACGGCATTGGCAGAACCGCCAGTCACATGAATCCCTTCATTCGTACTGCCTGTAATCGTAACATTATCCAATACGGCTCCACCGCCGATATTGTTAATCAGGACCCCCTGACTGTTGGTATCACTGATCCTTGAGCCTGTCATATTCACGGAACCACCCGTGGTATTCTGAACCAACACGGCGCGACCTGCTCCCGTGTTCGTGATCGTACCCGTTTCGTAGCGGATCAATGGATTACCGCCATCAACGACAAAGGCATCTCCCGCCGAGTTCGTTACATTTGTGGTTTCAAAGGTCAGGGTGCCGGAGGTACTGTTCAGATAGATTCCCTCGCCAACGGCATTGTTGACATCAACATTATTCACAACGGTTTCTGAAACTCCAATGCCGACAATACCACGCCCTGTCGCATTATTCAGGATGAAACCGGAAAATTCACTGTTTGATGCCAGGATCGCACCATCGCCGACGGTATCGTTAAACGTAGGTCTGATGAGACTGTTGGGCCTGAGTGGACTTCCATAGAGGGGTGAGTTAGGTAGTAACTTTGATCCAAATCCCTGAATATTGATGAAATGATCTACTCCCTGTCCTTCACCCAGAATCCGGTCACCGGCAACCAGAGTGATTGGTGCAGCATTACTATATTCGCTGCCAGCATGAGTAAAGATAATGTCCCGGGATACGCCTGCCTGTGCCTCCGGGATGGTCTGGTAAGGATCGAGAACGCTTCCGGTTCCACCAGCTCCCGCATAAGAGTCCACATGAGAAATGGTCCAGGGTAAACCGGTTTCCGGGTTAATTGCCACCAGGCCGGAATCGACAACCTTACTCTGTTCGACAACAACGTTATAGTTTTTGCGAACCCGTTCCGCCATACGATACATCTGGGTGGATTTTTCCATCTGGTTCCACTCAGGACGACCGGCGAAGGTCCAGGTAACATTGAAAAAGACATTAGTATTAAAAGTGTCATCGCTCGTGATGCTGAGTTCTGTCAGTACATTAGGCAGAGGATAAGCCTGCAGACGACCACGCCAGCCCCAGACATCTGCACTTTCTGACGCCTGGAATCCATACGTACCTGCGTAAGCGCGTGCCTGAAACTGTTGTGCCAGTTCACCCCAGATGGGAACCCCGATTTCCGCATCGAACCCCCGCATCGATTTTCCGATGGTCCGCGTTTGATCGTACAGTACATTAAATCCAGAGAATCTCTGGCTGCCATCATTAAACTCCAGGTTCAACTGCTGTTCACGATTTCCGATTGGCAGATAAAAGTTTCCGTTTGCATCCCAGTAGCGTCCCATGGTCTCGACGTTCAATGCCAACTGCTGGAATATTTTATCCGTCGAATCATCACGGTCGTAATAAAAACTGGTACCGAAGATCCGGTCTGTGTCGTAATTGTAGAAACGATAGCCCAGGCCTGCGCCACCACCAAGGTTACCGCGATTGGTTCGCCACAGGCGAAAGTTACCAAACATCATCCCGGCATCATCCGGGTTTTTGGTATGAGTAAACAGATAGGGCATGGCCTCGATGTGAGAGATGGATTCGCCCAGACCAACGGTTTTACCCGCCTGGTGACCTGCCCGAAAGAGTGTTCCCATTCCGTTACCCGGCACGACTGATGAAATTCCATCAAGCGTATCTGTTGCCTCTGATCCGTCAGCAATGATCGTCGAAAATTCGACTTCATCCTCGGCTAATAATGTTCCTGACATGGCGGAGATCGCCAGAACGATTACGCCGGCAATCAGGCGAAATGCAATTTTCATAAATCGTCCAGAATAGCTTGATGTCAACACAGGCATCTGTTTCACCTCGGCAAAGCACGCTGAGTGCATTTTGGCGTTTTCGTCCCGGTTTGTTCTATTTTGATCTGTCATGAATTTGTTTTGATCTATGACAATATTTTCAGGAAAATCCATGAGATTATCTCAACAAGAAATCTTCTGAATTCGGTAATGAGCCAGGGAGAATTCTCCACAGACTCGATTATTCAAGTCGTATCTACGTTACGCGCACATTCGATGACAGATGATTCCACCACAGGCAGAAACACTCGCAGATGGAGACACATCTGTTATTGAATGTCTATTTAAATTGATTGATTGATTTACTGGAGTGGGTTCAGTTTGACCGGTGAATCAAGATCAAGAGAGAGGCTGTGATCATGACGGTTTCCTCAAATGAGGCACTGGTCATCCTGATATTGGATATGTTGTGACACGAACCGGGAAAAAGCAGCTTTTTCACGGAAACATGTTACGGTGATTTGATTAGTTTACTGGTTGTTTTTAATGTGAATTGTAGCTCGGAAGAATCGTGGATCCGTCTGAAGATCAGACAAAACCGGTTAGACAGTAAAATAAGAGAGTTCCGAATGGTTTACTTGTTTTACAGTCTGGAGAGAGAATGATTCTTTGAGTTTTAGAGATGTTGGGCGGGAACATATTCTAAATTCTGATCCGACGAAAGACGAATTTGACATTTCCCACGAGAATTTTTTGACAATTTTAAAAATAGTCCAGCGAAAAACAGCTTCAAATACTGCCTGTCATCTGGTTTTTCCGCTTAAGGCCCGCATTTTTTATGAATCACCAGCCCTATTTACTGAATCTGGCACTTCGCCTGGCGGAGGGTCTGGAAAAGTGGCCAGCAACTTCTCTGGAAAAACATCGCCAGTTTATTTTATCGCAACAACAGCCCGACGGGGGGTTTTCCGGCAGAGAAGGGGGATCAGACCTCTATTATACAGGTTTTGCAGTCCGTAGCCTGGGAATCTTAGGCGGAGTGAAACCTGACGAATGCGAGAAGATCAGTGACTATCTCAGACAGTTTCAAATTGAAAAACTGTCTACCATTGACCTGTTAAGCTGGCTCTACTGCGCGTTGATTGTTCAAGCATCCGGTGGAGAAGACCTGCTGCAAACAGCGCCAGCCAACTGGAATTCAGAAATATCCTGTTCGCTGGAACGCCTGCGAACCGCAGATGGAGGCTATGCCAAGTCGGAACAGGGAGCACTGGGAAGCACTTATCATAGCTTTTTAGTCATTCTGATTTACCAGTTGATCGGCCTGGATCTGCCTGATCCGAACAATCTGATCCAATTTCTGTACGACAGACAACGCGACGATGGTGGTTTTGTCGAAATCTCGCCCATGAAACGGAGTGGCACAAACCCTACCGCGGCAGCAGTGGCAACATTGATAATATTGAATAGCATGGATGACGAACTCAAAAATGATGTTCAGGACTTCCTGAAACAGGTCAAAAGTTCCGAAGGAGGCTTCCAGGCTAATACCAGAATCCCATTTGCTGATGGTCTCTCTACCTTCACAGGCTTGTTGACCGCACAGGATCTGGAGCTGGAGACATTGATCGACCCGGAACAGGTACAAAAATTTATGACCGAGTGGCTGGAGTTTCCCACGGGTGGATTTCGAGGAGCCAG
This sequence comes from Gimesia maris, assembly GCF_008298035.1. Classification (NCBI taxonomy): domain Bacteria; kingdom Pseudomonadati; phylum Planctomycetota; class Planctomycetia; order Planctomycetales; family Planctomycetaceae; genus Gimesia; species Gimesia maris. The sequence goes on from NZ_CP042910.1 coordinate 5,962,875, forward strand.
CTGGGATGAACAGGCAGACGTGGAATACACGTTTTACGGGCTGGGAGTACTCGCTCTGCTGGGACGCTGATTTCTGAGGAAAAGACTGGACCGGTCCAGTTTTACTGTCGCGTCTCCAAAGCGGTTTGGGCCGAATATAATAGATCGACAGACGCTATGCGTACATGCGATCTGCTCGCGAAGTGATGCGCTCTCGTTGAAAACCCGTGCTGTGATTATTCGGAAGCATCTTCCATATACAGCAGCCGCCCACAAGACTTACAGAATACAAGTCGACCTGAATTCAACTCGACGCGCAACTGAGGCTCAATCATTACATTACAGGCAGAGCAGAATTTGCCGGCTACAAAAGCCAGGGCCCCCGCTCCATGTGTTCGCACGAGTCGTTCAAATTGTACTTTAATGCTGTCAGGAATGATCTGCTCTGCATCTGCGATCGCCGCGTTACACTCTTTGATCTCTTCATCCAGAGAGTTGCGCATCGACTCAAAATCCTGTTCCATTTTTTTGGCTTCGGCGTGCGCTGTGTCTTTTTTCCTGACCCACTCCTGAACTTCCGTTTCAGTCGCGTCAATTTTATCCATCAGTTCCAGAATTTCATCTTCCAGCACACTGTTGGCCATCTGGTCAGCTTCAATCTGGCCTTTGATGATGTCGAATTCTTTGTTTGACGAAGCGGTATTCAGTTTTCCTTTGAGGCTGAGGATTTTTGCTTCATTGGTCTGCAGATCCAGGTTTTTCTGGTGGACCTGCTTCTTCAGCTGAGTGACCTGATCCTGCACCGCTTTGAGCTTGTCTTCCTGCACCAATGCGAACTGTTCCTTCAGTTTAATTCGCTTGGGCCCCTGTTCTAATTTCTGATTCACATCATGCAGTCTCAGATACAAATGATGTAAAGCTTTCAAACTGGCAGCAGTCGTCGACATGTTAAAGAACTCCGGAAACGCTCATATTTGAGGCAATTAAGGCAGCGCCTCAGTGCTTTTACCTTGTTATAAAGATTTTCGTACCAAATAGCCAGACATACGCTGTAAAACTGACCGATCTTCTCAGCCTCTCCCGGGAAAACTCGGTTTCAGTACTGTTTTGATCATAAAAAAAACGCCGATCAGAATTGATCGGCGTTTTGAATTTCAGATACTGGCTGATGCTGTGGCATCCGCCGTCTCTTCTTCGGTTTCGGCCTGTCCCCATTCAGGAACCAGGCCTTCTATGAAACCCTGCAGCTGTTTACTGCGAACAGGATGCTGTAATTTCCTGACCGCTTTGGCTTCGATCTGTCGTACACGTTCTCGAGTCACTTTAAAAATCCGACCGACTTCTTCCAGGGTGTAGGTGTAACCATCCCCCAGACCAAATCTAAGTTTAATGATTTCACGTTCGCGATAGGTCAGTGTTTTGAGGACATGATCAATTTTATCTTTGAGCATTTCCTGACTGGCGGTATTCACCGGGCTGTCTGAATCTGAATCTTCAATGAAATCACCGAAGTAGCTGTCTTCACTTTCACCAACGGGTCGATCCAGACTGATGGGATGTCGCGAAATCTTGAGTACGCGTCGCGTCTCTTCCAGGCTGATGCCGGCCACTTCCGCAGTTTCTTCCAGGGTAGGCTCGCGGCCATTTTCCTGCAGCAACTGCTTACTGACCTTTCGTAATTTCGACATGGTCTCGATCATATGCACCGGAATCCGGATCGTACGAGCCTGATCGGCAATGGCACGGGTAATGGCCTGGCGAATCCACCAGGTCGCATAGGTCGAGAATTTATAACCCCGCCGATACTCATACTTATCAACAGCACGCATCAGACCGGTATTACCTTCCTGAATCAAGTCCAGAAAGCTTAAGCCACGATTGCGATATTTCTTGGCAATCGAAACCACCAGTCGCAGGTTACCGCCGGAAAGTTCCCGCATTGCCGTTTCATAGTCCAGGTAACGCTGCTTGACGGCTTTGATGCGTTCCCGCAGTGTTTCGGGAGTTTCCATGGTCATGGCCACCAGGTCCTGCAGCTCTCGCTCCAGGTTGGCTCGGTCATCTTTGGAGTTTTTGATTCGCATATCACTCATGTCGCGAATCTGATCTTCCAGTTCCGTCATCCGTTGGGAAATCTGCTCCAGGCGTTTCATACCAATCTGCAGACGTTGTGTCCTCAGGCTTAATTCTTCAATCAGAGTGGCCATCTTACGACGACGTTTCTGTAGTGAAGCATAAGCTTCCATTCGCTGGCTTTTGGTCAGTTCCGGATTGACGAACTGCTGAAAATCACTGGCATTTTTATTACTCAGGAATTCGAGCGTCTTGAGATTGTGTGGCATCCGCCCCAGAATCTGATTCTTCTCGAGGCCTTCCGTGACGGAAACCTTAATGGTCCGGTCAAAGGGAAGCTCGGATTTATGTACTTTATCCAGGATTTCAATCGCCTGACGCATTGCATAGTCGCTGCTCAATAATTCACGACGGAAGCGACGGCGGGTGATTTCAATCTTCTTCGCCAGACGAATTTCTTCATCTCGCGTCAGGAGTGGAATTTCTCCCATCTGCGTCAGATACATCCGCACGGGATCATCAATCCTACGGGAGAGATCATCGGAAGTGCGGGAGCGTCCCTTGGGCTTCTCCGGCTGTAAGATCGTAATGATCTGATCCGGAATGATGTCTAACTCAATCTCCTCAATCGTCAGCAGGAGATTATCCAGCTTTTCGGGATTCAGCGCTTCATCAGGCAGATAGGCGCTGACCTGATCGTAGGTCAGGTAACCCTGCTTTTTGCCATTTTCAATTAGTTCATTCAATCGGGCGTCGAGTCGGTGCACGTTGCTTCTCCCAATCAGTCTGGTTAGATTCTCTAGTGAATTTTTTTAATGTTTCGTTTTTGATGAAATTCAGATGCTTTTCTTAACAGTTCTTTTGCATCCGAATTTAAACTCTGGTTCTGGGCATTCTGGAACAGCAGCCCTTTGGTTTTTTCATGGTGTTCCCGTTCTTCCCGCCATTTGAGATTCTTGATGGAATGTTTCAGAAAATGTGGAATTCCCTCAAGTGGAGCCGGATCATCAAGCAGTTTGGCGTGAACTGCTTTTTCGCGGGCATGGGCGTCTATTTTGACAACCAGCTGTTTCAGATCTGGATCAGCGATGCGATCCAAAATGCGATTGATATCCAGTACCAGTCCCTCTTCAGTCAAATCAACACATAACTGATACAGGAATCGTAACTGGGGATTTTTCAGGTTTTCGGGGGAGATAAGCTGTTGAATACGAGTGACACATTCGGGATACACAAAAATGATTTCAAGAAGTTCGCTCTCAAGTTGATTGTCTTTCGTTGAATTGTCTGCTTCCTGGAAGTTACCGGAAGTGTCAGTCGGTCTCGGAGTCGAGTAGGATTCGCTGGAGGAGAGGTTCGTATTAAGACTCGGGCTTTTTTTTTGTTTCACTTCACTCAGTCGTTTTCGGACAACTGATTCGTTTAAACCCAGTCGATCTGCCAACTTTCTTAATATGATGTCTTCACGAATTTTGCCGGTTAGGTTAGGGCTTGACGCCAGTAACTCCAGCATCTCTTCTAAAATTCGGTGTTGACCGTCAATAGACTCCAGTCCAAATTTCTGGACACAGACATTCAATTTAAAATTCCAGGCTTCAGGAGCATCCGCGATCAACTGCTTCAACTGCTCTGCTCCCTGTTCTTCTAAAAATTCAGCAGGATCTTTACCTGCAGGCAGTGTTAAAATTCGTAAATCAACTTCCTGGGCAATAAATTTAGTTAAAGATCGCTCTGCAGCCTGTTGCCCCGCAGTATCTCCATCAAAAACTAATACGACTTTTCGCGCCAGACGTTTGAGATAAGAAACATGAGTTTCTGTCAAAGCTGTCCCTAATGTCGCCACCGCATTCGTCACACCAAACTGATGTGCTGTAATGCAATCAGTGTACCCTTCCACGACAACGACCGTTTCCGTTTCGCGAATGGTCTGGCGGGATTCATCCAAACCAAATAACAGCTTACTCTTAGTGAAAATAATGCTTTCAGGGCTGTTAAAGTATTTTGCGATTCCCTCCGCCGCGGAGCCAGGCAGGATCCGTCCCCCAAATGCAACAACCCGTTTCCGTTCGTCGCGAACGGGAAACATGACCCGATTTACGAAATAATCGGAATAGCGGGAATGACCTTCCTTTTTAAAGATCAATCTGGCTTCTGACAACAGGCTCTCCGGATAATGTCCCCGTGACCGGTTGACCAGCCATTGCCAGTCATTCGGATGAAAGCCCAGTCGGAACTGCTGAATGGTTTCTTCGGTATAGCCCCGGTCTTCCATCAGATAACGGCGGGCCATTTCTCCTTCGCGTGTATTCATCAGACAGTCATGAAACTGCTGTTCCGCCCATTTCATCACATCGAATAATGATGTTTTTTCAACAATATTTGATCGTGGCGCGCCGTTTGACTGCCGCGCTAACTGGGGCATTTCCAGATGAGCACGCTCGGCCAGAATCTTCAAAGCTTCGAAAAACTCGACATCATCGTACTTCTGGACCCACTCAAAACAGTCTCCCCCGGTGTTACACACCCAGCAGCGCCAGGTTTCGCGATCGGGATAGACAACCAGTGAGGGGTTATGATCGTTATGAAAAGGGCAAAGGCACTTGAAATCCCGCCCGTTGGGAATCAGCTGGACTGACTCGGAAACCAACTCGACCAGACTCGTTCTCTGGCGGACCAGTTCTTTGAAATTTTGATCAAATCCTGGCGACACCAGTTTCTCCTGAACAGTTCAAAAAGCGGCCCCTCGATGTCACTTTTCGTCTCAGAATGAAAAGTGAACATACAAACACAGTACAAGAGTGCTTCCCTGCTCAACTTGGCGTACTTTAATTCTACTCCATAGATCGAGTGGGTCAAGAATTTCCCCTTCACGATTCCCAACTCTGATCGTCTCTTAAGCTCAAAATTTGTATAACGTTACAAAAATACCTAACCATCCAGGTGAGCTTAAAACCATAAAGCAAACCATGCTTCTTTCGCTTGCGTAACCGGAATCTTCAGTGACTGTCAACTCCCGTACGCAGACAAGTCTGGACAGTTGGTTTATATGAATTAAACATATTATAGCCGTCCGTCCGGCGTCTGCAATCACCGCACAATAAAATTCCCCCGCTGCGCGCAGTGGTGGTTTGTTTCAACGATTGAGGAAACGCCGTACCTTTCACCTATTCGGCAGCAGCTTCTGCAGGCACTTCTGTTTTTGCGAGCTGGTAGAGTGAGATATTGCCGAATTTCTCATTGCATTTCGGGCACTTGGTTTTGGCAATCCCTTTGCCAGTCTTGCCCCCGATTCGCTCCTTTTTTCGGGAATCTTCACTGACAATCAACTGACATCCCTGACATTGTCTGCCCGCCAGAGTCAGTTCGATTTCAGGATCTGCCTCATAAAATTCCAGATTTTCGTTATCCAGAACTTCAAACGATTCCTCGCTGTAATGGCAGGTTACCTGCTGCATCTGATCAGTCAGAGGAATTCCTGAATCCTGTCCCAGTTGATCAATGCCGAAGAATTCTGAAAGTGCTTCAGTCAGTTTGCGATATTCGCTCAACGAGAAAGTGAGATACTGATTTTCCTTTGAATCTTCCTGTTTTGGCAGGGCTATCGCAATCCGGCCTTTACCAAACACGGGAACTCCTGCAAACACGGACTCATGATCGTACATCGTCGGGAAAACCACGCGCAATTTGGAAATCTGCTCGGCTGTGACCGTCTGTACGCTGGCTGCTGGAATTTCGGCTTCCTCTTTTTCTTCCCTGAGATGGGCTGCAATTTCCGCTCTGGCTTTATCCAGTTTGTCTTTCGAACCACCGCCGAGCAAACCGGCTTTGGCCACAACCAGAACCAGCATTTTTTCCGGAGAAATCGCCAGATCGACTGTGGTAAATGCCTTTTCCAGACTGTTCGGTTTCAGCTTCAGCTTGGTCGGGTCAATTGCATGCAGTTTGATCCCTTTCAGCCAGTGTGAGTACGCACCAGCGTCGAATCCATCCGAACCCTCTGTTACCTCCTGCCCCTCGGCAGCCTCAGGCTGTTCAGCTTGCTGCTCGCTGGGAACCGCCCTGGGAACCAGGTACACGACACTGCACGCAGGACATTTTCCTGCCGCACCCCGATATTCTTCCCGGACCCGAATGCGATGCCCATTAGGACAATAAACGACGATGCCACCCTCAACTTTTCCACCGCGTCGCCGTCGACGTCGTCCGCCCCCTTTGCGCCGTCTTTTCTCTTCTTTTTCTTCCTCGATGGCGACGTTGAATAATACATCACCACCTGTTGCGACAGAATGATCTTCGGCAGGGGCTTCTGCAATCTTTTTCGCTTTCTCTTCTGTCGCAGGTGCCTCAGCTTCCTCTTCCTGCTCCTCATGTTGCCTGGCTTCGACCTCGGATTCTTCACGTGCCAGGGGAATCGTCTTTTGATCATCCTGGCTGGAATCCAAGTCCCCGGTCAACTGGAAATCATCATCACTGGCTTCATATTCCGTGACGGCAATACTCTTATCCAGTTCGAAGTCGTCGTCATCACGGTCGGAATAGCCGGTCATCGTAGCGATTGAACTTCGGGACTGCTCCTCTTCCGGATTCTCTGTTTCTTCCGGTAGCTGGCTGAAGATCATCGGTGCCGGATTCTCCTGCATTTTTCGATAAGCTTCTGCTATGTCTTCCCGCATGAAGGAACCACAATTCCAACAGCGAACCAGGCCTGAACGAACCATTTCATTACACAGCGGACACGGTATTTCCGAAGGATTATTATTCTGCTCATCCGGAGTTATGCCATTTGACATAATAAATCCCTGTTTGGATAAATAAATGACGAGAAAGTGAAATTAGAAAACAGATTAAATATTTAGTACTTCTGCTAATGTATTAGGATCAGATATCGAAAAGATTAAGATTTAGCAGAAGAAAAATGCAGGTCTCGAACGTAATTTATTGTGAAGGTATACTAAACCTGATGATCTGGCTTAGAAGGAAGCCCGCACTCCAGATTAACATAGCCACAGGCTGATTGCAGTAATGAATTCTGCTTTTACTAATATTATGTATTACCTGACACCAGACCACCCCTTTTCAGAAAAAAGGATCGCGATCCTGTGATGTCTGGTTATCATAAACCTAGTTTATTCCCTTTCGAAATCAAGATGAAGATCCTGTTTCGAATAGCCTGTCTGATGAATAACCATAACCAACCGACCCGAAATGCTCAAGAGTATACCTCCCTGGCCTAACTAATACCTGTAACACGGTTAATCGCTTCTAAACCAATTCAAGGCACCAGCTTGAGCTGACAGCAAGCCTTACAAGACAAAGATATCTCTTTTGTAATCCTGATCTGACTGAGACAACCCTTTATGGCTAATGCGGAACAATACCTGAAACCAGAAGTCATACAGACGGTGGCGCGGCTGGATCTGAGAGCGAAATTCATCGTCGAAGGATTTCTAAGTGGACTGCACGCCAGCCCGTATCATGGTTTCAGTGTTGAATTCAGCGAACATCGTCGCTACACCCAGGGAGATGATCCACGCGATATCGACTGGCAGGTCTATGCCAAAACGGATCGCTTCTACATCAAAAAATACCAGGCCGAAACCAATCTCACGGGTTATCTGATTCTCGATCTTTCGGAGAGCATGGCTTATACCTATCGCCAGCAGCTTTCCAAGTTTGATTATGGGATCTGCCTGGCTGCCTCGCTGGCATATATGATGATCCACCAGCAGGACCCGGTCGGCCTGATTACATTTGGAGACCGGATTAAGAACTTTCTGCCGGCCCGCAGTAAACGGGGACAGCTGGGTAATATTCTGGCAATGCTGGCCAATTCGCAGCCCAGCGGCACTACTGAAATCGGACAGAATATCCAGCAGATCGCATCCATGGTCAAACATCGCAGCCTGTTGATGATTTTCTCAGACCTGCTGACGGATCAGAAAAACGTTCTCGACGGGTTGCAGAGATTGAGATATGCAGGTCATGATGTCATTCTGTTTCATATTCTGGATGAAGCCGAGGTCTATTTTCCCTTTGAAGGCATGGTTGATCTCAAAGAACCTGAAGGGGGCGACTCCCTGGTCCTCGATGCGGAAGGCATGAAAGCCGACTACCTGGAAGCAGTGCAGGAACTTCGAGGAACCTATCAGGAAAAACTGCTCGCCATGGGCGTGGATTATGTCCCCCTGGATACCAGCATGCCCTTCGACAAGGCATTGATCGAATATCTCTCTCAACGCAAAGCCCGTTTCTGAAAACGAATTGTGCTGCTCCTGCCATCTGCTGCGTTTACCGATTCGAAGCGGAGCATCCATCTATCCGCATGAACACAAACCATTGTCATTTGTAACCGCTTCCATAACCAGTCGGGGTTAAGTTATACGGGTTCGCCGTCGTATACAGGTTGCAGCGACCACGTTCTTGAAATCTTAACCCAGTATGCCACTCTAATAGCTTGCAAGAGCTGCTCTGCAATTTTAGAGTGTTATCCACCATGGATCATTGTTTTCGAATGGATTCCTGATCTTCTGGCCCCTGTCATGGATGCTGGCCTCACATTGATCTGCTGCCTGCTCTGTTTTTTCGTTTCCTCGTCTGGAAATTGAAAATTTTACCAACGGAGCACAGATACAAATCGTAGTAAACTCGCAGATTTTCTAGCGTTAGTTTTAGTTGGTTCTTTTTAGGACTGAGAAACCGTTCTTATACTGGTCATAATCTAACTACAACAGTGGAGCTAAGAACCGCCAATGGACAATGAGTCAGTGATTCAGATTAGCAATCTGACAAAGATCTATCGTGATTTCTGGGGCCGCAAAAAAGTTCGCGCACTCAATTCATTAAGCCTGGAAGTAAAAAAAGGGGAGATCTTTGGTCTGCTGGGTCCGAACGGCTCTGGTAAAACGACCACGCTGAAACTGCTTCTGGGTCTGCTGTTCCCTTCTGAAGGGGAAATTACAGTCCTCGGTCAACCCGCGTCCAATGTGGAAAAGAACGAACGCATCGGCTATCTGCCTGAAGAATCCTACCTGTACCGTTTCCTGAATGCAGAAGAAACCCTTGATTTCTACGGACGTCTCTTCAAGATGTCGGCACAGGAGCGCCGCGAGCGATCAGCCGAACTGATCGAAAAAGTCGGCTTAGGCCACGCCAAGCGCCGCCAGCTTAAAGAATACTCCAAAGGGATGACCCGTCGTATCGGTCTGGCTCAGGCGTTAATCAACAATCCCGACCTGGTCATGCTGGACGAACCAACCAGTGGTCTCGACCCGCTGGGAACGGACGACATGAAGCGGATGATTGTGGAGCTCAAGGAACAGGGGAAAACCGTTCTGATGTGCAGCCACCTGCTGGCAGATGTTCAAGACGTGTGTGACCGCATCGCAATTCTGTACGGCGGCGAACTCAAGGTGATGGGCCGCGTGGATGACCTGCTCAAAGAACAGGAAGAAACACAAATCCTGACTTCGAAACTGAGTGATGAAGCCATCAAAGAAATTGAACAGGTTGTCGCTAAACACAATGGAAAAGTGGATACGATTGACCATCCGACGGCGACTCTGGAATCTCTGTTCCTGAAAACAGTGCAGGAAAGTAAAGAGCGGCCCGGTCAACGATTTGTTCCCGAGACGGAAGAGAAAAAAACGGCCGAGTAAGCAGGATGCCTGTTGTGCATAATGCCACTCTCGATCATTGATTCTGGCTCTGCTGCAGAAATCAGCAGACATCATTTCCGCTGAGATGTTATTCACAGAAGTAAATCATTATGTCTTTTGATCCGATTCCATATGACAAGTCAGCTGCTCTCGTTCATTTTCTGATCGTGTTCGGCAGCTCAATGTTACTCGCGGTCCTGTTCTGCTTCCTGTTAGATTTTCTCACTCGAATCTGTAGCGGGATCTACCAATACTTTTCCGGTGAAGGGGCTTTCCTGACGAAAGTCAAAAAAATCCCTTTTTTCAATGCCATTAAATTTACCTTTTCTTCTGCCGGGGAAGCTCTCTATTCCATCTTGCTGGCAATCGGCGATTTCTTTGTCCAGATGATCCACCTTTCCTGTCGGCGCATCTGGTCGCTGAGTGTGCTCACCATTCGCGAGTCACTCCGTCAGAAAATTCTGTATGTCTTTATTATCTTCGCAGTCCTGTTCATGTTTGCCGGCTGGTTCCTCTCCGGAACGGCAGACAGACCTGATCTGCAGGTTCAGTCCTACATTGACTTCGTTTTGAAAGCCATCAGCTGGCTCGTGATCCCCATCATGCTGCTGCTGGCCTGCTGGTCTTTACCCGAAGACATTCGCCTCAGAACCATTCACACCGTGGTTACCAAACCTGCCTACCGCATTGAAATCGTGCTCGGTCGTATGCTTGGTTTTACTCTGCTGGGTACAGTGATCCTGCTGGTAATGGGAACAGTCGGTTACATCTGGATCGAACGTCAGGTCGCGGACATCGAACAAAGTAAATCGGTGGCATCTGCCGCGAAGAATCAGGAATCCGGGGAAAAATCGACTTCAGAAGAGAAACCGGAAGAAGATGTCTCTCTGCTGGTTTCCAAAGTCCCGTTGTATGGCGAGATCTCTTTTACCGATCGTGAAGGCGCTCCCACCGCATTGGGGATCAATGTCGGCGACGTCTGGATGTTCCGCAGTTACATCGAAGGGGCTACCAAAGCCAGCGCCATCTACAAGTTCAAAGGAGTCGACGAAAGCGATGCGATTGGCGACGATCTGGTTCTGCAGTCGTCATTTGAAGCGTTTCGTACTCATAAAGGAAATATGGAAGTGGGCGGTATTCTATTCCAGCTCACTTTCGTGAATGAAGATAAAGGCCTGCGTGTTGAGTCCCCGCCGTATGTGAATAGGGAATATTCGGATAACCGAATCGCGATCAACCGCAAAATGGTCCAGAAAAAATTCGATGGTTCAGAAGATGTGGAAGTCGATATTTTTGATGACCTGGTGGATGACGAAGGGAACCTGACTGTCGAAGTACACTGCCAGGAAGCAGGGCAGCTGCTCGGAATGGCCCGATCCGACCTGTTTATCCGGACGCCCGACCGTCAGTTTTACGTAGGCTACTCAAAAGCAGTATTTGGAATCTGGATGCCCATGGTGCTGGTCATCATGCTCGGCGTGACCATCAGTTGCTTTGTGAAAGGCCCCGTCGCCATTCTCACCACGTTAACAGTCGTACTGGTGGGATTCATGTCGAAAGAATACATGAATGAAATACTCAGCGGCAAAATGGAAGCAGCAGGAGCGATTGAAGCCTGGTATCGGCTGATTACTCATATGAATTCTCAAACAGAATTACCACCTGGTCCCGTAAAAGTAATAATTGGAGTGGTCGATTCCATCATTATTAACTTCCTCTGGCTCTGCCAGCAGGTGATCCCGAACTTTGGTATCTTTTCCAATATGCGTGAATACGTCATTAAAGGTTTTGATATCTCCTGGAGTGCGGCCATGCTGCCTGCTATCGCGACAACCGCGGCTTATATACTTCCGTGTTTAATCATATCATTCTATAGCTTGAAACTTCGCGAATTGGAGGCGAAATGAACAACCTCTCTTCCAAACATCGTAAACTGGCATACGTTATTGCCATTATTGTCCTGTTGATCCCGGTGATCTGGCTCGGCATGCCTTCCACGGGTGAAGATGGCTCTGGTGGTAAACTGGCTCAACTGCGTGACAAACATGAACTCGGGGAAAGTACCCTGGGTGACGTTGATCCCTCGAGTGCCTCCATGAACTTTGTTCTGCTGGGGCTGCGCGGCATTGCTACGAATATGCTCTGGATCGATGCCAACGAGTATCAGAAGAAAAAAGAATGGGGAAAACTCCGCTCGACCGTTGATTCCATCATCCTGCTCCAGCCTCACTATATGAAAGTCTGGGATTTCCAGGGCTGGAATCTGGCCTATAACGTTTCCGCTGAATGGGACGCTGTTGAAGACCGCTACTTCTGGGTCAAAGAGGGCATTAAATTCCTGAATGAAGGTGTCACACGCAACGAGCGATTTCCGGAACTGGACTGGAAAGTCGGAAACCTGCATGGTCAGAAAGTGGGACGCTCGGACGAATGGCGACAGTTCCGCCGCTTCTATAAAGTGGACCCCGATACGGAACGCTACGATGGGGGCCCGGATCCGGAAATCAACCCCGAACGTCTCGATAACTACCAGGTGGCCAAAGAACACTTCCTGATTGCCAACGACAAAGAACTCAAACACAAACAGCACCTGCAGATGCGGATGCTCTTCCGGGGCTCTCCGTGGCATGCACAATTTGATTATGCCAACGCCATGCAGCGTGAAGGTGTCTTCGGCAAACAGCGCACCGATGCCTGGAAACAGGGTTATGATGAATGGACCGAGATTTACGGCCGTGAAGAGTTCATCACACCCAAAGGTCCGATCGTACTGGAATGGACAGAGGAAGATATCAAAGCCCTGGCAGCGCGGGATGAATCCATTACGGAAAAAGATGTGCGTGATTGGACCAGTCGCTACCAGGATACTTCCAACTATCGATTCTGGCGGACGCGGGCCTCTTCAGAGTCAGAAGAGAATACGATCAAAGCGCACGAATATCTTTATCAGGGCGAGCAGCTCGTATTCGAAAATAAGCTTGATGAAGCGAAACAGAAACTGGAAGAAGGAATGGCTTTATATGCTGCGATTCTCAATCGGTACCCCAGTTTGAAGTCTGAAGATCTCGCCATCGAAGAAGGGCTCCGGGCAGTCATTCTCTGGCGATACATCCATGAACTCAAAGGTCTGCAGTTACCTTCATCCTTCGCACTCAAAGAATTGTGGCTGAAGGAGCAGGGGCGGGTTCCAGAACTCGAAAGTGAACTGCGACGAAATCACGGTATTCAGTAAAATCCAGCCTCTCAATTTAAAACGAAAAGAGTCATCTGAGAATCTCAGATGACTCTTTTTTTGTCATATCTATGAATGATCAGTCTGCAGAAAACGCTTTCTGAACTTCTTCCGCGGATAAGGCACGGCGATACAGTTTGACATCCTTCATTTTCCCATTGAAGTAATCGTGGGCTCCAAAGCCGATCTTCAATGGTTCCGAGTTTGTTAAATCATAGTCTGCTGAATTGAATTCACCAGAGGTCGCAACCAGTTTGCCATCGACATACAGTTTGAGATGTTTGGGTTCCTTTACCGCCACAATCTGTCTCCAGCCAGGCTTGAGCGCCGTATCGTACGTCACGCTCTTGCCCGCTTCGATAGAGTGCACACGTCCGGCAGGCAGGGTGCCTGCAAACAGTCTCCCCTGAAAAACCGCCATCGACCAGACACGCCGATAACGTACATCCGGAGTCAAATCGAGCCGACCTGTATTCGTCCAGTCCACACCGCCGTTATAACGATACACTTCAGCCAGAGGCAATGAGCCCGAATACATGGCTCCGTTATAGACCGCCAACGGCATACTCTCTTTCTCCTCTCCCAACCGCCCGGCCAGGTTCCACAGATTCTTACCCGCATAACGATACACTTCCGCGTGCGGCCACTCACTCACGTAGAGGTCCCCCTCGTAAACGGTGAAGCCATAAGTCTGTGTCGACTCTCCCACCTTCCCGGCCTGTGACCAGTTTGTTCCGTCAAAACGATAGACGGCTCCTTCATCGTAACCCGATGCGTACAGATCGCCGTTATAAACGGCCAGCGATTCCACACGTTTCCCGTCAGGCACTCCACACGACGTCCATTTCTGATCACCGTCGTAACGGTAAAAGGCAGCCGGTTTATACATGGAAGAGGCATACAGTTTACCCCGATAAACGACCATGCCGTTAATCGCTTCTACCTCGGGCAGTTTGCCGCAGTGCTCCCACTTGCCGTCGCCTTCATAACGATAAACGTTCCCTCCGTGATGAGGATTATCTGACTCCGAAAGCGATGAACCCTTCAAGCGATACTTGCCTGTCCCCGCGTACAACTTCCCCTGGTAGACCGCCAGAGAGGAAACCGCGTTGCACAAATCGGGTGCGCCACAGTCGATCCATTTCTGTCCCTGGTCAAACCGATAAACCCGACCGGCGGCTGCTTCACCCGGCACACAGGTTCCTGCATACAGATTCCCATCGTGAACGGCCATGCTGTAAATCAGCACGGCATTCCCCAGTTGTCCGTGATCGGTCCACTCGGCATCGATTCTGCCATTGTCGATTCCAAACTGCAGATGCCGGTCATTCGACTGACTGCTGGTCACGCCGGCATGATTCTTGAGACTCAACTGAAAACCTCGCCGCGTCTTTCGATCGTATTTACTGAGCAGGGTTCCCAGCACATCATCCAGTTCAGCACTGGTATGCACGGTCAGCGAAATGGAAAACTCATCAGTCCCCAGCGATAACGGATCTGTATGCGGTACTTCCAGAAAGGCTTTGCGCCCGTCAAATACCGCCGCCTGATCTGGTTTCAGCACGACCCCCTGATTGATCGTTTTCAGATGCAGTGCACTCCGATCCTGAGAGTCCCCCTGCAATCGCCAGTCCCCCAGCAACTCAGGTTCCTCTGCATTCAGTGCCACGCAATCAAAGCCTGTCACACTTCCGAGCAATATCATCAGCAAATAAATTCCAGGTCGTATCATCATCTTTCACCTTCTAGTACAGAAAAGAGAACGGCATCTACACAGCTCCATTCTTAACAAATCTAACAAATTCAACATTTAAAAAAACTCTTTGATCCAAGTTCAGTGATGAGGCAGGCGTATTCCTGTTGAAACTGATTAATCCACATACAGGAATTCGCTGGTATTGAAAATCGCCAGGCACAGATCCGTCAAGGCGGCACCGGCATATGCATTTTTGATCGGCGTCTCGCTTAAAGGTAACAGCAATTCTCCGGCAGAACGTTGTTCCTGTGCCAGTATCTTCTGCTGCGTGCTGAGAAACCGGCGCATTTCATCCAACTCGTTATCCGTCGGCATGCGACCCAGGGCACGACGGAAAAGCAATTTAACCTGTTGTACCTCATTTTCACCAGCCTGATCCCAGATCAATCCCGCCAGTTCCTGCGCACACTTCAGAGAACTCTCCGAATTCATCATCAACAGTGACTGCGGTGCCGTTGTCGAATTCCCGCGTCGCGAACAACTGGTATTCGCATCCGGACGATCAAATACATCAAACAGGGGATAACGCAAATTTCGTCGGGCGAAAACATAAATACTCCGCCGATAGTGATCCTCGACGTTGGCACTGGTCTTCCACTGATCCTTGAGTAACGTCGCCCGTAACTCGCGTGGCAGCGGTGGCATCACGCCACGTCCTCCTGAATTCTCTGACAGTTTACCACTGACCGCCAGCATCGCATCACGTATGACTTCCGCATCCAGACGCTGACGCGGAAATCGGGATAAAAGGGAAACGTCCGGATCTTCCTTCAGGGAGCGTTTCCAGGCACTTTCTGATGCTTGAGAACCGTTAAACTGCCCCGCCTGTCGATACACGCTTGAAGTCAGAATCAGTCGATGCAGTGATTTCATTTTCCAGCCGGACGACATCAGTTCGGCCGCCAGCCAGTCCAGCAGTTCCGGATGCGTGGGCAGATCGCCCATCAACCCGAAATCGCTGGGAGTCGCAGACAGGCCACGCCCGAAGTGATGCTGCCAGATGCGGTTCACAATCACACGCGAAGTCAGCGGGTGGTTTTGCTGGGTCAGCCAGAAGGCAAATTCGCGTCGCTGCTGGCGTGAATCATCGGCGTCGACAGCCTGCTCCTGGAGATTCGCTACTCTTAAAAATGCCGGTTGCACTCGCGGGCCGGGCTGACGCCAGTCACCGCGAATCATGACACGACTGAGGGCGACAGGCTTTCCGATCGAAGCCAGCATGGTGACCGATCTGTTCTTGACCGGTTTGACCGCCGGTTCAAAAAAGGCGCGCATGCGGTAAAAGTCAATGGTGCTGATCGGATCGTATTTATGATCGTGACACTGGGCACACCCCATCTGCAGCGCCATGAATGCAGAGCCGACGGTGGAGGTCATTTCATTCAGCAACGTATGCCTGCGTTCTTCCTGCGAATTGATATCAGGCATATCGGGACCGGACAGACAGAAGGCGGTCGCAATTTTCGCCTCCGGGTTTTCCGGTGCGATCACGTCGCCCGCCAGTTGCCAGCGGACAAACTGATCGTAAGGCATATCCTCATTCAGCGCTTTGATGACCCAGTCCCGGTACTTCCAGGCATCAGGTCGCACCTTATCATGTTCGTAACCATCGGTCTCGGCAAAGCGGGCCAGATCCAGCCAGTGCTGCGCCCAGCGTTCCCCATAATGTTTCGAGGCCAGCAGTCGATCCACGAGTTTATCATAGGCATCGGGACTTTGATCCGCGAGAAACGTTTCGACCTCTTCCGGCATTGGCGGCAGACCGATCACATCAAAATAGAGCCGACGGATCAGCGTGGTACGGTTTGCTTCAGTCGCGGGTTGCAATTCTGCTGACTCCAGTTCAGCCAGAATGAAATGGTCAATCGGGGTGCGCGGCCAGGTTTGATTTTTTACAGCGGGCAGTGCCGGTCGTTTGATCGGTTGAAACGACCAGTGTTCCCGGTCTGCTTCCGTAATCGGTTCCTCTGAAAGCTTTACTGCTTCCTCTGCTTTCAATGAAGAACTGCAAGCAAATATCAAAGTCGCGATTGATAATACGAACCTCATGTTGTGTGAAATCATGTGAGCAATCCTTTCACAATCTCCACTTCGGCAGGCCCTGTCAGACGCTCATCCAGACCGTTATGGAAATAGGTCAGCGATTCATGATCCAAACCCAGCAGATGCAGCAGTGTTGCATGAAATTCATTGACGTGCACCTTGTTCTCAACGGATCGCAGGCCGATGGCATCGGTGGCCCCGTAAGACCGTCCGCCGGTAATTCCGGCTCCGGCCAGCCAGCCGGAATACCCCCACGGATTGTGATCGCGGCCTCTGCCCTGCTCGCTCATCGGCATGCGACCAAATTCACCACACCAGACCACGAGCGTGTCTTCCAGCAGCCCTCTTTGTTTCAAGTCTTTCAGCAGAGCGGCAACAGGCTGATCCGTTTTTTTACAATAGGCGGTATGATTTTTAGTCACATCACTGTGTGCATCCCAGCCAACGGTGTCTCCGGAATAGAGCTGTACGAAGCGTACGCCCCGTTCGATCATCCGTCGCGCCAGCAAACAACGTTCGCCGAAGTCCCGCGTCTGGGGATCATTGAGCCCGTACATGGCATGCGTGTCTTGTGTCTCCTGTGTCAGATCGACGATTTCCGGAGCGGCCGTCTGCATGCGGAAAGCAAGTTCGTAGGCAGAAATGCGCGCCGCCAGTTCGTCATCCTGGTCGCGGGCTTCCAGGTGGCGGCGATTCATCGATTGAATCAGATCCAGGGTCGCCCGTTGTTGCTGCGACGAAATCGACGCCGGCGGTTTTAAATTCAGAATCGGTGTCTTACCGGCGCGCATCGTGGTTCCCTGAAACGTCGCGGGAAGATAACCACTGCCCCACGCGGGAGGACCTCCTTTGATGCCACCTCCGGGATCAGGCATCACCACAAACGCAGGCATGTCTGCATTCTCAGAACCCAGTCCGTAAGCAACCCAGCTGCCGACGCTGGGATGCCCCATCAAAATGCTGCCGGTATTCATCTGGTAGACCGACTGCGGGTGATTCACACTGTCACCATGCAGCGAGCGTACCACACAGAGATCGTCAACCAGCGCACCGGTATGCGGCAGAAAATCACTGACTTCGAGTCCCGATTCTCCACGTTTGCGAAACGGTTTAATCGGCGCGAGCAACGGATTTTTTGCGACCTTGCGGCGGGTCATCACTTCGCCGAAACTGTCGGGCAACGGTTTCCCTGAGTACTTGACCAGATCGGGTTTGGGATCCCACAGATCCACGTGACTGGGACCGCCGTGCATAAACAGCCAGATCATCCGCTTGGCACGCGGTTTGAAATCCGGTTCTTTCGGTTTCAATGAATCAGAGGCGGCCTGTGCAACTCCATCTGTCGCTAATAGAGAATTAAGGGCCATCATTCCGATACCGCCACCGGCAGTCCGCAACATTTCACGACGATTAAACAGACCGTTCCCACAGTTATCAGAAATCGTATCGTGGCTGGATCGCTTCGCCTGCATACTGCGTTCTCTCCCTGAGGTCCTATTGGGCAAGACATTAATATATCAGGGAAACACAGTCAGCTCGACTGAATTCATCCACGTTTTTTGATTTGTCTGAAATTGACAGAAATGCGTCCCATCTCCAAAACGGGCTTCGATGGCTGGAATTCGACCTGAGACCTTCGGGACGAATGTTGGCACGGTGCGGAACCATTCAGACAGATCAAAGTGAGAGACGCACACGCAGAAACAACCTGTCTGGCACATTGTCTCTTTGATGATATAAATCAAACCCATTCGATCCCGATTCGTTCCGAATTTTTTTCTGATTTCTTTTCGAGTGATTCCTTTTTTCTCACTCATTTTTTCTGCTTTCTGAAACCGCGCTTCTACAGCTTGAGTATGCTTCCCCGCGGGGTTAACAACATGGTTTTGAATGAGGCCATGTGATGTTTCTTTTTGGCAACATGTTGTCTACGAACATCGTTTCCCGGCCCATTGCACTGTCAGTTAAAAAGAGTTCCCGGAAAACCTGTTTTTCTGAAAAGCATTTCCGATCACTCATCAAATCTGAGCTATATGAATAGTGACCAGCGCAATATCAGGTCGAGAAACATCAGAGAAGGCAAGATGTGAACCACGAGAGACCGTTTTCACAATCTCAGTAAAAAGATGGGGAGATCAATGACTGCTACTTCACAGAATTATTTGAAAGGATTCATCGCCCTCACAGTCGGAGCCTGTTTTATTCTGCATTCAGGGATCAGCAATGCACAACAGCCCGGCGGCATAATGCAACAGAAGCTGCCACAGAAAAACCTGTCACCGCGGGCTTTGGAAAGCCTGGTCACCGGGATTGCCTTCTATCCGGACGATCTGGTCGAAACAATTCTCAACGCATCACAGCATCCACTGGCAATCCGCCAGGCTTCTGACAAACCGGTCGTCCGCATTGGTGGCGGACGCTTTGCAGAACGCGTGCAGCAGTTCAACAAAGCAGTCGACCCGAATGTCGACAAGCTGAAACAGTATCCCGAAATTCTGTCGCAACTGAGCGACAACATCGCGACCACCACCTTACTGGGACGTGCTTACCAGTCCCAGCCTGATGACGTCTGGCGGGCGATTGACAAACTCCGCGCTGAAGTCGATGCCGCACTACAAGAACAGCCCCAACAGTTTGTGGATGAGAGTGGCGTTCCGCTGACAGGCCAGGCCGCATACGTGGCCGCCGCCGGTTATGTCGCCGGTCGATACTTCGTTCCTGCGACCGTTTCCGAACTCTACACCGCATACGCGTATCCGCATCAGACGACAACGACGACCACCTATCATGGTGAAAACGTAAATGGCGCTGCGACTCAAACCACCACAACGGGTCCCTATGGACACGCAACGGCGTCCACCGGCAGCAGCGCGACAACATACACAGGTCCGAATGGCAACACAGTGACGGGAGCCACCCAGGGAGGCAGTGTTGTCTACCAGAATGGTGCTATCACTGTCGGTGCGGGTGCAGCCACCACAACGGTCACCGGGCCCCAGGGAAATTCAGCGACCGCAACAGGCGCGGGCATTGCCGGTACGACAACCGCCGGTGATACGACTTACTTCGGCGCAGCGGGCGGCGGAACCGTCAACACATCCAATGGACTCTCGGCGGCCGGCGCAGGTCAGGTGACCGGATCCGTTCAACAGACACAGACAGGAGCCAACTACAACACCCAGGCCAGTGGCTCTGTCGCAACAAATACTGGCGTCAACGCGTATGGCAGCAGGAACACCAGTGGCAGCGTGAACCAGAACGCCGATGGCTCGGTCAGCGGCGTTCGTTCGTCCTCCACTTCCGTTCAAGGAACCAGGGGTTATGCTGATGTGGAGCATAACAGTTCCGGCACAGCGACCGGAAATGGCAACGGGACCTACAACGGTTCCACAACCATCGATTCCAGCAAAGGTTCTGCCTCGGTGGATACAACTGCCGGTAATGGACAGGTCTCCTCAACGGTTACCACACAAAATGGCTCCGCGACGGGTACACTCGGCGACGGTCAGGTCGGGCAGAGCTCCTCTTCGGCCCGCAATCGACAATCCACAGGCAGCCAGCAGGCGGCCCGCAGCAGCAGCCAGAAAGGTTCGTACCGTTCCAGCCGCCAGTCGACTGCCTCAAATTCCCGCTACAGTCAATCTTCAAGTCAGCAGATTGCGTCCGGCCTGCAAAGCATGCAGAAAAACTGGGGACAGCTCAGCCAGCAGATGAACCGTTCCTCCCAGGCTGCTTCCAAGTCTCGCCAGGGAGTGCAAACGTACTCACAGCAGCGACCTTCGTCTGCCTATTCACGTGGCTCCAGCTTCAGTCCTTCCAGCAGTCGCACACCTTCGTACTCGCGCGGCAGTTCCTCACGGGGCAGCAGCAACCGCGGTTCATCAGGACGTTCCGGTGGACGGGGCGGGCGGAGATAAGTTCGCTGCAATACTAAGAGTATATTAAGTGCGGGCAGGCCTCTTTTCGTAATGGAAAGAGGCCTGTTTTTTTGACTTCCTGTCCAAATAGATTTTTTATTTCCCCTCTCAGGATATTTCGTTTAGAATGAAATTGAGAAGAAACCGATTTCATCCCATCTTTTCACAAGGCAGATAAAGAAACATGCTCCGCTACTTTATCGCAACTAACTTCTGGTTAGCCTTTACGATCTTACTGCTGGTTTCCTCAACGCCCCGCTACCAGATAGTGGGAAACGCCTCGCAGAAACATTACGGCGTCTATGGCTATGCGGTTTTCGGATTGGGAAATATGTCCTCTTTTTTTTACTGGACCGTAATTAGTCTCTCAGTCCTTGCTGTACTGATTTGTTTTCGTGCCTGGAAGAAAACGGAAAGTATCCCAGTGAATTCATCATGAAATTTCCCCTGCACACATTTGAAGTCAGCAGTCAGTCTGAGAAAGATTTTATCCGACTGCTGCAGAAAGCCTTAAACAGGCTGCCGTCAGTTGTGGAACGGGAAATCTCAGATGCAGACCGCTTACGTTTTCGACTGTTGCTGGAAGATTATGTCGTCGGACTCTTAAAAGACATGCAGGCAATTCAGCATCTCTCACGCAATTGGACTCCGTCCGATTATCTGATCATTGTGCAGTTTGAAAAAACACAAGGCACCATCTGCTTCAACGGGCAGAAGCAAGTCATCCCTTTTGCAACATAAATATCGGGATGGGTCGTAAAACCTGAAGGCAAACCATAAACTCGAAAGGAGTCAGGTCATGTTTCATTCAAAAGAAACGTTTTATCTTGTTCTCATCCTCGCAGGTCTGATTTTGTTTTCCTCATCTGAAAACAACCAGGCTGCCAAACCCCAGGTTGATCCAACGCAAGTCATTCTGCGTTCGATTCAGACAGCCGACGGTCCCCAGTTGGAAATTCGCATCGGACATCTCGTCTGCAAAACAGATCAACTGACCTTTCAGAGAGAAGAGGGTCCAGAATCCACCGTGCAGCCCGTCAGCGGCAAGGTGCAAGTCAAAAGTGAAAGACAATGTATCACTTCAGAGCAAGTGAAATTCTCGCTCCCCTGGTTAACAGGGGAGCGCTGATTCAGGGAACTTAAGCCTGCGGTGATTGCTCATATTCCGGTTCCGCTGACGGATCGGTCAGGAATTCCATTTTGCCGCTTTTTACGTCGTAAAGCGCACCAACCACCATGACCTTGCCGGCATCGACGAGGTTACGAAGGACTTCGCTGCGGGCCTTTATCTCGTATACGCTGCGACAGACGTTACGTCGTGCCGTTTCGTCGATAAACCGTTCCTTTTCATCCTGGCTCATCCGAGGGATTTCCGAGCAGGTTTCTTCGTCGACACAGGGAACAATTTCATTGACAATCGATTCCAGGTGTGAACAACCTGTGACTTGCAAGGCATTATCATCTTCGCACATCAGTTCCACTGTGGAAGTGACGGCTCCGCAGCGGGTGTGCCCCAGCACCAGCACCAGTTTCACGCCGACGACAGCGACACCATATTCGATACTGCCCAGCGATTTATTCCCGATCACGTTTCCAGCAACACGCACGCTGAAAATATCACCAATCCCCAGGTCGAGCACCAGTTCCGCGGGGACGCGCGAATCGATACAACTTAAAACGACCGCCAGCGGATTCTGTTCACCCGCAGTGGCATTAACCTGATGCCCCAGGTCGCGTGAGAGTCGATTGCCGGTATAGAACCGCTCGTTCCCTTCACGTAAAATCTGCAGGACCTGATCCGGTGTAATCCGGTCTTTCAGTTCACGCGTGGAATAGTCAGCGAACTGGATTTCGTCATTCAACTGATACTTTTTACGGAAACCGCGCAAACTGACTTTCATCCCTCGCGCGGGGCCGATTTTATCCTTGAACTCCTGGATCAGACTTAAAATATCCGGGTCAATATAATCCGTGCCGCTGGCATCAATCAGCATGTTGGTGCCGGGAGGGGCATCGTTAAACACTGTGTCCAGTGCGGCACGGTTCAGAAAGCTGACCTGGTTTGCCAGTTCAACATGCAGAACATCACCCCCGGCGTGTGTCTCCACAATTCGACGGATCGGTTGTCGGAGACTACTGTTCAGAATAAACAGCAGACTCACACCCAGTCCAATTAAAATACCGATCAACAGGTCGGTAAACACGATTGAAAGTAACGTGATCATGAAGGGCAGAAACTGGTAGCGTCCCTCGCTCCACATCTGTCGAAACAAGGCGGGACTGGCCAGTTTGAAACCGGTGACCAGCAGAATTGCTGCCAGCGCCGCGAGAGGAATCATATTCATATAAACGGGGATTAACGCGACTGATATCAGCAGCAAAACTCCATGGAATATACATGACACTTTGGTTTTAGCACCAGCGTTCACATTCACGGAACCACGCACAATCACCGACGTCACAGGCAGGCCGCCAATCATACCGGCGGTCACGTTACCAACCCCCTGTGCAATCAACTCACGACTGGAGGGCGAATTGCGGTTTTCAGGATCGAGCTTATCAACGGCTTCCAGGTTCAACAGGGTTTCCAGAGAAGCGACGATCGCGATCGTCGCTGCAGCCACATAGATGGCCGGGTTAGCCCACTGAGTAAAGTCAGGAAACTTCAGGAAGGTCAGCAGATCACCGGCTGTTTCTGCAACAGGAATTTGCACCAGGTGACTGGCCTCAATCGCCCACGGGCCACCCGTGCGCTGAAACAGAATATGCAGACTCACCCCCAGCAGCACCACCATCAGCGGGCCAGGGATGACAGAATTTTTCAGCATTTTAATTCGGCCCCAGAGCACCAGCAGAGCAATGGAAGACAATCCGACGACAGCGGCTCCATAATGGATATCGCCCTCAAAGACTGTCAGAATTTCAGAAAATGTGTTCTGTTTGTCTGGCTGCGTGAATGACATTTCCCCTTCCGGGTCGGAATCGTGTCCCACAACATGGGGAATCTGTTTCAGAATCAGAATCACACCGATGGCAGCCAACAGCCCCTTGATCACACTGGAAGGGAAAAACGCGGAGAGTGAACCGGCTTTCACGATCCCCAGCACAATCTGGATCACCCCGCCCAGCATGACAGCAAGCAGAAACGCTTCAAAAGAACCCAGGGCGGCAATTTGCGCGATCACGATGGCCGTCAGACCTGCAGCAGGTCCACTCACGCTGGTGCTGGATCCACTGATGGACCCCACCACAATTCCACCGATGATTCCCGATACCAAGCCCGAAAACAACGGCGCCCCGGAAGCCAGGGCAATTCCCAGGCAGAGTGGAAGTGCCACAAGAAATACCACCAGACCTGCTGTCAGGTCGCGTGGCAGGTACGTAAGGGGATAGCCCGAAAGACGTGCGTCGCTCATGTCTATTCACTCAATCAATTTTTAAAGTTTGGCGGGTTACTCACAGTCTCTGTAAACTGAATGGGATCGTCAGTGCAATCACACAGCGGAACAAAGTCTGCATTGATATCAAAATCTGAGAACTTCTAGGGCGGAACCATCTGAAACATCAGAGAGCTATCATCGCTTACCGCGCAAGACCTCAGACCTTTGACACTGTATTATAAAATCACATCTCGTTTTACAATCTGCTTTTACAGTTTTTTCAGCAATTTGAATTCTGATCAGATTTTTTTCACTTCAAAAGCCGACGCACTGACTATAACCGATCAGATTAAAATTCAAAACAGTTTTTCATTCCTTACTGGACACCTTCAAACTACGAGAACAGCAGTTATTTTCAGACCTGTAGGTCTATTTGTACCGATAACTTCAACCCGCGCCATAGTATTTCCTGCGTCAACAGACGAAAGAGTTCATCCATGCAGTCGCCTCTCCCCTTTCCACTGGCCAGTTTGATTCTCGCACTGATACCTGCATTGACTCTCTCAGCAGACCCCGGCCCAGCGGACTGGTCTCAGTGGCGAGGGCCGAACCGCGATGGTCTCATCAAGGGGACAGAGTTCCCTGACAGCCTGTCTGATCAATCTCTGACCCAGGTTTGGAAAATCCCGCTCGGTCCGGGTTACTCGGGCCCCATTGTCACTGCGGATCGTGTGTTTGTAACGGAAACCATTGATGAGAAAATGGAGGTCGTCAGTGCATTGGATCGCGCGACTGGCAAACTGATCTGGAAACAGGAGTGGCCCGGCGCCATCAGTGTTCCCTTCTTTGCCAAAGCCAACGGGGACTGGATTCGGGCAACCCCCGCTTATGATGGCGAACGACTCTACGTCGCCGGCATCCGTGATGTTCTCGTCTGCCTGAATGCAGAGAGCGGCGAGGTGCTCTGGCGGATTGATTTTGTGGAAAAACTGAAAACGCCTCCCCCCGCTTTCGGGTTTGCTTCTTCGCCTCTCATTGTGGGCGATGCCGTTTATGTCCAGGCAGGCGGTGGTTTGTGTAAGGTCGACAAACTGACCGGCGCGATCAAATGGCGGGCCCTTGACAATGGGGGCGGCATGTTTGGCAGTGCCTTTTCCTCACCTTATTACGCCACCCTGAATGGGGTTCCGCAGTTGATTGTTCAGACCCGCACGACACTGACCGGCGTCAATCCCGCTGATGGGGCTGTTTACTGGCAACAGGACATTCCCGCCTTTCGAGGCATGAATATTCTGACTCCCACAGTGCACGAGAATTCCGTATTCACCAGCAGCTACGGCGGCAAGTCTTTTCTTTATACTCCTGACAAGTCGGGCGACTCCGCGGCCCCTGAGGAAATCTGGACCAACAAAGCCCAGGGCTACATGTCCTCTCCGCTGATCATTGACGGTTTCATTTACCTGCATCTGCGGAATCAGCGTTTCACCTGTATAGATCTCAAGACGGGCGAAACCCGCTGGACCACGACCCCCTATGGAAAATACTGGAGCATGGTCACCGATGGTGATAAAATACTGGCACTCGATCAAACCGGTGACCTGCTGTTGATCAATGCGAACCCGGAAAAGTTTGAACTGCTGGATCGGCGCAAAGTAGCCGACGATTCGTGGGCGCACATTGCGGTCAGCGGCAATGAACTTTTCATTCGTGCACTGGATCATCTCGCCGTCTATCGCTGGAACACCTCGGATACCGAAAAATAACCAATCCTCATGACCGTTCCCGAAATACGAATTCGTCCGCTTAACCAGGCTTCTCTGCAAAAAAACGGTGATTACGTTCTGTACTGGATGATCGCCAATCGGCGGACCCGCTACAACTACAGTCTGCAGCGGGCTGTGGAACTCAGCAAAGAACTCAACAAACCTCTGCTTGTCTTCGAAGCACTGCGCTGCGGCTACGAATGGGCTAGCGATCGCCTGCATCGATTCGTCCTGCAGGGGATGGTCGACAATCGGGACAGTTTACAGGACAGCCCCGTGGGTTATTACTGTTACGTGGAACCGAAAGCCGGCCATGGTTCAGGACTGCTGTCGGCTTTGGCAACAAAGGCCTGCGCTGTTGTCACTGATGACTTCCCCTGTTTTTTCATTCCCCAGATGCTGAAGTCGGTCGCCCCCCGATTGTCCGTGCGACTGGAAGCCATTGATTCCAACGGTCTCTTGCCGCTGCGAGCCGCTTCTCAGATTTATCCGACCGCGTACGCGTTCCGCCGCTTTCTGCACAAAGCGCTGCCAGACCACCTGGATCAGACTCCTAAAATCAACCCACTGTCCCACATCGATCTTCCCGAATTTTCCTCGTTGCCCGCAAAAATCCTGGAACGCTGGCCGATGGCATCGGATCAATTATTACAGGCAACTCCCGAAGTCCTGGCTGACCTGCCCCTTGATCATCAGGTCGGACCGGCAGATTTTGATGGAGGAATGAAGGCTGCGAGCAAAACGCTCAAACAGTTTCTCAATGTGCGCTTCGAACGTTACGCTGAAGAACGGAATCTGCCGGAAGAAGAAGTTACCAGCGGGCTCTCCCCTTACCTGCATTTCGGGCATATCTCTGTGCATGAAGTTTTTAAACGGGTCGCCGATCGGGAAGATTGGAACGCTGCAAAAGTAATCGATCAGAAAGCGACCGGCAAACGGGCGGGCTGGTGGCAGATGAGTGAAACCGCCGAGGGATTTCTGGACGAACTGATCACCTGGCGCGAACTGGGTTATAACATGTGCTGGCAGCGCGACGACTATGACCAGTATGAGTCACTGCCCGACTGGGCACGGACCACACTCGAGGAACATGCTGCTGATAAACGTGACCCGTGTTATACATTGGAAGAATTCGAACAAGCCCGCACTCACGATGAACTCTGGAACGCTGCCCAGACGCAACTGGTTACGGAAGGACGCATGCATAATTACATGCGGATGCTCTGGGGCAAAAAAATTCTGCACTGGTCGAAATCTCCCCAGGCGGCGCTGGAGATTATGATGCACCTCAACAACAAATACGCGGTCGATGGTCGGAACCCGAATTCCTATTCGGGCATCTTCTGGTGTTTAGGTCGTTATGATCGTGCCTGGGGCCCCGAACGACCGATCTTCGGAAAAATTCGCTATATGACCTGCGAAAACACGGCCCGCAAATTCAGCGTAGATGGTTACCTGGAACGTTTCAGCAAAGAAAAGCGGCAAGGCTCTCTGTTCGATTGAAGTCGTATTGCCCTCTGGTTTAAACTGACTCTCCTGTAACAAAGCATTCAGGCAACAGTCGACTTAAACGGGAACTTCGGTTTTGAACAGACATCTATTCCAGGGAACGGTTCCCTACTATGCGCGTTACCGCGTTCCCTATCCACAGGCACTTCTGTTACAGGTCTGCGAGCAGGCCCCACTGACAGGCTCCGGCCGACTGCTGGACCTGGGCTGTGGCACGGGTGAACTCGCGATCCGTCTGGCGTCCCGCTTTGAGGAAGTGCTTGCTGTTGACCCTGATGCAGAGATGCTGGCAGCCGCACAGCAGAAAGCAAGGGAGCAACAGGCCACTAACATTCAGTGGCGCAATCAAAGCGCCGAGCAGTTCTCCACGGAGCCGGATTCATTCGAGTTGATCACGATCGGTGCCGCCTTCCACTGGATGGATCGGCCCGTCATGGCGCCGCGCATCCGCAGTTGGCTCCAGCCGCAGCAGCCCCTGGTCATCATGGGTTACACCAGTATCTGGAGCGGCAATGCCGACTGGCATCCGCTGGTTCGCGAGGTCGTCAAACGCTGGCATGGCGAAAAACGGCGTGCCGGCACGGGTGAATTCAACAATCTCGCGGCTCCGCACGAACTGGTCTTACTCGACGCCGGTTACCAACTGGAAGAAATCAAATACGAGCATCCGCAAACCTGGACGCTGGACGATCTGTTGGGCAATCTGTACTCGACCTCTTTCGCCTCCCCCGCCGTTCTGAGAGAGAAGCAACCCGACTTTGAAGCCGACCTGCGAGCCACCCTGCTCGACTTCAACCCCAACGGCGTCTATGAAGAACAGATGATGTTTTACGCGCTGATTGCTTTCCCTCATTCATGAATTCTACAAAGAAGTTCAGGAGGCCGGCAGAAGAATCCTCTTTGTTTTTCTCGTTAGAATAATAGATGTGAATAATTACTATGATTGAGTTTTTCAAAGTGAATGTAGAAGATGGCGTATTCAAAACGGTATTGCCTCCGTTTCATAACAAAGACTGGTCTAAAATTCTTCCCAATCAAGGTTTTACCTGGATTCACAATCCCCAGGTTGAATTGTCCGGTCAGCTGAATCCCCTGTTAGCCAATACCATCTTTAATACTTCTGATCTTGAGTTGAAATATACAATTCATCGTCTGGAGCTCGATATCTCAATCTCAACGATTGACTTCTTGCGTTTTACTGAATCAATTTTTTCACACGGAATCGATTTTGTTCTTAGTGACAAGCATCAACCTGCGGGATTCAGCTTATATTCCATCCCTGAATTTAAATGGGCAGAAGTAATGCTCCAGAATCAAATCATATTTGCGTTTCATAGACCAGCCGCCAGTGAGCCTTCCCTGCTCACTTCTCCATCAGAAGAATCTTTGAACTCAGTGATCAATCGATTTACCCAGGAGTAACACGAAACTCCTCAAAAGGATCGGATTCATGATCAAACGGTACAACAACCTGAGCCTGGCGATTGCCATTCCCGGACTCATCATCCAGATTGCGGGACGTTTCATTATGGACAGCGGACAGGAGGCGCTCGGCTTAGTGATGTTTATTGGCGGAACCGTGATGCTGCTGTGGTACCTGGCTGGTTTTCTGTCATTGATCGGGCTGATTATTCTGGCACTGCTGAAAGATCACTCGGGTGTGAATGAGGTCTAGACTGTGTCCCGTATTACTGTAGCGTCTCCAGGTCCATTGGGACCGAGTAGATTAGATTGACAGACGCTATGGTTAAATGTGATGCGTTCTAGTAAATCAGGCCCGCAGTATCTCTGTCGCTGCGTGCGGTCGAGAAAAATGTTTATTGAGTGCCAGCTGGAGGCAGTGACGCGATGAACTCGTCGAAAACGCGGCGGTACTCCTCCGGTTGAGGATCGTTGTGCCCTGCTCCTGGCAGGACGAAGAACTGTTTTGGCTCCCCGGCTGCGTCGAACAGCTTCCGCCCCAGTTCGATTGGGATCAATAGATCTTTGTCGCCATGGCTCTGTAGGAGAGGTCCCGAATAGTTCCCGATCTTTCCGGCCGAGTTCAATCGCTGCGTCATATTCAGGTTCGGAAACATCCACGGCATATGGTGAGCCGCGGCATCAGGAAGAGATGAGAATGTGCTGGCAAGAACCAGCCCCCGCGCGCCGTCTTGCGCCGCCAGATCCACGGCGACCGCTCCTCCCAGCGAACGGCCCATGAGTACGATTTCCGTTTCCTCAACACCAGCACGCGAAGCCAGCCAGGCGCGGGCCGCACGCGCATCCTGCAAGATACCGCGTTCGCTCGGTTTGCCCTCGCTCTTGCCGTATCCCCGATAATCAAAAGTCATGATCGCGAGGCCATGACGCTCCTGCAGGATCTTTAATGTTTCGCCTCGACTGACGATGTTCCCCGCGTTGCCATGACAGAACAGCGCCACCGCACGTGGTTTCGGGTGTCCCAGAAACCAGCCATGCAGCCGCGTCCCGTCCTCTGCTTCGAACCAGGCATCTTCAAAAGGGAGGTTCTCTGGAAGCGAACCCGGTTCGGGAAACGGACTGGGCTGGTAAACGAGCGTACGTTCCACCGGAACCAGTGGGGACAGCGGCCCCAGGGAGGCACAACCCACCAGCAGGAAAAGCAGCCCCCACACGAGTTGATAAGATAGGCGCATGAACATCTCCAGGAGAAAGAAGCGACGGAGAATAAACGATCGGCAGCCAGCAAGTCAATGTTGATCTTGCTGAAAGCGTCTGATGGCATTCCTGAGGAATCAGCAGGAAACATACAACCGAATCATTCAAGGGTGTCTGATACACCAGCGACCTCAACGGAAGTTATGACTTCCCCCATAGCTGAAACAGGTTTGATCCACTAGAATCAAACGTGCGTTCCGCTTTTGTAAAGTTCCAGAAGCGGAACGCAATAGTCCGCTAAAGTGATTCATATCTACTGTAATGAACAGGTACCTGATGGCTCCCAAGGATGACAACTCTCTCACCTGGTATCAGCTCGATCTCAGTCAAGTCGCGGAACGGTTGCAATCGCCTGACCAGGGGCTGGCGCTCTCTGAAGTGGAAACCCGCCGCGCGGAAGTTGGACTGAATGAACTGATCGAAAAACAGCGTAAATCCATCTGGATGATGTTTCTGGATCAGTTCAAGGATTTTATGATTCTGATTCTGATCGTCGCCGCGGTCATTTCCGGGGTGATCGGGGAAGTTGCTGACACCATCGCGATTACAGTCATCGTACTGCTCAACGCCATTCTGGGGTTCATTCAGGAATACCGGGCTGAGAAAGCTATGGCGGCTTTGAAAAAAATGGCGGCTCCTTCTGCAAACGTGGTGCGAGGCAATAAAGTCGTGACCATTCCGGTAGGGCAGCTTGTCCCCGGCGACCGCGTCCTACTGGAGGCAGGCAACATTGTGCCCGCGGATTTGCGACTGACAGAAGCGGTCCAGTTACAGATCAATGAAGCTGCCTTAACGGGTGAATCATTGACTGTCGAAAAGATCACACAGGCTATTCAAGAAGCAGATCTCCCCCTGGGTGACCGGAAAAACCTTGCCTTTAAAGGCACGCTGATCACCAAAGGCCGCGGCCAGGGAATCGTGACCGAAACGGGTATGCAGACCCAACTGGGACAGATCGCCACCTTGCTCCAGGATCAGGAAGAAGGACGTACTCCTCTGCAGAAACGCCTGGCCACATTCGGCCAGAAACTCGCGTATGTCATCCTGGCGATCTGCGCGATTGTCTTTATCGCTGGTCTGTCCAGGGGGGAACCGCCGCTGCTGATGTTGCTGACGTCGATCTCCCTGGCGGTCGCTGCGATCCCGGAAGCACTGCCCGCGGTGATTACCATTTCACTGGCGTTGGGAGCACGAAAGCTGGTTAAGCAACAGGCGCTCATCCGCAAACTTCCTGCCGTCGAAACGCTGGGGTCAGTCTCTTATATCTGCACCGATAAAACCGGAACCCTTACACAGAACCGGATGACCGTCGAACAGGTTTATCTCAACGGCGAACTCGTCGCTCCGGACGAACTCCCTGTGACAGTTGAGGAATCCCAGACCCCGCGGAGTTTCACAGAACTTTCCCATCCCGAACTGCTGCTCTGTGCGCTGGCACTCTGTAACGACACCCGCCTGGACGGCGACGACGAGGCCGTCGGCGATCCGACTGAAACAGCTTTGTTTGAACTGGCGCGGGAGAAAGGATTTCTGCGCGAGTCCCTGGAAAAAACATTTCCCCGTCTGGCCGAGATCCCCTTCGATGCCGAGCGCAAGCTGATGACCACCTTCCACCCCTGGAGTGAGGGGAAGGTCGTTTCCATCACGAAAGGGGCTGCTGAAGAAATTGTGTCCCGCTCGACTCATGAGTATTCCCCGGCGGAACAGATCGAGATCAACCAGGACCAGCTCCAGAGTACTGCAGAACAGATTGCCGGAGAAGGCCTGAGAACCCTGGGCTTCGGACTGCGCATCTGGGACTCCGTTCCGGAACCGCTCATCTCGGAAGAGGTGGAATCCGCATTGACCCTGGCCGGGCTGATCGGGATGCTGGATCCTCCCCGGCCGGAAGCAGCGGAATCGGTGGCCCTCTGTCGCTCGGCCGGTATCCACCCGGTGATGATTACCGGCGATCATCCCCTGACCGCGGAGATGATTGCCCGGCGGGTGGGGATTCTCGATGAACAGGAGAAAGGAACCGTGCTTACAGGTCGGCAGCTCGAACAGATGTCCCTGGAAGCATTGGAATGCCAGGTTGAAAAAGTTCAAGTCTATGCCCGTGTCTCTCCGCAGCAGAAACTGAAGATCGTGCAGGCTCTGCAGGATCGGGGACACTTTGTCGCGATGACCGGGGACGGCGTGAATGATGCACCGGCATTGAAACGGGCCGACATCGGAATCGCGATGGGCATTACCGGCACTGACGTCTCCCGGGAAGCAGCGCATATGATTCTGCTGGACGACAATTTCGCGACGATTGTCAAGACCGTCAGGGAAGGCCGACGGATCTTCGATAACATTCGCAAATTTATCAAATACACGATGACCAGTAACCTGGGTGAGATCTGGACGATCTTCCTGGCGCCGCTGCTGGGTCTGCCCATCCCGCTGCTGCCGATTCATATTTTGTGGATCAATCTCGTCACCGATGGTGTTCCCGGACTGGCACTCACGGCTGAACCCGGAGAAAAAAACCTGATGCAGCGACCGCCCCGCGATCCCAAAGAGAATATTTTCGCCCATGGCCTGGGGACGCATATCATCTGGGTCGGTCTGCTGATGGGAGCGGTCTCGGTGGTGACGCAGGCCTGGTTCATTGATCACAGCCAGGCGCAATGGCAGACCATGGTCTTCACGGTTCTCTGCCTGAGCCAGATGGGACACGTTCTGGCCATTCGCTCGGAACGGCAATCATTCTTCTCACAAGGTCCGTTTACGAACAAACCACTCATGGCAGCCGTGCTGCTGACCCTCGCACTGCAGATGGCCACCCTTTATGTCCCTGTTCTGAACCGGATTTTCAAAACCGTCCCCCTGACAGCGGGCGAACTTGCCATCACCCTTGCCCTCTCATCAATCGTATTCATCGCCGTCGAAGTCGAAAAAGCCTGCAAACGAATGCGACAGCAGGATTAAGAACTCTCAATAAGATCGGGAAAACATTCGGGTATAAAGTAAATGCAGGGGTTGCAAGGGATCAATTATTGAGAGTAATGAACCTGACGGATTTCGATACCATCCAGCTCATCAATCCACAGATTCCCAAGACCGGGTTTTACTTACCGGCAGGGACTTCAATGTCCAGCGTTTCATCCTGGGATTGAAACTGCTGCTTGAGTTTGAAATCAGAAAACAGTGCTTTGCCCTGGAGGAAGGTTTCTCCGCCGTCATCGGATTTGAAAGGGACGCCATCGAAGCCTGTGACACTCAGAAGGTAAGCCCCACCTGTGATACCTTTTCCCGGCGCAGTTTCATAATGCCCATTCTTGATCGTCGCGTAACTCCCCAGTCCGCTGTGATTCGCTGAGCGATCGGGAGTGATCACGATCTCACCTTCGGGAACTGGCTTCCCCTGATAAGTAACAGTACCGGTCAGGGTGTAGCGTTGAGGCCCTTCGGCCTGCCCACCGCAGCCCACCGCGGCCAGTACAATGAGAACAGACATCAGTTTGATTACGTTCCAGCAGATCATCAACATGTTGCCACCTTTGTGAACAGCGGTCTTAAATGGTTTCTACCGAAATTCAGATCGGGAAATCATGGAATCCCCAATGACAATTTCACTTCATCCAGAGTACATCCACTTCGCCATTGCTTTTCTCAATCTGGCCTCCGTCTAGAATTCGCCGATCACCCGACCATCGGCACGCTGCGCCAGATCAAAATACGTATTCAGATCAATATTTTGACTGATGAAGCGGACCGACCCGTCTCCTAAAGTAAAATGGCATCCACCGACATGAAAACTACCGAACAGACGCGATTGTTGATTAATCGTATCGTGGTCTCCGCCATGACCGGCTACAGAGTTGATCGGCAATTGTGCGCCAGCCAGAACGTTTGGTGCCCCGGAGGAACCCAGTCGTCCGCCGGATGCCCAGCCAATGTGAACTCCGTCGCTCCGACCTGTGTGAGTTAAGGCATATTTGGTTTCCCCGACCAGAAATGTATTGGTTGTTCCGTCAGTAACATCACGCATGCGTATATTTGAATTATGGAACAGGAGCCCGTTGACATAAAACACCCGCTGTCCGCTTACTGTAGAACAGGAAGGAGCTACGATGGATGCACCCCCTCCCTGCACTCCCAGGTAATTCAAATTATTGACGCCTGAACCGGAATTGGGATCGGAAGGGCACTGATACTTTTTGTTACTCTGTCGAAAAACAGATTCGTTCTCTGTAACCCCCGGCAGATTTGAGGTCGTCGTGAAGAGTGCTTCGAAATTCAGTTTGTTATACAGATTGGAATCCTCGAGAAAAGGCAGAACCTGGACAGTCCAGGAAGCGCGGGAATCCATCGCACTGGACGCGCACCAGTTACCGCTATAAGAAAATCCGGGGCGTGTCGAGATGGTACCGGGAGGAAAGGTGCGATGCGTATCATGGTAGTTATGCAGCGCCAGCCCGAGTTGCTTCATATTATTTTTACAGGTACTTCGTCGGGCCGCTTCTCGTGCCTGCTGAACCGCCGGCAACAACAGTGCAATCAGAATCGCGATAATGGCAATCACAACAAGCAGTTCGATTAACGTAAAACCGTGTTTTTTCTGTTTAACTATCAACCACATCTGAAACCCTCCATTTTAATTAACGCATATAATAGAGATCCGACGTCAGCCGATATAAAAAATGATAAATATTGACTAAACGTGAGAATAAAAATCGTTGAGTTATAAAACTCCTCTGATAAAAAACACCTATTCTGGTCGGTCGACACGCCAGTTATCGAATTTCATTCCAGAGAAATTCCAGACGGACGAGTTCCGGATTTTTCTGGTTTCCCGCAGACATACGATAAGTAACCACATTGAAGAGCGTCTGATCATTGTTCTGTTGAAAATAAGGAACGGCATAATATCCGTCTTTAATCGTGACTCCCGGTTCGGGGTCCAGCACAACGTGGCGTTCTACGTCAAACGAGTCAGGATTAATACGAAACAAAGCCAGTTCCATCGGTCCTCCGCGTGAATTTCGTCCCAGCAGATACAAATGTCCGTTGCGCTTGAAGAGTCGTGGGCGTCCAATATGTGTACCGATGGTCTCGCAAGCTGCAGTCAGGTCACGCTGTTTGATTAATTTAAAATCCTGATCGACCCGATGCAGGCGAACCCTGTTATCGTATCCCCGCGTCGCAATCAGAAACCCTGTCCCGTCGACAATGATCGAGCTCTCATTCAGATTCAGATCTCCAAATTCCCGGCTGAGGTTGCGCACGTGTTTCCAGCTCTGTCCATTATCAGCCGATGCGATCACCGAAACCTGTCCATAGATCCGTTTTCCCTGTTCATCATAAGCACTTTTTCGCGCAGTCAGTTCAGGAAAGTCCATCGCCAACAGATAGACGGTGTCGCCGACAACTGCACTCTCAAAGATGTAACCATATTCCACTCCATCAATGGGACCGAGCTTCTGCATGGGAGAGAATGTCTTACCCTGATCATCACTCATTGTCCAATAGACGCCGGTACGATGATTGCGTTTCCGCGCTTGCACCACTTTCTGGACGTCAACCAGATTTCCGATTCTCCCCTGGGGAAACTGAACCCATTCTCCCATTTGAAAGATCAGCGGCTGCTGTTCTCCGATGACTCTGCGTTCGGTAATTTCGTTGGTACCGGTATCGAAACGCACCATTTCCAGCACGGCACCAGGATCACTGGAGTGTCTGCGTCCCCGTTTATAGGAGATCAGAATTTCCTTTGAATTCAGACGCAGTACGGCCGGAAACGCCAGGTATGACATCTGCTTTTCAGCAGAAAACTGATCGGGATTCAAGATCACCTGCTCCTGCCTGAAGACAGGTCGTTCCGGTTTCGGATCGGCGTGCACGGCTGAGTTTATCAACAACAGTAACAGTGCAGTCAGGATCAGAGTATGTCTCATCATCGTATTCCCGTTAACTGGATTCAGCCTGGTCAGCTTTGTCATCATTCGACTCCAGGTCTGTTTCAATGGAAGCTCGTATCACGCGGTCGGCAGAGCGGAGGATATGCAGACGTATTCGAGCTTCCGCTTCTTCAACCTGTTTGGTTTTCAACAATTCAATAATGGCCCGATGATCGTCCAACGCCTGCTGTTTATGAAATGCGAATTCTTCCTTCGTCAGTTCACGCCGACTGCGACGTCTTGAAAGTACATAAAACACATAGAAGCACTCACGAAGCAGACTTTTCAACGTCCGTTCAAAGCGATCATTGCGACTCGCTTCTGCCAGTGCTTCATGAAATTTGACATCCAGCGAACTCCATTTCGTGAAATCATCTCCCTCCAGAATGTCTTGCATGCCGTCGCAAATGATCTCCAGCCGCATCAGGTCGGCCTCACTGGTATACATCGCCGCGGAACGAACACAGCCGCCCTCAATGACCGCACGATAATCAAAGAGCTGTCGCAGTTCATCGACCGTGTACCGTCGTAAACGCACACTTTCCCCTTTGCGGCCTCCTTCGAGCGCCCCCTGTGCCACAAGACTGGAAAGCGTTTCACGCATCGGTATCCGACTGACGCCCAGTCGGTCGGCAAGATTACGCTCGACCAGACTGCTTCCCGTCTCGAATTCACCGGAAAATATCAACTGTGAGAGTTTCTCATAAACATCACTTTCTCCCATGCGCCCATTCCCTGTTTTAGAACATGAAATAATGAACCATCATAATTACCACATGGTATACCATGTGTCAACACTCAATACCATCAATCGAAACCCATTTCAACTGAACACGTTATCTCTATATTTATCATACACTTACGAATATACAGACCACATTATCTGCGGAAAATCGCCGAATCTGTTACCCTGCCGGGGATCGATATCCAGGGAAACAAAGAGAGGATCGGGAGCAGAAAACTTGCTGATACATGACTGCTCCAGCCTGTTTTAAGCGGGAGTAGATTCCTACTGATCCGTGGCTAACGACATACGGCAGATGTTGGAAGCATGCAGTTCCCGCCGTCATTGACAGTAATATTGGGTGTGCCGACGGAACTGATTTTCGAAGTGTGATTTACATGTCAGGAGGGGCGGCCTGGATATGAAGAGAATAAAGGTTAAGCAGTAATCCAATTGTCTGGAGACACTCATCCTGATATATTCAGAAAGAGTCATAAGTCGGTCTATCCGTTGTTAGACAAAGTAAAATTCCCACCGTTCCTGCGGTATCGTGATGGTAATCATCAAGTTCATTTTTCTGGCTGCTCTCTCCCTGCTGATCCTCCTGCTGGGGATGCCCAATGTCGAGCAAGGCCGCCAGGAGGCCCGCAACGCGCTGGCCTTCAATCAGGCTCAGAAAATCAAGACAGGAGAACTTCCTCCCGATACCGTTGATCCGTGGGACCATGCATTCGATATTGAACACACGCCGTCCAACGGGACAATCGTTACTTTCCATGGCGCAAACGGGACTTCACCAGCCGACGGTTTTGATGCGGATGACATTTCCACTTCCATGTCGAATCCGCCTCACAAGAGGACGATGACTCGCAAGCAGACACAGATTTTCGCCACGCTTGCTTTGTCCCTCTGTCCGTGGCTGATCGCGTGGATATTTCGAGTGAGATCAAAGAGGATGGGTCTTCAAATTGGATAAACGAGGATTTCGCTCCTCACTGAATTGAAAACATCAGGTCAGCATTAATCAATCACGATTTCTTCATCGCTCTGCAGCGGCAGACGCTCACGGATGCCATAGTGCTTTGCCTTTGTATTTTGTGCCGATGGGGTAGCGGGGGTTGGGGACTGCGGCTGTGTTCATGATCTCTGCGATCCGCTGGACGACCTGGGGATGTTTGTCGGCGACGTCTCTGGATTCGCTCAGATCCTGGTCTAAATTGTAGAGGGCGATTTCTCCCTGCTGGCCGTGGCGGATGCCTTTCCAGTTGTTCCAGCGGACTGCCTGATCGTAGCGGGCCCGGCAGTGGCCGTAATCCCAGTAGAGATATTCGTGTTTGACTTTGCGAGGCTCCCCCCGTAAGGCGGGCAGCACCGAGATGCCATCGAGATTCGCGGAAACCTGTGCGCCCGCCAGTTCGGCAAAGGTGGGCAGCATGTCCTGGAAGGCGATGACTTCGTCGCTCACTTTGCCTGCAGGAATCGTGCCAGGCCAGTTTGCGATGAATGGCACGCGGATTCCCCCTTCGGTGAGATCGCGTTTAAAACCTCGAAGGGGGCCGTTCGTGTGGAGTTGTGCGGGCACGCCTCTGTGGCCGCCGTTATCGCTGGTGAAAATGATCAGCGTTCGCTCGCGCAGCTGGAGCTCATTCACCAGGGACATGATCCGTCCGACATCGCGGTCCAGCCTGTGAATCATCGCGGCGTATTTTTTTGATTTGATGTCCCAGTCCCGGTCTGAATATGGTTCCGTGTCCGGCACCGCCAGACCGTGCGGGTCTTCTGCTTTCGCGGAAAAGTGAGGTAGCGTATAAGCCGCGTACAGAAAGAAAGGTTGGGCGGCGGAGTCGCGAATAAACTGCAGCGCGCGTTCGGTGAGCAGATCGTGGCTGTATTGCTGGCGGTTTTTGGTATTCCCCTTCAGTTCCAGGCGGCCCTCATTGTCGTCCAGGTACTCGGTAAAGTAATAATGCGCATGGTCCTGATTCAGATAGCCGAACCACATATCGAACCCCTGATTCGTCGCCCGCCCGACCGTGCCTGCATCTCCCAGTGACCATTTCCCCACGCCACCACAGCGGTAGCCAGACTTCTGCAGGACCTCGGCGATGGTCACATCGCTTTCCTGCAGATAGGTCGCGTAATGAGGGATGTTGTCCCGCGCGGGAGTGTGCCCGTTGTGGAGTCCGGTCAGCAGTACAGCCCGCGAAGCCGTGCAGACGGAACCGCCTGCATAAGCCTGGGTGAACCGCGTTCCCTGAGCGGCAAACTGATCGATGTGAGGCGTTTTCATCAGCTTCTGGCCGTAACAACCCAGGTCGCCGTAACCCAGATCGTCGGCCATGATGAAAATAATATTGGGACGCTCCCCTTCCGCGGCCTGCATCGACGCGGGCAGACAGACAAGGCAGACAATCAGCCAGAACACTCGTGAACCTGAAATCATATGGCCTCCGTTTCCAATTTCACTTACTGAATTGTTTCGCGCTGGTGTCGACATCTGCTTCCCATTCCTTCAAGGCCTGACTCATTGATTTGACGATTTCCGGGTGCTCCGCTGCCCGATTCTGCTGTTCCCCGAGATCCGTTTCCAGATGATACAGTTCACTGCGATTGTTTTTGAGACAGAGCTTCCACTGCCCGCGGCGGACAGCGCGGTTGTTCCCCATCCGCCAGAACAGGTCGCGGTCTGCTAAAGGACGTCCCGTTTGCCAGAGTGGTGCCAGGTCGAGACCGTCGGTCTGGAAGTTGGTCGCTGATATTCCCGCTGCCTGCGCCAGGGTGGGAAGCAGATCCACCGAATGGGCGGTCTGGTCGGTCACGCCGGCGGTGATGACTCCCGGCCAGCTGATCAGACAGGGGACACGATGCCCGCCTTCATACAGGGTTGCTTTCTGCCCGCGCAGGGGGCCGTTACTAGAGATGTTTTGAAAGTTTTTTCCATAGGTGAGATAGCCACCATTGTCGGAAGTGAAGATCACCAGCGTGTTCTGCTCCAGATCAAGACGTTTCAAGGCAGACAGTATTTTCCCCACGCTCTGATCCAGGGACTCAATCATGGCCGTGGTGTGGGGACTGACATTGCCGGGATCGGGAATGATACCCCATTTGCCAGCGTGATAGTCCTGCCCTGCTTTGCGATGTGGCGGATCTTGGGGTCCCTGCCAGGGGAAATGGATCGCCAGGTGTGGCACATAGAGAAAGAAGGGACGCGTGCGGTTGGCTTCCATAAATGCCACGCTGTATTTGCTCAACAGGTCGGCGGTGTATCCTTTCTCCATGCTGATTTCATTGTTATGCCACCAGTCCTCGTTACCGGAGCGATCGACGTGGGTGTGGTGGTCGCCGTCACCCGAGGTCAGGCCGCGAAACAGATCAAAGCCCTGATTTGTGGGCAGCCAGGGAGGCTGATAGCCCAGATGCCACTTGCCAAAGCAGGCGGTCGCATAACCCTGTTGCTTGAGCAGTTCCGCCATCGTCACCGCCTGATGCGGCAGTCCGATATCGTGATTGGATTTCCCTGACAGAGCCGACTCGAATTGTCGCCCGAAACGCTGCTGGTACTGCCCCGTGAGCATCGCGGCCCTGGTGGGCGTGCACATCGCGCCGGCGGAATGGAAGTCGGTGAACTTCAGAGCGGACGCAGCAAGCCGATCGATATGAGGCGTCTTGACCTGTTTGTTTCCGTAGCAGGCCAGATCCCCATACCCAAGATCGTCTGCCATGATCAGGACGATGTTCGGCGGTTGCTGCGCTGCCTCTGCAGCAGAGAAACGGATCAGCAGGCAGGAAACGGCAATGAACAAAGCAAACAGAACGGAACGCATGAGGTCTGGTGCTTCCATCAAAAGAGAACGCGGGTTTTAGAATCAGTTCTCTTTACTATAGCTGGTAGAAGCAGTCGAGCACAAATGAAAAGACGCAATCGTGTTATTCCAGTCGTTCCCGCCGCAGCTTTCCGATCAACATGAAGGACATTAGAATAATTGCCAGTGCCAGAACCCCCATGCCGATGGTGCGTGTCTGCAGCAGTTCGCTTCTCATGTCCCGGTTCGATTCCTGCTTTCTTTTCCAGCCTTCTACTTTCTCCTCGGCGGCCCAGACTTCCTCCATCGCTTCATCGTACGGCCGCTTACGATTGTTTCTGATAAAATAATCGCGATTACGACTGTT
Source organism: Gimesia maris (assembly GCF_008298035.1). NCBI lineage: Bacteria > Pseudomonadati > Planctomycetota > Planctomycetia > Planctomycetales > Planctomycetaceae > Gimesia > Gimesia maris. The sequence goes on from NZ_CP042910.1 coordinate 6,003,682, forward strand.
GATCTCATCGACAAGAGATTTCTTTTGCGCATCGAGTTCATCGTTATGCCATTCATTACTGAGCATGGTGTACTGAGCGTATCCGATAACTGAAATCCCAATCAGAAACAGGGCAATCACGATGGACCAGGCCAGTTTTCTCAGATCATGCTGATACTCCAGAGCTTCCGCCTCTAAACGTGCTGTCGGATTCTGATTTGAATCTATGGACTGAGGAACTCCCTGATTTAAAATCGGGATTTCCACGTCTGCCTGAACTGTTTTCTCTGGACGCTCCGGTTCCACTTCACCTGAATTCATGACGCGCTCCCCGATCTGCTGGTTCATCTCGTGTCGTTCAGTCTTGGAAGCACACTGATTTATCAGCCTGCGCGTGTTTCCAATTGAACCCCAGCATACGGAGACAGGTATGCCCTCTCAAGCGTGAACGGGAGAAAGCTTAAGGTCGATCGACGTATCGCGCCCCGTAGTAAAGATTGAGCAGGCGATATTTCTCTTCGGATTCCTGGTAGTCGGATTTCAAACGTTCCCAGGCTGCTTCGAGTTTTTTTGAAATGGTGAAGGCTCCGTCAGCCGCGGCGAGCTTTGTCTCTTCATGCTTCTTTCGGGGCATGACACACTCAAGTCCTGCATTCAAGTAACGCATCCGGTCGTAAAACTGACTGGCATCGTATGACTCATAGAAGGGAAGAAGAGGGACAGACTGCGCCTGAAAGAGCAGGCTGACGTCCACATCATTCCGCTCGCGGGGCGTTTCTGCCGTGGGTTGTTCCGGAAAGCAAATCAGGGGGACTACGACGGCATCCGGGGCGGACACATTCAACACATCCAGTTTGTAGATACTGTCATGCCCTTCACTGGCATGGAGAATGATGCAGGTGGAACCCCAGATAACGAGTGCACAGAACAGTCGCTGCATGAAAGAACTCCTTTCAAATTGTTTCTGATCAGTTGAATTGATTAGACTGTGTCCAGTTTTACTGTAACGTCTCCAATGCCATCTGGGACGAGTATATGAGATTGAATGACGCTATGGTTAAATGTGATGCGCTCTGGAAATCGCTTGAAGAAACGATCAGGGTCTATCAGCCATCAGCCACTGCAGTTCCAGCCGCGGGCGGGGCCACAGGAGACTGGGATCTGTTTTTGCTGAGGGGCAGACCACCGGTGTAAACGGAAGCGACTGACTGAGAAAGACTTGTGCTGGTTCACGGACCTGTGTTTGATCCAGTTTCAGATCTGTCAGCTCGATGAGATCCATCTCATTCTCAGACGGGGCCAGAGGCGCGATGACCGGCTTTAAAACGGGCGTCTCGAAAGAATCCATTTCGTAAATGCTTTGAGATACGTCCTCTGCGAACAGAGATGAACAAACACAGCAGAAAACGAGTGACAGAAACGGTTTCAGCATCGTGAGCCTCCTGAAATCATCGGGCCTGAATAAAGTTCGTTGTCCAGAGCCGTGATGTAACAGAAAACCCGATTTCAGTCGAGACCATTTGTACCTTATTTCACCGATACAGAAATCAACGCGCCGCCAGACAGGAGCAGCTGTTATTGTTTATCAGAGGATGAGGAACCACTTGAAACACAAGTGTGCGAATCCTGCCATTTCCTGTTGCCTGCGGCAATCCCGAATTACATTCGGGACCACCCACGGAACACTTCAGCACAATGAAAATCCAGTAAATAATTTCGTGGCTTTGGTGCTTCCTTTAATATCGACATTACAGGGGCTTAATAAATGGGCCAGATGCCGGGGGTCGCGAGTTCGAGGACGTGATTGTCGGGGTCGCGGAAATAAAGACTTTCTCCGCCGCGCGGCCAGCTGACGCGACTTTCGATTTCAACGCCGTCGGCTACCAGGCGGGCTTCCCATTTTTTAAAATCATCCGGCTCGATCGCGAAAGCGAAATGCACGGGGCCGTCCCCGTCGTGCGGTGGTATCACGCCCCCTTCCAGATGGGCGGCGGTGTGGGTGGCGCCCCGTTTAAAGATCAGGAACACACTGCGGTCGCCGGCGTTCATGGCACAAAACCGCTGGTCTTCTGCCATGATTTCAAATTCAAACAGCCGCTGATAAAAGTCGATGGCGACCTGCAGATCATCAACATAAATGGCTGTTTCCAGCACGCCGTGCACTTTCACGAGTCTCTCTCCTGCTCAGGCTGCCTGGCCTGTTGATTGTTGTTCTTCTTCTGCTGCTGAATACTGCAGGATATCGCCTGGCTGGCATTCCAGGAACTCACAGATCTTTTCCAGCGTCGCAAAGCGAATCCCTTTGACCTTTCCCGATTTTAACAGGGACAGGTTCTGTTCGGTGATTCCCACGTGCTTCGCGAGATCGCGGGAAGTCACTTTACGTTTCGCCAGCATTACATTCAGGGTAATATAAATTTGCATGATATCTTGATTAGCTTTCCGAAGCAGTACCGTTCTCTCATTCCACTATAACTGAATGTTACAGATCAGACCAGCGGTTAAACAATCTGGGCATGTTCTTCCGCGATCAGACTGGCTCGCTTTAGCAGATTCGCCAGCAGAAAGATCAGTGCTCCGACTGCGGCCAGGACGATCTGATTCGAACTGATGTTGATCGCCAGCATTTTCTGTCCGGGTGGATTATGCATGGTCAATAAGACGCTCAGAACAGCGCCACAGACAGGAGAGAGAAAAGCGGTGCCCATCAGTCCCAGGGCAAAGCGTTTGAGCAGGCGGCTGTTTTGCGTGCCCAGGTAATCTTCGGCACAACAGGCTTTGAGAAAACGACGTAAAGCAAACAGGCCCCAGTAGGTGGGTGCCAGTAACAGGGCCGTCACCAGGACCATGCCGACTCTCGTTGAAACCGGGACCGGAAGCGGGATGGCTTTCACCGGGATGATTCCGTTCTGCATGGCAATCAGGTCGGCATATAACCAGACCCAGATTAAAAATGCGGGGAGCAACCAGAGGGATAGTGCACACAGATAATACAGAACACGGCAAATGACACTGGTACGATCTTTTCGAGCCATCTCAGGAATCCTTTCCAAAGGGTTTTAATGTAAGACGGCGAACTTTTATCGTTTTACGATAAACACTGCAATCCCAGTTTTGAGCGATTTCTACCGATCTGGTTCAGATTATTCATCTGAGGCTGAAAAGCTGTATTGGGATACAATGAAATGGGTGCTGTGCCTGGAAGAGCAGGTACGGTAGGGACAGCCGACTGCGGGCACACTGTGAAATGTTTATTGCTACCACAAAAAGTACGAAAAAACACGAAATTAATAGTGACATTTCTGAAGGGAGAACCAGTTAGAGTAATGGACGGTTTCGATAATTTATTCTCTGATGAGTCATGTGTGATCTCTGAGAACAGGAGCAGCCTGTTTTCATTGCACGAAGTAAAATCTTATGCAGAGGCGTGGGGAGGTCAAGGGAGATGAATAGAATCGGGTGGCGATGTTTGTTGACAGTAGTCCGATGCAGGTGTGAGCAGGGGTGGTGCTGTGATGAAAGGCTGCGATGTGCGGCGACCCGCAGGCATACATCAGGAATTAGTGTGGTTACAGTCAGTGAAGATCTGGAAAAAACAGGCTCATTTATGGTGATGATCAAGAATCAGTGTCGCGTGTTTCGGTGCACTGTAAACTGGTCACGCGCGCGACTCACTTTGTCGCATATCCTCGGCAGCGGTGCGCTGGAGTCAAGTCGAATCTGACCAGTATGAATGAAACCGGAACTCAAAGAATGTCAGAGAGTATCACGGATATGCAAGAAATGAAGAAATGTAAGGCTGAGATATTAACTCCCCTGTTTCAACCAGCCCCCTGGTTGGGATGTGGCTGTGTTCTGTGTGTCCTGGTACCAGTCTTTCAGCTGTTTCAGCATACGGGAGGCGCGCTGCGGTTCAGCTTTGCTGAGGTTGTTTGCTTCTCCGGGGTCCTGATCCAGACGATAGAGTTCGACCTTCTCATTTTCAAATGTGCCCGGCTTCGCGCGGGGATGCTGCACCACCAGTTTCCACGGTCCTGCGCGCATGGCTTCAGAACGACTGCCGTTATTCGACAAGGAAGCCCAGAACAGCGGACGCTCGGACAGTGGTTTCTGTTCGAACAATACCGGGGAGAGATCGACGCCATCCAGCGGACGTTCTTTCGGCATATCGATATGTGCGATTCCCAGCAGGGTCGGCATGACATCCAGGCTGATCGCGGGCACATCAGTCTCGGTTCCTGCCTGAATTTTTCCCGGCCACCAGGCGATCGCGGGGACGCGATGTCCGCCTTCATAGACCGAACCTTTAGCACCGCGCCATTTCGGACTGCCACTGGGAAAGTCGCGCGACGGGCCATTGTCCGAGAAGAACAGTACGAACGTATTTTTATCCAGGCCGGACTTCACCAGGAACTCACGGATCTGGCCAACCCCTGCATCCACGGGCAGTGTCATGCCTCGAAATTTCTCGATGCGTTCGGCTTCACTGGCGGGCTTCCAGCGTTTCCAGCCTGCTGCTTCCGTGCGACGGATCGGATCGCCGGGAACCTGCACGGGATTATGAATGGCTTCATGTGCCAGATACAGGCAGAACGGTTGATTTCGGCTCTCTTTGATAAACTGCAGTGCGTACTGATTAATCAGATGAGTGGAGTAACCTGTTTCCTGCGTCTCCTTGCGTCCATGCCACCAGTCGTGTTTGACGTGATCTCCGACATGGCTGATGAAATCGATATTGCCACTGTGATAACCGACGAAGGTGTCGAAGCCATGATTGTCAGGATGAAACTCCGCGGAATTATGGGGATAGCCTTGATGCCATTTTCCAATCAGCGCCGTGCGGTACCCGGCCTGCTTTAAGAGTTCGGCGAATGTATTTTCACTTTTACGGAGTCCTTTTTGATGTTCGGGATGATCGCTGACCGGATGGATGACCGCTTCAATTCCAGCACGCTGCTGATAGCGGCCTGTCAGCAGGCCGGCCCGAGTGGGAGAACAGACGGTGCCCGAAGAATGAAAGTCGGTAAACTTCATGCCTTCGGCAGCGAGGCGATCGATCTCGGGTGTTTTGAAATAAGGGTTCCCAAAACAGCTCACGCCGGCATACCCCATATCATCCACCATGATCACGATCAGGTTGGGACGATCTCCCGGTGGTCGTTCAGCCGCATCTGCCAGATTCACCAGACAGAACATGCTGAAAACAGCCGTTGTCATCATCCCCGTCAACAACTTGATTGTTTGTTTCATCAAAGTGTCCTTAAGTCTCATGGGCAAGCTTACGAGTTATCATTTTTCCTCAAGATTGATTATATGCTGAGCTGGTTACAATCACAGTCTGTATGCTTAATTCTCACGCGTGGATACAAAATTCGCCATACATCTGAAATCGATCGAAATCAGTATTTTCTACTTGCGATTCAATATTAATTGAGAGATGATTTAAGCTGAGATAATTCTCATTTTCATTTCTGACTGATCGAAACTGCAAGGGCCTCCACGAATGATTAATTTCGAATGCGAATCCTGTTTTCAGGAATATAAAGTACGTGATGAACGCGCTGGTCAGACGTTGAAATGCAAATCCTGCGGAAGCAAAATGCGCGTGCCTGACGGGAACGATGATGTGCTGGAGGACTTTTACGAGGAAGATTTCGAGTCGCCTGTGCGTCCCACCCGAAAAAAGAAAACTTCCGCTCGCACTTCGAAGAAAAAGAAATCTGCTGAGAGCGGCTCAAACCTGGTGGGAATTATCGCGGGAGTGGGCGCGTTTGTCGTCGCATTCTTTATTTCTTATACCGTCGTGAAAGGATTATTTCCGGGCAACGACAAGCAGGATCAACCAGCAGATGCAGTGGCAGAACAGCAGCCTGGAGCAGCGGGAGAGGAAGCGCCAGCAGAAACGGTCGCATCGAATGCCACTGCGACTTCACCACAGACATCGACTGTGGACGCGCCTGTTGATACGACGCCGATTCCTGCAGATCCTCAAGCGCGCACCGAAGAATTAAATCGGCTTCGTAAACAGATGACTGCCTATTCTGAAACAATGAAAACGACCACCGAGGCCAGTGAACGTGAGGCGATCGTCGAAAAGATGAAAACGACACTGGCCCGTATCAAACTGATTACCGGTAAGCAAAAAGAAGAAGTCGCAGCCGTCCAGAAAAAGTCTGGCTCAAAGCCGGAGAAAACAGCATCCACGCCGAAACAGGCAAATCAACCCTGGAGTTCGCTCGTCGACCCACCTCTGGTCGTGGCAGACTGGTCGGATACACCTAAACTTTCGATTGATTTAAGAAACATCGATTCTCACAGACTGATTCCCAACTCATTCAGCCCCTTTATGGGATTTCGTGACAGAAACCGTAATTTTTTTAACGTCGAAATCTGGAATCTGGCGACCGAGAAAAAGACCGGCCAGCTTTCGATTCCGCTGGACAAAGGCTGGAGGATTTTATCAGAGCGAATCAAGTTAAGTACTGATGGAAAAACATTGCTGTTCGGCTATGTGATTCGCGATTCGAAAACTCCCAAAATGGAAAGCTGGAGCGTAGAGACCGGGCAAAAGCTTGCAGACTGGGAAGTCGGACCTGTCGATTCGATTCTTTCCAAATATGAAATTTGCGGATCGGACCTCGCGTTCGCCAAAATGCTCTCCAAAGAAGCATCTGGTTTTAAAACAATGCTGAAAGTCTGGAATATCTCATCGGGAAAACTGATTAAGGAACGGGAAGTCAAATACAATGAATTTTCTGATTTGTATTTTAGAATCAGCCCGGGTGGAAACTATCTGATCTCCTATGACTCTTCCAATAAACTTCATATCTATGACCTGAGAACACTGGACTTGCTGCGAGAAGTTGATGTCAAACAACTGCTGAGTGCCACGGGCTCTGAATATGGCAAGGACCCTTACTACATCTATAACGGTATGAATTTCTCAGCAGACGGCAAGGAACTGGGACTGCTGTTGATGAGTTCAGACAGTACGACCCTCTGGACGCTTGACCTGGCCAATGGTCAGGCAGCATTGGGTTATCACGTTACCGGAAACTTGAGTGAAGCGACACGGGATCCCGGATACAGCGGAGAAGACATGGTCTGGTTCCCGGACGGGCGTGGCTGGCTGCTGTATGGCGCCTGGTTTATTGACCGCAAACTGCAGCAGGTATTGTGGACCTTAAAACCGGTTCCTTATGTCATCATTCGCAGCGAGATCTATCTGACTCCCAGGTACCTGCTGGCAGAAACGGCGACCACCTTGCGGGATGCCAAAGGCCGCGCTCTGCTCAATCGAAAACCCAAACTGGTACCGGTTAATATTCCAGAACAAAAAATCGCTGACAGTCTGGCTGCCTACCAGAGCCAGTCCGATTCCATTTTAGGAGCCGGCCAGGAGGTCAGCATTGATGTTTCTGTAGGCAATCTCAAATTCGGGGATCAGGATGAAGTCAAATCTGTTCTGGCCGAAGTCATGCAGCAGCGTCTGGAGTCAGACACTTTTAAAGTTGCCCCTGATCAACCGGTGGTATTAAAAATCGAATACCAGGAACAGGATGGAAATAAGCTGCAAATGACCAAACGTGGCAGGCCGGGCTCGGGAAATCCCCTGGGTCAGACTCCCACGGGAGAAACGCTGCAGGCAACCGCTGCCGCCTTCAAACTATCCTGGGTCGATACGACAAGTAAACGGACACTCTGGTCAACACAGGCACTGGTGAATCCACGGTTTCTCATTCTGCGAAATGCCACCGCTGAAGAAGCACGTACCAAAATGTTCGAAGGTCTGCAGAACCGGCTGATGGCAGAATCCATTCCCTACTTCATCCCCCGGGATAAAAAGCTGTCTTCGCTACCGCTGGAAATCGCTTTGCCAGACTGAGAATTTCGTCGGGAAATGAGACTCCACAGGCATCGAATCTTTCTGCCATTGGGATCGGCATTGATAAAAAGGGAGCGTATCCGGTACAATAATGGACTAAGGGATCCGTTTGTACTTTTAATAATGTTTCCTTCACTTTCAACAGAAAAAAGGCCCGAGCAATGTCGAAATCTCTCTGTTACCTGTTTGGTGGATTATTACTGATGTTCGCAGGAATCAGTTCTCAGGAAATTCGCGTAGCACATGCCTTCGCGCCGGATCAATGTGATCAGGAAGAAGATTCGAAGGAAACAGAGGGCGAAAAACGACTCAGTCGGTTTATGCGGGAAAAGCTCACCAGTTCGCAGCAGGTTCTGGAAGGGTTGATGGTGGAAGACTACGACCTGATGCAGAAAGGAGCCAAGCGGATGATCGAGATGAGTAATGCGACCGAATGGCAGGTGATTGAAGGTCCCATATTTGCCAGACAGAGTGAAGAGTTCCGCTCTTCCGCAAAAGAAGTCATCAAATTTGCCAAGGCGAAAAACCTGGATGGTGCATCACTCAGTTACCTGCATTTAACGATGACCTGCATTGCCTGTCATAAGAAAGTGAATAAGGTCGTCATTTCCCAGCGTTAAACTTCCAGGGGTCTATAGTCTGTGCTCCGTTCTACTGTAACGACTCCAGGTCCATTGGGAACCGTGTAAACCAAGTTAGAGAGACGCCAGGATTTAAAGTGATGCGCTCTCGCCGATACGCAAACAGGGGAACGCGAAACCAAATCGCATTCCCCTGTTTTTAACTCAGTCTCACTTCGTTACTTTTCAGTTCCAGACGTCGAAGCCGTCTTTTCTGCGGGCTTCGCAGGCAGAACACGAATCACGCGTCCGCTCTGATGTTTGTCGCCATCCATTTCTACAGTACGAATGCGAATCAGATGCGTCCCCGGCTTCAACCCGGCTGGTAATTTCGTCCGCCAGAGATGCGTTGATTTTTTGGCTTTGGGCAGATTACGATATTTCTTACCTTCCACTGCATTTTCAGTCTCAGAGAGTTTATTAAAACTGGGATCGATATCATCAATCTTTTCCATAACCGTCCAGCTGCCGGACTCTCCTACCTGCATTTCGACTTTGGAACGTTCTGAACCGTTGAAGATATTGGCAAAGATTTCGATCTCAGACGTCTGATCAGCAGTCACTTCTTCGGGAGCCAGGATATTCATCTGATAACTGGCTGCACGACCGGCGGCCCGAAAATCAAGATCGTATTCGGTTCCGTCGAACGAGATAATCGAATACCCGTTGGGCGCGCCGTCCGCCATCATCGTATGGGGGATGCCTCGTTCATCCGGCGAACCCGACCACCAGCTGCCACTCACAGTGACATTGATGATGTGATGATGTGGTTTGGGTCCGCGCCAGCCATCCTCTTTTGTAATAAAACGATGCTCATGATGATGTGTGTGCCCGGAGATCGACATGCAGAACGGACGTTTTTCAATGAGACGATACAGGTCCTGACGATCTTCCACGCCTACGAGTGGAATATGCATCATCAAAACAACCAGCTGGTCTGCGGGAATCTGCTGCAGGTCATTTTTTACAAACTCGATCTGCTCTTTTCCGAGTCCGCCCTGATAATGTCCCTTCTTTTCCTTCTTTGTTTTTTTGTTTTCTTCAGGAACGATCCATTCGATATCGTCCAGCACGATAAAGTGCACCTGTCCGTAGTCGAAGGAATAATAAGCGGGACCAAAAGCCCGTTCAAATGTTTCATCACTCAATTTATCATTGGGTGCATCATAGTTGATATCATGATTGCCAATCACGTTGTACCAGGGAATTCCCAGTAACGCGATCCCCCGGGCCTGCGATTCAAACAGGGACAGATCATCGAACAGAATATCACCCAGGGTCACACCAAACGAAGCATCGGTGCCCACCAGTTCTTCAATGATATCGTGGGCGATGTAATCAATCTCCTTCTGGTCTCGCGGTTGGGGATCACCAAAAAAGATGGCCCGAAACTGTTCCGGTTCTTTTTGAGGATACAGGGGAAAATCAACCGAGGCCGGCAGTGGACCTGTCGGTTTGACTCCCGGATATTTTGACTGGGGAGAACCGGCGGGTTTATGAATGTAGTAAAACTCGGGCGTCAGATTTTTGCTGAGCGGCGTCCGCCAACCCTGAGGTTTGATGACAAACAAAATGGTATCATCAGTGACTGGCAGTTCGTATTTTCCAGATTGATCTGTACAGACAACTTCACGGCCGTTGGAAACACGCACACAGGCCAGCCCCTGCTCGCCGGGGTCTCGCTTCCGGTTCTGATTGGTATCCTGAAAAACATAACCGGTGGCGGTCTGCTCTGTTTTTGATTCAGCCTGAATGGTTCCGCTTAGCGACCCCAGCAACAGGCCTCCCAGTACGATTCCAGTGAGAAACGATCGACTCATTGACTTTCCTTTAAAATACGAAAACATAATATTACTTAATCTGGTTTATTAATATGGTACGCGCTCACAGCGGCTGACAAAACTGATTTCAGACAAATTCTCGGATTTGCACCGAACCAGTGTACGAGTGACAAGAATTCAATCGCGACGTCACACTCTGACAGCTTCTCACACTGTTGAAATAACACAACCGGAGTGCGGTGAATTGAACCGGCTCCGGTTGTGAAACATTTCAGCATTCAGCCTGTGTCATAATAACCATTCCAGAGTGCATCACATTTAACCGTAACGTCTCCTGATCTATGATATTCGATCCAAATGGCCCTGGAGACGCTACAGTAAAAACTGCACACAGTCTAAAAGTTATCAATAACTTCACGACCAGAACGTGTACCTAATGCCTGTAAGATGGTCTGACTGATATTTTCTGAGATAAAGCGGCAGGAGCCATCAACCAGGCAGACCTGAACTCCGCCATCATGCAGACTTCGCATGGCGGCAATCTGAGTTCCATCGTTGGCCTCGGTACAGGGCATTTCTGTTGTACTGACGCATTTGCTCAGGATATCAGCTGTCTTGCTGTTTGGACTGCGGCCTGCACTGAAGGCAGAGCCTCCCATGCCGGAATAGACCCAGGCGCCACGGGCATCCGAAGTCACATCATTCAGGTAGTTTAATTCACCCACCAGAAACGTATTGGTCGTCCCGTCTTTAATATCGCGGATATTCACCGAGGAATTCATGGTAAATACGCCCCCGGTAGTATTGGCGTAAGAAGCCGTCAGATCACCTGACCCATAATTGGCGCCATAGTTAGCGCGCGACATGTGCTCCAGGGAACGAAAGGCAACATTGCTGCGACGATCCCAGGGATGACTCGGGCAACGATAGGCAACGGGAGAAAAATGCCCGAAAATATTGTTCATGTAATCCAGAGGATCACCCCCGTTGAGAACCGGAGTTGCCTTCTCCCATAATGCACTTTGCTCCATTTGAGGTAGAATAAAGACCAACCAGTTTCCTCCCATACTTTGACCATTGAAGCTGCCACACTCCTGAGCGCCGGTCAGAATGGTGGGTGGACTACCTGCACAGTCACCAATCACCCCGCCGGGAGGAAAGACGTTGTGGGTATCGTGATAATTCTGCAGAGCAAGGCCCAGCTGCTTGAGATTATTTTTGCAGCTGCTGCGACGAGCAGCTTCACGTGCCTGTTGCACGGCAGGTAAAAGTAGCGCGATTAAAATGGCAATAATGGCGATCACAACCAGCAGCTCGATTAAAGTGAAGCCACGGCGTGTTGTGGAAGTCTGATTCACAGGCTTCACTAACGACAGTAAGCGTTGCATCATGCTCTCCTTCATAAATAGAAAAATGACATAGGACAATTAGTGCTCTCACAACCAGTTAGAGCTGTATTACATAGAAGACCGTTCAGAAAGCTTCGACACGGTACATAGCCGCCTTACCAGGGAGCTGACCTCTATGCGCTATATTTGAATTGCGAGAACAGAATCACTGACAGCCTGATGTTTCAGGACTGCCAGTGAAATCGGACTCTTCTTTTCAGTAGTAGTTCATTACAAACTGGAATTCAGCCTGCCCGTTCTATCACTGGATCAGGGATCGGTGTATTCGGGAGTCGGAGTTGTGTCGCCAACCACACCTTCCTCTGGTTCGCCTGAGCAACCTGAAGTTGTCAGTGCGAGGCAGGTCAAACAAAACATACACAACAATATTTTTTTCATCACTTGTCTCTCCATTAATTGAATCTTATAGATCAAGTCGAGGAATAATTTTTCAGGACCTTTTCCGACTCAAGCTTGCGAGTCTTTCAGGATCATTGCTGTGAGATCATTCCGTCTAGTGATCTGCTTTCGCACTTAGAAGTTGTCGATCACCTCTCGACCAGAGCGGGTTCCCAATGCGTTTAAAATGGTCTGACTGATATTTTCAGAGATGAAGCGGCAGGAGCCATCGACCAGGCAGACTTGAACTCCGCCATCGTGATAACTTCGCATAGCGGCTATCTGAGTTCCATCGTTGGCCTCGGTACAGGGCATTTCTGTGGTGCTTGTGCATCTTCCCAGAATATCAGCTGTCTTGCTGTTCGGGGTGCGTGCAGCACTGAAAGCTGAGCCTCCCATTCCTGAATAAACCCAGGCGCCGCGGGCATCGGCAGTCACGTCATTCAGATAGGTTAATTCACCCACCAGAAATGTGTTGGTGGTTCCATCTTTGATATCCCGGATATTCACCGAGGAATTAATCGTAAACACGCCGCCGGTGGTATTGGCATAAGAAGCCGTCAGGTCACCTGAACCATAATTGGCACCATAGTTGGCACGCGACATGTGCTCCAGGGAACGAAAGGCAACATTACTGCGGCGATCCCAGGGATGACTGGGGCAGCGATAGGCAACAGGTGAGAAATGTCCAAAGATATTATTCATATTGTCCAGGGGGTCTTTTGCATTGAGAATGGGTGCCGCTTTCTCCCAGAGAGAACTCTGTTCCATTTGAGGCAGTATGTAGAGCAGCCAGTTTCCCCCCAGGCTTTGTCCACTGCCGCATTCCTGAAGCCCGGTCAGATTAGTCGGAGGACTCCCTGCACAGTCTCCGATCACTCCACCGGGAGGAAAGACGTTATGCGTATCATGGTAATTCTGCAGAGCGATACCCAACTGCTTCAGATTGTTTTTGCAGCTGCTGCGACGAGCCGCTTCTCGCGCCTGCTGTACGGCGGGTAACAGTAACGCGATCAAAATGGCGATGATGGCGATTACCACCAGAAGCTCAATTAAAGTAAATCCTCGACGTTTTTTAGAAGTCGGATTCACTGGCTTAACTAACGAGAGCAAGCGTAGCATCATATTCTCCTTCGAAAGTTGTAAAAAAAGATGACAGATAACATAGGTTTCTCAATGTTCTCAAAATCAGTCTTTTAAATGTGAACCACGGTCACGTCTGATGGATTAGACCTTGTGGATTCAACCCAGTACAAAACGTCAACCAGTTCATTCAGAGAAAATAAAATATAATTCCTGTGGTCAGCTTCACCGACAACCCTTTAACGGGAAGTCTGTCAGTAAGTATGAGAACATTGAGTTTATTTCGGGCACAGCGTGAGCCATTCCGGATTTAAAAATATAAAGCCAGTCCCTGTCTTAGGGATCGGTGTATTCAGGAGTGGGAGTCGTATCACCTGTCACACCTTCTTCTGGTTCTCCTGAGCAACCGGAGGTTGTCAGCGCCAGACAGGTCAAACAAAACAGGCATAACATTAATTTTTTCATCACTGGTCTCTCCGATAATTGAATCTTACAGAAAAAGCCGAGGAACGATTTTCTGATCATTCCCCGACTCAGGCTTGCGAGTTTTTCAGGATCAATCCTGAGAGCTGACTCTGCCTTCCGGAACCGTTCAGTCTCTTGAAAGAGACTTCATTCAACATCCAACTGCGGAAGGCAGACTTTTATCATGTCTAGAAATTATCGATCACTTCTCGACCGGCACGCGTTCCCAGTGCACTCCAGATTGTCTGGCTGATGTTTTCCGAAATGAATCGGCCGGAACCATCAACAAAGCAGACCTGCACACCGCCATCATGCATACTGCGGGCAGCGGCAATCTGGGTTCCATCGTTTCCTTCAGTACAGGGATATTCTGTAGAAGTACTGCAGCTGGCCAGAATGTCAGCAAGCGTACTGTTCGGACCACGTCCGGTACTGAAGGCAGATCCGCCCATACCAGAATAAACCCATGCACCACGGGCATCGGCGGTCACATCATTCGCGTAGATCAGTTCACTGACCAGCAGTGTGTTGGTCGTACCATCTTTGATATCACGAATACTTACTGAAGAGTTGGCTGTAAAAACGCCACCAGTGGTATTGGCATAAGAAGCGGTCAGATCACTTGCACCATAATTGGCACCATAGTTGGCACGCGACATATGCTCCAGAGCCCGGAATGCCACATTACTGCGACGGTCCCAGGGATGACTGGGGCAACGGTAGGCAGCAGGTGAAAAATGTCCAAAGACGTTATTCATGCTGTCCAACGGATGATTCGTATTCAGAATGGGAGCCGCTTTTTCCCATAAAGCACTTTGCTCCATTTGAGGCAGAATAAAAACCATCCAGTTCCCGCCGAGACTCTGTCCACTGCATTCCTGGCTGCCGGAAAGATTGGTGGGAGGTGTACCGGCACAGGTACCAATGACGCCACCGGGAGGAAAGACACCATGTGTGTCGTGATAGTTTTGTAATGCAATCCCCAACTGTTTGAGATTGTTTTTACAGCTGCTGCGACGGGCGGCTTCACGTGCCTGCTGCACAGCGGGTAACAGTAACGCAATCAAAATTGCGATGATGGCAATCACCACCAGAAGTTCAATCAAAGTAAATCCACGACGTGGTGCTGAATTCACAGCACGCGCACCGGCAAGGCGCGAAAAACGAAGAAGCATCAAGCATCCCCTAAATAAGGAAGAATGAAAAAAAATTGTTTCAGCGTTTCAAGGCACTTTGATGCCGGTGCAGGTCTTGACTGACCCAGGCTCGGGGGAAGAGGGCTTCGCGCTCCGAATTTTTGAGAATCTTACCGGTGGATTATTAAGATTACATGTTCGAAAAATGAAATCTTCTTCGCGACCGCTGCCGCTCGACTTCCAAATCAGATTCATCCAGAATCGATATCGAAACAAAGCGATCTGCTCCGGCACAATTTTTCTGTAGCAAGCAAGCAGAATCATACTTCGCATACAGACAAAATTCCCTGCTGACTCCGATCGGTTCTGAAACTTCAAAAGACAATCGATTTTCATCATTCGCTGCCAGCGTAAAAGTCTCTGATATATTTTGTCACAAATTCCGGAATCACTGAAATCGGGAAGATGCCCCTGTAAAGAGCACTGAGAATTAAAGGAATTCATACAATCCTGCATTCGACTATTTTTTAATTTCTGGTGCTTTCTCCTTTTTTTCGTGTAACGTTACTGGAAAATGAATTTATTGACAGTAGGTACTATATGAATACAATCCGATGCAATTCACTCGAGCTACCCGCTTCAGTCCCTGACAAGCAATATGTCCTGATATGGAAGGAATCTCGGAATGCACCCGCGACATGTGCTGCAAAACTGGCAATCGGTTCTCTTTGGAATCGGATTACCTGGAATGGGGATCGCATCCCAGATGTATCCCGAAACCATGCTGGATGCCGAAGTTCGAGGGCGAAGAAGGGTAATTTAAAATGTTCATGATCTGGGTCTGAGGCTGGACATTGGGAATCGTGGGGCTGAGCCTCGATGCCGTTTGTCTCTGGAGCAGCTTATTTACCGGATGATGAATGACAGCCGGAGATTGACGCAAGTCATCGGATTTCTCATAGTAAGAAGGAGACTTACCGCTCAAAATACTGAAGAGCCAGACATCCAGACATGATTCAGACAGGAGCCTGCCCGCATGCAGCATACCCTTATCTTCAAACCGATTCGCCTGGCTCCCGTGTTCTACCGGCTTGGCCTGCTCCTGTTTCTCAGCCTGATCACAGTAGAAGTTTCTGCAGATCAAAAGACGCAGACTTTGCGGGTGCTCTGCTACAACATCCATTATGGACAGGGAACGGATGGAAAATATGACATTTCCCGGCTGGCGCGAGTCATTCAAGAGACGAAGCCGGATCTGGTTGCCCTGCAGGAAGTAGATGTGGGCGTGAAACGCTCAAACCGCGTTCATGAAGCGCAACGTCTGGCAGAGCTCACAGGTCTGGCCGTCCGGTTTGGACCGACACAACACTACGAAGGAGGCCTGTTCGGGAACGCCGTCCTGACGCGACTCCCGATCCTGGATGTAATGATCCAGCCTCTGCCTTACACGGAAAGTACCCCCCAACTGGTAACCTACCCCCGTGGTGCCATCATCGTGACTGTCCGTGGTCAGAATGGAAAACCACTTCGATTTATCAGCACGCACTTTCAACATAATCTCCCGGCAGACCGGATCGAAGAAGCCAAAGCAATCAACGGGCATTTCACCTTAGACTCCGATATCCCCACAATCCTCGCCGGTGACATGAATGCCACTCCCGAGGCAGAACCGATTCAGATTCTCCAAAAACAGTGGACCAATGCCATCGATGACAAAGCCACCCCCTCGGCTCCTGCCACCAAACCCCGGTCGCGCATCGATTATATTTTTTATCGACCTGCTGCTGATTTTGAAGTGATTGAGACCAAAGTCATCGATGAGTCGCTGGCCTCGGATCATCGACCGATCTTTGCCATCTTGAAGTGGAAACAGAAATAAGTTCCTGAAAAACACCAACCTCAAGTAAAACAAGACGAAAGAAGTATCATGCGTCTGCCAGTTTACTGTATCCTGCTTCTGTTGTTCATGCCAACTCTTTTGAACGCAGTAGAGCCGCAGGCAACACCGGTCAGCTCGATTCGTGTTCAGCCCGGTTTTCAGGTTGAGTTACTTCGATCTGCTCAGAAAGACGAAAGTTCCTGGATCAGCATGACCTTTGATGATCGGGGCAGAATCATCCTGGGGCTCGATGATGTGGGTCTGGGACGAATCACGTTTAATGATGATCCAGCAAAAACCAGCTTCGAGAAGATCGATAAAACTTTCAAGCATCCGCGCGGCGTGCTGTATGCCCACCACAGTCTGTATGTGAGTGAGACGAATGGACAGGGCTTGCATCGCCTGAAAGATACCACGGGTGACGATCAGTTCGATCAGAGACAGCTCCTGAAAAAACTGGACTACCGCAGCCGCTTCGGGCACGGGCATAACCAGATCGTGCTCGGCCCGGATCAGAACATTTATCTGGTTGTCGGCAATGATGTCTCCTTTCCGGAAGGAGTCTCTCCCCAGTCACCATATCGCAATCCTCAGAATGATCACCTGCTGCCCAATCCGCACGACGCCGGTCAGGATAACCGTGTGGGCTACATTCTGAAAACCGATCCGGACGGCAAGACCTGGGAAATTGTCGCGGGCGGTTTTCGTAACCAGGTCGATATCGCATTTAATCCGGCAGGGGAGATGTTTACCTACGACGCGGATATGGAATGGGATATCGGACAGCCCTGGTACCGCCCGACCCGCATCAATCATATCATCCCCGGCGGAGAATATGGCTGGCGCTGGGGCACCGGTAAATGGCCCGAATACTACGCCGACAGCCTCCCCTCCACATTGAATACCGGCCTGGGTTCTCCAACCGGCATGGTATTCGGAACCGACAGCAGCTTCCCTCCGCGCTTCCAACAGGCGATGTATATCGCCGACTGGCAGAACGGCCGCATCCTGCTGGTCGACCTGATTCCCAGCGGAGCCACTTATTCCTGCCAGTACGAAGTCTTTCTGGAGGGAGGCCCGCTCAATGTCTGTGATATGCAGTTTGGCCCCGATGGTGCGCTGTACTTCATTACAGGCGGTCGCGGTTCCCAGTCTGGTCTGTACCGTGTGACGTCGTTGTCAGGTCAGAAAACAAAATCTAAGCCCCCCCAGATCAGCAAACAGGTTCTCAGGCAGGCAGCCACTGCCCGGCAGATCAGAAGAGACCTGGAACAATACCTCTCCAGACCGGTCCCCGAAATCGACACGCTCTGGAAGCATCTCAGTAGTGAGGATCGCTGGCTCCGTTTTACCGCGCGACGCGCCCTTGAAAACCAGGCTGTATCACGCTGGCGGACGCAGGCGATTACCGAAACCCATCCTACTGCTGCCATCGCCGGTCTGATCGCTTTAAGTCACCAGGGAACTGCCGAAGATCGGGACACCGTTCTGGCGGCTTTGAATCGTATCGACATGAGTTCGCTGGAACAGCAACAACTGCTGGCACTACTGCGAGCTTATCAGCTCTGCCTGATTCGACTCGGTTCTCCCACAGACGCCCAGGCGAGCGAACTGAAAAAGCGACTGAGCCCGCTTTATCCACATCTCAGCAGCAGTGTGAATCATCTGCTGGGCGAATTGCTGGTTTACTTGAACGACAGCCAGGTTATCCCGCAGACATTAACACTACTCACTGATACCTCAACACAGGAAGAGCAGATCAGAGCAGCGCGTACATTGACTTATGCAAAACAGTCCTGGACGAAGACTCAGCAGCGGCAGTTTCTCAGTTGGCTGGCTCATGCCCGCACTTTTACGGGCGGTAAGCAGCTTACCGAGCGACTGCGCGACATTCGCGAAGATTTCCTGAAAACACTCTCTGATCAGCAGCGAGAGCAGTTCAGTAAACAGATCGCCGAACTGGATAAGCCTCTCGTCGAAGAAGAACTGGTTCCCGCTCGCCCGGTCGTGCAGGAATGGACGCTCAGTGAACTGGAACCACATCTGGCTGCAGTTTCGTCAAAGAGGTCTTTCAAAAGTGCGCGGCAGGCGTTGCTGGCTGCGAACTGTCTGAAATGCCATCGCATCGGTTCGACCGGCGCCCAGGTCGGCCCCGATCTGACCACGGTCGGCAAACGCTTCGACAGCCGCGCGATACTGGAGTCGATTATCACTCCTTCCAAAGTCATGGACGAAAAATATCTCTATACCGTCTATGTTCTCACGAACGGAAAAATTGTGACCGGGCGTCCTGTTGGGGTCAGCAAGACCACCATCACTGTGGAAACCGATCCGATTCGCCAAACCACGGTCCCTGTTGTCCGGGAAGAAATTGAAGAATCCATCCTTTCCAAAACATCGCCGATGCCTGCCAATCTGATTGATGTCCTCACACGGGAAGAAATCCTGGATCTGCTGGCTTATCTCAAAGCGGGCGGAGATCCACAGGCAACCGCGTTTCAAAAGTAATCCACACAGGGTCAGATCTGAATATGCCAGTCAATCAATGGATGAAACTGTTCGTGCTGTTTTTGATGCTGGACGCCGTCGGCAGACTGTTCGCAGCAGAACCGGTCAACATTCACAGCATCCCCAATGATCTGCAGGTTCCCAAAGTCACACAAGAAAAGCCACAGGCGGGAAAACGGGTCTGGCAGCAGAATCCCGGGTTCGAACAGACCGAAATTACACACGCTCTCTATCTGCCTTCCGACTGGGTACCTGGTAAAAAATACCCGGTCATCATGGAGTACCCGGGGAATGGCGGCTATTCGAATGCTTTAAATGATGTCAGCCAAGGGAGAGTCCAAGACTGTAAACTGGGATTTGGCCTGTCCGCCGGCAAGGGGATGATCTGGGTCAGTCTGCCCTTCGTCGATCCCCGGACCGGCAAGCATACGATCAAGTGGTGGGGCGATCCGGACGCCACTGCGGACTACTGCCGCCAGACCGTCGCCCGCATCTGCAGAGAATTCGGTGGCGATCCTGAGTATGTGTTTCTCACCGGCTTCTCCCGGGGTGCGATCGCCTGCAATTATATCGGCCTGCGCGACGACGAAATCGCGGCTCTCTGGAAAGGCATGCTGCCTCACAGTCATTATGATGGCGTACGAAAATGGAATTACCCCGACTGTGATGCCGCTTCCGCCCGCCAGCGTCTGGCCCGTCTTGGTAGCCGGCGGCAATTCATCACACAGGAAAAGTCAACTCAAGCCACAGAAGTATATCTCAAGGACTCCGATCCCCACGGCCAGTTCACATTCATGGCGATCCCCTACCCCAATCATTCCGATAAATGGGTTCTGAAAGACATTCCCGAACGAGCCAGGGCCCGCCAATGGCTGACTGATTGTCTCAAAAACTGATCTCAATTTACTCTGATCCGGCATCGTGGTAGATTGGAATCTGATCTGCAACCAGTTCCAGAGGAAACAACAAAATGTCAAATCGACTGCTGAACTCCCTGTTAATATTGATGGTCGTCATTTCCGGCGTTTTTTCACCTTTAAAATCTGTTCAGGCCCAGGATGAACCACGACCGCATATCAAAATCCGTGGCATTTATGGCGGCGCGCCGACACAGTTGCTGGAACAGAATAAACAACTGCCCGAACTGGGTGTGAATGCGATCTTCATGGGTTCGGGAAGTTTAACTGATGAGCGCATTGCGCAGTTGAAAAAACAGGGCGCACAGGTCTTTGCCGAATTCAATACAATGCACGTTGCCAACTATCTTAAAGACCATCCGGACGCTGCCCCGATTGGCGTTGATGGAAAAGTCTGTCCAGCGCCGCAGGGCTGGCAGGGGATCTGCCCGACGCATCCTGGTTATCGCAAATATCGGATGGATGAGTTCCGCAGAGTACTCAAGGAGTATGAGATCGACGGCATCTGGCTCGATTATCACCACAGCCACGCCAGTTGGGAGCGCGCGGTTCCCGATATGCCTGACACCTGTTTTTGTAAACGGTGCCTGAATCAATTTCAGAAGGATACCAACACATCACTGCCTGATGTCCCCGCTTCGGAACTCTCGCAGATCCTGTTGGGAAAACGGAAAGCCGCCTGGGTAGCGTGGCGCTGCGATGTCTTTACCGACTGGGTCCGCGAATTCCGTTCGATCCTCAACGAAACGCGCCCCCAGGCGCTATTGGGAACCTTTCACTGTCCCTGGTCCGACACTGATTTCAATGGCGCACTCAAAAACAAACTCGCCATTGATCTCAAATCGCAGGCGAAGTACCTGGATGTTTTCAGCACCATGCCTTATCACGCCCGCTTCAATCACCCGCAAGATCCAGCCTGGATCTCACGTCAGACCACCTGGCTGGGACAATATCTGGACATCAAAGGTGAACCGGGAGAACGGCTCAAAATCTGGCCGATCGTCCAGCTTTCGGACTGGGGCGAATCAGTGCCCGTCGAACAGGTGCATTCTGTTCTGGACCATGGCACCCGTCTGCCTGCGACCGGCGTGATGGTCTTTCGCTGGGGTTCACTCCATCCACAAACGGACAAAGTGGACGCGATGATCGAGTACTATCGTGCGATCAAACCATAGGCGAGGGGATTTGTATTCGTTGACAATCTGAAAGGCGCGATCTATAACCGAAACGAATCCCCCTCACAACGTTTAAGGATATATCGCGACCATGCTGACTGTTCTCTCACCTGCCAAATCACTGAATCTGGAACCGCAAAAGCAGACATCGAAATTCTCGACTCCTGAATTTCTGGATGAAGCGGAAACACTCGTTAAAAAACTGCGACGGATGTCGAAGAAGTCGTTGCGGGAACTGATGGGGATCAGTGAGGATCTGGCGGAGTTGAATCACGAACGCTTCAATCAATGGGCACGCCCCTTCTCCACAGAGAATGCCAAACAGGCGGCCCTGATGTTTAATGGTGACGTTTACCAGGGTTTACAGGCGGAACAGTTCAAAGCCCGCGATCTCGCCTTTGCCCAGGATCACCTGCGGATACTTTCGGGACTCTATGGCGTACTGCGCCCATTGGACCTGATGCAGGCCTATCGTCTCGAAATGGGAACCAGCCTCTCCACCCGCAGCGGGAATTCCCTGTATGACTTCTGGGGGGAGAAAATCACACGTTCCCTCAATCAAGAACTGGAAACACACAAACATCAGGAACTGATCAACCTGGCGTCAAATGAATACTTCAAATCGGTGAAACCCCGGCTGCTCTCAGGCCCGGTCATTACACCAGTTTTCAAAGAAATCAAGGATGGCAAATCGCGAACCATCGCCTTATTCGCAAAACAGGCCCGGGGACGGATGGCGGCCTGGATCATTCAAAATCGGATTGACCAGCCCGATCAACTGAGCGATTTCAATCTGGACGGTTATGAATTTCAAGCGGATGAATCGACGTCCGCCAAATTGACTTTCTCCCGCCCGCAGCCGCCACCGGTCGGAAAAAAATAACCTCACTTTTTAAAGATAAAACCAATGAAAGAAAATGCGCTCCCACAACAACTCGACCAGATGATTACCGGTTACTGGGTCTCCCAAAGTATTTATGCCGCCGCGAAACTGGGAATTGCCGATCTACTGGTTGCCGGCCCTCAAACAGCCGAACTGCTCGCTGACGCGACAAAAACAAATTGTGGTGCTCTCTATCGCCTGTTACGCGCCCTGGCGAGTGTCGGTATTTTTGCTGAGAACGCACAACGTGAATTCGCGCTCACACCGATGGCGGAATTTCTACGAAGCGATGTCCCCGGTTCCAAACGCGCACTGGCTTTGATGAGTGGTGATGAACAGTTCCAGGCCTGGAGCGAGATCCTGTACAGTATCCAGACCGGAAAAACTTCGTTCGATAAAGTATTTGAAAAACCGATCTTCGAATACCTGTCTGACAACCCGGACAAAGGACAGATTTTTGACCAGGCGATGACGGGCATTCATGGAAGAGAAACCGGCGATATCATGAACGCCTATGATTTCTCCGGAATAAACACCCTGATGGATGTCGGCGGGGGAAACGGCTCCAACATCGTCAATCTTCTGCAGAACTACCCGGAGATGAAAGGGATCCTGTTCGACTTACCGCAGGTCGTGGAACGGGCAGAGCCTCATATCGAACAGGCGGGTTTGACAGACCGCTGCCAGTTAATCGGAGGCAGCTTCTTTGAATCCGTCCCCGCAGGCGCTGATACCATTTTTCTGCGACACATCATCCATGACTGGGATGATGAGAAATCGCTTACAATTCTGCGTCATTGCCATGCCGTGATGTCAGAGAACAGCAGACTGCTGGTTGTGGAAAGCGTGATCCCCGAGGGGAATGATCCTTTTCCCGGCAAGTTCCTGGACCTGGTGATGCTGATGATTCCCGGCGGCAAGGAACGCACGGCTGAAGAATATGAGGCACTTTTCGAACAGGCAGGCTTTGAACTCACACGTATCATCCCCACCGAGTCCGAACTGAGCATCATTGAAGGAACCAAGCGCCTGCCCTGATGAACCGAAGCATTCACACACGAAAGTGAAACGACATGCCAGAGAAAACAACGCATCAGCAAGTGGAGGAATTGATTACCGGCTACTGGAAATCGCAGAGTATTTATGCCGCTGCGAAACTGGGAATTGCGGATCTGCTGATCACGGGCCCTCAGACTCCTGAGCAACTGGCGGCTGCCACCAATACTGATGCCAGTGCCCTCTATCGCCTGTTACGCGCTTTGGCCAGTATCGGTATCTTTGAAGAAAATGAAGCGGGGGAATTCGCTTTAACCCCGCTGGCAGAACCATTACGCACTGACGACCCCGAGTCAAAGCAGGCGTTAGCCATCATGAACGGCGAAGACCAGTTTCGCCCCTGGTGCGAAATCATTTATAGTCTTCAAACCGGAAAGCCGGCGTACGACAACATCTGGGGGAAGTCGATTTTTGAATTTCTGTCTGAGCATCCGGAGAAAGCACGCATCTTTGACAAGGCGATGATCGGCATCCATGGTCGCGGCACCGATGCCGCAATCAAAGCGTACGATTTTGCAGACATCAAAGTACTGGCGGATGTCGGGGGCGGCAATGGTTCAAATCTGATCAGCATCCTCCAGGCCTGTCCGAACCTGAAGGGCGTTCTCTTTGATCTGCCTCATGTCGTTGATAATGCCCAGGAGCAATTCGACCAGGCAGGTCTGACCGACCGCTGTGATCTCGTCGGTGGTGACTTCTTTCAGTCAGTGCCAGCCGGAGCAGACGCGTATCTCCTGCGACATATCATCCACGACTGGAATGACGAGAAATCACTTCAGATTCTCAAGAACTGTCATGCAGCACTGCCCGTGAACGGAAAACTGCTGGTGATGGAAAGTGTGATCGATCCGGGCAACGATCCATTCGCGGGCAAATTCGTCGACCTGGTAATGCTGCTGGTGACAGGTGGTAAGGAACGCACGGCTGAAGAATTTCAGCTACTCTACGATCAGGCGGGCTTCGAACTGACACGCATTCTACCGACCCAATCGGAACTGAGTATCATTGAAGGAATCAAACGCTGAATCCCCTGTCGTCTTTTCAGGGAAAACGAATTGAGCAGCCCGCGCCGACAAAGTATGCATCTGCTGCGTCATTCAAACCTACGCCCGCACTCATGTCGAGCTGCAGGTTGTTGTTGATCAGGTACGTGAGGCCGGCATCAAAATAGTGTTCGGTGCGCGCCGTACGGGCACCGCTGGGAATCAATACAAACCATTCGGTAAAGGCTCCCAGTTTCTCAGTCAGGGTATAACCCACCGAACAGGATTGTGCGATTTCAAGAAAGGATTCGCCGGAATCATCGATATCGCCATAACCCTGTGTAGCGGCCGCGACGTTCACAAAATCATTGAGGGTCCAGGCATAGACCAGATCAATGCCCGCTTCCACCTGATTCGCAGTAAACGCAGTACTTCCTGTCGGTACGCTCATCGAAGTAATCAAAGCCATTTCAGGCAGAATACCCTGCTGGGGAGTCAGCGAGAACTGCAGCGCCAGTCCCAGATCCTGGCTCCCGAAAGTCGTATTCTGATAGAATCCCGCATCGGTACTCTGTTCCAGAGGAGCAAACGACAACCGAAATTCCATCCAGTCAGCCACAATCCCCCGGCGAAACAGGAATTCACCGAATGACTGGTATTTGACATCCGCTCCCGCTTCCTTACTGTCCAGATAGGTATAACCGAATTCAAGTTGAGTCACGCCTTTCCCTACCGTCACAGAAGTGGATGTAAAGTTCGGCCGGTCGGTCTGCAGAGGTTGATCAAGCTGCGGCCCTCCGTGACAGCCAGAGCTGCCTTTCCACTGAAACAGGGTGCCACACTCTGGTGATAAATTAAGAATCCGATCACGAGAGGCTGCATATTCCACCTCGGGAGTTTCGCCCCATTCTGATGCAAGCAGACTCTGCTCAAACAAAACTGGCCCGCGGTCTGCACTCACTAAACGGGGGCAACTGATTATGGAACAGAGTGTCAGCAGGAAGAGCAGGCTGCGAATCCGATGTTGCATCATCGTAGTGGCTCTCTGTTGATTCTTTCATTGAAAAAGTCTACGACTAAAAGGTCTACGACCTGGTATTGTCTGCCATTTTCAGGTCAGAGACGCTCACTCGCCTTGAGAGATTGGAAGCTGATCTTCTGCCAGCGCTGCCCGGTAATCTGCCTGTTCTCTGAAATACAGCAGTTTTGCATCGACTGCTTTTTCTGCAGACTCAACGGCATATTGTTCGCGCAAAGTCACTTTTAACAGATCGGATAATCCTTCTTCGAAGTTGCGTCGTTCCCGGCGTGCCAGGTCTTCTGCATAACCCACGGCCTGCTCGGCCTGTCTGGCCTGTTTGTAAGCACCGATTAAGCCGGCATAGGCGTACTCGACTTCAGCAACAATTTTCTCTTCGGTTAATTTTCGCTTGGCATTCAGCTGAGAGATCTTGCCGCTGACCGACTGGATCTTCCCGCGTGCTTTGCGACGTTCAATGGGAACTTCCACATAGAGCATTGCATCGAGTTGAAAGGGACCTTTATCATTCTTGGGATCTGTCTGATAACCGATATCCTGGGCGGCTGCCATCACTAAATCCACATCGGGCAGGCAGTCGTTCATGGCCTCTGAGTGATCGATATCCAACTGGCGTCGTAATAATTCAAGTGCGTAAATTTCCGGTCGCCGTTCGAGGGCCAATGCAGCATCGTACTCGACCCGTGATGCATCGATCTCCCTCATTTCCGGGAATTCGGGAATCTGATCGGGCCCCGGTATCAGCGGTTCACCACTGGCATCGCGATAATACAATGAGAGTTTGACGGCTGCCTGTTGCAGCTTTCGTTCGGCAAAGGCACGCTTCCCTGAACGCTCAGCAACCAGCCGCAAATTATCGGTTAACTCCGGTGGATCAAGAAATCCATTTTCAACCTGACTTCGAATCCGATCCGTCCGCGCTTCAGCCAGCTTGAGTATCCGATCCGCTATCACCAGCTTGGCACCCGCAGCGACCCAGTCCCAATAGGCATACGTGCCTTCCTGAACGAAGCCGATCAGCTGTGCCTGAATGTCCGGTTCAACAGCATCTACGCCAAATGTCGAACGCCATAACGCAGCCCGTCGGGCATCAATGTCTCGATTGCGGGAGAGTGGTACCGAAAAACCAGCTTTAAACTCCCCTGCTTCATTGGTCTGCCTCTCCTTATACCAGGGCTGAAAATTTCCGCGACCAATTTTATAACCTGCAAAGAGTTCCCCTCCCTGATACAACGGCTGCACCAGTCCGATATTCTGGCGATAAGTTTTGTAATACCCCATCGGCCCGTTTTCCGTCGCTGCTTTGAATTTACGGTCAAATTCTCCTAATGTCTGCAAACGCTCACCAGAAGCAACTTCACGTGAATCAATGGCGGCATCCAGCAAGGGATAGCTTTGATAAACCGAGTAAATCACTTCTTCCAGATCCAGTCCATGCCGGCTGGGCTCAAAGTTTTCGCCTGGCAACGGAGGAATGTTCGGAATAGCAAATGTTTCTTGATCGATCGTTTCAGAAGATACGAGCGACACCTGATCTGAAGGTGTGGATGGTTGATTCTGATTCTCGTCTGTCTGCTCTGCTCGCTCGTCATGAAACAACGCCGATTGAAGTTCAGTCGGTTCAACGGTTTCAGAAAAAGTAGCATCAACCGTAATCCGCGCAACAGCAGATGTCATTTCCGGCTGTGACACATTCTGTTTTGTGCCTGCACATCCGAATGCCATGGTTGCGGAGATCAAGGGTATAAAAGCTCTTAACATTACGGAATCACTCTACTGGCCTGCTTCACCAGCAACCTGAATTATCAATACAGTTATTACAATCGGTACAAACCGCTCTGTATTAGAATTCGGCATAAGGGAATCAGGGTATTAATAGAGAGTCAGAACACGCTAAGCGTTATCACAGAAATTCTCTACTTTTCCGTAACAAACGACGAAGGCCGCAAACTGCACCCAGCCCTCCCATTTTTACTTGGGCAGCTTGGGAGGCTTGCTCTTGTTGTTTTTCTGACCTGGCTCGTTGATTGAGACGACCGGAGGGAAGCCATTGAGTTTTCGCCAGACTTCATACCAGAGAGGCACGCGATTCAGCAGAACCCAGGCATTCGCACGTACTCCCTGCCTGAGAAACCGCTCCTGAGGCCAAGGTTCATCTGAGGGATCGGGACGAACCAGAATACGAAACTTTCCGTTTCCGTTGTCAGTCGCATCAACGGAAACAACCGTTCCACCAAAGGTCCCGACGGCCACCGAAGGCCAACCGGCAAACTGAACGGCCGGCCATCCTTCAAACTGCAGCCTTACAGGTCGACCGGGTTCAACCAGTGGTGCGTCATTCCCATCGAGCCAGACTTGAACAGATCGTTCAGTTGTATAAGGCACGATCGTACAAATGGGGTCACCTTCTTTCAGAATACCGGTTCCCAGATTCGGGGTAATCTGAACTATGTAGCCATCAAAGGGGGCTTTGATCACCTGGGTCTCCTGGCGTGCCACTTTAACCCGCATATCGAGTAGTTCTTTTTCAGCTTTATTCAACCCCTGTTGCGCCTTGGCAACATCGCTTTCAGCTTTGGAGACATCCCCGTTAGCTTTTCGCAGCAGTGCCCTCGTTTTATCGATATCGGCCTGCGCTTTTTCAATTTTTGCTTTTCGCTCACTCTGCTTGCCGGACAATTCATCCTGGGCAGCCCCGTAATAAAATTCGGCCCCCTTGGCTTTACTGGATGCTTCTTTCAGCTTCCGATTCACTTCCTGTAATTTCTGCAGCGAGATATTGTTCTCAGCCTGCAGTGTTTTCATTCGATTATACTCAGCCTGCAATTGCGGTAATGCAGCTTCATATTCCACCAGTTTCTGGTTTTCGGCTTTCACTTTTTTTACAGCCATTTCGATATAGGCATCCTGGGCGGCAATCGTCTCCCGCTTGACTGTTTCATAAGCCTGAACTTGTGCCTGATATGATTCTACGATCGTCTTCGCTGCGTCAAGGGCGCGTTGACTCGCTTCCAGTTGCTGACCGGCTGCTGTCACTGACTGCTGGCTGTTCATCAACTGCAGATCCAGACGCGCTGCATACGATTCGTCCAAATCACTGATTTTAGCAATCACCTGTCCCTGATCGACGCGGGCATTTTCAAAGATCTGATCTCCCCAGCTGGCAATCCGCCCTTTAATCGGTGCCTGAATGACCTGTTGACGCTGATCAGGTGCGTACGCCAGCACATTGCCGGTCCCCGTCACAGATTGCTGCCAGGGAGCAAACACCATCAAGACAATCGTTAACAGTAGAGCCACAAAGAGAACTCGGGCGATCTTACGTACCGTCTTTGATGATCTTGCCAGCCTTAAGGCCGGCATACTCGATTCACTGTAAGCCACGGGCACCAGCATTGACCAGCGCTGATGCTCCGTCTGGGATGCAGGTAGATCCAGTTGCTGTTTAGCTGGCATGGTTTTCTCCTTCATCAGAACTGACAGCATGTGCTCCCAATTCGTGAATCGCAGTTCCGGCTTCTGCCAGACTGAGTCGCCCGGTGACCATGATCAATGTCCAGAGACGATCAGAATCAACCAGCATTTGCATCAACTGCTCTGCCTCACGATCAGGAAATGCATCAATCAACCCGTCAATCAGTAATAACCGGGGGCGGCCGACAATGGCACGGGCCAGCATCAATTTGCGTGCCTGATTGGGTGTCAGCGGGTATCCGGTCTCCACGAGATGGGTATTCAGCGCATCGGGGAGTCGCAGGATTTCGTCCGTCAGCCCCACGAGTTCCAGCGCTTCCCGTACATCACTCGTGGAAACATGGGTACGTTCCAGATGCACGTTCTCTTCCAGCGATCCGGAAAATATTTCAATATCCCTCACCAGCGCCACATGTTTCCTGAGGGCGTCGGGGCGCAGATCGCGAGGATCAATTCCATTGATGGAAACGTGTCCCTCGGCAGGCATGCGTGATCCGAAAAGCAGATCCAGAAGCTGACTTTTGCCAGTTCCACTGGGGCCCATCAACATTAATCGCGCACCGCTTTCCACTGTCAGGCTGATTGGCTCAGTATGAGAATCATGTTGGTGCGTCGCACAACTGACATTGCTGACAATCACCTCAGCGGGTTGATGATGCGGTATTTTGAGCAGTCCATCCTGACGCTCCATAGGCAGATCAAATAAGATCCCCAGTTTGTCAACCGAAGCCAGCAGATCATAATAGCTCTGCAAGTGTTTGCCCAACTTGGCGAACGAGCCTACGATGACCGTCACGATCAACTCAGCTGCCACCAGCTGCCCAAGCGTCAACTGCCCTGAAATGACAAGCCAGCCCCCTAAACCCAGCAAAGCCGTACTGGCAACTGCCTGCATTCCCAGCGCAAAAATAATCTGTCGCATTACAATTCGGAAATGTTTTTTACGCGCACTGAGATATTCAAATGTTAAATGGTCTGCCTGATCCAGTGCAAATTCGGCTGCTCCCCGATAACGAAAGGCTGTTCCGCAACTGATCAGATCTTCCAGCCAGGCTGCGACTTTATACTTTGCCTTGGACTCTTTAATACTGCTGTTAACGGCCCCCCGTCCCAGTACGAAGATCACAAACGCAATCAACGCCAGCAGCACAATATCGAACCCCAGCAACCAGGGATGATAGAAAGCCAGAACGGTCATACCAATCAAGGTACTCAGTACCAGAGAAATCCCGTCCAGCAGAAGAGAGGCCGTCGCTTTTTGAACTGTCAGGACATCAAAAAAGCGGTTGACCAGTTCTCGCCCCGATTGACCATCCAGAGCAGCAGGAACTACGCGAGGCAGTCGAAATGAAAGATCTGCAGACACGCGCGCGAACAGGCGCCGTTGGATTATTTCTGCAACATAGATCTGCAATCCCAGCAAAGCCGCGGAGAAGGAAAGAAAAGCCAGCAGCATTAATGCCAGAATGATGACTGGTTGAAGCAACCGACCGAAGGCCACCGTATTGACCAGCGTCTCAACAGCCAGCGGTGTCGCCAGTGTCAGTAACCCTGTGACCAGCGCGAAAACCATAATGATCCAGATATCAGAAAATTCTGGTTTCAACAATTGCAACACACGATCAAGCGGGCGATGAGCGTGGGCATCTCCCGAAGCAGAATGTGCGGCAATGAGTTCAGGCTCGACGACCAGGCACCTTACCACATCCTCACGATTTGAAACCTCTAATACTGACCGCATCCTGCGAGCGCTGATCCAGATCCGAGTGCGATCCCGCTGTGGTTGCAGAATCTGGAACCGTCGGCGTTTTGTCGAGAGGATCGCAGTCCAGCGATGATCATCCCCGACACGCGTAATGATTCGCCCTCCCTCACTGGTGATTGCAACCAGTTCATGGAAGGTACAGTCCATCACTTTGTACTTGAGCTCTAAACTGCGACTCGCTTCGACTAACCAGTTCCACCAGTCGTCGTCTGTTTCCGATGATCTGGCAGACGCTGCTTCGATCAGTGCACGCCGAACGCGTGAACGATCAGCCGAATGACCATCATCAACGGCCAGATGCTCAAACAGCCAGGCAGCTGCCTTAATATCGGATTGTACCGACTTCGTATCAGCGTCTGCTGAATTATCCGCATTGTCAGGTGGTGTTGTAGACATCAGGAGTTCGTAAGTGCAAAATTATTAAGGAGGTTACAACTTTGATTCCTCTATAGAACCAGGCAGCTATCCAAGAAATGGGGAGGGAGAATTCCAAATTAAACTATATGCTCAGCAGTTTGCAGTAATAAAAACTGAACACACGACAACCTTCACGCGAAGCAGCTTCTCTTTTTCTATCGACTATTCCCTGTACGATATGACATAAAAGTTCCCGACAACACTGTAGTTAAGCGCATTCTCGCCCCATTTTAGACAGCCCAGGCCGGGAGACAATCAATGATCTCGGATTATCAGAACAATTTCGATTACTCATTCCACAAGGTCTGATTTACCCCGACAATGATTGAACAACCGTGTCTGGGCCAGTACTCTGATTAAATCAAGCTGATTGAAATCACCGATGACAGTCCACATTGAAAGCAACCTGGCATGAAACGATATTTCCCGTTTTTAATTCTGATCATCGCAGTTGCCTGCTTACCTGTCGACGTTCGTTCTGCAACTGCAGGAGAACCTCTGATCGTCGCCCATCGCGGTTTACTCAGAGTGGCCCCGGAAAATACGCTGGCGAATTTCCGAGCCTGCCTGGAGCTGCGACTGGGGTTTGAGTTTGATGTACAACGCAGTAAGGACGGTCATCTGGTCTGTATTCATGACAGTACCCTCAATCGAACCACCAATGGTTCCGGGAAAGTCGCCGAGCTGACACTGGCGGAAATCAGACAGCTGGATGCCGGCAGCTGGTTCGATCCTCGTTTTCAAGGAGAACGGGTTCCCACAGTCGAGGAAGTGCTGCAACTCGCTGCGCAATATCGACAGCATGAGATCCTGATCGCCGTCGACTTCAAAGACCCTGGCGTCGAACAGGAGGTTGTCGAACTCGCGAAAAAACAGGGAATTCTCAAACGACTTATTTTTATCGGGCGAACGATTCAAAATCCCCTGGTCAGAAAAAATATCAAGGCTGCCTCCCTGGCAGCGGAAACGGCGGCGGTCGCCAACAACATGGCTGAATTTTCCGCAGCGCTGTCAGAACCAGATGCAGACTGGGTTTATGTGCGGTACCTTCCCACCCGGTCAGAAATGCAACAGGTACAAGCTGCCGGTAAGAAGTCATTCATCGCCGGTTCCTCCGTCAGTGGAAATGTTCCACAAAACTGGCAGCAGGCAACCGCTGCCGGCATTGATGCCATTCTGACTGACTATCCACTCGCTTTACGCGCCCTGCAGCAACAGAGTCAATTGAAATCTGACGATTGAATTTACAACTGGTTGAAAAACAATATTATGTATGCATAATATCTCCCAGGGGTCGTCTGCGCTTTGTTTTTATCCACCTGCTACTTACATCGAGAATCTTATGTCACCTCTCAGTCTTGAGGATCAGGTCATTGTCGCGTTGCGACGAATCACACGCGCGATTGATTTACACTCCAGGGGCCTGATGCAGGAAATCGGACTGACAGCGCCTCAGCTGGCCTCGCTGCAGACGATCGCACGAATGCAACCCATTACCGTAGGTGCCCTGGCGAAATCGATTCATCTCAGCCAGGCAACACTCACCGGGATCTTAAGTCGACTGGAATCCCGAAACCTGGTTTCCCGGGGTCGTCGAGGACAGGATAAGCGGACGGTCGTCGTCGAATTGACCGAAGAGGGGCAGGCGATGATTAAAAATGCCCCCTCCTTATTACAGGACCGTTTTCACCGCGAACTGCTGCTGCTGCAGGAATGGGAACAGACTCAGATGCTTTCCACCCTGCAACGTATCGCATCCATGATGGATGCCGAAGACATCGATGCCTCTCCCGTACTGTCTGCAGGTGAAGTTTCGACTCCTGCAGAACATGATGCCCGATACCTGAACGAATAGACCTGCTTCGTTACCCGAACCTCAATCGACAAAGATCCGGGCAAAAAAAGCGAAAATACTGCAATACATACGAACAGACTCTATTTCCTGCTGCATTCTGACAATAAGCCTGCTCAGCTCAGCCTGTCTATCTAACCTGATTCCGCCGTCCAGGCCGAAGATCAGCTGGTGTCTCTCCAGCAGCGTGCGTCATCATCTCACACTCTTTTCACGGGCTTTTAAAAAACTGAGGGTTGACACCCAATATTCCATTGTGTACAAAACAATGCACACTAAGCATTATAGACCTACAAGCATGGTACAGAAAGTGGATTGTATTTACTAAAACTCCTTACATGTATCAACATAACACTCATTAAACAGTTATGTTTAAGGATTCACTGCTTTGAAAACATCAGATGTTCAAGGCAGCTTTTGAAGCCAACTTTACTTTGTAGTCTAATCTTTTCACACACTAGAGCCGTTTGCTCTTAAGCCCGTAACACACAGCCAAATGGATAAGGCCACACAACTGAATTTTCGCGAACCCACTCTGGAAGATGGTCGCGCTATCACAAACCTGGTGAAGAACTGCCCTCCCCTGGACGTGAATTCCCATTACGTCTCACTGCTGCTTTGCCGCGACTTTCACGATACATGTGTCCTGGCAGAGCATGATTCCCGTATCGTTGGTTTTCTCTCGGCTTATTGCCCCCCTCAGCGAGAAAACACGATCTTCATCTGGCAGGCAGCCGTCGACAGTAGTATGCGTGGCTGCGGAGTTGCTTCCCGTATGCTGGACGCCCTGCTTTCCCGAGACAATATGTCTGACATCAACTATCTGGAAACGACGATTACACCTTCTAACAAATCGTCCCAAAAGCTGTTTCGCTCACTGGCGAAGCGGCTCAACACTGAGTGCCGAACGTGCTGCGGATTTCCTTCGGATTTGTTTGGTGAAGCTGAAGAACACGAAGCCGAAGAACTGTACCAGCTAGGCCCATTCACACTCACACCTTCTTATGGAGAGAAATCACAAGTATCATGAATATATTCAACCGACTCGAATCCAATGTCCGGGGATACTGCCGCTCGTTCCCGACAACCTTTACAAAAGCCCAGAATGCGATTCTAACTGATGAAGCAGGAAACGAATACATCGACTTCCTCGCCGGAGCCGGTACTGTAAACTACGGTCATAACAACCCGGTCTTCAAAGAAAAACTGCTCGAATTTCTGGAACGGGACGGCTTGTTGCATGGCCTGGATATGCACACTGATGCCAAACAACGTTTCCTGGAAGTATTTGAAAAACATATTCTTTCTCCACTGGAATTCGATTACAAAGTCCAGTTCACCGGCCCCACCGGGACCAACGCCGTCGAAGCGGCCCTCAAGCTGGCACGTAAAGTAACCGGACGAACCAACGTCGTTTCCTTCACCAATGGATTTCATGGCGTCAGCCTCGGTTCTGTCGCTGCGACAGGCAACAGTCATTTTCGCGATGCCGCCGGTACGCCTCTGAACAATGTGACCTTCATGCCTTATTACGGCTACCTGGGTGACAACATCGACACACTGGAATACTTCGAAGCGCTGCTGAAAGATAACAGCAGTGGTTTAGATTTGCCGGCTGCCGTGATTGTGGAAACGGTGCAGGGTGAAGGGGGCGTCAATGTTGCCAGTGCAGAATGGCTGCAACAGCTCGAAACACTTTGCCAGGAACATGGCATGCTGCTGATTATTGACGATATCCAGGTCGGCTGCGGCCGTACCGGTAGTTTCTTCAGTTTTGAAGAAGCGGGCATCGTTCCCGATATCGTCACGCTCTCCAAATCTTTGAGCGGTTATGGCTTACCCATGTCGCTGGTATTGATGCGATCGGAACTCGATCAATGGGAACCAGGTGAGCACAACGGTACATTCCGCGGAAACAACCTGGCTTTTGTTTCAGCAGCAGCTGCCATCGAAACTTACTGGAGCGATTACCGACTCACTCGCGAAGTCAAACGCAAAGGAACTCTGATTGAAAGCCGGCTCCAGGCAATTGCTGATACGACAACCGAACTGGAAATGGAAGTACGTGGCCGCGGGATGATCTGGGGCCTCGCCTGTCAGGAATACCCTCAACTGCCGGACATGATCAGTGCTGAAGCTTTTAAACGCGGCTTGATTATTGAAACCAGCGGGACGGACAGCCATGTTTTGAAAATTCTGGCACCACTGACGATCGAAGATGACCAGTTGCTGGATGGCCTGGATATTGTTGCAGACTGCTTCAAAGCAGTCCTCAATGACGAAAAGGTAATTAAAGAACTGGGTCTGGTCTCAAATTGAGCCCCCCCGTTCTCTGATGTAATTCAGACGACAGTCAATAATACCGGTATTTCAAATAGATTCAGAAGAGTGAGATCATGATTGTAACACAACTGGAGGACATTCTCGGAACAGACAGGGATGTCCATGCGGAAACCTGGAACAGTCGCCGTCTATTACTGGCGGGTCAAAAGATGGGTTTTTCACTGCACGATACGTTGATTCATCCCGGCACGGAAACCGAAATCTGGTACCAGAATCATCTGGAAGCGGTTTACTGCATTGAAGGAGAAGGGGAAATTGAACTGATCCCCGGTGGCCCGACATACGCCATCAAACCGGGAATGATGTATGCATTAAATGAACACGACCGTCACCTGCTGCGGGCGAAAACACAGTTGCGAATGATCTGTGTTTTTAATCCGCCGGTGACGGGTCAGGAAGTGCATGATGAAAACGGGGTTTATCCGGCTGCCGCTGGTACCGATGCCTGACCTTGATTTTATCATTTTATCATTCTCGTAAAGCGAAAGGCTTCAGATACTACCTGTAGCGGCAACATCCACAGAAAGCGCCTCTGATGACTGCCAACACAACACCTGATTCTACTACACGCGTAGAGGATCTCTATCCTTCCCGCGTCAAACAGCAACCCGAGTTTCTCGAACGCCATGATCCGGTCGTGTATGGAGATGCTCAAAATGGACCGTTGAACGCGGAACAACTTGAACAATTTGACCGGGATGGTTTTCTGCTGTTACCCGGATTCTATACTAACCAGCAGGTTTCGCAGTGCCACCAGGAACTAGACAGGCTGCGTGACTCAGAGCAAATCAGACAACGTCCTGAAGCGATCGTTGAGCCGGACGGCTCCGCGTTACGCTCGCTGTTTGCAGTACATCGACCGGAAATCAGCACTCGATTTTCTCAAGTCGCAGCCGATAAAAGAATTCTGGAAATGGTGATGCAGGTTCTGGGAAGCGAAGTTTATATCCATCAGTCGCGGGTGAACCTCAAACCGGGATTTGCCGGCAAAGAATTTTTCTGGCATTCCGATTTTGAAACCTGGCACGTTGAAGATGGTCTGCCGCGAATGCGAACGGTCAGCTGCTCTCTGCTGCTGGATGATAATCATGAGTTTAATGCGCCGTTAATGTTGCTGCCAGGATCACATCGCCAATACGTGACCAGTGTCGGTCAGGCACCCGAAAACCATTATCAGTCGTCGTTAAAACAACAGAAATATGGGGTCCCCGATCCGGAATCGCTCACACAGTTAGTGCAGGAATATGGGATTTCACAGGCGACAGGGCCCGCCGGATCGTTACTGTTGTTTGACTGCAACACCATGCATGGTTCTAATGGTAATATTACACCGTATCCCCGCTCCAACCTGTTTTTTGTTTATAACAGTATCTGGAACCAGCTTGCTAACCCTTTCTGTAATCAGAAACCACGGCCTGAATTTATCGCCTCACGTGAATTCAGTAATACAATGAAACCCAGAGAGTTCATTTGATGTCGTTCAAACAAATCCGCATTCCCAGGCGACCTGCAGGTGACTGCATGGATCGTATCATGAATCTCAGAAAGAGACGCTGATGAACCGCCTCTTTCAGTTGATTCAGAAAATCGAAGCGTTTCTGCTCGCCTGGTCAATCATTGCGATCGCTGCGCTTTCGATCGGCAATGTGTTCTGCCGCGCTGTGCTTGGTTTCAGTCTCTCCTTTACCGGGGAGCTCTCCCAGTTCCTGATTATCATTGTGACATTTGTGGGCTTAAGCTACGCCGCCAGTCGCGGTCGCCACATTCGCATGACGGCCTTCTACGATCAGCTCAATCAGCGCTGGCGCAAAATCCTGATGATTGCCATCAGCGGGCTGACTGCCCTGCTGATGTTGCTACTCACCTGGTATGCATTCGAATATATTTTCACGGTCCGCTTTCTGGAGACCGTCTCTCCCGTCCTGCAGGTTCCCCTGTACCTGGTTTATCTGTTTGTGCCACTGGGCCTGCTGCTGTCAGCCATTCAGTACGGCTTAACCGTTCTGAAGAATCTGACATCCCCTGATGTGTATATTTCGTATAGCCAGAAGGACGAATATGAAACCACAGTGGTAGGGGAACTCTGAAATGACCAAGGCAGTGGGGAGATAACCGCGTGGAAGCATTACTCATTCTGGGAATCATGCTGGTGCTGTTGATGCTGGGCTTTCCCATGAAAGTCCCCCTCATCACCGCAGCACTGGCGGTCCTGCTGGTGTTTCACCCGGATGTGACTCCGGCGGTGTTGATCCAGCAGATGATTGGCGGCATTAAGCCGGCAGCGTTGATCGCGGTTCCCATGTTTATTTTTGCCGCAGATATCATGACGCGCGGGAACTCGGCGAATCGGCTGCTGGACCTGGTGACCGCATTTGTAGGTCACCTGCGTGGCGGACTGCCCATTGCCAGTGCCATCAGCTGTACCCTGTTTGGGGCCATGTCGGGTTCCACCCAGGCGACTGTCGTCGCGATAGGCGGACCACTGCGGCCCCAGTTGCTCAAAGCCGGCTATTCCGACTCTTTCACCACCGCTTTGATTATCAATGCCAGTGACATCGCCTTATTGATTCCTCCCAGCATCGGCATGATTGTGTATGGTGTTGTCTCGGGAACATCGATCGGTGAAATGTTCATAGCCGGGATCGGTCCCGGTCTATTGGTACTGCTGATGTTCTGCATCTACTGCTGGGTCGCCTCCATCCGGATGCAGATTCCCCGTCAACCAAAAGCGGATCATGCGCAGCGCCGCTCCGCAATTCAACGGGCCTTACTGCCTTTGGGATTCCCGCTGATCATCATCGGAGGCATCTATTCCGGTATCTTCAGCCCCACCGAAGCGGCAGCCGTCTCTGTCCTTTATGCCGGCATATTAGAAATCGTCTGCTTTCGCGATCTCTCGCTGAAAGATATTCCCGATATTGCGCTTTCGACCGGCCTGGTGACTGCCGTGGTCTTTATCCTGGTCGGCGCCGGCGCGGGATTCAGCTGGGTGATCTCGTTTGCCCAACTGCCCGATGTACTCATAAATAACTGGCTGGGGCTGACTCCCGAATCCGGTTACTGGACGATTATGCTGACGATTGCCGTCGCCTATTTCATTGGCTGCATGTTCGTCGACCCGATTGTGGTGATTCTGATCCTGACCCCCATCTTCCATCCTGTCGCAGCGGCTGCGGGCATAGACCCGGTGCTGGTGGGCATTGTCGTGACGTTGCAGGTCGCGATCGGTTCGGCTACTCCGCCCTTCGGTTGTGATATTTTTACGGCGATTGCGGTTTTCCGCCGCCCTTACCTGGAAGTCATTCGCGGCACGCCCCCGTTCATTGCCATCCTGCTGCTCGCTGGAGTTTTATTAATCGCGTTCCCTGCGATTTCCCTTTTCCTCCGCGATCTGGCTTTTAACTGATCAGACAGGTAACAACGATGAACAGCACATTCGCTTTCAAAATGATTCAGTTATGCAGTCTTCTGATCTGCCTCACACTGCCTTCTGCCTGTGAATCAGAGGGAGCCGCTTCTACAGAAGAACCGGTAGTGCAGTGGCGGTTTGCCATTGAAGAGACCATCGGCAGCGTACAGCATCGATACGCCCTCAAGTTCAAAGAACTGATTGAAACGCGGTCCGAGGGAAAAATTGAAGTCACGATTTATCCCTATGGAACTTTGGGGACGTCAGACCAGATCACCGAACTCGTCGACATGGAGGTGATTCAGTTTGCCATGGCATCGCCGGGTCACCTGGGGAAACTGATTCCGGAGGTCCAGGTCTTTCTGCTCCACTTTCTGTTTTCCGATGACGACGAAATCAATAACAAGGTGCTCAACGAAGATCCCAAACTGCAGGAAACGTTCGATGAACTTTACGCCCGCAAAGATCTGAAACTGCTTTCGATTTTCTCCGAAGGCTGGCAGGTCTGGACCACCAAGAAAGACATCCAGAAGCCCGATGATTTTCAGGGAGTAAAAATGCGGGTCATGACGACGCCTCTGTTACTGGCCGCGTATGAAGCCTATGGTGCCAGCCCGACTCCTCTGCCTTACTCCGAAGTGTATTCGGCTCTGCAGCTCAATATGATCGACGGTCAGGAGAACCCGGTCTTTGCGATTCAGGAAATGAATTTTTATGAAGTCACCGACTGGATGATCTTCGCACGACACGCTCCCTTTATCACCACTGCTGTCACTAATCGTGAATTTTTTAACTCCCTCCCTCCGAAACGACAGCAGCTGGTTCTGGGAGTTGTCTCCGATTTGAACGGTTATATTCTGGATGTACAGAAGCAATTCAACCGGGAGCGATTGAATCTGATACGTAAAAACAGACCCAAGCTCAATATCGTCGACGAACTTACCCCCGAAGCCCGCATTGCGTTTCGCGAAGCGAGTCAGCCTGTTCGCGAACAGTTTATCGAAATGACGGGTGAAGATGGTCGCCAACTCCTGGAAGAAATCAAAGCGACGATCAAAGAGTATGAACGAAAACAGACTCCAGCATCGTCAACTGCTCAAGATTAAATCTTCTTTCTGCCATCCTGCTTTTTCTCTCAGAGAATACTGAACCCTCCTGTTCACGCAGTTGTCTATGCAGGAACCATTGTTCGTCGTCCGTCCAGCGGCGTGCAGATCACCGTGTCCGGTTTGATGCTGTACGTGCCGTGTCGGGGTTCTAACCGGATGATAACAATGCCAGGATAGCTCAACTGGTAGAGCACCAGACTGTTAATCTGGCTGTTACAGGTTCGATTCCTGTTCCAATCACGAGTTAGCCGGAAAACGGCTATCTCTCAAACGCTGCAAGCGTTAACCCAAGAAACCGGACGAAGACAGATGTCCGTTGGATCGGCCTGAAGTGATGGACTCCGCGTGGATTGCCTGCTATGTGCGTGGAGAAAGTGATTTCAGGCGGCACAAGTCACCGCCTTGCAGTACGTGGATACCGCTGGCGTCCTGTCAACGTAGAAACATAGTGAAGCGAGGTGCGATTCAACTGGGATGCCTCCAGGTCCCCAGTCTGAATCAAGTCGCGTGAAACAATGTGGATGCGGTGGAATAAGCCTGCTGAAGCGTACTCCGCGAAGTGCCTGTGTGATCGGCGAACACTCTGTCTTCGAAAGGTGTCTCTTCAAAACTGTTTGCGACACTGACGTCGCGTTTTATTTTTTTGTCTCTGCTAGAATGTCAAAGCAGAATTCCCGTCCAGGGACGTTCCCTGAGGAGGTAGTTATGTTCGGTATCAAACGCTATGAAATTCACAGTTACGAAATGGGACTGTTCTTTAAGAATGGTGAATTTCAGGGACTCCTCAAAGCGGGAACGCACTGGTTTTTCAATCCCTTCGATGAAGTTCAGGTCGACATCGTGTCGCTGCGCACTCCACTGCTGACCCACGAAAAACTGGACCTGATCTTCAAATCGAAGGCACTACAGGAACATGCGCTGGTACTGGACCTGCAGGACCACGAACGGGGACTGGTCTGGATCGACAACCGGTTCAACCACATCCTGTCACCTGGCCAGTACGTCTTCTGGACAGAGCTGAAAGAAGTGCGAGTCGAAATCGTCGATGCGCGAAAAGTACGCTTTGAGCACATCGATCTGAAAGTCATCGCGCGCTCTGTCGCAGCACAGCGTCTGTTGGATGTCTGCACGGTGGAACGTGACCATGTCGGGGTTCTGTTTATCGACGGTCGCTATATGGACACCCTGGAACCAGGTCTGTATGCGTTCTGGCTGGGTCAGTCCCCGGCGCTGATCGCGGAATATGACCTGCGGGAAACGATGGTCGACATCAGTGGTCAGGACATCATGACTGCGGACAAAGTCACACTGCGGATCAATGCCGTTGTGACTTATAAAGTGGTCGATGCCCGGAAAGCCGCTTCACAGACAGACGACGTGCGACAGGCACTCTACCGCGAAACGCAGCTGGTGCTGCGTGCCGTTCTGGGTGCCCGGGAACTGGACGTCTTCCTGACTGAGAAGGATGCGCTGGCACAGGACATCGAAGAAAACCTGCGACGTCGTGCCGCTGAACTGGGTCTGGAAATCGCATCGGTGGGGATTCGCGATGTGATCCTGCCAGGCGAAATGAAAGACCTGATGAACAAGGTCACCGAAGCGAAGAAAGCAGCGGAGGCCAATCTGATTGCGCGTCGCGAGGAAACAGCGGCGATCCGCAGTCAGGTAAATACCGCTAAACTGCTGCAGGACAACCCGGTTCTGATGCGTCTGCGTGAACTGGAAGTCCTGGAAAAAGTCGCTGCGGAAAACAAACTCAATATCATCCTGGGTGAGAAGGGTTTGACAGACCGCGTGGTAAACCTGCTTTAACCCGGATTTATCCACTGAATCAAAGCCCTGGATCTGAGAAATCAGAGCCGGGGCTTTTTTTTTTGATTCCGCTCCTT
The DNA here is from genome assembly GCF_008298035.1 of Gimesia maris. Classification (NCBI taxonomy): domain Bacteria; kingdom Pseudomonadati; phylum Planctomycetota; class Planctomycetia; order Planctomycetales; family Planctomycetaceae; genus Gimesia; species Gimesia maris. Next base: position 6,045,116 of record NZ_CP042910.1, read on the forward strand.
TCATGAATTCTCACCTGATAAACCCACCATCATTCCTGCCAATATTTTCCCACTTTCGCATCAGAAAGTTCCTTCCTGTTCATTAACTATGCTTATTTAACAGTATATAATTAATATCACTTATATATTTGCGTCTCAATAACTGATCCTTCCTGAATTCCCACCCGAGGAGAGAACTTTATGATGCTCGAAACTAAAACCCGCAAGGGATTTACGCTGATTGAGCTGCTGGTTGTAATTGCCATTATCGCCATTCTGATTGCCTTGTTACTGCCTGCCGTTCAACAGGCGCGGGAAGCGGCCCGTCGATCTGATTGCCGCAATAAGATGAAACAGCTGGGACTGGCGTTACATAATTACCTGGAAACACACAGCGTACTGCCTCCCAGTTCCGTTGCCAAAGGGCTCTGTTCAACCGGGGTTGCCGCCAGTAATACGTTAAATGGTAACGGGCTGGTTCTGCTGCTCCCCTATTTAGATCAAAGTGCCCTGTATAATCAGCTCAATTTCAGCCTGGCCTTTGATGATTACGGTCCGGGAAGTGCCCCGCTCCCCAGTGGCGGTGCAACTACAAATGCAGATCTGGTGAACCGGAGAATGGCGATCTTTAACTGCCCCTCCGATCCCGGTCCCCAGGGAATCCCGGTCAGCAGCAGTTACATGCTTCCCGGCGGTTCGAATGAGCATCGTACTAACTACGATTTCATTGTCTATCGACTAACCTACAACAACTGTCATGGCTGGACTTCCCGGGCGGCGAGCCAGCGCACCATGTTTGAAGATGGCAGCAAATGCCGTCCCCGCGATGTCACCGATGGCATGTCGAATACCGCCATGATGGCGGAAACGCGTCAGGCCTGTTGCGGTAATGGTGCCAACGCCAACTGGGGCGGAAGAGGTTATACACAAATCGGTCTGAGTCTGAGCGGCGTCACGCCGAATCGCACGACGCGTAACAGTTCCAGCTACCCGGGCGGGTCAAAAGATTTTGCTCCCTGGCTGGGCGACTGGAATACCACAGGCAGTCTGCATGTCGGCGGACTTCATGTTCTGCTGGGTGACGGTGCTGTAAGATTCATGGGCGATAACACAGACTATTCCATTCGATTGAATCTGGATCGCATCGCTGACGGAAATGTCATTGGAGAATGGTAATCTGAAACTCAGTTTACCTGATCAAGTAATCTGTCTTCACGTATCGAACGTTTATCCTGAAAGAATTACTATGCGACATTTCATTCGTATTTCCCTGTTCTGCTTCCTGGTTCCGATTGTATTGAATCTTTCCGGTTGCGGATCTACTTCAGCAGAACCGGAATTTGTATCCAAGCTGGTTCCTGTGACCGGCAAAGTCACCTTGGAAGGGGAACCGTTGTCTGGAGTGATGATCAATTACATTCCGGCGGAAGGTCAACCGGGGGGTGAAATTGCCTTCGGCCTGACTGATGAAACAGGCAGTTATACTCTGCAGACTCAACTGACGGGTCAATCACCGGAAGACTCACAGGGAGCCCTTCCCGGTAACTACCGTATCTATATTCATAAGCTGGTTCTGCCGGATGGATCAGCAGTACCGGAAACCCTTTCCGATGCGGAAGCTGAAGAAAAAGGGGCAAAACAACTGCTGCCCGCACAGTACTCCAGTCCCACGGCGAGTAAGCTCACCGCGGTCGTTGGATCAGAACCCACCACAAATGATTTCACTCTGAAGAAATAAGTTCTTCCGACACAATTCAAAATCTCTGATCCCTCTGACTCGACTTCGAGCAAAGGGATTTTTTTGATAAACTACTGGAAAGCCGTGAACCTTTCGGGTAAAAAGGTCCTCACATCAGTATATCAGAAGCGGCTCGTTCTCCTGACTTATTTTGAGGTTGATTTGATGTCCATTGCGGTCCAGTGTGAGGAATGTTTTCAAAGTTATCAGGTCAAAGAGGAACGAGCAGGACAAACTCTGAAGTGTAAGTCCTGCGGCAGCAAAATGCGTGTGCCCGCAGTGGAAGAGGAACTGGAAGACCTGTCTGCCGAATATGGTGAGCCGATCGCACAACCTCGGAAGAAAAAAGCGATCAAAGCCAAAAAGAAAAAGTCATCCAGCAGAAAACCTCTCAACATCTCGGCAGGAGGCGTCGTCAAAAAGACTTTTGGCGTGATGTCGATGGCGTTAGGCGTAGCGATGCTGGGTGCTGCCCTTTATATGTTCTATGTCGGAGAAGATTTTAAAGGCGGAAAGGCTCGACCGGTTTCTGCTCTAGTGATGGCGGGAGTTTTCATGAGTGTCGGCAAGAAATGGATGTTTGATGATTAAGGCTGATGCTTACTACTCCGCAGCATTCAAACCCAATTCTTCCACGCGACCATTCACAAAGGCGGCCAGGTTCTCAGCATCATCAGTGCCGATGCGTAAAGTGCCGCGTTTCATCTGAATGGCCACACAGTCGCGGCCCCAGAGATTCCAGACCCAGCCTCCGCGCGGGCTCAGATGAATCCCCCAGCCTTCTATAAATGTGGTCCGGTCCACGTCGGCCCGGATTACTTCTTCATACAATACGCTGCGTTGAAACAGGGGGAGCGGGCCAAAGGAAATCCGCAGGCGATCGATTTCATCAGCCACCGTCAGATGATGAAAGCCTGTCGCCAGGATCAATATCACCAGTCCCACCAGCACGAAGATCAGACTCAGAGTTGATTGTGGTGGTACCGTCCGTACAAACCAGGCAATCACAAAAAATGCAATCGCCAGCCCGTACAGAATCAGACAGAGCGGTCCCCGTTGGCGATGATAATACAATGAAAGGCTGGTCATGTCTGATTCTCAATCTCGTGAAATAACTGAATGGTAGCATTATATTCATTTCCACTGAATTTCGATATCCCCCACAACATGACCGGAATCACCAGAGTCAGCAAGGGGATTGCCCAATGCCCGCGAACCGTGCCTCCCGCAGCCTCGGCTGTGGAGATGGACCAGGGATAAATTACGATACCAATCGGGATTCCTGCCAGAGTAGCAATCCAAGCAAACCGGACCGCACGCTTTTCTGTCTTCCGGATTTTCTCGCTGTGTTCTTTGACTTCTGCCGTCGAAGCAAATTTCCCTTCCATCAGTTTGACTTTGCAGAGAGGACAGTACCCCGTCCATTGCACGACATTTCTCAGCTTCTCCTTGGCTACTGAATTTTGACAGTGCGGGCACTGGAATGCCGGGTTACGCCGCGCACGTTTGATTTGATCTCTTAAAAAAAGAAGCGGGATCAGACTCGCTAAGAGAAAAGCAGAACAGCCGAAAAGTAGACAGCCGATCCCCGCAATACAGTCAGATTGACTGGAGACGATTGCACGGATCGGAGCCAACGTCGTTTCATATCGTACCAGTAACAAATAGAGCAGAAATAAATTCACGTCGAAAAGTGCAAAGGCAAATAAAGTAGAAAAGACCATCCGCATGCCCGCTTTTTTCTCTGCTGCTTCAAATCGCAACCTGAAATCTGAGACTAAAATCCCTCCGTCATTCATGGGCAGTCTCTTCCTGCTTAAATAGCTCATTCAGCTTTTGTTCCAGGCGGTTCCCTGTTCTTTTGAGAAAGACCGACAAAAGTATCAAGCCCACTGACATGATGAGAATACCACTCACGCCTCTAAAGGAGGTCTCCTGCCCCAGCACTTCTTCCAGACTTTTCATCCAGTAATACATGGGGATCGAGAGTGGTAAAATGAGAAACGCGGACCAGAAAGAAATCCTTGCTCCGCTCTTCATATTTACTATTTCCAGACGCTTAATTTTTAGTTCCTGCTCCGCATAGTACTCATGTATTGCTTCTGCAGAAGACAGCGTCCCTGCCATAATGATCTGCCTGCAGTGCGGACACATCCCCGTCGTTAACAGATGCTTCTTCCGCTGTACGTCCAATGGTTTGAAACAGAGCGGACACTTCAACCAGGGATTCCTGCTCAACCTGATGAGATACCAGACAAAAAGAATCACCGGTAACAGATAAAGCCCCATAAAGATTGCGATCTGGATAGGACTCATGCATTCATCAGTAGGGGTCCCACTGTACTTGATCCAGATCCAGAACAACGCTAATTCGAAAAGCCATGAACCGAAGAGCAGACAAATTGCCCCCTTCGACTTCAATTCATGGTCGTGTGAAACCACTTCGAAGTTGGCTCTGAATTCCTGCAGTTCAGCGGCTGAGTTTTTCACGTCTGATTTCTTCCCTACAGAAACGGATTTTTCTATCTCTCAAACGGTCTTAGCCCTCTACAGGATCATATTATTCCTGTCTGCTTACTGTTGAAACAGGAATCTATCACCTTTCTAGTATGATCTGATTCGTTAAACTCTTTACTGTTTTCATTTTAGCCGGATTCACTGAAACAGATCGCGAAACGCCGAACCTGAACTTTCGTTGACTGTCCAGAATATAAAAACACAGAGCTATACTTTTCCCACTCTCTTCCAACTGGAAAACATTCCCATGTCTGATACCAATCAACCCGTTCTGTTCTACAGCGTCAGTGAAGCATATGGGGAATTCTCGAACTTTGCAGAATACCCGATCCAGGTAGATGGCAAACGGTGGCCGACCTCGGAGCATTATTTTCAGGCGCAGAAATTCACCGAGGTGCAGCATCGGGAAGCAATTCGTAAAGCGCCTTCTCCCATGCAAGCCGCGCGGATGGGCCGTGATCGTAAACGGCCGCTTCGAAAGGATTGGGAGTCAGTTAAAGTCGCCGTCATGCGGACCGCTGTGCTCAGTAAATTTGCACAATATGAGAAACTGTGCATGCTCCTGATTTCAACAGGCCAGCGAAAAATAGTAGAACACACTACAAACGACAGTTACTGGGGTGATGGTGGAGACGGTAGTGGCAAGAACATGCTGGGACGAATCCTGATGGAAGTTCGGTCACAACTTCGCGAGGAAGCCGACAATAGCACGTAATCGTCAGGGAAAATCAATATATTCCACAGGCACACTCTCCGTCAGCCAGACCTGGTTCGGCGTGACGAAGAATTCGCAGCCTGCCTGATGCATTTCCCGTGCCCGGACCTGCAGTAACACCGGTCTGCCGCGCCGGCGACCGACGGCGATGCTGGTCTGCTCGTCCACGTGCAGATGCACATGATGCCGATTCATTTTTTTGAGCCCTTCCCGGGAAATGGGCTCGATAAATTTCTCGGGGGTGCCATGAAACAGGATTTCAGGGGGAACTGCTGTGGTATATCCGAGGTCGACGGAAATCGAATGACCCTGGTTGGCGCGAATGCGGGTTCCTTCGGCATTGAAGGAAAACCGCTGTTTGTCATTCGACTGCACGACGGTGTTGAGTGTCGCGCGCGACATCCCTTTCCCCTGTTGTGACATCGCTGCCAGTAATATATCGACATCGACCCAGCCTGACTCGTCCAGTGTGATCCCCACCGTCTCCGGCTGGTGCCTGAGAATCAGACTCAGGAATTTGCTTTTCTTTTTTAATTCTTGTTCGTTCATTTTATCTTTTTTGTTCTTCGGATTTCAGATCCGATATTTTCATTTGATTTATTCAATAATTTCTACGCCTGCGTTCTGCATTTCCTGGTAAGCGCGATGCACGTCCCCCGGACTGAGATCAACGCCTCGACATCCACGCAGGCTCAGGCTGGTCTGGAAGCCCAGTTTCACAGCATCTAAAGCTGTCCATTTCACACAGTAGTCAGCAGCCAGGCCCAGTACCGTAACGGACTGCACCCCCTGCTCTTTCAGATATTCACCCATGCCGGTCGACTTCTGATGGCCGTTATCATAGAAGCCACTGTAACTGTCGATCAGCCGGTCGGTTCCCTTGGGAAAGATCCTGTCAAGCTGGTTCTGTTTCAAATCCGCATGCAATTCCGCGCCCCGGGTTCCCTGCACACAATGATCGGGCCAGAGAATCTGTTCCAGGCCCGCCAGGTCAATCTGCTCTCCGATCTCTCGATCGGGATGCTGACTGGCAAAACTCAAATGATCGGCGGGATGCCAGTCCTGCGTCGCGACGACCAGATCGAAGTCCGACATCAACTCATTAGCGATCGGAACGACCTGATCCCCCTCGGGAACGGCCAGCGAGCCGCCGGGCATAAAATCATATTGCAGGTCCACCAGAATTAATGCGCGCATTGTCTCTATTTCCTAAATCTCAAAGTGAAAGCCCTGTTTTGTCAGGCGTTTGTATTTGCGATGATCGAATTTGTAGAGTCGGGCTGCTCGATGAGCTACGTCTGTCTCTACTTCATCCAGTTCGATCAGAATCCCCATGCTGAGAATCTTTTTGCGGAAATTGCGTTTGTCGAGTGGTCGGTCCAGGATGACTTCATACAGATGCTGTATCTGACGCAGCGTAAACTTGGGTGGCAGTAGTTCAAAACCGATCGGTTGGTAGCGGACCTTGCCTCGCAGCCGTTCGTGCGCCATTTTTAAAATCATCGGATGATCAAAGGCGAGCGTGGGCACATCATCCACGGCGAACCAGGCGGCGTTGCGGGCGTCTGTCGCTGCCTGGACGCGGTGATCGGAGAGATTGACCAACGCATAATAGGCAACCGTCACAACCCGTTCACGCGGATCCCGGTCTACCGTTCCAATCGTATAGAGCTGTTCCAGAAAGACGTTTTCAATGCCGGTCTCTTCCTGCAGTTCCCGGCGGGCAGCTTCTTCCAGCGATTCTTCCAGACGGACAAAGCCTCCCGGCAAGGCCCAGTCCCCTTCAAAGGGGGGCAGATCCCGTTGAATCAACAGCACCTGCAGATCGTCTTCGTCCAGGCCGAACACGACACAGTCGACGGTTAAAGCGGCCCTGGGATATTCATAACTAAATTTCATTGCCTGTCCTTCAGTTTAAACTTTCTTCGTCAATGAAAACGCGCAGCTCTTCCAGTTCCCGTTGATAGCTGCCTGAGAGAATCGGAAAACGACACCAGGTTTTGGGGTCCAGATTTTCATCGTCCAGATGAAATGAGGGTGCATAACGTTCGCGCTTCCATTGATTGCGCGACCAGAGTTGGAAGAAGCGGATCACCCAGGCAGACAGCTGCGCAGGTTGATAGTCCGGAAACTGAGCCCGTGCCAGCCGATACAAATCGACGGGCCCCTGTTTATCCCGGATGGCAGCCCGTTCGATCCAGTCCAGCAGTTCATAAGGCATCAGATCGGTTTCATCGGTCTGATGGGAAGCTTCAGGTCGCAGTTCTGCTGTCGGCACCTGCTGGTTGACCAGCTTAAGGATCGGGAGATTCCCTGTTTCCACCGGTCCGGTTTTTTCCATCCAGAGCAGCCACTGTCTTAAGAAAGCTTTATCGATTCCCGAAATGGGCGAAAGACCGCCACAGGTATCGCCGTCCATTGTCGTATAACCGACCGCCGCTTCAGAACGGTTACTGGTGGCCAGCAGAAGAGCGTTCCGCAGATTGGCGATCATCCAGACGCCCGGTGCCCGCACACGGGCCTGAATGTTCTGCAACGCGATATCGTCCGTGTTCCAGTTCAACTCCCGCCCGAGCGCATCAGAAACAAGTTCGACATAGTTCTGCACGATCGCATCCACGTCTAGTTTAAGATAGTCAGCGCCAATCGCTTCTGCCAGTTTCGCTGCCGCCTGTTCCGTCGTATCGGAACTGTTGCGTGTTGCCTGATAGACACACGTCAGCAACCGGGCTGGCAGGTCTGCTGCTTGCGCGAGATCCGGAATGTGAGAGAGTTTCGACAGGAAGCTGTGAAGTCCCAGTTCAGCCACCCCCAGTTTCACCAGGAGCCAGACCAGAGCTGCGACGGCAGAAGAATCGGCTCCGCCACTCAGCGAAACCACAAAGCCCTGTGAACGACTTTTGCGCAGGTAATCAAACAGACCCAGCGCGACGGCGCGGGCAAACTCTTCTGATTTCACGTTCTGGGAAGCTTCCCAGGCAGCAGTTGTCTTTAGTGTGGGTTGAGGTTCAATCTTCGGGAATTGAAATGGCGCGACGACCCGATTTTCTGTCTTTCCCAGCTGATCTGGTTGAAAACTCATCAGTCGGGCACGGTTCATGCGTGTCAGATCAATGTCGATGACTGCAGTTGTGAGGACAACCGCTTTGAATGAGAGCCGGGGCCCTTCTGCCAACAGCGTACCATTACTGGCGATCAATGTTGCTCCATCATAGATGATTCGCCCCGCTTCGTTCCCCAGTAAATTGGAATAGATATAGCTGACTCCATAGGCACGTGAGCTTTCCAGTACAAGTCGACGGCGAATGTCCTGCTTGCCAAAGGCGAAGTGGCTGGCACTGGGATTGAGGATCAGATCGACGGCCGCCTGCGACAGATCGCGTCCGGGACGCCGGGCAGCCCAGGCATCCTCACAGATTTCAAAGCCGATCCGGATGCCGCCACAGTCAAAAACCAGATTTCCGAGTGGGTAAGATTGACCTTCGATTTCCACCTGGCTCACATGCGGTGAATTCCAGGCTTTGAACCAGCGAGGTTCGTAGTGAATTCCGTCCCCCGCCAGATGATTTTTCGCAACAAAGCCCAGAATCCGTTGATTGGATATCAGGCAGGCACAGTTATAGAGTGCGCCTCCATAAAATAAGGGAAGCCCGACGGAAACAACGATTCCTTCCGTCAGGGGAAGCAGTTCCTGCAATGCGTGCAGGGCTCTCTGCTGCACATCCGGCGAAAAGAACGCATCTTCACACCCATAACCGGTAATACACAATTCCGGTAGACTGATCAGACTGGCCCCCTGATCGCGCGCGGTCGAAATGGCTGTTTTTATATTTTTGACATTGCCTGCCCAGTCCAGTGGCGTCTGGTTAAGTGCAACGGCGGCGACCTGTACGAGTTGCATGGCTGATTATCTCACTTTCTACCTTTCTTCCATTTTTGTTCGGAATTCACTACATGGGATGAGGATGCCGGGCTCTGAGAATTTCCGCGGTTTTAAATTCATGCAGTTCCTGTTCAAGCCCCACGGGATATTGATGTGGGGCCGTATGTCGGCGGATACTGGTATGGAACTGCGACAGTTGCTGCTGGACGCGCTCTCGCATCTCTGGCAGCGATTCGCAGTCTCTAACTACTTTCCCTGACCGGACGACGGGAATCAGCAGATCTTCTGCTCTCAAATCACGACTCAGCAGACGACGTCGTGTCGGATCCAGGGGATCCACCACAATATCACTGACAGGCTGCGGATTTAATTCATCATAGATCATATCTGCAATCGCTCCTTCGGAATTAAAGAAGCGGCGGACCTGTAGAATACCGGGAGTAGACGTCTTGATTGCCTGCTCCGACAGTTTCAGTTTGCGTTCCCACTCCCCGGATTCATTCTGAATTGCCCCGAGCTTGTAAACGCCTCCCAGTGCCGGCTGATCGTAGGCTGTCACCAGTTTTGTTCCCACGCCCCAGACAGCGATGGTTGCTCCCTGTGCTTTGAGACTGGTAATGATGCCTTCGTCCAGATCATTACTGGCTACGATGGCAACATTGGTTAAGCCGGCTTCATCCAGTAACTGCCTGGCTTCGATGCTCAGATAGGCCAGGTCACCCGAGTCCAGTCGAATCCCTACCATCTCGTGACCGGATTTTCGTAGCTGAAGCCCGACTTGAATCGCATTGCGAACACCATCCAGGGTGTCATAGGTGTCTACCAGGAAGACACAATTATTGGGCATCGCATCCGCGTACTCTTCAAATGCAGCCAGCTCATCATCGAACGACATGACCCAGCTGTGGGCATGTGTGCCTTTAACGGGAATCGAAAACAGTTTACCGGCCAGCACGTTCGACGTGGCGGCACATCCCCCCAGATAGGCGGCGCGACTGGCGGCCAGTCCGCCATCGATGCCCTGCGCTCGTCTCAGGCCGAACTCCAGGACCGGGTCAGATCCGGCAGCGGCACAGATGCGGGCGGACTTGGTGGCAATCAGCGACTGGTAATTGACCAGATTCAGGAGCGCCGTTTCCAGTAACTGACACTGCAGAACAGGTCCTTTCACCCGCACCAGTGGTTCATGCGGAAAAACGACTGTCCCTTCGGGTACAGCATCGAGATCGCAGCGAAGTTCCAGCCGACTCAGGTGCGCTAAAAACTCTTTCGAAAAGAGTGGCGCGCCATCATTGCCCTGCAGACCGGCCAGGAAATCGACATCACAGTCGGTGAATCGAAACTGTTTGATGTAGTCGACGACATACTCCAACCCGGCCGCAATCGTGAATCCTCCCTGAAAGGGATTCTTCCGAAAAAACAGATGAAACACTGCTTCCTGTTCAGAACGACCTGATTTCCAGTAGCCCTGAGCCATCGTCAGCTGATACAGATCCGTCAGCAGGGCCAGAGGGGTTTGATAAATTTGCGATATTTTCGACATCACTCTTCTCCTTGTTAGTGTATTTTCGACACTATCTGAAAAAAAGTCAAGCAGCAATTGCCGATTTAATGAAGTTTATCGCACGCTAGCGGACTTCTCACACGAATGTATTCGAGAGCACGAATCGTGTCCTCTGACTCTGCAGACGCCGATCGACAGTATGAAGCGGGAGTAGAGAAGTTCCGTTTCTTTCAGATTCTGCTTTTGTCCAGGAGGTACCTGTCAAGATTTCGCCCCCCTGGTGCGTGCTCTAATCAAACAGACGGAGACAGGTAATCAGACTTTGAACGATTCCTCTTTGATCTCTACTGCGGCTGCTTTCCCTAAAAAAAATATCGGCTACCCGGGAGTAGCCGATATTCTGATTTCTGAACGAGTTTTCCGAGCCAGCAGTATTATAGATACGCGTTACCGCAGGCTAAAGAATCCTCTATTTCTTTGTCTGGCGTGATCTAGAGAAGGGTTACCTTCAGACACGCTGTTCCCAGGATTGAACCACTTCTGAAAAGATATCATCCAGTGATTTTGTGATTCCCCATTCCGGGTAATCACTTTTCATGTGATCCAGATTGGAATAATAGCAGATATGATCTCCGGAACGGTTTTCGTCCGAATACTTCCAGCGCATTTCTTTTCCGGTCAACTGGCTGACCCGATCAAATGCGTCCAGGATGGACAGGCTGTTCTGCTTTCCACCACCAATATTGTATACGGCTGCCGATCTCGGCTTATCGATAAACTGTTCAATAAAGCGGATCACATCGAGTGAATGGATGTTATCCCGCACCTGCTTACCCTTGTATCCAAACACGGTATATTCACGTTCCTGCAGATTGCAGTTTACGAGAAAGCTGAGGAAGCCATGCAGTTCTACCCCGGAGTGATTCGGGCCGGTCAGACAGCCACCCCGCAGACAGCAGGTTGGCATATCAAAGTAACGACCGTATTCCTGAACCATCACGTCTGCTGCCACTTTGGATGCCCCGAAAATGGAATGCTTCGATGCATCGATTCGCATTGATTCATCAATTCCATTTGCGTAGGCAGGATCATCATACTCCCAGCGCGTTTCTAATTCTTTCAGTTTGATTTCATTAGGTGCGTCGCCATAAACTTTGTTTGTGCTCATGGTAACGAAGGGGCTTTCCAGACTGTGAAGGCGGTTCGCCTCCAGCAGGTTGATTGTCCCGACCGCATTGACGGAAAAGTCCGTTAGAGGAAAATCCCGCGCTTTATCGTGAGAAGGCTGGGCTGCACAATGTACGGTGGCATCGAACTTTTCTGTCTGATACAGCTCCATGATGCTGTCAACATTTCGAATGTCCAGATTCAAGTGACGGAAGTTTTTCGTGCTGTCCAGCAGACGTTTTAATGACCAGCTGGTATCACCCGCCTGCCCAAAAAATTCAGCACGCATGTTGTTATCAACGCCAACAACTTCCCATCCTCGCTGGTCGAAATAAGTAACGGCCTCTGATCCAATCAGGCCACTGGAACCAGTTACTAACATTTTTTTGGTCAATGTTCTACTTTCTTTTATTCTTACAAGACTGATCTGTTCCCCGCACTGTGCAGGAAAAAAAGAAATCGAGTTTCCGTTAATTTTAATCCGTTAAAACAGCTCCCAGGGACCAGAGTTCTTCCATCTGACTGATTAGAAGATAACCGGTTGAATCCTGTTAAGCCGCTTTTTTGATATTTTCATCCTGTTCAATTTTAGCAAGGCGAGAACCGACTTCCTGAATTTCTCCTTCCAGAGTCACCAGTCGATAATTGAGGACTTCTTCACTCTTGGAAGATTTCCTTTTTGAAGAGAGTTTTTCAGCAATGACATCGTCGTGAATCAAAATGCGTTCGGCAAATACTTTGATAAACGTACTCATATAGCGTCTGCCCATGGCGCTGAGTCGTAAATTCGATTCGCCCCAGGTTCGACCCGACCATTTAATGGGAATCTGTGTAATCGTATAATTTCGTATGAGTGCAGACAGAGACATTTCGACGGTAATATTAAAGTGACTTGCACAGTACGGTCCGCAGGCTTCAATCACTTCGCGACGATAGCCTTTGAAAGCATTGGTCAGGTCATTGAATTTACACCAGAAGAGCCACTTCAGAGAATAGTTCACAATTCGATTGACGACATATTTAACGCGAGGATAATCCTCAACTTTACTGCCTTCAATAAATCGGGACCCGAAGACGCAGTCGTACCCCTCTTCCAGCTTTCTGTAGTAGGCCACGACATCATCGGGATGATCGGACAGGTCCGCCATGTAGACAACGATGTAATCCCCGCGGGCTGCACTCAATCCGGTTCGAATCGCACGTCCGAAGCCATTTGGCGGCGAACAGTTGATATAACGCACCCGCGCGTCATCTGCAGACAGTTCCTGCAGTACCGCTTCAGTTCGGTCCTTACTGTTATCATTGGCGACAACAATTTCGAATGGAATCTCATTCCTGTCCAACTCACTGGCTAATGCGTGAATTGTCGCGCCAATGTTTTTTTCTTCGTTATAAGCGGGAATTACAACCGACAGCAACATAATGAAACCTCTTGTAAAAACGGACTGTTCACTTATGCGTAAAGATTACTGGTGATATGAGATACAGCAGAAGATTTAATCTGAGTGCCCCTGACTAACCTAATATTTTCTGCAGGCCTGGAGGACTTTGATCTATCCAGTTATAGATTGATTCAACCGTATCCTTCATTTTGCGTTGAGGCTTCCAGCCAAAATCCTGATTGACGCGCGAGTTATCAGTTAAATAAATACGGAGATCGACAGAAGATGTTTCTTCCTCTTTTGAGAGGGGAACTGACCGTCCCGTAATTTCCTGGCAGAGTTTTGTCAATTCGAGTAGTGAAGTCGAAGCTTCGCGACCACCGCCAACGTTGTAAGGTTTTGCATTCCACAACTCTTTGTGCTGGAGTTGCTTTAACAGCAGATCGGTGAAATCGTCAATGTGCAGGACATCACGAACCTGCTTCCCTGTACCTCCGAAGCCTTTGTAACAGAGGGGCTTTTCAAAATAATGTCGTGCCACCCATAACGAAACGACTCCCTGATCGACCTTGCCCATTTGCCACGGCCCGGCAAGTACGCCACAGCGATTGACCATGACCGGCATGTTGTGCAGGTAATGATATTCCTGGAGTAAATACTCGCTGGCCAGTTTAGTAGCCCCGTATAAGGACCTGGCCCCCGGCAGAGGAAAATCTTCTGTCACTCCCTGAGAACTGACGCCTGGAACCGCCTGATCGTCTAACCATTCGTAACGGGTTTCCCCTTCTTCCCAGGCCAGACGTTCCAGTGTCTCAATCGGATAGATTCGACTGGTGCTCAGTAACATGAGCGCCGCGTTATTCTTTCTGGCTGCTTCCAGGCAATGGGCAGTCGAAACCAGATTATTTTCGATGAGTGGCCAACCGCTGCCGGTTGTTCCCTGATGCACTGAAGGTTCCGCAGAACAGTCAATCAGCAGATCAAAGGCAGGTAAAGATTCCCAGTCACTGGGCAGTCTCACATCCCCGTGGACAAATTCCACTCCTAAATCTTTGAAACGTTCCAGGTTCAGCTCACTGCCACGACGACGCAAATTATCAAATGCGATAATACGTGAATCCGTCTGTTCATGCAGGGCATGAATGATGCTGGACCCAACAAAGCCGGCACCACCAGTCACAACGATAGTTTTGTGTTCGATCATAATTTGATAATAATTGTGTAATTAAGCAGCCCTGATCCGTTTGAATTTCAGAGACATACTTCGTCTCTCATTACGGTTTTAAGCTGGCAGTAAAACTGATTCGGATCTCTGAAACCTGCGTCACAGATCTCATTTATTTCATTTGCGTCAGAATATTACTGATATTGATAAAATGATAAAAGACCAATTCCATCATCATTTGTGAACCAGTTCTTTACGCGCTGGTCAATGTGACGAATCTGTTTAAACTCTTGATATAAAAGGCTTAAGTCCTTTTCAGTATCAGTCTTGTTTAGAACCATGCACAGCCTGAACCAGACTGTGTGCCGTTTTACTGTAGCGTCTCCGGCTCAATCTGGTCCGAGTATCAGAGACTGAGAGACGTTAAGATTATCTGTAATGCAGACAAGAGCCTGTTGCAGAGAGCCCGCCCGGATCTGGAACCAGTTCCTTACATTAAGGAGACTAATCGACAAACAACTGCTGTCTCTGTTCGATCGGATATCGCGGTTCTTGGAGTTCGCTGTCGTTTCCCCGTCTTGCAATCAAATGAGACGACGTCTGTCTGTTCCTCAGTGCCCCGCCACCCTGAACGAAAAGAATCGCTTTTTTTATACTTGTGTCCTATTGGTATACCCATCATCGCTATCAAGTCTTAATATGCCAGCACACAGCATTTAGGGAGTCGTAATCGAGCAGGCCCTGATCGCGCCACGCTGGAGAAGGTGGTTTTTGATGATGCATTTACCTCATCCTCGGAAGGGCCAGTCTTAACCCAAACGGGACCACAATTGACCTCCCTGATGAGTGAAGTAATGAAACAGGTCACCGTCATTTTTTCGAGTGACCGTGTACGGTCCAGAAGTAACTTTCAGAGGAATTGCGAGCACGTTTTTCTTTGAAAGGCAAATAACAACCCGCCTGGTCAGAACCAAATTCAGATTCCCCCCATAACCTCGAGCCTCGAACATGTTGAACAGCGCGTTACTTTTTGCTGAAATTTCGCTATTGAGCGGCTGCTTTCTGCTCTACATTCATGCCATCGGAACAATCTTTAAAGACAGATTCTCGAACACACCAGCTTCGGTCCCCCCGCTATTCCTGGGGTTGATCAGTTTATTTTCCTTAGTTTATCTGCTGACCATGGTGACGCTCTACCAGAATGAACTTGCTCACTATCTACACTATTTTTTTCTGTCGAGCGTTTGTCTGACAGTTGTACTTGCCTGCTTTTCGAAGAGTCCGATTTTCAACAGGAACATTGTTGAAAATTGCG
This sequence comes from Gimesia maris, assembly GCF_008298035.1. Lineage (NCBI taxonomy): Bacteria > Pseudomonadati > Planctomycetota > Planctomycetia > Planctomycetales > Planctomycetaceae > Gimesia > Gimesia maris. Next base: position 6,060,481 of record NZ_CP042910.1, read on the forward strand.
TCATTTTCAGCGTTGCCATGTTTATCATTCTGCTCTACCAGTTTTACCCTTATGAGTATTTGACGAATGATATCCCCACAGATAATTTTCTTCATGATCTCGCATACGATAACGTGATTTCGTTATGGTTCGCGGAATCGCTGCTTCGTGGCGAGCTTTTGGAATTTGGGGACTGGCTGGGAAGTGACCGACCACCATTGTTCTCAGGCACCATACTTTTCCTGAATGCGACGCAGCTGCCCGTGGACCAGGTCTACCTGTTGATCGGGATAGCCGTACAGGCAATCCTCATTCCCGTTGTGTCTGAATTTGTCGCCGGCTTAAGCAAGCGAAAACTGACAATACCGGAGAAACTTTTTCTTACCTTCATCGTGATTTCGACGCCTGTCTTTATCCATAACGTGGCCTTTCTCTGGCCCAAACTGTTCGCAGCCATCTTCATGATCATCGCGGTAGATCTACTTTTTTTTCAACCCGAAAAATCCATCAGGCTTACTATTCTGACTTCCATCTCCATGCTGCTTTCGTTCCTGGCGCATGGCGGATCCGGCTTCGCAATTCTCGCCGTTGCTTTGATCTACATCGTCCGGATCAGAAAAAAAGAAGAACTTTATCGGGGATTCCTGATAGCCGCTGTATTTTTTGCTGGATATACACCGTGGATTTTCTACCAGAAGGTCGTGCAACCTCCGGGTGACCGACTGCTCAAATGGCATATTCTTGCGCAAATCGATATCGTGCCCGAAGGGGTTGGCCCTCTCTTCGTCAAAAAAATCAAAGAGATGCATTATTTTGACATTCCAGTCAGGACCTATCAGTCCTTCCATAATCAGATCCTGGAAGGCTTCCCACAGATAGTGAGCACCCCCAGCATCGATCGGTTCGCCGAGCTCTCATTTTATAAAATACCGTTCTCCGTCGGCGTACCGTTATTTATAACGGCCCTTTGCCTGTTATTCTATCGGGATAAAAGTTTTAAGACCGTAATGCTGATCGCATTCGTGAATGCCATCGTCTGGTTTGCCCTGCCATTCAAACCCGTCTGGTCTATTCACGAGGGTACCTACTTTCTACCCATCATGATTATCACGGCAGGTGTGTATGGTGTTCTCAATCTGCGTTCCGGAAAATTGCCTGTGATGCTCACTTTGGTTGGATTTGGAATCGCAAACCTGGTCATCATGGACTGGCACAGGATGTACTTGTTTGAAAATACACATCTGGTTCCGCACGATGTCTACAAAATGGTTGATATTACGAACTATAATGGCGGGAAAGATTTTGATAATACCAGCATTGAAAATCTTTCCGTTTTCGGAAGCCGTCTGACAACGGATGCGGACACTGCTGATTTTAAGCTCAGTGCTGTCAATGGTGATGCGATCTACTACATCACGGGACCGGACGCAAACGGTCAGACATTAGAAGTCTACGGAGACGGCAAACGAGTCCTTGAACTGACCGACACAAAGATTCATCGATGGAAAAGACTGGATGTTGGAAGATTCGAGAAGTTGCAGATCAGATTGGTGGACAATGGGAAAAACTGGGGACAATGGAGTGCAATTGCCGTTCGAAAATAAATGAGCGATTGGAAACAGTTGTCGAACGAGTGTCAGATTTCCTTTTCGGTTTGATACGCCCCGGGACCAGGAAGTTCGTCGACTCAAAAGAAAGCGAGATCATGCCCGGGGAAGTCATCAGAGGAATGATATCATTGAATACCCTGATGACTCATCTTGCCCCTTCATCTTGTCATTCTCTACGAAGTTCGTTATCAATTCAGAATGTTTTATTAAAAAAGCCGTCTCGATAAGTCTTCGCAAGGAGCAGGACAGGATTATCATCCCCTGTTCTTTATTTGATTTACAGCAGACACTGCAGATTTCTACTTAAGCAGCCAGAGTCATACTCATTATATCAGACCAGGAGCATTTTAGTGGCATTGAATATCAAGCCCACCCTGCTTACAAAAATCACCATGGGTTCCTTTTTACTCTTTCTCATCTTGAATGGTGCTTATTACCTTCTGTTGGGTCTTAATATTCAATTTTTAAAAGCAGAATCAGGAATCTACCTGGCAAATGCAGGCAAAGCTTCTGCAGAAGGCTTTGCGTTTATCATCCCGATCATGAAGAATGGATATAATGGTCATTTTGCCCCGCTGGCGTTTCTGGCGGAGTTCTGGCAGTCCCAATTATTCGGTACTCATGAAACGTACTGGTTCTGGCGTCAGATGGTCGTCGTTTCTCTATTTATGACCTGTATCTCTTTTTTTTCCATCAGCCTGGCAATGCTGGAAAGCGATCTCAAAAAGCCAACTATTCCAACCAGCCTGGCAGGCATTTCCATTGCGGTGATATTTGGGTTTCAGCCGATCGTAACCACCTTAGTCTCCTGGCCGTTCATGGCGATTCAGCTTTTTTGTTTATCGTTGGCAATCCTGTCGTTTCTCTACCTCATTAAGTTTTCAAATTCCAACTCGCGTACACACTTGTGGCTGGCGCTCGTGCTCGCTTATTCAACGATGCATGTTTTTGGAACCGGACTGGCAATCAGCGTCTCTGTTTTATTTACAGCGACGATTTTAATCGCTCTCCGGTGGTATGCTGCAGGCGAAGAGAAATCCGTTCTGAGGCAATCGTTAACCCCCGTATTCGTGCTGCTCGCATTCACCATCATACATACTGTGTTAATGGTGAGATCAGTTGGGGGAACGCCTCCCAGTGAGAGTGTCAGCATTGGTGTCAGTATTGCCCGCTACGGCGCCATCTTTATTGAATTACTTCATACGTCACTCAGATCCATTTGGGCGCAAGGTGGAATTCTAAATCCTGAGATGCGGGGAATGGGGGCGGATTCCTGTTACGGATGGGGACTGATATTTATTCTCTCAGTTACCATGTTTTCGCTGATGCATTCCTATCTGAAAACTCCTTCGGAAAAAGCTTTGTCGCGCATCACGATCACGATGTTACCAACTCTGACATTGATCATTATCGTAGGAATGATTACCTACCGAATTCGAACAGAGCCTTCCAACAATGTGCTCATTGGTTATATCAATACAGACCGCTATCTCATTTTCAGTTCATTTTGCGGTCTGGTCTTCATAGCCGGTTTGTATCTCATTTCGAAAGTGAAACTTTCTGCCAGCTCCGCGGCCGCATTTCTGACAGCTGCGATAGTATGCGTCTGTGGCAACGCGGTTTTCATGCATAAAGTGCCGTATATTATCTGGCCGGAAAAATTAATCTCACATACCGACTACTGGAACGGCATCCTCAATTCGGTGAAAGACGACACAGATTATCAAAGCACCAACTGGAATCAATCGATGAAAACCGTTACTGATTTTGATATTACCCCTTTGACTTTTCAGCAATTAATTGAAAACGACTTAGAGGACAGAGGTCAAAAGCGCCCCTGATCTAAACGGAGTATTTTGATCGCGATTTTTTACAACGCTGCTCTGGATACTGTTTCTATAGATGAAAGCAGCAGCAGCACTCAAACCTTCTGCGAGTTAAGAACGGGAACAGCTGACTGGACATACAGTGAGACTTCGATGACTCTTTGTGTGGATCGTGACAAATGAGTTCCGGTTTCATACAAAGCTCATTTCAATGAACATCAGACAGCTGAATCTCCCCATTTTTAAGAACTGGAGTCCTTTGTGTTTTCAAATCTTAAGAACTGTAGCCCGGCGAAAGTAACAGCTTTTTCCCTGTTATTCTTCCTGCTGCTCAACGGTGTTTACTATCAAATAATCGACTTGAACATCGAATATCTGAAAGCAGAATCAGGTGTGTTCTTAATGCATGCCGCTAAGTCCCCTGAAGAAAGCAAGGCATTTTTTGACGAATACGTCTACTCAGCCTACCATGCTCACTTCACGCCAGTAGTTTTTTTGGCGGAATATTATCAGTCTAAGTTATTTGCCACATGCGAAACATGCTGGTATTGGCGACAAATTTTTGTGGCCTCGCTTTTTATGTCCTGTATCGTCTACTTTTCAATCAGACTGTCGATGACGGGTAAAGAACTGACACACCCGAACTGGCAAAGAAATCTGACCGGTTTAGCAATAGCCATCGTGTTTGGTTTCCAGCCGATTATTTCGACTTTAATTGGATGGCCCTTCATGGGAATTCAATTTCTCTGCTTATCAGTATCACTCTTTTCATTCCTGTATCTGTTTGAGTTTACCCAGAGCGGGCGACGCCTTCACTTATACCTGGCACTGGGACTCGCGTACCTGACGATGCATATCTTTGGAACGGGTCTTGCTATCAGCCTGTCTGTTCTCTTCACGGCAACTCTGCTGATTACTTTAAAGTGGTCTCAAACCAGTGATGATAAATTGACGCTCGTGAAATCTTTAATCCCCGTTTTTGTAGTAAGCGCTCTGACACTGGGGCACACTTACCTGATGCTGAAGGGAGAACTGCATACAGACGCCGAAAACGTCAGTTTCTTTACCAGCATTACGCGTTACGGGGCAATTCTGATTGAATTCCTGCATACATCTCTCAGATACATCTGGGCACAGGGAGGATGCCATCAGCCGGAAATGCGAGGTATGGAAACGGATTCCATCTATGGCTGGGGACTGGTCATCATCGTCTTGATCACCATTTTTTCGAGCATCAATACTTATCTGAAAAAACCTTCAGACGAATTATTAATGCGGATCTCTTTCCTTACTCTGCCAACAATCACGTTGTTACTCATTGTGGCGATGATCACGTATCGAATTCAGTCAGAACCATCTCATAACGTCATCATCGGTTATATTAACACCGACCGATATCTGATTTTCAGTTCGTTTTGCGGCTTAGTCTACTGCCTGGGTCTGTTTTTGAGATCGAACATCAAGATCACAACGAGTGTTGCAGCAGCCTTCTGCATTGCCGCTGTTTTCAGTATCGCAGGGAATGCGGTTTTCATGCATAAAGTACCTCACATCGTCTGGCCGGAGAAATCCATCTCACATGAAGAATACTGGAATGAAATACTGCATTCCGTTCAAGCAAACCCGGATCATCAAAACGCCAGCTGGAATCAATCGATGAGCGTGGTTACCGTTTTTGACTTAACGCCTCTGGATTTCCAGGCATTGATCGAGAAACAACTCAAGCTACAGAACTCCGCAGAATCGGATTAAAATCGATTCTGCGATATCCCGGAATTGAAACGTCTCTCGGGACGGGATTCCGTTTTACTGTAGCATCTCCAGGTCTATCAGGACCGGGTATCCCAGATTGAGAGTCGCGATGGTCAGAAATGATGCGTTCCAGCGTAGCAGGGAGCGCGAGAGGACCATTTATGTCCAGGCACACTTGAGCCACCTCAGGAACTGGCGTATCGAGAAGTAGCAGGCGAGCAAACCGAAGCGAAGCCAGACTCCAAACGCGACCAGCCACATCAAGACTCCCGGATACTGATGGCGAAAATACTTTCTGTAAAAACGCAGCATGCCCTTGTGTTTGTACCATTCCACAAACACGCGCCGTGAACGGCTGCAAGCTCCCTGGAAATGAGATATTTTGGCATCAGGAACAAACATCACGTTCCATCCCTGCTGACGAAAACTCATGCACCAGTCTAAATCTTCGCAGTGCAGAAAGTAATTCTCATCCAGTCCGCCCACTTGTTCATAGACTTTTCGAGGGACCAGCATACAGGCCCCGGAAATGGCTTCCACTTCTATCGGTTGATCGGGTAAAGGCTGTTGATGCAGGTTGAAGTCAGAAAAAAGTCCGGGGTAACGTTTCGAGAGAAAAGACAATCGGAAGACTCGGACAAGAGTTCGCCAGGGAGTGGGAACCGTGCGTCGCCCGCCGACCTGCTCTGAACCATCACTGTTCAATATCTGCCCCCCCACCATTCCGGCTTTGGGGTTTTCGTTTAAACAATCAATCATGATTGTGATCGCATTTTCGTGCAATTTGCAGTCAGGATTCAGATACAGCAGATACTCTCCCCCAGCGCGACGCGCCCCCTGATTACAGGCTACTGCAAAACCAAGGTTCTCCTGATTTAGAACGAATTGTATGCGGGGTTCATCGGGAAATCGGGAGTTCAGTTCTGCCAGACTGTTGTCGGACGAAGCGTTATCAACGATCACGACCTCTGTATGTGAGTTGGTCTCAAAAATCGAACCAACGCACAGGGCCAATTTGTCACCCGAGTTATAGTTGACGATAATGACTGAGACCAAAACATCCTCGCTGTTTACTTCTCCCATCATTTGGTACCACAAGTTCTAAAAAAGTTATCAATGGTTTCTGGTTTTATGGGATTAACAGGACAGACCATTGCCCCCAGGATTTCCCCTGGTCTGACAGGACTGCCTTGACTTTTTCCTGAGCATTCAGATCAAATCTGATATTAGACCAGCGATGCGTACTTTCAGGGATTTCAAACTGTGTTAATAACTTCCCATCGGAATCGAATACTTCAATTTTCTGTGCCGTAGAATCTGGTCCGGTCATGTACGTGATATTAATGGGTTCGTGATCAGGTTCAAATTCAATCTCAACCTTTCCTTCGAACTCATCACCCTGACTTCCGGATGTTAAAACCTGGTTTGGATCATCCTCCTTCACATGCGGCGGCAGCTTTCCTTCAGTCCATTCCGAATTCAGAATTTTAAACTTTGAAGGTGGTTTGCCATCCCAGTCTGAGATGCCTGCGATGAGTGTATTCTCTGCCAGTTCGATTGGTTTTCCTGGCACAGGTAGTATTCCGGAATCGGTAAGCGCAAATGCGTAAATGGGGCCCTTGATACTGGATTTGTCAACGTACGCGCGCCAGCCCGTATTGGTGGGGTGGCCTTCTATCGCCGCTGTGACATCGGGCCTTGGTTCGCCACTGATTCCCAACCCCACAACCTGATGACTGCTGTCTGTCAGGACAATATATTCAGGAACCGATTTTGTTTGAGGGTCCCAGACCCAGCCTTTGACTCGATACGCAATAGTAGAACCTGATTGAAAAGGCCTCACACTTTCCATGTGACCCATGCAGGGTTTTTCTGAAATGGAATCAGGCGAAAGCGTCTCGTGGTCGTACTTGTACCAGTCGGTACCAAAAATGGAAAGACGTTGATCCAGTGATTGATCGACGGTATCCACCAGGACATCCTTAAAGGGGTATACCTGCCGGGCATAGCTTTCATCGTAATGATTGCGGGCCAGGCCGAAGACCGCCAGCTTTCTCGTGAAGGCAGTCCCGGAGAAATCTTCAAACGCTTTCAGTTGTGGCGGCAGTAATAACAGGGGAATGCAGATCAAAGCCCCTTTCATCGCCTGAAAGAAGTATTTGTGAACCGAGGTCTGGTTTACGAATCCAATGATGATTAAGGTGATCCACCCCATTAATGCGGGTGTGGTATAGCGGCTTTCCATTGCGGCCTGGGGACCGAAATTGATTCTGCCCGTGGCTGTCGCGAGAGCGGTTCCGAAAATGAACAGGAGGAAAGTAAATAATGTCAGATTCACACTGTCAAGGTTGCGTTTCTTAATAATGAAATACAAGTAGCTGCCGGCTCCCGCCATCAGCAAAACACCAGCGGCTGTCACGCAATGGATATTATTTAACGCTGACTTAAAGGGTGAACCCAAAAACGTAAACATGAACTGTATTACCAGAAACGGGTGCTGTAACAGACTGTCTACCGAAGAGGCATGCCCTGAGGGTTTTTGATAATTGTTAAAATAGACTGCAAATATTCCCAGGGCAACAACCACGATCGCCAGTATTGAACGCTTTGAAATGCGGAGAAATAAAGCCTGAACGAACAGGAGCGGGAAGACTAAAAGTCCGTTTGCCATCGAAAATGCCGCACAGCAGGCAGAGAGCAAAGAACAAGCCAGGTAAAATATTTTCTTCTCAGTGGAATACTGCCCCAGGTTCCAGAATGCCAACAGAGAGAACATATAAACGAATAAGAACTGGCTCTGAAAAGCCCAGGTTAAATTGTTATTCTGAACCCACGAGAAAAGCAGACAAATCACAAAAAAGTGAATCGCGTATTTATATGGGTCCGATTTCATTCTTTTGGAAATGATTGAAGAAAAGACACATGCGGTTCCCAGCTGAATCAGTAAGTTGACACAAAGCAGAAACGCCCCGGTGCCTCTGAAAAACCTGATATCAATCCAGAACAGAATGCGGGACATAAAGATTCTGTGTTCATTATGCTGCTGTAACCAGGCGGAATGATCGTGATCCAGGATCTGTAAATAGAATCGTAAATATCCGTCCCACATATCCCAGAAAGGGACCGGAGAGAAATGCGTATAGACGCCCCAGAGCGTAGTCAGAAACACCAGCAAACTGACTGCCGCAAGATAGAAATTCAGATATGCTGATTTTTGACTTGAAAGCATTGAGACCGTCTTCATACAAAACAGAATATTTTAAAAGTGTCAGACAGACATCCGCCTGTCAATGAACTGTTACTGGTACTTGCCCATTCTTCCAGTCATTGAATGCCAGATTCCGATCGTCATCATTTTCCAGTTGGCAAATCTGCTCCCAATAAACAATGAACAGCCGATATAGATGAGAAACAATCTCCGCCGATCCATGTTGCGCCAGGAACGAGAGATCCAGGGGCGGCGTAACACCCAGATCCCATTTCGAATCAGATAGTAATATCGCAGTGAACCACGTACCGGATGAGATCGCCCGAACAATGTTGTCAACTGATCGCCCAGACTGTGTTGCATCTGAGCCGCCCCGACACCATACAGCGAGTAACCTTTGTTAATCGCTCTTAAACACCATTCTGTGTCTACATAATCGATAAACAGTTCTTCTTCCATCTCACCGATGTCCTGCAATGCCGCCATGGAAATTAAGCAGCCTGAGGAAATGAGATGATCCACCTGGACGACTTCATCTTCTGCACATTCTATCCTTGACAGTTTTCTGCCATCCAGTCTTACAAAAGGTGATTTGAGTTCGCCTTTGATGTCACTGTATTTCGGTCCGACGGCGGCAATTTTATCACCCGACTGAGCATGTCTCTGTAATTCAGAATGCAGGGTCTGAATCATCCCCGGGCCGGGCAGACTGTCCTGATCAAACAACACGACATAGCCAGCATTCTGTTTTTGCGCCTGCCTGATTCCGCAATTAATTGCAGCAGCGATACCAGAGTTTTCTTTCTGATCGATTAATATACCATTCCCAGGAATACGCTCAGATATCATGGCCAGTGTGTTCTGGTCATTGCTGTTATCTACAGTAATCACGGTATCTGTCTGATGGCTCAATTCTGCTAACAGATTTTTCAATCCCCCCGGATCGGGAAAGTAGGTCACTACGATAGAAACCACAGAATCAGATGAGTCGAATTTCGATGCCATAAGTAATCGATCGATAATTTATACAGGCGAATGACTGAGCACTTCATTTCCAGCCGGCTCAATTCACTGCCCGTTGATTTTTACATTTGCTGAATCAGTTCGTGAACAAATTCGAACTCGGGACCGGTTCCCTGATTAAATAATGATTCACATCGCTCATCGCAGGCATCTTTTAACTCAAGACCTGTCTTGAGTTCAGTCGATCGGCTTTCACAAAGCTCGATCAGTTGATCAGCCAGCACATTCGGATCCAGTGAATCAACGGATTTGATCAGGGGGCTGAGCTGTGACAGGTCTTTATTGGCATATTTATTTGTAACCACCTTCACACCATACATGGCCATCTCAAGAGGCGGATAACTCGGGTGGGGAGAAAGCATCAGGGAAACACCAATGGAAGTTTCCGATAAAATTGTGGCATACTCTTCTAAAGAAACTTTTCCCACCGACTTGAGTACTGTTGTCGCATTCACAGGAATGTCATCGTGGCATTCCCCTGCAGAAATCACTTCCCACTCGGCTGCGTTGCTGTATTTTTGACTCCAGATGGCAATCGTCTGCACGATCAGGGGAAACAGATTTCGTTCCACACTGGGTCTTCCATACACCAGAATCTGTTTCTTCTTGGCCGTATCCCCTTTTTTCCCTCTCCAGTCATTGAGAACCGGGTTAAACTTGGGCTCAAAGTAATAGGCCTGCTCAAATTGATAATTCTGCTGTTTAAAAAAGTCGAACAGTAACCCTGTATTGAAAACTGGAATAGTCAGTTCAGGATGGCGATAAGTGGAATCGGCGAGAGCAAATCTTGTCGACCAGGGATAAAACCCTGGTTCGAAGTCCTGAACGAGATAAGTCATTTTGCGTTTTGGTGTGGAATAGGCTTCCTGTTGCCACTCCATCGCTCTGAACGCATTGAAAGCAGTCCACCAGGCAGTAGCCACAAAGTAATCCTCTTCGCGAATCGGAAGCGTTTTTCCATAACGATTTCCAGAGACGACAATCGAGTTTCCTTCTGAATCTTCCGTACCGATTTCTTGCACGGTCCAGTCCGAAAAGAATTCCTTTTCGGGCAGTATGACCGAGGCTTCGTCAGTAACAATGATTCTGACAGAAGGAAACGCTTTAATCATTTCTCGAAACAGGCGCAGGGCCGTCGCGATCCCTCCGAAAATATGCTTTTCAGAGAGCGCGGGTACCAGTAAGTTGATTCGTTTTCCCTGTAACTTACTCGATTGAAATTCAAACGGCGTAATTTCGGGAATCTGGATATCCTGATTCAAACTTACCCGGGTAGATGTTTCCTGATGAACCTGCTTGGCAAGATCATAGAGATATCTATTTTTCAGGCCTGTTTTAAGAAACCACTTAAGCATTCGTGAGCATCCTGGGCATGGTTGACATCAAGTCGAGATTCTCATTGAAGTAGGGATCCCCCTTATCATTACGATAAGGAGCATATCTGATTTCTGACATGAGAAAATCCTGTTTGGGAATGAACGAGGATCGGCTTTTCGATTCCAGGTGGTGCAATGCTGCATCAGCACAGTAAACATTCTGCAGACCCTGTTGATGAGCGCGAATGCAGATATCAACATCACTGCCACAGATAATGAACTGTTCATCAAAACCGCCCAGTTGTTCGAACTTCGCTCGTTCGATCACCTGGCAGGCACCTGTAATCGCCAGCACATTGCGATTGAGCATGGGAGACACAAACGGGCCTGAACGATGAACGGGCAGCTGATTCTTGAATACATGGTCGGCCCAGCCTCCCATGCCGACAACAACGCCTGCATGTTGGATTGTATTATCTTCATAAAGTAATTGAGGACCAACTAAACCAACTTCAGGTAAACTGGCCATGGAAGCCAGTTTTTCGATCCAGTCTGGTGTAATTACCAATGTGTCATTATTTAAAAACACAAAGACATCACCGGTCGCTGCTTTCGCGCCAATGTTATTGATCATAGACCAGTTGAACTCAACATCAGCCTCTACGACTTTAATCCTGCTGTCCTGCACAACTGTTGAAAAATACTCTTTTGACGCAGTCTCTTCTGACCGATTGTCAACAATAATAATTTCCCAGTTGATATGCGAAGATCGATTCCTGATCGACTCGATACAGTCATCCAGCAAATCAATTTTGTCTTTGGTCGGTATAATAATCGAAACCCGATGTTCGCTATCAAACCGAAATTGTGGTGAATAGGTAAACAGGCCCTCACCATCGTTGACTTTAATAAATCTTGAACCGTATTTCTGGTTGAGGAAATCAGCAACCGCCGCTTTTCCTGCGTCATGTGCGTACGGCTTACATTCGGAATTGCTGGAAGTTGAATTTTCGTGCTCTCTCCAGTGATAGAGTACTTTGGGTATGTGATACACATTTTCAGCTGCATCACCGGCCCTTAATACAAGATCATAGTCCTGGGCCCCGTCAAAGCCTCTTCGAATACCACCAACTCGCTCATATAACGATTTCGACAAGCAGAGGAAATGACCAATATAGTTTTGTGAACACAGCAGCGAAGGAGACCAGTCAGGCTTGAAGAACGGGCTCTGATGTTTTCCATGTTCATTGATGTGATCTTCGTCTGAGTAAAAGAACTCTGACTCAGGAGAACGGTTTATCGCATCCACAATGAATAACAGGGCATTTTTATTGAGCTCATCATCATGGTCGAGGAACGAAATATAGTCCCCTTCCATCAGTTCCGCGGCACTGATCATCGCCTCTGAGATATGGCCATTTTCAGTTCGGAATACGGATTTGATTCGCGAATCCTGTTTTGAGTACTCATTAATCACATCACGCACGCGACTTTTTGTAGAGGCGTCATCGGCAATACAAAGTTCCCAGTTGGAATATGTCTGGGCCAGGACAGACTCGATACAGGCACGAAGAATTTTTTCCTTCGTATTATAGGTCGGTAAAATAATTGAGATCAAAGGCGACTTCAATTCCGGGAGCCGCGTCAGGATTTCCTCGGCTTCTTTTATGCCGGTCACTCTGCTCCAGACATCATAATTAGAAGTCATGTCCTGATATCGGCGTGGGTCGATCAGCTTCTTCAGTGAACGCGCTGCACGACCAAAACCTCTGAGCGGTCTTGTGATCAGCCACGAATGGCTGTTCAAAATATTCTGAACCAGTTGATTCAAGTCAGTATTCGTCTGTTTTAAATTTGCAATCTCTTCTTCGAACGTCGAATTCTGTTTTTTGAGCTGTTCAATTTCTTTTAGCTTCGAGCTATATGACAGCTCCAGATTGAACGAATGACTTGACCACTTGTTCTCGGATTCATCTGGAACAAACTTCTCGAAATCTCGCGGCATATTGCTCAGTGAAAGTACTTCATCCGATTGTCCCGTGATAATTCTCTCACCAAGGAGATTCTGCTCCGGCGATGCTTTGTGAATCACACACATCGAATTCATGAACTCGATGGAATGAATTGTTCTCAGGATGTCTTCATTAAACGACAGCTGATAATGTTCTTCAAAGTTTCGCAGGAGATCGACCCGTTTTTTGTTAATTCCCCAGCTCTCGTGATTGATGATATCGGCCAGGTGTTTGAAAAAGGCCATGGAAGAGAACGGATCAAACAAGCCTCCTCCGAATTCATTCCAGTAACTGCAGTGCAAGTCTTCCGCGACATACACACCGTTATTTTCCAGGTAAGGGAAGTATCGGTTAAAAGAAGAAATAATATCGCTGGACTTATGCGAACCATCATCAATGATAATCTCAAACGACTGGCACTGCTCTAATATTTCCTGTTCTGTCGGATCCTCATTTGCATCACCAATTACGACCATCACATTGGGATTCTCATACTTCAGCTTGCCGCTGTCCGGATTGATTTCACACCCAACCGCTTTTTTCAGCGTATCAAAATATTTGGACCAGATATCCAGTGAGCCACCATTCTGAATTCCGATCTCCAGTAATCGAACAGGAACCGTTCGGAAATCAGCAAACAACCGCTCATACTCTGAAATATAGAGGGTCCATTTATCAGAAACTTTACCTTCATGGTTCTTGTAGATATGCTGAAGTGATTTCTTGCTCATTAATCTTTCCTTAAAGATATATTTTCAAACGCAATACCGACAAGCCCCCACCGAATTGTGCTTGACGAGACATTGATCAAAAGTGCATCGTGCAGGTAATGATGCTGGATATTTTCATAGAGATCGCCATCGGCTATCGATGCCATGACGGCATATTCTCCATTGGGCAGCATCGGTAAAGTAAATGTAAATTCCCCCAGAAGTGTTTCACCTGCACGAAATGAAACCGGATTCCGATTCGTTTCAGGAAGCGTATTTTCCCCGAACAGGTCCTGCCCTAAACGGTCTTTGACGACAAAACCTAAAATGGGGTTCTCAAGATCCTTATATGTTTTAGCATGAATGGACAGTTTTACCTGTTCCCCCCCTTTAAACACAATGCCTTCCGAATGGGAATCTAATTCTTCCAACGTCACGTCGATGATCTCTGCTTCACCAGTTTTCCATCCGGATGAATTTGCAATATTACTGGTAACTTTGCATTCACTTTCATACTCAGCAACTGACAATATTTTCTTCTTAACTGGATTCGATTTCTGGGCCTTCACAGTTTCCTGTTTCTGAGGTCGCTCAAATTTTGTAGAAACAAGCGAAGCCTCATCCTGATAGGTTTCCTGGAGGGTATATTGCAGATACTCTTCGGAAACCTGTTTGGCTTCACCGCTGCTTTTTACGATTCCTTTTTCAAGCCATACCGCTTTTTCACACAAGGATAAGACGGACCCCATATCGTGACTGACAAACAGCAAGGTCCCCTGTTCCTTAAAGGCGCGAATAAATCTCATGCATTTTTGCGTAAAGAGTGCATCTCCTACTGATAAAGCCTCATCAATTATCAGAATATCAGCGTCTACATGGGCAATTACTGCAAAAGCCAGTCTGACATACATGCCACTGGAATAAGTTTTGACAGGCTGATCTATAAAGTCACCAATCTCAGCAAAGGCAATAATATCATCAAAACGATCCTCGACTTCATCACGAGTCAAACCCAGAATCGCTCCATTCATATATACATTTTCCCGGCCGGTAAATTCCGGGTTGAAACCGGATCCGAGTTCCAGCAATGCTGCAACCCGACCATTGATTTGCACTGTTCCACTCGTGGGGGTCATGGTGCCACAAATCATTTGCAGCAATGTTGACTTCCCTGCTCCGTTACGACCGATAATTCCGACCGTCTCGCCTTTAGGAATTTCAAACGTGATATCACTCACCGCTTTGAATTCCCGGTAAAACTGTTTCTTTCCTCTGAACAATCCCTGCATTAACCGATGATGAGGTTTTTCATAAATCTGGAACGACTTGCTGACTGATTCCAGACTGATTGCCACTGCTTGTGTCGCGCCAGCTTCAGAGTACATCAGCAAAACCTCTTCGTGTTTTCTGAAACCAGGCAAATCCCATCCAGGCCACAACCATGCTTATGAGTAATGAAATAAATATTCCTTCCCAGTTCGGTAACTGTCCCCACATTAATACTGCGCGCGATTGTTCGATGATAAATGTCAGTGGGTTTGCATACATCAACGGTTGAATACGTTCCGGTAGATTTGAAATGGGATAGAAAACGGGTGACATGAAGAGCAGGACCATCGTAAACACGCCCGTAATCTGCCCGACGTCCCGCAAATAGACGCCGAATGATGCAAGAAACCAGGTAAGCCCCATCGTAAACAGGATCAGTGGCACAAACAGGAGAGGCAATAGCAACGCAGTCCAATAAAAAGTCTGATTCACAAGGATAAAAAACATCCCCCAGACCATCAGACTGATCAGTGTATGAAAGAGCGTGGCGCCCATTGCAATCCAGGGCAGTACTTCCAAGGGGAAGATGACTTTCTTGACATAATTCACATTTCCCACAATCAGACTGGGAGCTCTATTCACACATTCTGCAAGTAGACCATGTACGATCATGCCTATGAACAGTGCCAGCGCAAATTCTGTTTTGCTGTCAGAACCGGTTTGCCAGCGGGCTTTGAAGACAATACTGAAAACAAAGGTATAAACCACCAGCATGATCAGCGGATTGAAAAACGACCATGCCAGTCCCAGAACAGATCCTCGATATCTGCCGATCACTTCTCGTTTTGCCATCTGGTAGATCAATCGACGATTGATGACCAGGCTTTTCAGCATTTGCCGAGGAGAAAGAGATACTGAAGTGTATGGATTCATTTCAGTGCCCCTCAGAAGCTGGAACTTGCAGTAAATTCGTTTTTAACATCCTGTCGGAAACTTCATTCATTAAGGATCATGAATCATAAGAACCGGGTGAGGTGGCTTCCTGTTCCCCCCTCATCTGGTTTATACCCCTCTAAGCTTGTGTAAATCACTCAGAGCCGGGATTTATATAAGAATTGCTAATTGTGTGAAAGATCATCTACAATTCGCATAAGATATTGACCATAGTTGGTCTTCCCGAGCTTATCAGCCTGTTTCCTTAATTGATCTTTAGTAATCCAGCCTCTCTGGTACGCAATTTCTTCCAGACAGGCGATCTTCAACCCCTGCCTTTTTTCGATCGTTTGAAAGAAATGGCTGGCTTCCTGCAGGCTTTCGTGGGTTCCCGTATCGAACCAGGCATGCCCGCGACCGAGTAACTCTACGTTCAGGCCGCCCCGTTCCAGATAAGCGTTGTTGACAGAGGTGATCTCCAGTTCCCCTCGCGCAGAAGGCTTCACATTTTTCGCAATATCTATCACATCATTGTCGTAAAAATACAGTCCGGTCACCGCATAGTTGGACCTGGGTTTGACCGGTTTTTCTTCGATAGAGATGGCACGCTGTTCACTATCAAATTCGACTACACCAAAACGTTCCGGATCGTGCACCTGGTAACCAAAGACGGTGGCCCCGGATTCCCGTGCCGCCGCTGATTTCAGGCTCTCGGTAAATCCGTGTCCGTAAAAGATATTATCGCCTAAAATCAGGCAGGCATCATCTTCGCCGATAAAGTCTTCACCAATCAGAAACGCCTGGGCCAGTCCATCGGGGGAAGGTTGCTCTGCATATTCAAACTTCACTCCCCATTGCTCACCACTTTCGAGTAAATCTTGAAACATCGGCAGGTCATGTGGCGTGGAAATGATGAGAATCTCTCTGATTCCCGCCAGCATCAGCGATGACAGCGGATAGTAAATCATCGGCTTATCATAAATCGGAAGAAGTTGTTTCGAAATCACTTTCGTAACAGGATGCAGTCTGGTTCCCGTACCTCCTGCTAATACAATTCCTTTTCTCGACATATCTTTTCCCTGTTTTGTCTGAGGCAAAGCGATTGCTTACAATACCCACAGGCATTGATCTTACCTGAATCATATTGCCCGTGATAAGTTTCCTGATTCTCAATTTCCACTAGCGCAAATCTTTGTGAGACACCCGTTTGGTATTGAAAATCGGAAAATAAAGCAAGCTGATTTCCAGCATAAAAACAGGCGCTACAGGAATTATGGGAAATCTTCATGCGTTTACAGCTGAGATAAAATTGGAATAGCAGCCTCAAATCCCGCAATCAGAGCAGTTTACACCGCCTGCTCCCAGGGACGATTAATCAGAAGCAGGCTCAACAGCGATGCCAGCGCAATCAGCAGGGAACCGCTCATCAGGCGATTCGAACTGGTAGATTCCGCTGCATCCACATCGCGTGGACCTGCCAGCTTTCGATAGAGCGCGCCGACTCCCCAAAACAGCAGGAACAGAACGAGCGTCATTATCGGGATCACAGGTCCGGCTATTGTGCCCGCAGCCATCAACAGTTTCACCAGACCCGCAGCGGAGATTCCCAGTTTCAGAAAGAAGATCCCTGTCAAAAATGCCAGAAAAAAACCGGTCAGGTGCAGCGACCACTGTCCATCAACGATGGCGATGACTATGCCGCAGATGATTCCACTCAGATTCAACCAGTTCGGAATTTTCTGCGTGTTTTTTTCGATGATCATCGACAGGCAGATCAGAGTCCCCAGGCAACCGAAGGCAATCACCGCTATTTCTCTTGATTCAAACATGGCTCGCCCACCTGAACTTCTGCTTCACCTGTATCTCATGATACAAAAAAACCGGTACCGAAATTCGATACCGGGTGTAATTATCGTTGTCTGAAAATAGAAATAAGCTCTCCAACGCGATCTCAATCCGAGCCAGGTCCCATTCGACCTAAGTGCATATATCAACAACAGGTTACGTCTTTTCCCGAATTATGAATTCTTCAAGGAGAACTCTATTTCCCATCGAATTCGCAAGGCCCCCAAATCCGCAAAGGCTAAGCGGAATCGTATGCGATTCGCTCTTGAACATCGACAGCAGTTCGATTCTGGTGAGGTCGAAACACGAGTGGAACTGGCTTGAATAAATTCAAAAGGTATAGGAGAGGGTTAAATACTTCACGATCAGTTTTGCGTCTCCATGATGTAAACAAATCAATTTGACGCACCACCATCGGCACGAATGTGTTGTCCTGTAACCCACGCCGCGTCGTCGCTGGCCAGGAACGAAACGACTGCGGCGATGTCATTGGGATGACCGAGTCGCTTGAACGGAGAAAGGTTGCGAAAAAACTCCTTCCGTTCTTCGTCACTTCCGGCAAACATGCCAGGCTCGGTGGCTCGGTGGCTCCGGGGCGGACACTGTTGACGGTGATCCCTCTCGTCCCCAGTTCGTGCGACATCGAAACAAGCATCGCGTCAATTCCCGCCTTTGTCGCTGAATATGTGCCGGTTCCCGTACGAGGTCGCTCAGCCAGTTGCGAAGAAACATAAATCAGCCTTCCACCATCGCTCAGTCGTCTTGCAGCTTCGCGAAGAGTCAAGAAAGCACCAACAAAATTAACGGCGACGAGCTTCGTAAAATCAGCCAGTTCCACTTGCTCAATCGGGCCACCACCGCCGATTCCCGCGTTTGCCACCACGACATCCAAGCCTCCAAATTCGGCAGACGTGAATTCAAACATGTTTCTAACAGCATCTTCGTCCGCAATATCTGCCGATCGCACAATCGCAATACCTCCAGAATCAGTAATCTCCTGGACAACTTTTTCTGCGGCCTGACGGTCGTTTCCGTAGTGAACAACCACGCGATATCCGTCACGAGCCAATCGTTTACAAATCTCGCTGCCGATGCCACCGGATCCACCAGTGACAATTGCGGTTCGGTTACTGGACATGACTGGTCCCTCCCTAATTCAGAGTGAAGTTGCGCTCCGGTATTGTCGACCCAGCTACGCTTGAGCAGCTCGCGAACCAGTGAAAAGATCACGAATCGCCATGCAACGTGACTACTGTTGAGCAGCCGTTTTGACTGCTTCGATGACGTCGGCCGGCTCGGCTCGTTTTTTGTAATCCGCATCGAGGAACGCGTAGGTGATCTTGCCGGACTTATCAATAACATACGTTGCCGCAAGTGGCAATTCCATTGCGTCGTTGCCGTTGTATTCAGGCAGTTTGAGCTTGTCGCGATAGGCAGGAACTATCGCTTCAGGAAGCTCAAATACGAGCCCATACTTTTGCGCCACTGCACTGCCTTTGTCGTGCAATGCCACGATATTCAGTTCATTTGCCTCAGCCGTTTCTTTGGCCTTCTCTGGCAGTTCTGGTGTCAGAATAACCAACTTTGCCCCGGCATTTTCGATTTTGTCCATGCTCTGCTGCATGGCGCGAAGTTGAATGTTGCAATATGGGCACCAGCCTCCTCGATACCACATCAAAACGATCGGCCCTTCCTGCCAAAGGTCACTGAGTTTGACACTCTTGCCGTCCCAGCCAGACAGTTGGGCATCGATTGCCGTATCGCCAACCTGCCTGGCAGACTTTTCGATGCCGGTCGCTCGGACTGTTTCAATAGCCTGAGCGTATGTCTGACGAACGTCTTCCGGAATTCGCGTGACACTTGCTGCTGCTTTTTCTTCAAGCTGTTTGGAAAGCATGGGTATTTCTCCTGATTGTGTTGTGTCGGTACGTTCGTCTTGAGAGTTCGCACTTCCGGTGCATCCGCTGACGGCGCTCAATGCGAAGGCAATCATGGTAATGGTGAGAGGAATTGTTCTGGTGTTCATGTTTTTTCCTATTGGTGTGTGGAGTTCGGTTTCACATTGATGCTGCATTCAGCGACGGCTTTGTCATTGAAATTCATTCATTGACCTATTGGTGTTAAGCAGAGTTCTGAGCCTTCAACTTCACATGACTGCCCTTACTTCGTAGAACTTGTGAAATCTTGCTGTAGCGGGACAGAAGGTTCACGACAGCAACAACCACGATTGCGGTCGCGATGTAGACCAGCGGCCATTTAGGGTTCGACCGAAGAAAAAACTCCGAGAAAAGCGCACCAGTCATCGCGCCTGTTGCGTAGAGGCTATTGAAAGTGAAGAGGAGCTTGAGTTTTTCGTTTCCCTCTTTGTTCGGGAGCAGGATTAGCGAGTTCGTAAAGAACGATATGGCGGCATAACCGATAATGAAGCCTGTACTGATTCTGAAAAACGTTGGATCAATTCCAAGTGGTTTGGCCATATCAACAAATGCGGCAACGGATACCGGCCATGCTGCAAACTTTGAAATGGTAAACCGGATGAGCACGAGACCTGAAATCGAATTCAGCACAATCAATAGCGGTTTCATATTGGAGTTCCTTTTTTAAAGAGGTGTCAATTCTGATATCCGTTCACAGCCATAGTCATCAAGACGGCTTAAAGGCTTCAACCGAATTGTTTGTAGATTTTCCCAAATGTTCCTACTTCGACTCCGCGTCAGTTCACTGATCACGCTTCCGGCGTCCATTCGTTCTTTGCGAAGCCTCGATCGAGCGGAGTGCTGGCGATATGGTTTGTGTAGTTCGACAAAACCTTGTAGGCGGTTCCGACAATCACGTCGAAGACCGTCTGCTTCGTATAACCAGCAGCCAGTAACTCTTCGATGTCGCCGTCTTCGAGCCAACCTCGCTGCAGATTCACCTTCTCGGCGAAGAGACGGAGCGCTTCCAGTTTCGGATCGGCGATCGCTGTTCCGTCGCGCAGCGACGTGATGACGTCTTCCGGCACCTTTCCAGCTTGCATGATCGACGTATGAGCCGCCATGCAGTACGTGCAACCATTCAGCCGGTTATTGGTCATCGCAATAATCTGCTGCTCCGTCGTCGAGAGATTGGTCTTGTTGTCGAAGATATCGGCGACCGTCTTATACGCTTCCAGCAAGGCAGGCGACTCCGCCATCACCGCATGCAGGTTGGGAACAAAGCCATAAGCCTGCTTGCTGGCCTCCAGCAGAGGCTGACTGTCATCGCTGGCGGTCTCGATCGTGTGAACACTAAAATTGGTCATCGTTCTTCCTTTAATTTAAATTGACCGATCGGTCAAAACCAGTTCCAAGAAATGAGGAGCCGAGCCCCGGTTTACATAACGCACTCTCGACGGAACCCTTTACTGAGAATTCTACCGGCTTTATCCACTCACTCCTCTGCCTGTGAAATCAACGCAATCGCCTGCTGGGCGACTTGTCGCAACGCCGTTTTTCCAAACGCCCCGCGCCCCAGCACACGAATTCCCACGACCAAGGCAACGAGAGCCTTTGCAGTGGAGCGAGTGTCAACTGTTTCGGGAATGTCGCCGAGTTCTTTCCCGCGGTTGATTCGTCCTTCAAAAAAAGTGACGACCTCTTTGATTCCCTCTGATACAAGTTTTTTGACGTCTTCGTCATGCGACGAATATTCGAGTGCGGTGTTGAACAGCAAACATCCCTTCTTGTCGGGATCGTCCAGCGTGGCCTTTACGAGCGAGTCGAAAAACATCGTGATCGCTTCACGCGGATCATCAACCGTTTCCAGCATTCGTAATTTACTCGTCCTGCGATCCCCGCCGTACTTCAGCAGCCCACGCACGAAAAGGTCATGCTTTCCGTCAAATGCGTTGTAGAGGCTGCCTCGTTTGATTCCTGTCGCGTCCGTGATGTCAGAAATCGACGTTGCAGCGTATCCCTTCTCCCAGAAGACCTTCATCGCCTGTTCGATCACATCTGACTCTTCAAATGATTTTTCCCACGGCATTGATTTATCTCCCGAAATTTGTTCCTGCTTCAGTAAAGTATAGATTGTCTTGACCGACCAGTCAAGACTCGGCGCGTTATTTCTTTCGGTCATTCGCTGCTAATTCTTGAGCCGCCCCACCGGAGATGCTGGAAATCGATCAAAAAAACAATCGGAGCCAGTTGCGTGGCATTATGTGAGGCTAAAACAGCGAAGCGTTCGCGTCCCGCCATCCAATCCCCTGCCCGGCCATTTCAATATCTCGTTTACTACTCAATCAAATCCGCTACCTGCGCGGCGGAGTACTTGAATGCTTTGAAGTCAGGAGCAGGACCTTTATAGCGAACGACGACATCCCCATCAGGGGCAACTTCTCAGACCCTTTTACCCACCGTATCGGTCAGAAGAGTATTGCCATTGGGCAAGCGGCGAGCGCCGCCTTGAAAGGGAGCGAAGAAGTCCTCGTTTTTCCAGAACCATATTTGCCTGGCTTTAAAGTTTCCAGATTTGCTTAGGACGTAACGTCGATCATCATCAACAGTGGGACGAATCTCATGGACGTTGCTAATCCCCTTTAACTGTTCCTGGGTAACAGCGGCTGCCGCTCCACCAGTTCCTACCCTCGCTATGCCGCCCAGGCCTGTATTGTTATTAAAGACCAGGATATTACCGGCTCCAGGAAGCCCTTCGTCAATCCAGTTGGCGTCGTGTTGATTTTGGAAGAGCCGGTCCTTCTCCGTGCCCCTCGCGTAGGCGGCGGGATTACCGTATCGGAACAGCAGCTCTCCCCCTTTACCCCTTAGACCGCCTGCAGAGCCCGCGGCTTGTTCGATGGTCGTGCTGTGATCGATCACCCAGATTTCGTTATAGATAAAGGAGCTAACAACGATCTGATCCATGTCCGGGTGATAGTCGAGCGAATTCAAATGCTGCCGCACAGCGTTCATTGGCGCATAGCTTTCAGGGAAGTGGCCGTCGATCTTTTCCGGATGATCGGCGATGACACCGTAGTTGGCCGCTTTGGTATTTTGGTCCTGAATCATGTGGTCAATAAATCGCCAATACCAGACAATTTCATAGGAACGCTTTTCCAGGTCGGGTTTGATCCCCAGCACTCCATCTGACCAGACCGTTTTCCCTTTGCCGGCCGACCAACCAGCCGCCGCGGCTTGTTTCGAACTGATTTCTTCGTAGATTAAAATCAGGATATTGCCGTTGGACATAGGCAACATATCGTGGTGAAAGGTAATTTTGTTCCCGTTGATATCAATATCCCTGGCATTCAATTCCCAGACTGCTTGTCCAGTTGTGTCTGTGATCTGCAGCGTGTCGGTGGCGGCCACTGGCTGCCCCGCAACATATCTTCTATCCCTGATGCCCATACGCAGCAGGCCACCGGATTTCAGCAGATACGAGGTATGTCCTCCTCCCGTTAAGTCGGTATCCCAGCGATGAGCCACCGTTCCCTCAGCATCGAGAAGCATTGCGTAATTAACGACATCGGTGGCAAGTTCATCTGCCTGATGCCAAAACAGGTAACCTTGATACAACTCGTCAGGCAAAGCCAGATCGATCTTTTTCATAACCGCATCACCGATGGACGCGATTGTTGTAGTTTTTTGTGGCTTTTGAGGCTGTCGAGGACGTGCTTCCGCGCCTGCTTCTGACACCTGTTTACGAAGTTCACGGGCGACAGTGAGGTAGTAGTTTCTTGCGGTGGCATTGACCATGTTGTGGGCCAGATTTGTCAGAGCTTCGGCTTTAATCTGCCTGGCTTCGGTATTGTTTTTGTTGATTGCCAGCAGATGGTCGGCAAGCTGTGCGGCCCATTGATTATCATTCTCGGCGAGTGCATCTTTGGCCGATTCTAAAAGCCTGTCTTTTCCTCCGGCCAGTTTCGCAACTCGTTCGGCTTCCGCCTTGGGTGGTAAGGGGAACAAATTGGATGCATTGCCGTCGAACCAGCCAAGATAGTTACTGAAGGTCTGGCGGACGCCCCAGTCGGGATGTCCGTAGAATGGCTGCAAGTATTCACTGCTTGCCAGACGTTCGGGAAGCTGAACGTACTCGACCAACTCGTCGGGTGTCAGACCTTTGTTAATACCCTCGACCGTCTTGTCGTGAATGAATTGCACGGCGTCGCGGTAATCGGTCAGAACCTGTTTAACTTCCTCTGCTCCGAGAATCGGATTCGTGTGACCGCCTACCAAGGCAACTGCGTCGTTGTCAGCCATTCTGCCAAGACTTTCCGCCCACAGTCGGACGCTGCGATTGGGAGTACCGCGAATGGCATACAGATTTGGGAACGATCGATAGAAGCTGTCGCCGGCGAACAGGACTTTACCAGCTGGATACCAGACGGAAATTCCGTCGTTGGTTTCACCGGGCGAAGATGTGAGTACGAGTTCCACGCCGGCGACTTTGATGACCTTTCGATCCCCCTCGAGAAAATGAGTCGGCGCGGTTCCTTCGTTGGAAGAGAATACTTCCCCGCCTCGTTTGGGATAGCGAACTGGCGCGACGCCGTTATTGATTAGTTGCTCCGGCGGCAACTTGAAGCCCGCCTGCCTTGCACCGCGCACATTTTGATACGTCAGTCCGCCTGCCTTCCAGGGCCGGGCTTCACTGCCAAAGTTGATGTGTGCCCAGATTTGCGGACGCTCAGAACCGAGAAACACGGGTGCTCCGCCGGTATGGTCCCCATGCGAGTGCGTATAGATAATCGCCTTGACCGGCTTATCGGTGATCTCGCGAAACTTCTTTGCGATCTTACTTGCTGCCTCACCCATCATCCCTGTATCAACGATGATGATGCCATCGTCACCGACAATCATCGAAACGTTGGAAACGCTGTAACCAACGGCGACGTAGACGTTGTCAGCCACCTGGAGTATCTGTTCCTTGAACTGCTCGCTCTGTTTCGTCAGCTTCTCCGTCGCAGAGTTCTCCTGCGCGATCGCTTGACTCGTACAGACAATCAAAGTTGCCAGAAAGATGGTGAGAAACTTAGCAGGTTTTGACATTGTCAGCTCCTTTGGTTCACGGACAGCCTGGCCCGTCGTTTACGTGGAAAGTTATCGGTGTTCCATTAAGTTCTTCTGCATCGTTCGCAGAACGTGGAGCGTTGCTTCCAGTTCCGATTTTTTGATACCCGTTAACGCCGTTTTCCGCAGGTCATCCAGTAGTGGAAGAACATTCTGCAGTCTCTGTTCGCCACGACGAGTCAAACCGATCATCACGATGCGCGCGTCGTCAGTCGATGCCTTCCGCTCGACAAATTGCTGTTCGACAAGTCGATCCAACTGCCGTTTGACCGTGGTCGGATCACGAATCATCAGTAACGCCAGATCGTTCATACTCAACGGCTCGCCGGCATCGGACAGAGTGATCAGAGTCTGCGTTTCCTCCGGTGAAAACGGCCAGCCGGCATTTTTCAGGACGGTGGCCATGCCGGAACGAATCAGGTACGCGACACGACCGATGGCAAACCCGGGCGAGGATTCGGAGTCAAAGTGCATATTCACCTCCGGCCAATTCGGTAGTCACGGTGCTGGTCGGCCTGGCGAAGATCGGGCGATACCAGTCAAAGTAGCAGTAGAGAAGGAATGCGCAGGCGGCAAAGTCGGGAAACCCGATGACGAGGTATTTGTGAGCAAAAAACGTCACATACAACAGGATATTGAAAGCATAGGGCAGCGACATCAGAACTGCGAGAGGCGCGGTCCGCGGGAAAAACATCAGTCCGCCGGCGACCGTCTTGAACAAGCCAACCCAAAAAATCAAATAGCCCGTCTTCTGAAGCGCGAGCATGAACTGACCGACGTCATCGGGCGAATCACTGACCGGATAGCCATTGATGGCAAACCCCATTGTCATGATCCCTGTGCCAAACAGAAAGAATGCGAAGAGTAGCCGCACCACCAGAGCGAGACGCGGATACCGAACACTGCGTTGTTTTAATGGTAGCATTTCAATTGGTCCGTATGAATTGAATTGACACGGTTTTTCACCTGAGAGGCAAGCACGCGATGTAAGCGAAACATTACCTGTATACTACAGCTATATGGCAGACCGTGAACACCCAAATACGAAAGTCTTGAAAATAATCCTGCAACACCTGGCAACGATTCTGAAATGACCCGGATTCCGACTCCGATGAAAGCAGGTGTGTCGATTGCCCTTGAGAGCCAAAATAGCAGCCAGGCTCCAAAGTCCGCGTGTCGAACTCGCCGCGGACCTGAAGTTCAGGTCAGCCCTGAATCACGACGCTTCGGAGAGGCGATCCGCTGTCCTTAGACTGTGTCCAGTCATACTATAGCGCCTCCAGGACCACTTGGACCGAGAATATCAGATCGAAACACGCTATAGTTAAATGTGACGCACTCTAGAATCCCACTGTCAGCTGCACGAGCATCCCACATTCTTTAGCTGTTTGTGAGGTTCCCCAGATGAATCCGTTGCGGTTCGGAAGAGCGGTCACTTCCAGAGCTGAGTTGAGCCTCAACCAAATCCCCGATTCATTGATCGACAAAACAAAACCCCCAGCCACAAAACAAGTTGTGACTGAGGGTTGTTGGTTCGGATTGTGATCCAATTTTTAAAAGCTCCTCGACAAGGACTCGAACCTTGAACCTAGCGGTTAACAGCCGCTCGCTCTACCGATTGAGCTATCGAGGATTAGTGATGCGATTCAGGACTGCTCCCAACCACATTGTGCGTATAACATATTGTGAGAAATGTATGAAGTCAACCGATGTTAAACAGGAACCGCTTGGGTTCTGGCAAAATATTTGAGAAATTTGCCTGCTTGTAAGCATCGTAACTGTTTTGAGTCACTCAGCTTCGGAGTCTGGTGGTTTGGGGGAGACTCCTTTGATCTTTTCGAGAATCACTTTATTACCCTGTTCGTTATACTCGATGAGATTCATGAAAGCTCCCATCAGCATAATTCCCCTGCCACAGGGCCGCTCCAGGTTTTCGAGCAGTGTCGGATCGGGAACATGACTGCGGTCAAATCCTTCACCTTCATCCTGAATTTCAACGCGAACCCGCTCATCGCTGATCCAGCAGTTGATCTCGACACTTTTATCAGGAGACATGCGATTACCATGTTTAATCGCATTGACCAATGCTTCTTCGAGCGCCAGGCGCACCGAGAAGACATCTTTTTCCGGGTATTCACGTACCTCAAGAGCCTCGACGATTCTGGCCTGGACAGCCTGACCTTCCGAGGTATCACTGGGGATCGTTACTTCAAAGTGTTCGTCCGATGACATGAATTTGGCCAGCACACGATTTCTGGTGTTTATCCAGTAACTAATTCAAAGAGCATTCAAACTCACGCTGAGAAGGCTGCTTTCACAACTTACTTCTCAATTTGAACCTCTCACAATCATTGTTCTCAAAGACTTTTTACTGAGGGATAGTGTCGCAGGCAGGGAATGAATCTGCAATTATCAAGCCAAAGTTAAAACCCTTCAAGAGCCGCCTCCTGTGTTTCGGCGATGTCAAACAGCTGATTCAGCCTCGTAATGGCAAAAACCTCATAAATATCAGGACGAATTGAGCACAGCTTCAATTTACCTTTTGCCTTTTTCACCTTTTTATCCAGCGTAATCAACTTTCCCAGTGCAGCACTGGAAAGGTATTCGACGTTGGAAAAGTCAAGAATGATCTTCTTGCGTCCATCTTCATCAACAAGACCAAATAATTGAGTCCCGATGATCTGGATATTCCCTTCATCAAGAATCTTCTTGTCAATAAATTTTGCAATGGTGACATCTGAAACTTCCTCGATGTCAACACGACGGTGACCAGCTGCCATAATTCCAGCCCACCCTCTTCTAAAAAGATAAAATCCGACGTAGGCACATGAATTCCCGGTGAATCCATTATCGAAGATCTAACAACGACTGCCTGGCCCGATCGGAATCGATCATAAAACGAATTGAATCAAGTATCAAATTATACGTGTTAAGACTAAAAAAGAAATTATCTAAACAGATATTCCCGATAGACTAACATCAATTTGAATGAGGACCACAAGTCCCCGCTATTGCATGATCATCACGCTTTCTATCCTTGCTGTCAAGCATATTCACCAGATTGTTTGCGGGATTCTAAGGGTCTAAGTGCCATATTCAGCAGACTTTGTGTAATCTCGCAGGCTCAGAATGTCAAAACCCCCGTTTCTGAAGCGAAAACCGACATTCACCGCAGTTCAACACTTTTCCTGACCGTCCCTCTTCAAACGGGATTTTGTTAAGACATTCAGACATCCACCTGGATATTGTGTTAATCAAATGAAACAGGGCACCGGCCCAGACGGGCCATCTCCACCTGCGATGATTTCCTTTTGTCCGCGACGCCTTTCAAATCCGCGCGGAACGAATCCGCCATTACATCTGCAACTGTCATAACCCTGCTAACAGGGCTCCCGTTCGTTGAAACCTCTCCGCCACCTCATGCCACCATCACACGCACCACTTCGGGCGCGATGTTTGCCTTTTCAGTCTCTATGACCAACTTTATCTCGTCACAAAACCGTGATTGGGATCTGTCTGTTCAATCGGGGATTGTCATGCAACGCGACCTTACTTTCTTTACGCTCTTATTGGCTCTTTTTCTGAGTACCCCTGCAATTTCCCTGGCCGATGTGGAAATCACCCTGGACTCCGGTAACACGATTCATGCGGACTGCATTCAATGGGGAACCGACTCCACCCTGGTTCTCGAAACCGCGGGGCAACAATCCAGATCCATTTCTCTGGAAAGAATAGAACGTCTGAAGATCGAGAATTCAGACTATGACCGGGAAACCATCCAACTGGCAGCAGACCAATACTATCAGAGCCAGCCCGTTCAGTTTGCGTTTCATAAGCATAAAAAATATTACCCTATGCCTGTTCCCGTTTATCAGCGCCCGACGTATGCCCCTGTAGAACCGCTCTCCACTGCCTGCGAAACCCATTGCAGCCGGGGAGTCATCCTGGGAGTCCATGCAGACCCGTTAAGCGCCTACCAGCCTCTTTTAAAACAATACTACCCGAATGACGTACCCACGCTGGAACGCGGCTATGCACTGGGTCTGATGCGTGCAACTGTCGCACAACAGGCACTGGGATACGGGCCTGTTCCCGGCCTGATCCCTCCTATACCGGCTCCTGAACCGCTGCTGGGGAAATTAACTCAAATCAGCGTTCAGGCAACCCCGATCAACACACAGGGAAAAGCAGACTGGAACGCGCTGTCGGTCCGCCTGCAGGGATTTGACCAACTGGGGAATCCTGCTGCGTTAACGGGAAATGTAAAAATCCAGTTATTCGGTCAGCGGCAAATGCTGTTACCGGTCTGGGATCAGCGTTTTGCCGCTGTCCCCCAGAATACGATTACGCTGGGACAGTGGACCCGCAATTGTGCTACTACACCTCTGGCGAGAGCGCCCCGTGCAGGAAATCAGTTTGGCACCGGTCAGGCATCGGATCAGACCTGGATTGTCAAACTCTTTCCTCAAATCCCCGAGCATAACCTGAATATTTATGCGTTGGGAGAAGTTCAGGTCAGCCTGCTCTCACCCGGCAAGGGAACCTTTGCCGCCTCGACTCCCGCTGTTCCCCTGAAGCATATCTCCCTCAATCGAGATGCTTCGCTGGCGACGACCGGAACCCGGTTTTTTCCGGGAGAAACAACCTCGGCCGGGATCTCGCGAACAAGTCGGCTCAATCATAATGGCCCTTCAAGGCCAGACAGCCGCCCGTTCACCGTCCAGCCGTAAGGTCAGACACTTGGCGGATCCCCCGGCTTTAATGAATTCATCCAGAGGCGTACTTAAAGTCTGATAACCCCGCTGCTGCAGATCGGCTTCCAGTTGCGGACACCCCGTATTCATGACGACGGTTTCGCCCAGCACGACCGCATTGCAGGCAAATCGCTGCGCTTCTGCTTTAACCACAGGAATCAGATGCGGGATGTGCTCCTTTAAAGCGTGTTGCCCATATTCGTCAAAGGCGGGCGGGTAATAAATAGCTTCCGTTTCACTTAGAGGACAGAAACAGGTATCAAGGTGATAATAAAATTCGTCGACCAGTTGCAGAGGAATCACCCGGCAGTTCATCTCACCGGCAACCCACTGCAGGGCCCGGACGTCACTGCGAATCAGATAGCCGGCAAAGAGCGTATCGCCACAGAATAACGCATCGCCGGCACCTTCAAAATAAAAACCTTCGGGCATATCAATGGTTTCAAATCCGGCTGCTTGAAACCAGTCGCGATCCAGGGGTGTTTCTCCCTGACGCGCTGCGTGGCGAAACAGCGAGAGAAACACGCGATCCTTCCAGATCAAACCCGCATTGGCAGTGAAGACCAGATCGGGAAGCCCTTTGACCGGCGTCATGAGTTCGATTCGGGCCTCCTGTTTCTGCAACAGTTGATACAGCGCTTCCCATTGCTGCCTTGCTAAAGCCGGATCACTCTGCTTACTGCGGCTCATCCAGGGATTAATTTCGTATTCAATCCCATAGAAATCAGGAGGACACATCAGAATTGCCGGGGTCTCATAGATCAATGTACTGTCTTTCTCAGTCTCAACATGAAGAAAATCTCAGGCGCCGGGAATACTCTTATCAATATTATACCACAGACAGATTCGAAGCGTGGGAAGTTTTCTTTCCTCCACTTCCAGATTTCAAATCAGTGGCTCTATATCAGTGGCTCTATAATTGACGGAATGACCACTGATCCAATACAGTCAGTAGAGATGAATCACCTCTCTTTTTCTGAATTGGATTTACCGCTATGACTGAGTCTACCGCTTATCCGCTGACCTGGGAACTGGCCTCGCTGTACCCTCATCCCGAACAACCGGAGTTCGAGGACTGTCTCCAGCAGATAAAAGTGTCCCTGGAAGACCTGGTGGCACGTGTTGCGGGCCTGTCACAGGCGGTCGATCCACAGCAGCATGCTTCTCTCTGGGGAGATTTTCTGACCGACTATCAGTCTGCTGTCGCGGAGCTGGCGGGATTATTTGCGTTTCTGGAATGTTATTGTGCTGATGATGCACATAACAAACGCTTTCAAACATTGATGGCACGGCTGGCCAGTATTCGACCACTGAGGGAGAATATCGAAACCCAGTTGCAGCTGACCATCCGTGAAATCCCTGCGGAAGTGTTGCAGCAGTTTCTGGAACAGGATTCCCGCCTGAAGCAGATTCAGTTTTTCCTGGAAGACTCGAAACGGAACGCGACATTAAGACTCCCTAAGGAACAGGAAATCCTGGCATCGCAACTGGCCGTCGATGGACTGCATGCCTGGGGACGACTTTATGATCGGCTGTCAGGTGATCTGAAAATCCAACTGATGGAAAAAGGGGAACTGGTAGAACGTTCGCCCGGACAGGTCCAGTTCGATTCCCCCCAGCGTTTCGTGCGTCAGAATAATTTCTATGCAGCCAACAAAGCGTGGGACACGATTGCCGATTCGTGTGCCGACGCCTTGAATCACCTGGCAGGAACCAGGCTTACGCTCTACAGCCACCTGTCCGTGACAGACCATCTCGATGCACCATTAGTTTACAACCGCATGCAGCGGACCACCCTGAATACGATGTGGTCGGTGATCTCCCAGCGGAAACAGAAGCTGGTTCAGTTTCTCGATAAGAAAGCAGAACTGCTGGGTCTCGAAAAACTCTGCTGGTACGACCTGAATGCACCGCTGCCGCTTTCAGGTGGTGAATCTCCTGAACTCAGTTACAATCGCGCCTGTGAACTGGTCGTGAATTCATTTGAAAAGTTCAGTCCCGATCTGAGTCAGTTTGCAGAGACGGCACTCCGTGAACAGTGGATCGAAGCGGAAAATCGACCGGGCAAGCGTCAGGGCGGCTTTTGCACTACATTCCCGGTTCAAAAACAGTCCCGGATATTTATGACCTATACCGACTCGGCCGACAGCATGTCGACCCTCGCTCATGAGCTGGGGCACGCCTATCATTCGTACGTCTTAAAAGATGCTCCTTTTGTATTAAGCGATTACCCGATGAACCTGGCAGAAACGGCTTCCACTTTTGCTGAAGCCGTACTGGGTGAGCAACGTCTGAAAGCAGCCCGATCCCGTGATGAAGAATTACAGATTCTGGATGGCATGCTGGGAGACTCCGTAGCATTCCTGATGAATATCCACGCACGATTCCTGTTCGAAGACCGCCTGCATCGGGAACGGGCAAATGGAGAATTAACTCCCGAACGTTTTTCAGAATTGATGCTGGAGGCTCAAAAAGAAGCCTACGCGGGAGCCCTGGACGATTCCGGCTGGAACCCTTCCTTCTGGATTTCCAAACTCCATTTCTATATCAGCGAATTACCCTTCTATAATTTTCCTTACACCTTTGGATATTTACTCTCCCTGGGAGTTTATGCCCTGGCGGATACATTTACGGATCAGTCAGAGTTTGCGGACAAATACCGTGAACTCCTGATTGCCACCGGCTGTCAGGTAACAGAAGACGCCGTATCCAATACATTCGGCTACCATCTGGGTGAAGCGGATTTCTGGAACAAAAGTATTGATATTATCGACCGCCGCGTGGATCGCTTCCTGGAACTGGCAGACTGATCTCTGGCAGGGTATTGTGCTTAAAACCAGTGTCTTTTTCGAAAAAAGCCCTGTTTGACAGGGTCCTCCTGTTTCCGCCGCTGATCAATCCGGTGATCCGATTGAGAATGCCTCAGGATCTGAGGTCTTTCGATCCGTAGCGTGTCGAAATTCTTAACAAGCTTGGGTATACTGTCTGAACGACGGAAAACCGCTCCCGCGAGACCGGCTATCGGTCTGCTGAGAACGAATCGCGGTAGATCTGTTGAAACTAATAATGAACTGAATGACAGACAGCTGATGATTTTGCTGGAATACTGAAAAGCATTTATTCTATGGCAACACAACAGGAACTATCAGAAACCCGGCAGGATTCAGGGGTTGGAATTGTCCAAACCAGACTGGCAACCCTGTTTGCGCCTCCGAACTGGCTCAAGCTGGCAGGCGGCGGTGAACTGGGGCCGATCCAAGTCGCCTATGAAACTTATGGCGAATTGACCCCGGCGAAAGATAACGCGATTTTTATCTGTCATGCACTGACAGGAGACGCCCACGCCGCCGGTTACTATGAAGACGATGACGAGAAAGCCAAGCCGGGCTGGTGGGATGACTTGATCGGACCGGGTCGCACGCTCGACACGAATAAATACTATGTTATCTGTGCGAATGTACTGGGAGGCTGTCAGGGAACAACGGGCCCCGGCAGCATTAACCCGGAAACCAATCAGTCTTACCGACTCGGATTTCCTTTCATCACGGTTGGCGATATCGTCGAAGTGCATTCTGCCCTCATCAAACAC
This sequence comes from Gimesia maris, assembly GCF_008298035.1. Classification (NCBI taxonomy): domain Bacteria; kingdom Pseudomonadati; phylum Planctomycetota; class Planctomycetia; order Planctomycetales; family Planctomycetaceae; genus Gimesia; species Gimesia maris. Next base: position 6,093,335 of record NZ_CP042910.1, read on the forward strand.
CTGGGTATCGATCAGTTGCTCGCTGTCATTGGCGGCAGCCTGGGAGGCATGCAGGTTCTGGAATGGGCGACCCGCTTTCCCGATCAGCTGCGTGGTGCCATCTGCCTGGCTTCTGCGGCTCAACTCTCGGCCCAGGGAATTGCATTCAACGCGGTAGGCAGACGCGCCATCAAAACCGATCCGGAATTCAAGGACGGGGAATATGAAGTGGGAGCCGGTCCTCGCTACGGCCTGGCCCTGGCCCGCATGATCGCCCACATCACCTACCTGTCTGATCAATCCATCGAAATGAAATTCGGCAGACGCCTGCAGGATCACGATACCTTCACCTATGAAATGCTGCCGGAAGTGGAGTTTCAGGTCGAAAGTTACCTGCATTACCAGGGCAAGCGGTTTGTAGAACGCTTTGATGCCAACAGTTATCTCTACCTGACCCGCGCGATGGACTATTTTGATCTGGTCTCGCAGCATGGATCACTGGTCAAAGCATTAGGAAAAACAGATGCCCGGTTCCTGATCGCCTCTTATGATTCTGACTGGCTCTTTACGACCAGCCAGAGCAAGGAGATCGTCAGGGCTTTGATCGAGTGTGGAAAACATGTCTCCTTTATTGAGCTCAAAAGCCCGTTTGGACATGATTCCTTTCTGATTGAAATTGAACAGTTGAATAAGATGATTACCCCTTTTCTGGAACAGGCTTACTCCTCACGCCTCGCGGAAAGCAACAGGACTTAGTCAAGCGGATCTCAACCATGCGTGCTCAACATCGATATTGTATGCAGGACCCTTCCCTGGAGATGACCGACCGGTTACTGCTGGAACAGATCCACCCAGGCAGCCGCGTACTTGACCTGGGTTGTGGTGATGGTCGTCTGCTGGCACGGTTGCGTGAAGAACGGGATGCTTCAGTCCTGGGAATCGAAATCGATATCACTCAGCATCATGCCGCCATCGCACGCGGAGTGCCCGTGATCCAGGCCGACCTGGACGAAGGGCTGCTGGATATTCCGGATGGCGCCTTTGATTATGTGGTTCTGAGCCAGACGCTGCAGCAGGTGCTGCATCCCAAGCAGTTGCTGGAAGAGATGGTGCGTGTCGCCAAAAAAGCACTGGTTGTCGTCCCCAATTTCGGGAACTGGCGCATCCGCCTGCAGGTACTCAAACAGGGCCGCGCGCCGGTCACCGAAGTTCTGCCTTACGAATGGTATAACACCCCCAACCTGCATCTGATGTCCATGCATGATTTTCAGGACCTGATGCGGCTGCTGGGGATCGAAATCCTGCAGGAGATTCCGATTATCAATCACCGGGCGATTGAAAAAGCCTGGCTGGCCAACCTGCGGGCACAACATGTACTGTATGTTCTGCAGCGGCAGGAAACACCGGGGGAAACTCGAGTCTCCGAACAGACCTCGACCGGACACTCAGCGCCGATCCCTAGGTAAACGCCGGTCGACGCTGTTCCATTCAACACATCCTGGCGCAGCTCGAAATTCCGTCGAAATAATTCGCTTTTCCGCTGCCCGATTCCTGTTTCCAAAATTCGAATCTCCCGATATACTGCCCCACCTTCAGTATGGAAATGCTGGACTGTCATCCTGGTTTGCGACAAGACGACCGCGACCTAAGACATGAATACACAAGAGTTTGAAACAAGCAAGCGACCCGATTTTATCAAAGAGAAAGAGGGAAAGGACTCCCGATGCGTATCATAGCAATCATGAATCAAAAAGGGGGCGTCGGCAAAACGACGTCGAGCGTGAACATGGCTGCCGGTCTGGCGATGCAGGGCAAGAAAGTCTGCCTGATCGACCTTGACCCACAGGGACATGCCTCTTTACATCTGGGCATCGAGCCGTTCGGAAATGTCCCGACCGCTTACGATGTCTTTTCTGGATTTAAAACACTCGCCGAAACACGGCAACTGGTTGCCAAAAATTTATGGGTCGTGCCTGCGACGCTGGATCTGGCAGCCACAGAGCTGGAACTGGTCGACGCGGACAACCGCGAAATTGTTCTGCGTCAGGCGATCCGCAAAATGGCGGAGACCGAACCGTTCGACTACATCATAATGGACTGCCCCCCTTCCCTGGGTGTGCTGACCATCAACGCGCTGACAGCGGCCAGCGAAGTCATTATTCCCCTGCAGCCACACTTCTTTGCGTTACAGGGGCTCTCTAAACTGCTCGAAACGACGGCGCTGGTCCGTCGACGTTTGAATCGCGAACTGCGCGTTTCGGGAGTGGTACTCTGTCTGTACGAAACCGGCACCCGACTGGCGGCAGACGTGACCGACGACCTGAGTGCGTTCCTGAATAACAGCGATCCGGAAGCACCGTGGTCGTCTGCGAAAGTATTCCAGAGCCGGATTCGGCGGAACATTAAACTGGCCGAAGCGCCCAGCTATGGGCAGTCTGTCTTTGATTATTCCAGTTCCTGTCCCGGTGCCAAAGATTACGGCGGACTGGTCACCGAAATCATTGCCGACGAACAGGTGGAAGAGTCACCGATTCAACAGGCAGCCTGATCACTCGGCTGGCTTCTGCTTCGCTTCCAGTTTCGCTTTCGCTTCTTTCCAGAGCGGATCGTAAACCTCTTTGTCAAACGGAGGACATCCGGTGGGATACTGTCCCAGGGGATGGTCCTTCGTGCGCATGAGGTTCGTGCAATACGAAAACGTCCGACAGACGGTTTTACGATTGAGCTTTCCTTCTTCCTGCAACTGTTTCGCAAACTCAGGCTGCGAGAGTGTGGCGCGTCCCATACCTACGATGGAAATGTTTCCTGATTCCACATTCGCCGCAGCGGCATGCATGGCAAAGTCCTGCAGCCAGCTGTAGCCACTGCCGACCACGGGAATATCCGGGACCGCTGCCTGGATCTGACCGGCAATCCGGAAATGACGGGCCACGCCGATCAGCGGATGTTCGGGAGCATGGTAGCCATCGGTGGGCGGAAACTCGGCGGGTCTCACGATATGCGGGTTCGCATAAGGATTTCCGTTGGAGATATTGATCATGCTGACGCCCCACTCTTTCAGGAGTTTAGCCACCTGGATCGGTTCCGTCAGATCTTCCTGCAGATGATCGTCGGGATTGGTACCGAACGCGGTTTGCAGCGGCAGCTCATGTGGGCAGGGTTCGCCGATAAAGTCATCACCGGCCCCCTGGTAGGGAATCCCGTCGTAACCATTCATGCGGGTGCCGATCACCAGGGTCGGACACTCTTCACGAATGCGTTTGACGACGTTGCGCACCAGACGCGTGCGGTTCTCTAGCGAACCACCATATTCGCCGGGACGATTTTTCGCAGCCAGTAATTCGGAAAGCAGATAGCGGTGACACTGCTTGATATCAACAAAGCCGACTCCAATCGATTCCGCCAGTTTCGCAGCCGTGACATACTGGTCTTCAATGCGTTTCAGATCATCGTCTGAGAGCAGCGGATAACTGTCATCGACGATGCGCCCGGTTGATTTCTCTACAGTGCGAGGATCAAGGACCTGGTCATGGGTGGCCAGCAGAGGTTTTTCAAAACTGAACCGCCCGGAATGCGTTAACTGCAGACCGATCACCAGGCCATCAGCTGAACCGAAGACTTCCGTATGTGCTTCGCGGCAGCCGGCCAGCATCTTTTCCAGCGAAGATGCCGTTTTTTCATTGATCATCAACTGGCGGGGATTCATCCGCGCTTCCGGGCCGATCGCAGTCGCTTCCCCCCAGATAAGTGAAGCCCCCCCGGCTCCGAATCGCTGATAACGTCGATACGTCAATTCATCAGGGAAGCCGTCTGTTGTACCGTCACAGCCTTCCATTGGCTGAATGCCGAGTCGACTTTTCGCCTGCAGATGACCAATCTGAATCGGTTGATAGAGCACATCAAAGTTATCGGAAACCTGAATCGGACAGCCCAGACGTTCGGAGTCTGCGACCACGTCGGCAGGAGTTTTATATTTAAAGTATTTGGCCATGCTGGAAGACTTCTTGAATGCAGTTTGAGATCACGGACGTTCATTTTATTACTGCAACGAGTTTACTCAAACCGAAAGTGAAATGCCATTCACCACCCGGAATCGAGATCTGCTGCCGGAGAGAGTGAAAAACGTCAGGCAGGAGCCGTTAACGATTTCCCGTTATCGCGGGCGGAGAGCTTCAGCAGAAAGGGAACTGCTGACTCGGCCCATTGCTCAGCCGTCGCATAATGATCGGCGTGCTCACCGAAACAGCTTTGCAGTAGGGCTGTGTTAATAATACCCGGATTCAGGGGAATCGCCGCCATGCCCCGCGGTAATTCCTGCGCCAGAGACTGCGTTAACCCTTCGATGGCCCACTTGGTCGCACAATAGGAGGCGACTTCTGCAGAAGCCGAACGCCCCCAGCCGGAACTGAAATTGACAATCACACCAGACTGACGCGCGACCATCGCGGGTACAAAGTGACGAATCGTATTGATGGTCCCTTTGATATTGACGTCAATGATCTGATCGATCTCGTCAGCGGAGATTTCCCAGAGCGGCGCGTTCTCATTGATCACGGCGGCGTTGTTCAACAACAGATCGGGCGGTCCCAGTTGATCGATTATCGTCGTCGCCCAGTTCTCGACCGCGCGGTCATCGGCTACATCGACGGCAGAAAAATGATGCGTGGTACCGAACTGCTCTGTGAGCTCGCTAATTTTATCGGCAGAGCGTCCGCAACCAGCGACGGTGTGCCCTGCTGCAATCAACGCTTGTGTCATGGCGCGTCCCAACCCCTGGGTCACGCCGGTGATGACAATCACTTTCGACATGCTGGCTTTCGACATGCTGGCTTTCCCTGATTCTGCTGTTCGTCAGCTTATTTCGATTCTGTTTTCGCAGCGGCTGCCGCTTTTTCTTCTTCTTGTTTGGAAAGCTCCGGATTGGGGGGCACGTCGGCCGGTGCGTCGCCTCGAATCCATTTGATGGCTCCGATCACGGATTCCTGGAACATGGGATTGGCCCAGGTTTCGGGATTGTGGCCCAGGTTGTTGACGAAGACTTTTCCCGCGCCCCATTCCTTGGCCCAGGCGACTGGCACCTGATAGGGTTTCTTTGGATTACACTTTTCCATGTTCAGACTCATCAGGACATGTACTTTTTCCGGCTGCCAGTTTTTGTACTGGTAGATTTCATCTTTAAACTGGAATTCTTTCCCGAACGGTTTCATCGCCGGAAAATCAGGATTGTGTACGGTAATCGTGACCGTATTCCCGGCTGTCCAGGGATGCCCATTAAACGAACCGCCCACCATGTCCCAGTAAGGTTCATAAGATTTATAAGTGTCAGTGGCCGAGTGAAAGCCGATAAACCCGTGCCCTTTCTGCTTGAGCCAGTCGTTCAGAAAATACTGCATATCCTCTTCTTTGATGGGCAACATACCTGTCGTGTAGAACATCACGAGATCGTAGTTCTGCAGATTCTCTTTCGTGAAATCTGCGGCGGCGTCCTGGGTACAATCCACGGTAAACAGTCCGGACTGCTTGCCTAACTGAATCATGGCGATTTCCGCGGGAGCCAGTTTCTCTTCCTGTCGTTTGACGGAACCGTGCGTGTAACCTTTGCTCTGTGTGAGCATCAGCACCCTGGTTTTCCCCTCGGCGGCATCAGCATCAGAAGAGAATGCCAGGACAGAACACACCAGCAGACAGCAGGCTGCCAATAATCGAAAACTCATGGTGATCGCTCCACAGTTGAGTATGTATAAGTTATGTGAATTCAGACAACCATTTTAAGGAGAACATCTGAATGATTGCAAAGCAAAAGACTCAATCGGTCAGTTTCTGCACGCGGATGTTGCGAAATTCGACGGCGTCGCCTTCGGATTGAATACCGAAAAAGCCGGACTTCAGTTCGCTGGGCTTCGAGGTGGCGATCTGTGTGCCGTTCAGGACAGACGTCAGCGCCCCGTCTTTGCAGACGACTTCAATGGTATTCCATTCCCCAATCGGTCGGCGGGCTTTTTCGCGGGCTGCTTCATTGTCTGTCACTTCCAGCTGGATCTCTTTACTGTTCGATTTGATATGAGCCATCTCTGCGAATTTGCCTTGCACTTCCAGGCATTTCGGCCAGATCCGGTTTTCGCCGGTGATAAAAAACAGGAACCCGGTATTCGGATTTTCATTTTTTTCGGCGGATTCGGGGAAACGATATTCCAGGCGGATCGTACAATTGCCGAACGACTCGTGAGAATACAGGTAACCGCGGGGCGTGCCTTTACAGGATAGTACACCGTCTGTTTCGCTCCAGTTTTTCCCCTCGACGGGTTCTTTGGATTTCGCATTGAAAACTTCAAAGTCTTTGAGACTGAGCAGGGTGAAACCTTCTTCCACATCGAATAATGTTTCTAACGTTTTTTCAGGAAGATCGATGGCAGAAACTTCGTCGGCGGCTTCTTTTTTTTGTGCTTCCGTCGGGCCGGAATCAGAGCAGGCCGCCAGCAGACAGGCCAGTGAAAGCAGAGGCAAAAGTCGATTCAGGGATTTCATAAAACGTCTCTTTCCGAAAAGTCAAATAATAATTCTGATCTGAAGCGTAACTTCATCTTGTATTCACATTCTAACGTACAATACCGGCAACACATAAGTGAAGACGTACGAAATCATGAAGACGATTTCAACACTTTTGATATCTGATTCTGGAGATATGAATCCAATCTGAAAACAGACGAACGCCAGTCACCCCACCTGCCTCTCAAGACAGCTATAATCGATACAGCTTCCTTCAACTCAGTAGATTTACTGAAGAAAAGAACGAAGAAATGCGGGAGAAGCCGCAGAAATTACCGATACATAATACAAACTCTCCTTTGACTGAATCGCCTGACAGGGAAACTGTTTCACACCAGAACCAAACCAACTGACCCCGGCGACCGGTGTCTTCCAAGCACGATTTCGGTAACTTACCGGGATAGAAATGGGCTATCATGCAACAATTAGTGACTTCTCCGCCAGGAGAAGAATTGAAGACAATCCAACCAGAGTCTGCGACTCTCACTCAGCGAATTGAGGAGGCAGCAGCAGATCAGCGACAAATTCTGAGTATTTCCGTGCTGGAATGGCTGAATGCGGAACTGCGAAAAGAGGTCGAAAAGAAAGAAATTGTCGCTTTCCATCCGAGCGAAAATGTACTGGATCGTCTGCAGAGTATGCTGACATCCAAAGCAACCGGCATTACCATCATGGTGGTCGGTCTGTTCATGATGTAACAGTCATGCCGACCAGGTAACCTGAGGACGTGGACCTGTAAGTGATTCTGCTATGACTGCAGTCCTCTGCTGCATAGCAGAATCGGAAACCCGTCTGAGTTCAAACGATACCAGATCCGAACGTATCCCCCTTACCCCCTGCCTCATTATCATTGGATGTGACTTTCTTGGGGGCGGGTTGATCATCTGCCGTGTGATGGGGTCGGCTGCGGTCCGAACCTGACTCGCCAGAATCGATACGAAAAACCTGACTCCCCTTACGAATATGCGTTGATTCCGCAGCGGGAGACTGTGAGACGGGTGCCTCTTCGTAGTCTTCTTCGTAGGGTCCCAGGCGGGCAAAGTCCTCTTCGCCGAAATCGTCGTAGCGACAGATGTAGCCATCCTGCTGGGCTGAAACTTTTTCTTCCCGGTAGGCTTTCAGGACCTCTTCCTGGATCAGTTCACGGCACTCGGAATTGATGGGATGGGCGATATCCGCGTATAGCCTGGCACGGCCGGCGTCATCTTTGTCGGCTCGATTTTCATCGAGTCTGATACCACACTGATTGCAGAAGGAAGCGCGCAAATGGTTTTTGGTGTGACATTTGGGACACCGGTCCATCAGCTTGCGGCTGGGCATTGCCACGAAGGCACCTTTTGCCCCCTGGATGATTTTCAGATCTCGGATAACAAACGAAACATCGAAAGTAATTGAGCAAAACGCCAGTAATCTTTCGTGTGGATCATTCATCAACTTGATGCGTACTTCACTGATCTCCATGGCCTCACTCCATTTGTGCCAAATTTTAAAATGCTCATCTATAGGCGGTTCTGGACGACAAATACATGCCCTTTCACTGTGGATCGTAATCGCGCAGCAATTTGAGATGCCTGTGCTCTGTTTTGGCAGACTCCAAAGTAGGCAGTCCCACTTCCACTCATCATATGCCCCAAAACGGACTGTTTTGAGAAGTAATCTTTTAATATTAATATATCGGAATTCAGTTTTTCGGCGGGTGCCTGCAGATCATTCAACATCAGGCTGGATAATGCATGAAATTGACCAGAAGCCAGGTTGCTGACAAGTTGTTCCACCTGATTTTCCGAGTGACTTCCCACTCGACAGTGCCGATAAACTTCCGCCGTTGATAAACCCGACTGAGGTCGCACAACCACAAAATGCAGACATTGGGGAACAGAAACAGGTTCAATGATTTCGCCTCTCCCGCGACAGATGGCACTGTGGCTGGCTGTCAGAAAGAAAGGAATATCACTGCCCAGTTTCGCCGCGATTTCACACAGTTCTGAAATCGACAATCCCAGACGCCAGAGTTTATTGGCAGCAAATAAGGCTGCAGCTGCATCACTCGATCCTCCGCCCAGCCCGGCTTCAGCTGGAATCCGCTTGATCAACTCAATGCGAATTCCCTGATGTTGCCCCGTCTGTTCCTGAAGTAACCGGATTGCTCTCACAACCAGATTCTCTTCACCCGCGGGGATACGCTGCCGGTTTTTCTTGAGTGGAGTGAGAAGTGAATTGGCTTCGGTAACACGCAACTCGACTTCTGCTGAAGGTTCCTCCGTGAAAACTAAAGTGTCGTATATTCCTACCGAGAGCATCAACGAAGTAATTTCGTGAAAGCCATCGGATCGTTTATCATCGATGCTTAAGTACAAATTTAACTTAGCAGGAGCGTGAACTGTCAGGGTGCCAGGATTGGAGTAAGCGAATAGCATCCGTCACAATTCCAAAATTCCTACTTTAATAACGAGGCGATCCTCGTTTATTGAACAGGTCCCCACCTTTTGAGTTGTGAGAGAAAAGAGCAGCTTGACCTGATTAAGATTCGACTTGTATACGACGAGGTAATATTAAGACCATTACCACAAGAGGTATCCTATCTGTTCCTTGAAAAAACGTCAACATCTTTTCCCGAGAGAGGTGATTTCCCTCAGCACTGTTTCCAGTTTTACCGTAGCGATTCCAGGTCTATTCGGACCGAGTATATTAGATTGAGAGTCGCTATGATTAAATGTGATCCACTCTATAAAACAAGGGAATTCCACAAGCATTTCTGAGAGCGTGCGACACTTAAGTAATTGATGCCAGTAACGCTTTGAACGATTTTGACTCGACCTGTTTTTTCTGAGTGAAGCGAATGCGGGCCTGTTCCTTGCCTCGCGCATCCGTTTTTATCTCCCGCTCATCCCCCAAGTCAGCAATTTTACCCAGAGTAATCTTGCCCGCCGTTCCCTGCAGCGTCAGATCGACGCCTTCACGACGTTTGGTATGCACGGTAAGAAACGGTTTCTTTTTCCCGGCGTGCGACAGATTGACCAGCGACTTACTGTCCCACTGGTATGCTGCATGCGGGTAAGTCTGCTCCAGCAGATCAAATAAGGACTCCAGCAGTTCCGCATCCCAGCGGACCCGTTTATTGTTCGGGAAGCCTTTCCGGGAAAGATGCCATTTCTTTTTCAAGACTTTCCAGGGCATGATCTCCTCGGGCTTAATTTCCTCACGGTGAATCAGACCGAGGTACGATTCGCAAGAGGTCTCCAGAAACTCCTGGAAGCCGGGCGTCGCGATTTCTTCCTGCCAGTGGATCGTCAGGCTGACTTCCTGCCAGGGGCCTTTCAGGTTTTTGACGCGGACCCGATTTGAGCGACCGTAGATCGGCAGTTCATCCAGATCGTCCAGCGACTTTAAAGACAACTGATCGCGCAGTTCATCCTGTTTGAACGTATTGCGTTTCACGCGGAAGCTGAGCCGCAACAGCCATTCATCGCCGGTATTGGCATGCAGGAACCAGCCCTGCTTTTTCACCGGGCCATTGACTTCGACGATGCTGCGATGATTCCAGTTAATCTCGCCGAAGCCCTCTTTGTTTTCGATAAAGTCAATCACAGTTTCCAGAGCCGCACCTTCCCACTGACAGGCGGCTCCTGACAGGGAAACATGATCCTGGGTATGCCAGCGGCGTCCCTCTTTCTGCCACGGCATCTGGGCGTCGCGACCGATCTGTTTGAGATCGAGATCGCCCTCCTGCTTTTCTCCCAGGCTCTGCGCGTCAAAGATTTCGCGTTCCACGCGTTTCCCCGTTGAGATGATCGGCTGCAGGATCTCACCGGTATAAGATCTGAGTAACGGTTCCTGACTCGTTTTGCGTGATTTGGTGGCTTTGCCCTGTTTCTGAAAACGCTCTGCATGTTCGACCAGTTTCTCAGGCGTTCCCGCAGCAATGATCTGTCCGCCCTCACTGCCGGCTTCCGGCCCGACGTCGACCAGCCAGTCTGCTGTTTTGATCACATCCAGATTATGTTCGATGACAATGACGGTGTTACCCAATTCCACCAGGCTGTTCAACACCTTCAGCAGTTTGGCAATGTCGTCGAAATGCAGACCCGTAGTCGGTTCGTCGAGCAGATAGAGCGTCTTGCCGGTACTGGGTCGCGCCAGTTCGGCTGCCAGTTTCACCCGCTGCGATTCTCCGCCGGACAGCGTTGGCGCGGATTGCCCCAATGTCAGATAGTCCAGACCGATCGCACACAGCGTTTCCATCGTGCGGCGGATGGCGGGAATGTTATTGAATAACTCGGCCACTTCGCCGATTGACATTTCCAGCACATCCGCGATGGATTTTCCTTTATATTTGACCGAGAGAGTCTCCTGGTTATAACGTTTGCCGTTACATGTTTCACAGGTCACCCAGACATCGGGCAGAAAGTGCATTTCGATGCAACGCTGGCCATTCCCATCACAGTCTTCACAGCGACCGCCGGAACGATTGAAGCTGAAGCGGCCCGGTTGATAGCCGCGCACTTTGGCATCCGGCAGCCGCGAGAATAGTTCGCGGATCTGATCGAAGACGCCGGTATAAGTCGCCGGATTGGAAGCGGGCGTGTTTCCCAGCGGTTTCTGATCGACGATAATCGCTTTATTGATCTGGTCGAGCCCCAGCAGATCGTCATGCGGTCCGGGTGCTTCTTTGGAACGATGCAGTTTTTTGGTCACTGCCCGGGCCAGTGTTTCTTCCACCAGCGAACTTTTGCCCGATCCCGATACGCCCGTAATGCATGTGAATGACCCCAGGGGAATTTTCAGATCGACGGACTTCAGATTGTGCTGCCGGGCGCCCTTTAATTCCAGCCAGTGACCGGTGGGGGAAAGCGGCGTCTCTGTCTTGCCCTGTTTTTCATAGATCACACGCCGTTCCTGAGGCAGCGGGATCGTCAGTTGATCCGCAAGATACTGGCCGGTGAGTGATTTCTTTTTGCGTTTGAGCTGTTTGGGTGAACCTTTGCCGACAATGGTCCCCCCAAAGCGGCCTGCGCCGGGTCCAAAATCGTACAGACAGTCCGAGGCTTCCAGGACTTCGCGATCATGCTCGACCATTACAATCGTATTGCCGATATCGCGGAGTTTTTTCAGTGTGTTGATCAACCGCGTATTATCGCGGGGATGCAGGCCGATCGTGGGCTCATCCAGCACATACAACACGCCTGTCAGCGAACGTCCTACCTGCCCCGCCAGACGAATTCGCTGGCTCTCTCCGCCGGAGAGTGTGGGCAGCGGACGACTCAGCGTCAGATATTCGAGTCCCACATCGACGAGGAACTGCAGGCGGCTCGTGGCTTCTTTGATCAGGTCTCCCGCGATCTGCTTTTGCCGTTTGTCGAGTTTTGCGGTCTTGATAAACGCAAGCGCCGCTTTCAGAGGGAGATCACAGAACTGGCCGACGGTCTTCCCCTGAAAGCGGACCGCGGCGGCATCCGTTCGCAGGCGACTCCCGTTACAGACCGAGCAGGGAACTTCGCCTGTCATCTCCTGCAGTCGACTGCGAAAGCCAAACGAAAGGCGCGAGGCTTCTTCAATGGCCGGGTAGAGACCTTTGTACTGAAACTGAACTGTGCCTGCTTCGTCGAGGGGAATCCAGCGATCTTCATCGCCGTACAACACAAATCGCTGCTGTTTCACACTCAACTGATTGAAGGGGACATCCAGGGGAATCCGAAACTGCTTTGCGATCGCGTCCAGAGTTATTTTGAATTTGGCGTTGGTCCGGGGATCAGGCCAGGCGGCGACGGCCGCGTCCTGCAGACTGCGGTTGGGATCGGGAATCAGCTCGGACAGGTTCGTACCCAGTTCGGTTCCCAGCCCTTCACAATATTCACACCAGCCCAGCGGACTGTTAAAGGAGTAATTGTGAGGTGTCAGTTCTTCAAAGCTCTGGCCACACTGATCGCAGAAGTAGAACAGGCTGAAGGTTTCGAAATCCCATTCCTGTTCAGGAACTTCATCGTCGCAGTAGCAGGCATACATCAGACCTGCGCCAAGCGCTAGCGCGGATTCTACGGAATCAGCAATCCGCGAACGGTTTTTAGCAGCGACGGTGATGCGGTCGATGACCACTTCGACTTCATGTCGACGACGGCGGTCGATATCGGGAACCTCTTCCAGGCGACAGGTCACGCCATCGATGCGAACGCGCAGGAAGCCCTGCGATCGTAATTTTTCCCAGAGCGTTTCGTAAGCCTGACCCACGTTGATATCAACGGGTGCCAGAATCAACAGTCTGGTGCCTGCTTCCATTGCGAGAATGCGTTCGATCACTTCGTCGGTGGTCTGTGTTTCCACGGGAACATCGCAGTCGGGGCAGTACATGGTTCCCAGTCGCGCATAGAGCACACGCAGGTAATCATAGATCTCCGTGACCGTACCCACGGTGGAACGGGGAGAATGGCCTGTGGTTTTCTGTTCGATGGCAATCGCCGGCGAAAGGCCGTGAATATGCTCGAATTTGGGTTTGGGCATCTGTCCCAGGAACTGCCGTGCATATGCAGACAGAGATTCGACATAACGACGCTGTCCTTCGGCGTAGAGCGTATCCATGGCCAGCGACGATTTGCCACTGCCGCTCGGGCCACAGAAGACATTCATCTGGTCGCGGGTGATCTGCAGATCCACGTTCTGCAGGTTATGCTGGCCTGCGCCGCGAATCGTAATCTGCGAACTGTCGCCGTTGGACTTTCCGTTCCGCTTCGTGCTGGCAGACTGCCAGCGCAAATGGGGATTGTTTAAGATCAGCGCCTGTTTCTTTTTGCCTTTGACGGTTTTTGCGGGAACCAGATCAGTCTGTTCTTTGAGTGCCAGTCCAGTATAGGACCAGGGACAGGCGGCAACTTCTTCCGGCGTGCCTTCGACCAGAATGGTGCCTCCCCCTTCGCCTCCTTCGGGGCCGAGATCAATCACCCAGTCGGCGGTTTTAATCACATCCAGATGATGTTCGACCACAAGCACCGTATTGCCGGCGTCCGCCAGGTGATGCAGAACCTTGAGCAGCAGCTTCACATCGGCAAAATGCAACCCGGTCGTCGGCTCATCCAGCAGATAAAAGGTACTGCCTGTGGAACGTTTCCCCAGTTCGCGGGCCAGTTTCACCCGCTGGGCTTCTCCGCCGGAGAGGGTTGGCGAGGGTTGTCCGAGTTTCAGATAATCCAACCCCACATCATGCAGAGATTCGAGCAGCTTTAAGATTTTGGGGACGTTCTGAAAATGTTCGATCGCCTGCTGAATGTCCATCTCGAGCACTTCAGCGATGTTCGCACCTTTATAGCGGATCTCGAGTGTCTCATGATGAAAGCGGCGGCCTTCGCACACCGGACAGGGGACCCAGACATCCGCGAGAAAGTCCATCTCCAGTTTATTAGCGCCGTGTCCTTCACAGGCTTCACAGCGACCGCCGGGAACATTGAAACTGAAACGCCCCGCTTTATAACCCCGCATCCGGGAATCGGGGAGCTTCGTATACAGGTCCCGAATCAGATCGAATACCTTCACGTAAGTCGCCGGATTGGATCGGGGTGTGCGGCCGATGGGGGACTGATCGATGTCGATGGCTTTATCGATCAGTTCCAGTCCGGTCACACTCTGATGCGACCCGGGATCGCCTTTGCCTTTGTTGACTTTCTGATTCAGAACCGGCCAGAGAATATCATTGATGAGAGAACTTTTCCCGGACCCGCTCACGCCCGTTACACAGATCAGCCCCTTGGTGGGGATGCGGGTGGTGATGTCTTTGAGGTTATGATGTTTCGCCCCTTTAATCACAATCGAATCTTTTTTGACGAGCGACCGCCGCTGTTCAGGGATCTCGATCTTCTCTTTACCGGCGAGAAACTGTCCGGTGACGCTCTCTTTTGCTTTGAGAATTTTCTGATACGAGCCTTCTGCAACGATGTAACCGCCACGCACACCAGGGCCGGGTCCGAAGTCCACAATGTGATCGGCGGCGCGCATCGTTTCTTCATCGTGTTCGACAACGATGACGGTATTGCCCTGATCGCGCAGGTCACAGAGACTTTCCAGCAGCATCGTATTGTCGCGGGGATGCAGGCCAATCGAAGGTTCATCCAGAATGTAGACGACCCCCACCAGGCCACAGCCAATCTGCCCGGCGAGGCGAATTCGCTGACTTTCACCGCCGGAAAGTGTGGGCGCGGTGCGATCCAGCGTCAGGTAATTCAAGCCGCAACGCAGCAGAAACCCGAGTCGGCCACGAATCTCTTTGAGGACTTCGTCGGCGATCAGTAAACCGGTTTCGTCCAGGTCCAGTGTTTCAAAGAAACCGGCGGCTTCTTCAATACTGAAAGCACAGACCTCGGGCAGCGTTTTTGAACTGTGTGTCTGTTTGCTGGAGTATGCATCACTGAGAGAGGTGATGCGCACGTGCCGGGCCTGCGAATTCAGACGCGTGCCCTGACAGCTCGAGCATTCGACAAAGTCCATGTATTTTTCGAGCTGTTTCCGCCGCATGGGATTACTGGTTTTGCGATAACTTTCCAGCAGTTCTTCGACATAGCCGTCCCACGTGCCCCCATGTTTCCAGATGCCCCCCGAATGCCGCCAGCTGAAGGTGATATTACGATCGCCGGTACCGTACAGAAACTGCTGTTGAGCGGCGGCAGGCAGTTCGTTCCAGGGAGTTTTCAGGAAGCTGTCTTCAGGCAGATTCAGATCGTTTTCAATCGAACGGGCCACGCCATTATAAATGTGACGGCGCCACTTACCGACTTTGCTGAGCGGGCCCAGCAGTTCGAAAGCTCCTTTTTGAATCGACACGGTCTCTTTGGAGATCAACGCATCGAGCGGAAAATCATACCGCATGCCCAGCCCGTTACATTCACCGCACATCCCGAGGGGACTGTTGAAGCTGAACAGCTGCGGCGTGGGTGGTTCGTAACTGATGCCACAATCGGTGCAGGCATAGCGGGAACTGTAGAGTTTGTCCTGCAGGCTTTCTTCGCTGTCGCTGCTCTCTGTTTTCTTTGAGACTTCCGTGGCGATAATCAGGGTGCCGTTCGCCAGTTTCAAGGCGAGTTCCACGGACTCCGCCAGGCGGGCCCGGCTGACTTTGCCGGCAACGAGACGGTCGATCACCACTTCGATCGTATGACGCATCTGGCGGTCGAGCTGCAACTGGTCTGAAAGTTGAATAATGCGACCATCCACGCGGGCCCGCAGAAAGCCCTGTTTGAGCAGGTCTTCGAAGAGGTCTTTGTATTCCCCCTTCTGCTGCTGAATCAGCGGCGCGAGAATGGAATACCGGGTCTTATCGGGGAGTACCGCGATCGAATCGATAATGCGTTCACTGCTCTGCGAGCTGATTGGTTTGCCGCAATTTTCGCAGAAGCCCTGCCCGACGCGGGCAAACAGGACGCGGAGGTAATCGTAAATTTCGGTGATCGTCCCCACGGTACTGCGGGGATTGCGTCCGCTCATTTTCTGCTGAATGGAAATCGAGGGTGCCAGCCCGGAAATCGCATCGACTTCGGGTTTGGGCATCTGCCCGAGAAACTGGCGTGCGTAACTGGACAGTGATTCGACGTAGCGCCTTTGACCTTCTGCATAGAGCGTATCAAAGGCGAGTGAACTTTTACCGGAGCCACTCACGCCGGTCATGACGATCAGCTGATTGCGGGGGAGGCGCACACTGACATTCTGCAGATTGTGCTCACGGGCACCGGTAATAATAATATCTTTTTGTGACATGGACCGCGTTATACCAATCGGCTGATGCCGCGCTGAAAATCGCTGGTGGAATGAAATCAAATCGAACGCATGGCATTCAAAACCGGGTTACAGCAACCCGCCGCCGAATGTGTCTTCCTCTTCTTCAGCGGGCTGCGGGAGCTCTGCTTCCGCGGGAGTCGGGGGCGCTGCTTCTGGCTCCTCAGTGGGAGTTATTGAAGCCACTTCAGTTATAGAGTGATCGGCAACATTGTCAACCGGCTGATCGACGGGTGTCTCAACGGGCGCCGTATCCGACTCCTCAATTGAGCGGGCAGCAGCAGCGGCACGTTCGGACGAGGACTGATCGTGTGCAGACGGCTCATAGTATTCGAAATGGAACGGATCCCGATACCGGCTGCGTTGCTCTTCGACCAGTTGCATAAAGACGGTTTTGCCGTCCACTTCAACCGATTTTGCAACTACGTTTCCGCTCAGGCGGATCGTCTGTCCGGTCTGGGGGCATTTCCAGAGCCGTCTGACATCAAGATCCAGCTTTAATCCGGGGCCTTTCATAGTACTTTTCGCTTTGCTGCTGGAGGTCCAGAAATCAACACTTTTCAGAATTGCCTGACTACATTACACTCTCGTCACTTCTAAAGATAGCTGATCCCGTATGCCCGGTTCAATTGCTGACGTGAAAATAATTGCAGCGAAAATTCGTTTGTTCATTAAATCAAGGTTTATTGATGTCCCACTCCGAACAGCCCGTCACACAAACGACACCTAAGTTTCCTGCGAAATCGGATCTGATCCAGGTCGGTCGCGGACTGTTAATGGGAGGCGCCGACATCATTCCCGGTGTATCCGGGGGGACCGTAGCTCTGATCCTGGGGATCTATCAACGTCTGGTGACCGCGATCAGCCACTGCGACGCCCGGCTGTTTCAGTTGCTGGCGAAACGACAATGGTCTGACGTCGCAGTGCATCTGGATCTGCGGTTTGTGCTCCCGCTGGGTGTGGGAATTCTGACGGGTGTGGTCAGCCTGGCCAGCCTGATGCATTATCTGCTCGATTATCATCTGCAGTTGACGCTGTCTGTGTTCTTCGGCCTGATCCTGGCTTCAAGTTACCTGGTCGCACAGATGGTCAAACGCTGGACGGTTTTAAATGTGCTGGCGTTTCTGGCATCGCTGGCGGGCGTCTATATCCTGGTCGGCGAACATTCGATTCAGCCTCCCGAGGGGAACCTGTACGTCTTTTTCTGTGGGATGATTGCCATCTGTGCCATGATCCTGCCGGGGATCAGCGGTGCCCTGATTCTGATCCTGCTGGGAAAATATCATGATGTCACAGGCCTGCTGAAAACGATCCCGAAAGAATTGCTCAAGGGAAACATCGACTGGAGTGGCCTGGTAACGGTATTTGTATTTGTTCTGGGCTGCCTGATCGGACTGATTCTGTTCAGCAAGGTATTGCGCTGGCTGTTGCACAACTATCATACATTGACGATGGCGGTGTTGTGCGGCCTGATGGTGGGCTCGCTCAGACGAATCTGGCCATTTAAGGTGGATGTGACTCCCTACACTGCCGACCAGACTCCGGAAATGGTTCCGTTCAAACATCGGATCTATGAAAATGTCTGGCCCGCAGCATTCGACGGTCAGTTCTGGACATCAATTGTGTTAATCATCGTCGCCGCCATTTTAATCTGGGGGCTGGATTATCTCTCTCAAAAATATGCGATGCACGGAACGTCCGAACTCTGATCGACTCGCGATTACTTTTTGCCGTCATCCTGGGGGTAGAGTAGCACGCGATCATGGCATAACAGGATCAGATCTTTTCGATTGTCACCGGTCAGGTCGGCGATGACTGCCTCACGTGGATCTGAGCCCGACCGGTTGGATCGGGAAAATGTTTTCTCTTCGAACACTTTGAAGTTCAAAGCGTGCTTCAGGCCTGCCTGTTCCTGGAAGTTCAGAATTTCCACCTGATGCGTGCGTAGATCCAGGATGACGATATCTGACTGCCCGTCGCTGTTCAGATCGCCGGCCACGGAGTCGGTGAAATAGGCCTGCGGAATTTTGGATTCGTATGAGGCGACATCTTTCAGGGTGGGAGGCGTCTGACCTGAGTAGAGGATTCCGAACTGGCCGCGACCAAACAACACGAGATCAGGCAGTTGATCTCCATTCAGGTCAGCGACATGCGCGGACAGGAAGGGAAACTCGCCGATTTCCACTTCCTTCCAGGGACGATAAACATTGGCTTCTTTTCGCAGGATGCGCAGTTTCTGCACTCCCAGATCGATCAGCACGATTTCATCTCCGGGTTCGCCATCCAGGTTAATGTTGACGGCTCCGACCACGCGGGCTTTGCTTTCGGGGGCATTAAACTGATCGAGCACCTGCCACTGATTATCGGAATTCAAAACCAGTCTGCGGGCAAAATTGTTCTGCGCGGTCAGAATCCAGTCCCGTTTCGGGCCGCCGATAAAAATGGATTCCGGCTTGATCTCATCCAGGTTGATTCCCCCGGAGGGGGTAATCAGCTGCGGCGTCTGTTTAGGTGTGAGGGTGATCATTTTGGGAGAACGAGAGAGCCCATAAAAGGCCATCAGTTCAAAAACCCCATCGCCGTTGGCATCGAGTTTGACTAATGATTTCGGGTTTTCCAGGTTGGGCGGATTGCTGGGAAAAGAATAATCGGCCCAGGTTCCATCCGGATTCAGTTTCAATGCCTGGAGTTTATACTGATTGGAGTCCACCCTGGAGATATAGATTAATTCGGGTGACTGGTTGCCGTCCAGGTCGGCCATTTCAAAGGCAACCGGCTCCCCTTTCACCGGGAGAATTTTGGGAAACGAGAGTCGCTGATTTTCAAACGAACTGACGCCGATAATCTTTTCCCGTTCGCTGAGGACGAACACTTCTGCCCGTCCGTCGCCGTTGACGTCTTCAACGCGTAACTGTTCTACTCCGAGAAGTCCCGGGTAGGTCTGCCCCAGGTCCAGGCCACGATCTTTGGCCTGCAGGTAGACCAGCATCTGTGCGGTTTCCGGGTCGGAGACAACGACATCGGTAATTCCGTCGCCGTTAATGTCTCCCAGATCGAAGCCGCGATTCCGTCCCGATCCTTCTTCACCGAAACCGTACATCGTCAGTCGCTTGGAAAGGTCTCCATTTTGCGTCGACGATTTTTCCAGCTGCTGAATTCTCATTCTGCCGGTCTGCGAATCGATGGTGAGAATTTCTGAACCTGCTTTGCCATCGATATCTGCTAAAGTGACCGAGCGGGGATTGGATAGTTCAAACCGGATTTCCGGTCCCAGGTTGCCATCTGGTTTTTGCAGACGGGCACAGAGCATCTGATCTTTGCCGTCGCGTGTGGCATAAGTAAAATCGTTGCGTCCATCCCCATTCAGATCGGCGATGGCCGCGAGCCCGAGCTTGGGTGATGTATTCAGAATCGGACGCGGCGTTTTCAATACGCCGTTCTGATCCTGCAGAATGACATAAGTATGGTTCGTTCCCAGAACGATCAAATCGGTTTTCTGATCGTGGTTCAGATCGCCGGCGGCAATAGTCCACTGCGTCGACTGCAGATCTGCCAGCCGGATACGTTTGCGGTCGGACCACTCTCCTGTTTTGGTCTGATAGCGAATGATCAGTCGGTCCGGCAGGGCCAGGTAGGCCAGATCATTGAGCCCGTCTCCATTGAAGTCACCCACTGTCAGTGCTGAAATGGAGACATCGACGGGAATTTTGATGTGTTTTAAACGTGCATCACTGGGAATCCCATTGACTTCGTCTGTCATTTCATCGGGAGAGACTTTTTCGCCGGGAGCACGTTGCTGCAGGACATCAATGCGGCTGTTGCTGTTGTCAATCAGAATCAGATCATTCAGCCCATCTCCGTTCAGATCCTGTGCCAGCATATTGGCGGACCGGTCGGAGAGCTTGAAGAGTTCCAGTGGTTTAAAGCCGTAAGAATCTCCCAGCTTCGCTTTATCCTCTGCGTAAACAGGCGGTTGTGCACCTGCGATACAATAGACTGCCAGCATTGTCAGGCAGAGCATTCTGATTGATTTGCTTGAGCCGATTAACATCCTGTCTCCTTGCGGTATTTCCAAACTGCGGCGAGTTGAATTTTCAAGTTTGCCTGTGAGTTTCGATCAGCATAACCAGAATCATTACTGGACGCGAATCTCGAAAGGCATAATTGTGAGTGACTTTTCCCGTGCCAGTAAATTGATCAGGTCCATTTTTTTCAATTGTTCAGACAACCCCGGAGCCAGGGAATCCAGCATGCGGGAGATCTGCTGATGTTGTTGCGTATCGCCGTCCACAGGGCCGAAAATCTGCTCGAACGGACTGGTCGGTCGGGGGAGAATCAGTTTTTCGAACTTCTCGCCTTCTTTGATTTTCCCCAGTTTGCGGGCATGATCGATGGCTTCATCGAGTGTTCCCAACTGGTCTACCAGGCCGAGTTTCAGCGCCATCTCTCCAGTATAGACCCGACCTCGTGCGAGGGCTTCCAGTTTGTTGTAATCCATTTTGCGACCAGCGGCGGCTTTTTCGGTAAACTGTTTGTAGATCGCGTTCAGCATGCCCGTGACGGCGACGCGTTCCGATTCCGTAAAACCATTCAGCGGGCTGAAGGTTCCACTGTTGCTGCCACGTGAAATGACGCTGGTCGTAATCCCGATTTTCTTATAGAGACCTTCAATCGCCAGTTTGCCGCCAACAACGCCAATCGACCCCGTCAGGGTCCCCGGTTCGGCAAAGATGCGTTCTGCGCCCATGGAGATGTAGTAGCCTCCGCTGGCGGCGACATCACCCATGCTGACGACGATCGGTTTGCCGGCTTCTTCGAGTGCCCGCCACATCAGATCGCTGGCCAGGGCGCTGCCTCCCGGGCTGTCGACGCGGACCACGATCGCTTTGACCTGGTCATCGTCGGCTGCTTTATGAACGGCTTTGATAAAGGTATCCGAGCCCAGAACGTTGCCTCCCAGCAGACTTCCCTGTGCAGAGGAACCGGACATGATGGCCCCCGTGGCATAGATGACGGCGATCCGCGGTCCGGAGCCGATGCGCTGTGAGGAATCGATGCCGGCCAGCAGGTCCATCAGTTTGATCAGTCCCGCGATGCCTGAGAAATCGGTGTCGGCCCGTTTTTTCGCATATTTTTTGATCAGCTTGACTTCGTTTTTACTGTCCTCTCCCGTGAGCAGTTTGGGGAGTTGATCTTCATAGGCAATGTGATCAATCAGTCCGAGTTTCTTTGCTTCGGCAGCCATATATGGACCGCCGTTGATGGCCGCCTCGACTTTTTCAGCGGATAACCCCCGGGATGCGGAAATCATACCGGTGATCTGTCCGAAGTAATTATCGAGCAGTGCTTCCATTTCTTCGCGAAAGGCTTCGCTCATTTCGGTACGTGTATAGGGTTCGGCAGCCGACTTGTATTTTCCGACCCGCAGGATATCCGGTTTGATATCGAGGATGTCGAACAGGTTCTTATAGAAACTGACTTCCGCACGCAGTCCCAGCAGGATCAGTGAAGCCGACTCGGGCATCACGATCTGATCACAGGCAGACGCGATCAGGTAATCTTTGGTCATGCCCGTTTCAATCCAGGCAAAGACCTTCTTGTCGCTCTTGCGGACTTTCTGAATCGCCTGTCGCAGTTCGTTCAGCTTGGCCCAACCAAGTTCGGTGCCTTTGAAATGCAGTACAACGCCGGTCAGCGATTTATCTTCCGACGCCTTTTCCAGCCGGGAAACGACTTTGGAGAGTGACTCGGTGACATCGCCAAACAGGCCGGGCATCTGCGGTCCTTCGGGATAGGACCCTTTGATGACCATATGGGCCCAGTTTTCACGGGTCGGCTTGGCTTCCTCTTCTTCTGCAGCAGAAACAGAATTTTGAGTGAGAATCAGCGCACAGCCAAGAAGCAATGCCACGAGGAACCAGCGACTTTTATGAACAGGCATCGACATCAGAAATCTCCAGAACAGGGACGTATGTATTGTTTGCAGAACCAGAATCGTTGTGATGCAGCAGGAGAGATCACTCTGGAAAACGTTAAATTCGGATTAACCGCTATAAGCAGTCTAAGTGGAACAACAGGCTACGGTCAAGAAAGAGTTGACTGATGCTCCCGTTATACGCACTGAAATGTGATTGCTTCAGAAAATTCCTGCGGGAAAAACCAAAAAGTGTTGTCAGAGGATGCTTGATTTGTCACACTGGAACCGCTGGTTTCTCGCGTGATCTCTGGTCACTGCTCCGTTCCCTGTACTCACTGTGGTTTTACAAACATGTCCGTACGTACTTTTCTGCTGTCACTGATCTGCGTTGTTTCACTCTCGAGTTCTCTTTCTGCACAGGGACTGATCTGGGAACTGCCCGCTGATGGCTCCTGGGTCCGCTTTGAAGGGACCTATGAAAAAGAGATGCCAGGGCCGGAATCGAACGATTTGAACATCAAACTGCAGTGGACGCGACATCTGGTCATCAGTTCTGTAGGCTCTGAGATGGCAGAATACGAAGGCGCACAGACCGCCTGTCGCTGGCTGGAATTTAAATGCATCACCGGAAAATCAACGGAATCGGGTGTGGCTCCCGGGGTTTCCGGCCCGCGCATTTATAAAGTGCTGGTTCCTGAAAAAGCGATCAGCGGTGACATCAAAGAAACGATTGGCAAAAATGAACTGCCCATTACATTTCTGCCGATCGTCCGCGGCTATCGCAAAACCGGTGACCGACCTGTCGAACCACTCAAAACCAATGTACTGCGTTTCTACCCCATGATCACGATGCTGGAACACTATACCCAATGGGATTCTGTCGGAGAGCCTGGCAGCGTGGAAACACCGGCTGCAACTGTCTCCGCGCGGGAGTACCAGGGGACCTTCATCAGTGAAAGCACCACAACCCGCTCAAAAAACGAAGGGAAAATCTGGCGTACTTCCGAAATTCCGTTCGGCATCGCCAAATGGTCGGTTGTGATTACCCGCGAAACAAAGGGGGGAACCCGGCCTCGCACCGAGTTCAAGCAGACATCCCTGATTCAGGTGAACATGTCAGCTCACGAAGTGGGTAAGAACGCCGAGAGCGAACTGCCGGCTTCTCGCTGAACACGGGCGGCCCCACCCCAGATTGACGCTGCCCTGTTCTGCCTGACCCGATTTCAGGCCGGATTCCTGTTCGATTTGCAAACTATGCCACCCGAGACTTGACGCTGTCCTCACAGGTGAAAAGAATCAGATGTTTACGAACATCTTTGCTTCCCGCGTGTCTGCGTGGGGGAACTTTCGAGATCTGATATCGGTTTTCAGATCCATCTACTTTTATTCATTCAGAGAACAAAGATCACCATTATGTCGATGCAGCTCTCAGCTACTGTTCAGAAACTCAAGCCATCCGCGACCATTGCCGCTGCAGCAAAAGCCAAGGAATTGAAAAGTACCGGCGTCAAAGTGTATGAGTTCACCCTGGGAGAGCCAGACTTCACCACCCCCGCTCATATCTGCCAGGCGGCAAAAGACGCCATGGACGCCGGCCAGACGCATTACACCCCGGCAGCGGGTACTCTCGAAGTCAAACAGGCAATCTGCGATGCTTACCAGCGCGATTATGGTTTGAGCTATCAACCAAATCAGGTGGTCGTTTCTAATGGTGCCAAGCATTCGATTCATAATGTGCTGACCGCCTTGTGTGGCCCCGGGGATGAAGTCATCATCCCGACTCCCTACTGGGTCAGCTATAGTGCCCTGGTCGAACTGACCGGTGCGACTCCCGTGATGGTGGAAACATCAGAAGAGAGCGGTTTCTGCATGAACGCGGAACAGTTCGCTGCCGCCATCACTCCCAAAACCAAACTGATGATGCTCAACAATCCCTGCAACCCGACCGGAGCCGCCTACCCGGTGGAAACACTGGAAGCACTGGCGAAAGTCGCCGTGGAAAAAGATGTGGCGGTGCTCTCAGACGAGATCTATGAAAAACTGATCTACGAAGGTTCTGAATTCCGCAGCTTCGCTTCCTTCGGTCCGGAAGTCGCAGAACGAACCATTATTGTCAGTGGCGTCAGCAAAGCTTACGCGATGACTGGCTGGCGTATCGGCTGGACACTGTCGAGCCCCGAACTCACCGCCGCGATGACCAAGCTGCAGAGCCAGGAAACCTCCAATCCCTGCAGTATCAGCCAGGCCGCGACGATTGCCGCGTTGAGCGGTCCCCAGGAAAGCGTCGCCGACATGTTGACCGCGTTCAAAGAACGCCGGGCTTATGTCCTCGAACGCCTGCGTAAATTCCCGGACATCAGCTTCGCCGAACCAGGGGGTGCGTTTTACGCCTTCTTCAATGTGAGTGCCCACTTCAACAAACCACTGGGAGGCGGCAAAGTCGTCACCGACTCCAGCGAGTTCTGTACCGCGTTACTGGAAGAAGCACACGTGGCGCTGGTAACCGGCGATGCCTTTGGCGCACCCGGTTATGTCCGCCTGTCGTTTGCGACGGATCTGAAAACACTGGAAGCCGGCCTGGATCGCATCGAGCAGTTCCTGTCACCCGCTTAATCATCAGATGATTTAATCTGACACCATAAAAAAACACCATCCCGATTCCTCAGGATGGTGTTTTTGTTTTCACTGATACTCAGATTAGACCAGAGGTTGTGATCTTAGTACTGTCCCCAGCCGTAAGGCAGTTCGCCGACAATGATACCGGGATAGTAGATACCATTGGCGTCGCCGGTAGTCGTGTAAGGATTCCCGTCCAGTGTGAAGATCGAAGTGTCTCCCGAGCTGTCAACACGGAAGGTGCTGGCTCCAGTACCGGAGTAGAGGAAGTTTCCTGCCCCCGGATCGTTCAGGTTTGGAATACGGGCAGCCAGACGTTGAGCATTACGACGACGTGTTGTCGAAGTAAATGGCCCGTCGAACGGAACACTGGTCGTATTCAAACGAGATTTGAAGGTATCAGCATTAGCATAGAAGGCACCGACATTTGTTGTATCGGATGAGATGATCGTGTTATTATCCCACAACAGGTCCAGTCGAGCGAGCGCATCTGACTGGAAAGTATTGATGACGGTCGGATCTGTCGTCGCTCCCCAGGTTCCGGCTGTTGCAGCGGGATCAACCGTAGAGGTAAATGATTCAAAGTAGACATCATCACCCAGGTTACCCGTCAAGGTGGTATTTGTGACAGACATGATCACACCTGATGTAACAAAGTTACCCGCACCATCGCTGGCAAAGCCCCCGCCGTATTGCGAACCACCAGTTCCGGTGAAGGAACGAGTCGTACCGACGCGGACGACCAGACCAGTGGTACCAAAGCCACTGTCGCGACCGTTGTCGATGATCTGGTTATTATCCATATCCATTCTCAGATAGACATCCTGGAAGAGACTTCCGTCCGAAGCCAGGGTCGTGGTAGAAGGATCCGTCTGATTCTGTGTGAGCGATGCCGTGTAGACCACATACACCCCTTCGAGGCGGTTTTCATTCACGATGTTATTGTTAAAGTCGATGTTGATGGTCGAAGCTGAGCCACCTAAACCAGGTCGGGCCAGAACATCGAAGCCACGCCCGCCGTTGAAGTCGATGATGTTACCATCAATATTCAGGTCAAAAGTACCTGACAGGACATTCATGAATTCGATACCGTCTCCCCCGTTCCGGGTGATATCGTTGTTCGCGATCGTCGTGTTATTATAACCCAGCAGGTCCAGATCGATACCGGCGACCGTGTTCTCTGCGATGTAGTTGCGGGCGATTGTAAGTGTTCCGGCATCTTCAACAGCGATACCGTCTACACCGTTGTCCACAATCACGTTACCCAGCGAAGAATCTGCCGCATCCCCGATGACGAGTGAGTCGGTAGCCGCTTCGAGGTGGATACCGTCTCCGCCGTTTTCAGCAATGTAGTTGCGGGTCCAGGCTCCGGTTATTCCACGTGTGTCAAATACGGAATTGGTAAGCTCTGTTGTCATAATACCATGCAGAGTGTTACCCGTGATCGTATTGCTGTCCATGTTGGCAGACAGAATAGCATCCGCTTCGACCCGGAGATCAATCCCCGACTGACCATTGTTTGTAACGGTGTTGTTATTAACGGTATAGGTGTCGGTCTTATTCGCTGCAGAGGCGGTCAGATCGATACCATTCAATGTGTTTGCTGTGGATGTATTGTACCTGATATTGATATTGGTCATCACAGCATCAGAGGTCCGCGCCATCTCAATACCGTGGCCTGCATTGGTTGTAAACAGGTTTCCGTAGTCAGATGTGCTGCCACCGATTGTGATGTTGTTGATGGTACCGAAGTCACCCAGATTATTCCCGGTGACGGTCATCAACAGACCGGATGCAGCACTGTTCTGGATGATGCTGCGTTGAATGGTGCTGTTCGTTAAGGTGGCAGTATCCCGCACGATAAATCCGACACCCTCGCCGGTAAACTCACTGTTTAAAGTGGTGTCATAAGTGGTATTAAAGTTGTGCTGATCAATGTCAACCCGGTTGGTTGTGTTCCCGATTAACAGCAGTCCGATATGGGCATCGCCGTTGTCCTGGAACGTATTGGTCAGAGAGTTATCAATGGCTGCCAGGTCTCCAAACGACAGGGTCACACCGCCATTACCTCCGACAGTCGTTGTACCATCGACGGTACCACCGACACCAAAGCTGGCACCGTCATCATCTGGTAAATCCGGAGCGCGACCGATAAAGGTATTTCTGTAGATGGATGCCGTCGTGCGGACATCGCTGGAACCAAACAGGATACCAGCCGTTCCAGTCGTAGTACGATTGAAGTTGTTTGAATCAATGGTACCCAGCGTATTGACGGCAGTATCGGTTCCGCCCAGGGCGGCTCCCCCGATAAACATCCCGGCTTCGGTATTATTGCTGAAGTCATTCTCAGAGATCAGCGAGGTCGTGAAGACACCGCCGGTGTTGTTCACAATGCTCATCCCGTGTCGGGTGTTGCCGGTGAAGTTATTGCTGCCGATGGAAGGTGAACCAAAGCCGGTCAGGTCAATCGAACCGGTGGTCAAAGTAAATGCCAGACCATCCTGCGTATTGCCGGTCGCGGAGTTATTGATGATACTCCCGCCGATGGCACCATCGTTTGTTGTATTCAGGCTGATACCGTTCTGGGTGTTACTGCTGAAGACGTTGGTGGTTGAGTTGGCATTACCGATATTCAGATTGATGGCAGATCCAGCTCCATCCGATGTGGCGACAAAGCCGTCAACACCGTTGTTGCTGGCGTTGATGTTTGTCATTCCCAGGTTGTCTCCGCCATCTGATAAAGCAGACAACGTACCACCTGCAGTGGTATTGAAGGCAATACCATTTCCGGCATTGTTACTGGCTGTGACTGTATCAAAGCTGTTAAATGTAACGGTACTTGCATTGGAATTGACTACTAAACCACTTGTGGTGGCGTTCGTATTGTTACTGAAGGTGTTTCGGGCAAAATCAGTGTTGATTGTCGCCCCGCCATCGGCAGTCATGATCATGCCGGTACCGTTGCTGGTCGCAGTATTACCGGTGATACCCAGGGTGGTCACTCCATCGGCGGCAGTCCCTACGCCATCAATCGAGCTTCCGCCATTTGCAATGATTTCGAACCCGGTTCCTGTTCCTGGCGGAACAACTCCCAGATTATTCGTGGCCGTATTGTCATGGAATGCCAGTTCCATGGTCCCTGCTGTTTGTGTGATGCGGGCACCGTGTAAGGAATTGGCACCGTCACCTGTGAAGGTGTTACTGGAGAGTACACCGGTTTCACTGGCCGTATTGACAACATCCACACCGCGGTTATACAGCACGAAGGTATTGCGGTTGATATCAAAACCACGTGTTCCCGCTGAATAGATACCGTAGTTATGCGGTAAACCACCCGTTCGCACACCGCTGATGTTGAAACCGGATACTTCCCAGGCGCCTCCCTGTCCGACGACCACTGCGCCCGCTGATCCACCAGCCCCACTCAGGTTGGTAAGTGTGGGAAGACTGGCAGCAGGATTGTAACCTGGCAGAGTGATACTGACGACATTTCCATCGTTGTCGAGTGTATTGAAGCTGTGCACGACTGCTTCACTCAACAGACGCTGACCGGTAGTTCCACCGATTCCCCCGCCGTTGTCCAGCAGAGTAATCTGACCATTCAGGTTCAGTTCGTTACCGTCCTGCACGAAGATGATATCTGTTGCTGCAGTAGGCGGTGACGCGTTGTAGGCGGCCACTGAACCGTATGGTGTTTCATAAGTACCATCGCCGGCGGCACCGAAATCCGGGTCGATGTGTGCTACGGTGTATGGCAGGCCATCATCAGGATTGATCGCCAGTTCATTGGTCGTTGTCTGTTTCACGTTTGCCACGACGCGGTAATTACGATTCATAGGCTGATACATACGTTGCTGCAGAGTTTTTGGCCGCATCCACTTGTCGGAACGACCTTCTGGAATGGAGAGCGTCACATTCATCCATGCGTTGGAACCGAATACGGAATCCTTGGCATAGCTGACGCTCATCTGCCACCAGTCATTAATATTGGCTTCTGCACGGAACTTGGCACCTGCGGCGCTTTTGTCGTGATCTGAGTTGTAATAGTAACCGCCGACATAGCCATCAATGCCGAATTTCCCGAGGACTGGCAGCGGACCGCCGACTTCGGCATCGACACCGCCGTATGACGATTCAGAACGTCGTGTGCGATTCAGATAAATTCGATCTGTCTGGAAGTAGGCACTGCCTGACAGATTGTTCGAGATGATGATCTCGTTATTATTGATGGGAAAATAACCGTTCACGCGTGTTGTCAGATACTGGCCGATGACTTCACCACTCAGACCAAGCTGATGGTAATCCTGATAGTGCCCGTCATCATAGTCATACCAGCCGGCGACCGTGAAGATTTTATCCAGATTGTCGTTGTAAGCACGCCAGCCAGCACCCAGGTTGACACCGCCGGCACCCTGGTCTGTCACCATGGCCCGCAGATCAAGGAAGAGCATGCTCTGCTCAGGATTGATCGTGAAAGGCATTAAGACGCCCAGGTTTGAATAACCATCGTCGTAACCGATACCACCACCAATGCCTTTATCCAGGCGGAAGAGGGGATGGAACTCATCGACGTCCACAGGCTGATAGCCGGTCCCGTTATCGACGAATTCATTCACTTCCATGGTGCGGGGATCAGGATATCTGTAAGGAGCATACCCCTGTAATTCGTCCTGGTAACTGACATCCTTCATGTTAGTAAAACCGGGAACATCATTTCTCTGGACTGTGTTCGCAGGAATAAAATCATGCCTGAACACACCGGAAGAAACGTTCCCCACGATAGCAGAACCTGCTGGCTCACCAATCGTCGCATGTCCCTCTGTTTGATTACCTTCAGCGGGGGCTGGATCTGCAAAAGCAGACACCAGTACGTACTGAGAGGCTAAAAAGAAGCAGGCCAGGCTGACACTTAATTTCTTCATCGAATGCTCCAACGTCGATGTATAACTCGTCTCTTACGATTTCAGACGATCAACTTCGTTCCTTATCCTCTTCCGATCTGCCACTCTCAGGATATCTGATCCTTTAGTGTGCAAAACCGGTCGAAGCGAACGGGCGGGTGAAACCCGGTCCATTCTGCCACTCATCCCCGGTCGGCTGTAAAGCTATTCCGATTATCCGGGTACAAGCGGTTATTCTGATCTTTCGGAATAATCGCATTGTGAAGTTGAGACGAAATATGCTAATCGCAAGTACGGTTAGAAAACGCAGAGGGGAAGAACTCAAATCACGCCGTCCTTAACAAAGCGCAAGCACATATGATTCAAGGATTTATAGATTTTTTAAGCGAGCCCTTGAGAGGCAGGGCCGAGAGGATTCTGATTAAAAAATTAATCAATAATTTTAGGGCGAAAAACGTGGTTACCAGCGATCAACAAATGAAATTACGAACACCATCTCTGGTAGCGATTCACCGTTCGGCACAACTTAGTAAACTTAGGGACTTTACGATCGACAGTAAATTTCACTCAAACCAGATTGTGTCAGCCTCCCATCTTCCGTTGACGGGAAGCAGGGTTGTCAGAGTGCGACCGTTTTTCATTTTGATTTTTGCCTGCAGCGATCCGTCGATTTCCAGAATTTCGATGTCGTGGACAAGTTCATCTGGTTTGGCGGATTCAGCCTGTTCAGTAGCCTGTTTGAGTGATGCTTTTGTGATGAACTTTCTGACCCGTTCCGTAAAATAAGGCTTCATCGCCGCCACATCCCCGTCAAGGATATACTGCAATTGCTTCTCGATAATTTCTCTCGATTTCTGTTTGAGCTGATCTGCCAGTTCCTGTTTCTGAGTAGCCGTCAGTTTTGCAGTTTCAGGATGAGCCAAAATAAGTTGCGCTGACTTCAACCTGTTGATCCACTGCTCACGATCGGCTGATTTGAGCGGCTGCTTTCGAATGACATATGCCAGTCGGTGCATGTCACGGCTGCCGCGCACGACTCTGCTGATTTCATGTTGTGCGGGCGTTTTGTCACCTTTTGCGACCCGCCATTCATACAGGATATCATCCTCGCCATCCTCTATCACATTCCACTCTTCCAACTGGTAAGACTTTTCAACCAGGGACTTCATCCGGTTCATGAAATCCCTGGCTGATAACTGCTCGCCGAGTTTGAACAGTCGTTGCGTGGAGAACAGTTGCTGATAGTTCTGGACCGTTTCAGGGGGAATTACAAATTCGGTCAATGCATTCGTTGAATTCATCATGCGATACCCCTCTCGCCAGGGATCTCCCAGGTGAAATTTCATTGACTTCTCTGCGACCATATCTTTCGCCGATAATTTCCGTGTATCAATCACGGCGTACAGGCTGGCATTGCGAAAGTTGAGCCACATGAAACCATAAACCAACTGGGTTTCGTCCTTTTTCTCGCGCTGGCTGTCAGGTTTCCCGAGAAGTTTGAGCACTTCCACTTCGGGTGTCCCCACATTCAGAATTCCCTTGCGATCGAAAAAGCTCCAGAATTTGAGGAAGTCCTGAGCGGCCCGTTTGTTTTCGGCATCGAGCAGCACCGCTTTGCGGATCTCAATCCAACTCCTGCTGGCCTGGGAATC
Organism: Gimesia maris; assembly: GCF_008298035.1. Taxonomy (NCBI): domain Bacteria; kingdom Pseudomonadati; phylum Planctomycetota; class Planctomycetia; order Planctomycetales; family Planctomycetaceae; genus Gimesia; species Gimesia maris. The sequence continues at coordinate 6,124,696 of NZ_CP042910.1, forward strand.
CTCCAGAAAGGCGACGCTCAGCAGGTAATGCAGCATGCTGTTTTCCGGCTGCAATTCTATTGATTTTTCGAATTCGGTAATCGCACTTTTCCAGTCTTTCTGCTTGAGCAATGCCTGCCCCTGCTGGGCATGGGCCAATGCTTGTTTTCGTTTTTCCAGCGTCTCGGCAGACGGAGTTTCCGGCTTGACATCTTGCGCCAGACAAACATCGGAATGCAGCAACAGGACAATCAAAATCGCCAGAGAAAGATTCAGACAGCGGGTAGACAGGTTCCATTTCATCGCGACGGGATCCCTTCAAGTACTTTGCAATTCTGGCGTTGAATCACTCTGGTTAAGACAACAGACAGAGCTGACTCTTCTGGACTTATTTCCGGTTTTGTTCTGACAGCAATTGTAACTCGAGCCGTCCGGTATGCCACATATAATTGGGGCCAAAACCGGCAGCCGGGCCCCAGTCATTCTCAACAGACTTTTTGAGATACAACCGAGCCTGATCATGATGACCGAGCAGCGATTCATTTAAGCCGATATAGAGATACGCATAAAAATAACGTTTGCTGCGTTCTTGCGCATCGATCTCCGCCGTCTCTATATTTTTCAAGACGGTTTCGGGCGTCGTCTGGCCCTGAAACATCCGATACAGATCGGGAAAGGGTTCCCGGTCATCTTTTTCATATTTGAGCAGGCCCTGTTGCGCCGCAGTGGCACCTTTGGCCTTGTATTGAGAAAAGAACCGCCAGATGCCATTCTCGCGATCAACGTTGTCAAATGAGTGATAATTTTCAAACTGTTTCGCGGCTTCCGTATACTGCTTTGCATAGTAACAGGCGATTCCCCGTCTCCAGTGAGAGGCGGAGATGGCGGGGTTCAATTCGACCATTTTGTTGTAATCGGCGACTGCTGCCTTGAAATCTCCGTTGAAGAAATGGGCATCACCGCGTCGGGAATAGAGGGTTGTCTCTGCGGGCTGCTGGCTGATTTGCTCCGTGAGTTGCTCGATCAGCTGGTTCAATTTGAGTTGTAACCGGGTTGTTTCCTGAGCCTTTTTCGGATCGACGGGTAGTTCCTCTGCCTGAATTGTTACCATAAAAGTAACCAGGCAGCCCCACAAACAGAGACCACTACGTAATTTCCAGTTTCGCATCAAAACTTCACTTCCCGGGAAAAGTCAACGCTGGCAGGCCGTTTCCGGTGAACCGGTCCTGTTTATATACTGTCATACTCGCAAACAGCTTGAAAGTGTGAAACAGACCGAAAAGAATAGAAAATTCTCTACCTGATCGACTTGGCGTACAGAAAAAATTCCCTATAATGGCCAGAGAAAGCTGCAAGTGATGCTATCCACTGAGCTTATCAACGAAATGGCAACGTCAATATTGCCGGGCACAAAGTCTTGCCTGATAGTGTAACGGTAGCACGAGTGACTCTGACTCACTTAGTCTAGGTTCGAATCCTAGTCGGGCAACTTGAAACGCCCTGAATCAGTTTTGGTTCAGGGCGTTTTTTTATGCCCCTAATGCAGACACATCGCAGTTTACACGAGTGTTACCCATGTGTCCGAACGTGCCGAGCAGGTATCGGAAGACCGGCCCTGTAATGGTACGCTTCAGCCGCGACCTCCTGCTCGCGGTGCTCGGCCCGGACTGCATCCGGGCTCACCCACTGTCTTGTTTTCGTGTCATTTCGTGTTTTTCGTGGTAGAAACATCCACTTCGATGGTTCCATCGGTTCCCATGACGGTGTGAAACGGGGGCGAACCTTGCCAGGCGGGCGGATATGTGGGGACTGTTCCTGCGGTTAAGAAGGTTGGTGACGTGCAACTTAATTGTACGATTTCACTGACAGTTTCCTGTTGTCTGCGACAACCCCGGATTACATCCGGGGCTACCCTTTCTTTCACATGAGCCGTACGGCGTTAGCCGCGGTTTCTGCAGATCGGGAGACAACCGGAGCTGACGCTCTGCGGCCAATGGGGAACGCTTTATGGTTTATTTTTATAGCCACCACCCACTTTTATTTTCGTGTGGTTTCGTGTTTTTCGTGGTAGAAAAATCTGATTGAGATGTTTCATGCTGTTCCCATTGTGTGTGATACCAGGGCGATACTCACCAGGCAGGCGGACACATGGGGCGCTGTATGATGAACAGGTGGGATACGTTGTTCTGAATTGTACGATTTCACTGACAGTTTCCTGTTGTCTGCGACAACCCCGGATTGCATCCGGGGCTACCCTTTCTTTCGCATGAGCCGTACGGCGTTAGCCGCGGTTACTGCAGATCGGGAGACAACCGGAGCTAACGCTCTGCGGCTAATGGGGAACGCTTTATGGTTTATTTTTATAGCCACTACCCATCTTTACTTTCGTGTGGTTTCGTGTCTTTTCGTGGTAGAAAAATCGATTTCGAGAGGTTCATCGGTTCTCGTTGTGGTGCGAACCGTGTCAGACGGACACGTGGGTTCCGTTCCTATGGCTGGGCAGGTTGGTGATCTGGAAACTGCTTGTACGATTTCACTGACAGTTTCCTGTTGTCTGCGACAACCCCGGATTGCATCCGGGGGCACCCTTTCTTTCACATGAGTCGTACAGCGTTAGCCGCGGTTTCTGTAGATCGGGAGACAACCGGAGCTAACGCTCTGCGGCTAATCTGGAATGTTCTACGGTGAATAGTAATGACACCTTTTAAACTTCCAGTGGTGCAGGATTTTCATCTGCGGGGGGTGGGAGCCGATCTTTATAATTTGTGGTGAATCACGTCAGGGAACCGTGAGCCACGATCTGGCTTGTGAGGCTGTGCCGAATGGATATAGGAATCCCGGTTCCGGGTGGTGCGTGGTAGCTGCGACCTCCTGCTCGCTGCGCTCGGCCCGAATTATATTCGGGCTTACCCCTGCATCAGGAGCGGGAACTGGTTTTTCGGGCAGCGTCAGGCAAGCGAGCTGTGCCACCGGCATGAGAGGACGTTGAGTTATGTTCGTTGTTGTAGTGTTCAATCTGCTTTTCTATCCGGGGTGTCTGGTGACTGTGATACCGTTGCATGGTGAACTATTTTCTATAGAGGCGCGGGAGTGTCAAGGGGGGATGAACCGAATCGGGTGGCGATCTGCGTTGATACAGGGACGATGCTGGTGTGAGCAGTGGCGGTTCCGGGGTGAAAGGCTGCGAAGTGCGGCGACCCGCAGGCATACATTCGGAACAGGTGCTGTTCTGCGAACTGCTTATCTGGAAAAAACCGGCTGTTTTATAGTGATGACTGCGAACAAGTGGCCCGTGTTTCAGTGCTCTGTAAACTGGGCACGCGCGCGACCCAAAACAACGCTTATCGCTGTTGGCGTGGCGGGGTCAAGTCGAAAATGATCAGGGGGTCGGCAGAACTTCTTGCATCAATCGATGCGGGCAACATCAGTTTCAGGCTGCTTTGCGTGGCAGCTGTTCACTTAAAGCCAGCAGATAATTGACAATCCCTGTTTGATCGCTGATGATAAACCATACAATATCGTTTCAATCTTCTCACCTGGTTCCTGTAGTGAAGAGTTTCATCCATGCATCGATTTCTGTTCGCGCTCAGTCTTGTTCTTCTCTCGTACCTCTGTCATAGCCATGATGTGCAGGCCGCAGACCAGCGGCCCAACATTCTGTGGATCATTGCGGAAGACATGGGGCCCGAGCTGGGCTGTTATGGAACGCCGGAAGTCAAAACGCCGACACTGGATCAGCTGGCTGAAAAAGGCATGCTGTTTCAGAACGCATTCACGGTAACCCCAGTCTGTTCGACCAGTCGCTCCTCATTCATGACGGGCATGTATGCGATGGCCATTGATGCGCAGAACCATCGTTCGCACCGTGAAGGCACCAACCCGCTGCCTGATGGCGTGCGGGTCATCACCGACTGGTTCCGTCCCGCCGGCTATACGACGGCGAACATTAAAAATCTGACAGACGATAAAAAACTGGCAAAGTTCTATAAAGGAACCGGTAAGACCGACTGGAATTTCACCTATCCCAAAGGCAAACAGCCGTTTGACCTCAAGGACTGGAACGAACTGAAACAGCATCAGCCATTCTATGCCCAGATCAATTTTTCAGAAACCCATCGAGGCGGAGCCTGGAATACGTCTCACGAACACATCGGCTACCAGGCGGACCCTGCCAAAGTTGAGATCCCTTCTTACTATCCCGATCACCCCGTCACCCGCGGCGTCTGGTCACAGTATCTGAATGCGGTGATGGCTGTCGATAAGAAGGTTGCTTTCATTCTGGATTTACTGAAGCGGGACAAGCTCGACAAGAATACGATTGTGGTTTTTCTGGGCGATCATGGCCGGGCAATGCCCCGCGGCAAACAGTGGCCTTACGACAGTGGTCTGCATATTCCGCTGATCATTTACTGGCCCGAAGGCAACGCGAACCTGCCTGCACCTGCACAGTATCAGCGGGGTCAAAAAAGTGAGCAGCTGATTTCTTCCATCGATCTGAGTGCCACCTCTTTAGCAGTCGCCGGCATCTCCAAACCTGAAAAAATGCAGGGACAGGTCTTTCTGGGCGCACAGGCAGAGCCCCCCCGCGAGTATCTGTTTGGCGGACGGGATCGAGGCGATGAAACGGTGTTCCATATTCGCACGGTACGGGACAAGCAATATCGCTACCTGCGAAACAAGTACCCCGAGCGCCCGTTCCTGCAGATCAATCGCTACAAGGAAAAGTCCTACCCGATAATTGGACTTTTAAGAGATCTGCACAGCAGAGGAGCACTGACCGGGCCGTCTCTCAAACTGATGGCGGACAGTCGACCGGAAGAAGAGCTGTATGATTTAAAACAGGATCCCTGGGAGACCAGCAACCTGGCCGATTCCCCTGACTACCAGAAAGTCAAGCAGCGACTGGCGTCTGCTTTGAATACCTGGATGGAGGAAATCGATGACCAAGGACGCATCCCGGAAGATCCTTCCATTCCCCAATACTGGGACGAACGGGCGATTCGCGTGTATTCGGACAATCTCAAGAACCGTCCGCAAGACTGGTTCCTGCGAGACGCGGCTCTGGGTCCTTATAAAGTTGAAAGTAAGAAAGACGAGTAAGAATAGGACTCGTCTCATGTGCATAGAAAAAACCTCAACCGGCATGATACGCTGGCTGAGGTTTTTGTTTTTCAAGCATCTGACTGCAAACGCGACTTACGCGTAGGTCAGATATCCGTTTGCTTCGAGGTAAGCGACGACTTCGTCAGCGAGTTCGTCGATGCCTTTGGCGTCGGAATCCAGAACCAGTTCTGGTTTTTCTGGTGCTTCGTAAGGAGCATCGATTCCGGTGAACCCTTTGATTTCGCCAGCGCGGGCTTTTTTGTAGAGTCCTTTTGGATCGCGTTCTTCGCAGGTTTCCAGAGAGGCTTTCACCAAAACTTCGATGAACTCGCCTTCACCCATGATTTCCCGAACCTGATCGCGGTCTTCGAGATAAGGGGAAATGAAAGCGGTCATCACGAGAATGCCGGCGTCAGTATACAGTTTGGAAACTTCACCGATGCGGCGGATGTTCTCGGTACGGTCTTCAGGTGAGAAGCCGAGGTTCTTGTTCAAACCCATGCGAATGTTATCGCCATCGAGAACAAACGTATGCTTGCCCATTTCGAAGAGTTTGTGATCGACGGTGTTGGCGATCGTACTTTTGCCGGATCCACTGAGACCGGTAAACCACAGGACAGCGCCTTTGTGTCCATTTTGTTTGCAGCGTTCTTCTTTAGTTACACGGTGATCATGCCAGGTCACGTTAGTGGCTTTTTGCTCGGCCATCGAGGAATTTCTCCTTGCTCATTAAAAAATATCTGTGGAAACGAAATCTATCTTTAAGCCGGAACAGAGGCCGATTCATACGTCTCTGTGGCTGTTCGGATTCAAATCTCCGTAGGGATACCGGGGCGTTCCAGGGAATGCACACGGGTTCCAGCAATGAAAATCGGGCTGGAATCGGGTATCCTGAATGCGTATTTGCACGATCCTAGAGAAACTGCACTCTTGATGGAAGCCCACTGATTGGGATTTTCTATGAACATTCTCGTTCCGGGCTACTGGAACTGCGGTTTTTTAGCTGTTAGAGTACGCGCAAGGGATAATTTGCGGGTGAGAATTCTCTTACCGTCTGGTGAGAATCTGCCTGCGATTTCATTCCCGACTGGTGATGGATCATAAACTTAAACTGTTAATATCATACACATTACGCATTAAACCATCAAATTCAGAAACACAGGAACCATGTCCGACAAGGTCTTAAAACTCGGTATTCCCGCGGGAAGCTTACAGGAATCGACGGCTGAACTCTTCAAACGAGCCGGTTACGTCATCAAATTTTCATCCCGTTCGTACTACCCGACAATCGATGATGACGAAATCGAGTGCCTGCTGATCCGGGCACAGGAGATGGCCCGTTATGTCGATCAGGGAATCCTGGATGCTGGGATTACCGGTTACGACTGGATCCTGGAAACCAACGCCGACGTGCAGGAAATCTGTGAACTGCAGTTCTCCAAAGTCAGTCGCCGCCCGGTCCGCTGGGTACTTTGTGTGCCGGAAGATTCACCAATCCAGTCGGTCAAAGACCTCGAGGGTAAACGCATTGCCACCGAGGTGGTTGGCATGACGGAACGCTATCTGGAAAAGCATGGCGTGAAAGCCAGTGTGGAATTTTCCTGGGGCGCGACCGAAGTCAAACCTCCCAAGCTGGCCGACGCGATTGTCGAAGTCACCGAAACCGGTTCTTCACTGCGGGCCAATAACCTGCGGATTGTAGAAGAACTGATGCAGAGCACAACCCGGTTCATCGCCAACAAACAGGCGTATGAAGATCCCTGGAAACGCGAAAAGCTGGAAAACATCGCGATGATGCTGGAATCCTGTCTGGCAGCGGAAGGCAAAGTCTGCGTAATGATGAACGTGGTCCGCACCGATCTGGAGAAAGTGCTCAACCTGCTGCCGGCCTTGCAGAAGCCGACCGTTTCTTCCCTCTCCGATCCGGACTGGGTCGCTATCAGCACAATCATGGAAGAATCAGTCGTCCGTACGATCGTCCCCAAACTGAAAGCAGCGGGCGCGTGTGGCATCGTGGAATATCAGATTTCCAAAATCATCGACTGATAACCGCGCGTAAAGCGAGTACCTGGCCCCTTGCTTCGCTGGATTGTATTGAATGAAGATTTGTGTCTTAAAACTCGGAGGCAGCCTGTTGGATCTCCCCGATCTGAAAGACAGGCTCTCTGAGTTTCTGGCACAGCTACAGGATCGCAGACCGCTGCTGATCTGTGGTGGTGGCAGCGCCGCCGATCTGGTACGTCACTGGGATGAAATTCACCAACTGGATGCTACCACCGCACATTGGCTGGCGATTGCTGCGATGAAGTTGAATGAACGACTGTTGTGCCAGCTAATACCGGACGCGTGCCTGGTTTCAAATCAGAATGCGGCACAACAAGCCTGGGAGCAGCATCAGATTCCCGTTCTCTGCGCAGAACATTACCTGCAAGCAACGACCTCAGCGAACTTCGCCCCCTTGCCTGCTTCCTGGGATATAACCAGCGATTCCATCGCGGCGTGGGTGACGTTAACCTGGCCCGCGGATGAGTTGATCCTGCTGAAGTCGAAGGATCTACCCGCTGATTCTACAGTCGAGACACTGGCTGCCGAGGGAGTCGTAGATGCTTACCTGCCTGTGATTGCAGATCAGCTCCCCGTTTTGCGCTGGTGCAATTTGCGAACAGATCAGTTGCCGGTCGCGGCAACTACCGTAATCAGAGGCAGTAGCTTCCAGAGTACAAACGCAACAGGACCGGCATAAAGCGGACTGTCCAATAGATCGAGCAGACCACCAAAACCGGGGAGGAGTTCTGCGGAATCTTTTTTTCCGACGTCCCGTTTGATGAGCGATTCGCATAGATCACCTACGAGTCCGACCAGTCCAATGATGGCGCCAAACAGAATCGTCCACAACCAGCTGCTGCCAGACCAGAGCGGATTAAACAAAGCAGGCGTGAATTGAAACCAGAGCAGTGATCCCAGTGCCGCGCCAAAGATCGCCCCGAAGCCCCCCACCCAGGTTTTTCCCGGACTGAGTCGTGGGACCAGTTTTTTCTTCCCCCATAATCGGCCAAAAGTGTAGCCGCCAATGTCTCCCATTTTTGCGCTAATGATCAGGGAACCTAAAGCCAGGTAACCGGTCTCGGGTCCCGCCACCCAGCGCAGTTCGGCCAGTATCGCCAGTAGAAATCCCAGGTAGGATACAGAGAGAATCTCTGCACCGATGTTTTCCATACTCTGTCCCGGCTCCTGAAATCGGATTGCACCTTTCAGGAAGATGAGCAGAATTGAAATCGAAAAGCCAACTGACATCAGCGCCAGCGAGCTCTCTTGTGCGCTGCCCGCATCGGAATCACTGAAATAAGGCAACCAGGCCAGCGAGCAAATCAATAATGAAAGCAGACTGACGATTGCGTATCCGGGTTTCAGATTTCGTACGGTCAGCAGTTGAGTCAGTTCCCAGCAGCCGCGAAAAATAATCAGGCAACACAAACCATACAGATACGGAGCAGTAGTTCCCGCGCGCTGATCCAGATAAAACAGACCGAACAGGAGAGGAATCAGGATCACTGAAACGAGTAACCGCCAGCCCAGCATGCTGCGTTTATCCTTTCAAACCACCGAAGCGGCGGTCACGGGCGGCAAAGTCACGCAGTGCCTGCCAGTAATCGGCGACTTTGAAGTCAGGCCAGTAAGTTTCGGTCACCCATAACTCGGCATAACTGATCTGCCACAACAGAAAGTTGCTGACACGCATTTCGCCCGCAGTACGAATCACGAGATCAGGGTCGGGCATGCCAGAGGTATAAAGGTGTGCGGAGATCACTTCTTCATTGATCGCTTCCGGTTTCAGGTTTCCCTGTTCGACATCGGCCACGATTGATTTGACGGCGTCTACAATTTCGGAACGGCTGCCATAGTTCAACGCCAGACAAAGCTGCATCCCGGTATTATCCTGGCTCTCTCGAATCGTTTTATCGACTTCGATCAACACATCGCGGGGAAGATCATCACGACGCCCGATGGTCGTGAAGCGGATATTCTGCCGCATAATCTCTTCACGTTCACCGATGACGAACTTTTTCAAGAGCTGCATCAGCAGATTCAGTTCGAGCGCGGGACGTTTCCAGTTCTCGCTGCTGAGGCAATACAGCGTGAGTTGTTCGATTTCCAGGCGCGTGGATTCTTCCACAACGGTGCGCACACTGTTTACGCCCTGGCGATGTCCCTCAATGCGGGGAAATCCCCGACGAGAAGCCCAGCGGCCATTGCCATCCATAATAATCGCGATGTGACGTGGCAGTTGCTGAGACTCCAGCCCCAGCGACTCCCCATCCTGTTCCGATATGGCGGGCACAATTAGCCTCACAGTGATTGCTAGATAAATGGACTGACGTTTCCACCTGCTGGCAGCTGACTTCACAACCAGCGTGGACAGATTCAAATTCTGCCATGCCTATTGTGAGAAATTTCGGCTCAAACGCCAAGGCTGCGCGGCTGGAAAGCACAGCTTCTTAAGAGAAAGAATGCGAACCTGATATTCAGGATAAACGCTCCAGAGAAAGCTCTGGTCAGAAAGTCTCTTGAAGAGAGTGGCTTAGCCACCGATTTCCAGGGACTCTAATTCTTCAGAGTGATCGAGGTACACCGTTTCCTCCCAATAGGCAGGTTCCGCTCCCGGTGTCTCAATGGACAGTTTGACGCGATCCTCACATACTTCAAGTACTTTAACAACGGTATGTTCCCCAATGAGGATACTCTCATTCGCACCACGAGAGATAATATGCATTCGCTCGCCTCAAAGATATTTCAGAATTGAATCTGTGAATTGTGAATAGTTATTGTGAAGGACATTCTGACGAACTCGAATCAGAAGGACAAGCTGAAAGTTATCAAAAAATGAAACGATTTTTAATGAGGTTTCTTTTCTCTGAATCTCACTTGACAAAATCCATTTCATCGTATCTGACAAATGAGTTACGCTTTTATTTTACTTTCAGAGGACGAGTGAGACTCAATCCTGTTTGATTATCTGTGTATCATTCTGTCGCAGAAAACTTGTTTTCAATTTGTGATGAACTTCATGAAACCATCACGAACCAGACGCTCATTTTTTTCCTTCTGCGCGTTTACGGCGAAAGAATTCCTGAAGTATGCCGCGGCACTCTTCCTGCATCACACCACTGATCACCGTGCTCTGATGATTCAATCGTGCATCGCTGGTAATCTGAAACAGGGAGTGGCAGGCGCCTGCTTTTTCATCGCGGGTTCCATAAATCACCAGCGGCAGGCGTGACTGAACAATCGCCCCTGCACACATGGGACAGGGTTCCAGGGTCACGTACAGCACACAGTCTGACAGACGCCAGCTTCCCAGTGATTCGGCAGCCTGCGTAATGGCAATCATTTCCGCATGCGCCGTGGGATCACTCAACATTTCGCGCTGATTATGTGCGGCAGCGATGATCCGATCCTGGTACACAATGACGGCACCGACGGGGACTTCATCTTCTTCAAAAGCAGCGCGGGCTTCATCGTAGGCATAACGCATCCAGCGCGTATGCAACTGCAACAGGTCACGGTCGCCGGGCGAAATTTCAGAGTCATCAGGTCGATCAATCATCACGCTACATTTCTACCAGAAAAAGGAAGGACATCTCTGCACAACATAATCCAGAACCGAAAGGAAATAAAGTCGCTGTTGCCTCGTTCCCGCTGAAACCTGCAAACCCGCTCTTTCTCTTTTGAATTCTTTCCACGAATAATAACGAACCATTTGTGATTCAACGGTTCACTTGCTTAGAATATCAAAACAACAATAACTTCTCAGTCCCCCCTGCTCTGCAACAAGGCGATGACACATGCGTGGAATTCTGATTTGTATTTCAACCCTGCTTGTTCTGGGTTATCTGATTTACTTTGCTGAGAACAGTAAATCACAAACGAGCCCTGTGTCTGTCGAACCATCCAAAATAACGACAGTCAAATCGTTTGGCGCAACCGGAGATGGCAAAACCGATGACTCAGCCGCACTCCAGCGGGCCATCAATTCCAAGATCGGACAGATCACGTTTCCCAAAGGAATCTACCGGATCACTAAAACGATTAACATTGATCTGGATCAACTGGGACCAACTTCACTCAGTTCGGATGGCACCGCCACGATCATTATGGCTGGCGCGGGCCCCGCATTTCGTTTCATCGGCACACATGAGGGGACTGCCAGCCCCCACACCGTCAAGGAAAACGTCTGGCTCAATCAGCGTTCCCCGATGGTGGATGGCCTGGAGATTGTCGGCGATCATCCGGAGGCCTGCGGAATCGAAGCGACGGGCACAATGCAGATCACGCTCACGCGACTGACTATCCGTCGTACTCTGCATGCGATTCATTTTGTAAAGCGCAACCGGAATGTGATTGTTTCCAACTGTCATATTTATGAAAACCGGGGTGTCGGCGTCTATTATGATCACGTCAATATTCATCAGTCGAATGTCGTGGGATGCCACATCTCCTATAACGCGGGTGGCGGAGTGGTTGTTAATAAGGGAGATATTCGCAATCTTCAGATTGGCACCTGTGATATCGAGGGGAACATGGGAGACAAAGATTCCAAACCGACGGCGAATGTGCTGATCGATTCCGAAGGTGCGATGGTGGGCGAGATTGCCATCGTGGGTTGCACGATTCAACACGATCACTTCGCCCCGGGCTCTGCCAATATTCGCATTAATGAGAACGCATATATCCGGCCGCATTCCACCGAACACCGTGATGGTAACATTACGATCGCCGATAACGTGCTCTCCGACGTGCAGACCAATATTGAAATCACCAGCGCCCGTGGTGTCACAGTCACTGGAAATACGATGTGGAAAGGTTACACCCACAACATCCGCATCCATGATTGCCATAATATTCTGATCGCGAATAATGTACTCGATCGCAGCCCCCGCTATCATTATGCCGATGGGGCGACGGCCCAGGTAGGTATGCTGTTGACCGACTGCGATGGTATCTCTTTAAACGGTAACCTGATTAATGGCACGGGTGATGAAACACCGGCGCTGGAAATTCGTGATTCCCGGCGGATGAATATCACCGCTTGTACGATTCTCGATTATTCCACGATTGGACTCTTGTTGAAAAACGTGTCCGACAGCCGCGTTTCCGATTGCCTGATTCGCACCGATTTGTCGGACAGTGAGGACGCTCAAGCCGTCCAGATCATCGGCGGCAAGGATAATCAAATCGTGAACAACCTTTATAAAAAGTAATCCCGAAAATAGAATCCCGAGTTCACTAGCCGCGCCCCCCTCGTCGCATCAAAATCGGTTGTTCTGTCCGATCTGAATCTGTTTGACTCAGGTCCGGGTGCTGCTATGATAAGTGCCCCGTGAAAGTACTATCAGGCGAGATTTCTACGGGAACTTCACCAGTCATCCATATTATTTATTTCGTCGCTCGAGGAGTCTGTTTATGTCCAATCTGTCACGCCGCAACTTTCTGAAAAAATCTGTCTATGGCGGGCTGTTCATGGGGCTGAGTGCCAAAAGCTATCGCTCCACTTTTGCTGCAGTCCCTCCCAGCGAACGCGTGCGGGTCGGTATGATTGGCGTTGGCAACCAGGGTGGTCCGCGGAATAACATGAAGTATTTCCTGAATAATATTGAAGCACTTTGTGATCTCGATCAGAACTACCTCGCAGAAGCAGACACCTTCCTGAAGAAAAATGCCAACAAGTCGGCAATGTTGACCGACGACTATCGCAGACTGCTCGATTCCAAAGACCTCGATGCCGTCGTTGTCACTGTTCCCGATCAGTGGCACGCCAAGATGACCGTCGAAGCCTGCCGTGCCGGCAAAGATGTCTATTGTGAAAAACCACTGACACTCGTCGTGGATGAAGGCCCCCTCATGATTGATGAGGCACGGAAACACAAGCGGGTCGTCCAGACAGGCACCATGCAGCGTAGTGGAAAGGAATTCATCCTGGCAACGCAACTGGTGCAGTCCGGTCTGCTCGGCAAGATCCATACCGTGAACGTGACACTGCCCGGCCCCAACTGGATCGCACGCGCCGGCAAACCAGTTCCCGACAGTGCCCCTCCGCAGGGCTTTGATTTTGACCGCTGGCTGGGACCGGCACCAGAGCGTCCCTACAACAAAAACCGGGTGCACTACCTGTTCCGTTTCTTCTGGGATTACAGTGGCGGTCAGCAGACCAACTTTGGTGCCCACCATTTGGACATCGCCCAATGGGGACTCGGCATGGACGAAAGTGGCCCCGTCAGTGCGGAAGGCTCGGCGACCTTTAATCCCGATGGCTGGTACGAAACACCCGACTCCACCAACATCAAATACACGTATGACAACGGCGTTGTTCTCAATTGCCGACAGGTACCCGGCACTCCCAGTAAAAAACAGGGAACCGAGTTCGTCGGCGACAAGGGGAGCCTGTTTGTCTATCGCGGCGGCATCATCGCGAATCCACCTGAGCTGTTGAAAGAAGTCGACGTACCAAAGATTGTCAACCGGGATGCGAACATCGCGCACGTCGACAATTTCATTGAGTGTATCAAGACCCGCCAGAAACCAGCCGCCGACATCAGCATCGGACATCGTTCCGCCACGGTTTGCCACCTCGGTAACATCGCCGTGCGGACCGGTAAAAAGATCCAGTGGGATCCGCAACAGGAAACCATCGTAGGCGATGCAGACGCCGCGAAATGGCTCTCGAAGGAATACCGCAAGCCTTACGAACTGGCGTAGGTTCTACGCTCACGTTAGAAAATGAAGTGAAGACATGGGGTGGCACCGTTGGCTCGTCCAACGGTGATCGCTCTATCACTTCATTTCCTCAGAGAAATTTCAACCCAGCTCGAATTTCTTAACTTTCTTCAGTAGCAACCCGATTTTGATTCTGTTTACAATGAGGAAAACGTTCCTCCTGTTTTCCCACCTGATCAAGATCGAGTTTTCCCATGAAGATGCGCTTCCTGCTTTGCCATGCTGTCACACTTTGTGTCCTGGTTCTTACTACAACAAACCTCCAGGCGGCAGAGACGCCTCAAGTCAAAGTCGGTTTCGCCGAACGCGATATCACGCCCGAGATCGGGATGGAACAGCCGGGCGGTTACGGGAAATCGTTTCATCGTTCGTTTCACGATCCCTGCAAGGTGCGAGTGGCAGTATTCGACAACGGGAAGAATGTCGTTGCGGTCGTGAGCCTGGACGCATTATTTATTCGGCGGGTCACCGTGGATGAAATCCGCCAGCGGGTCGAAGCCAAATGCAAGATTCCAGCAAACTCGATCCTGCTGCATGCGACGCATTCGCACTCTTCAGGGCCGATGGGCATGATCCTGCCCGGCGAATACGATCACGCTTCAAAATTCGTACAGGAACTGGCATATGAGAAATCATCGACGGCTGATACTGCATATCTGGAAACGGTCGTTGATCAGAGTGTGGAGGCAATCTGCGAAGCGTATCAGAAACGAAACGCGTCCGAATGTGGAGCGGGCGTGGGCATCGAAGAACAGGTGGCCTTCAACCGCCGATTCTTCATGCGGAACGGTCTGACCTATACGCATCCCCGGCCTGGGAATCCGGATATCGTCAAACCGGCCGGCCCCGTTGATCCCGAAGTCGGTGTGATCGGCGTCTGGGATGAGCAGGGACAACTCAAAGGCTGCATTGTGAATTTCGTATGTCATGCCACGACCAACCCGGGTGGTATCTCAGCGAATTACATTTATTATGTCGAACAGGTGATTCGTGGTTTCTTTGGAAAAGATACGGTCGTGGTTTTCCTGGCAGGGGCATCGGGAGATGTAACACAGGTCGATAACCTCTCGAAATTTCAACGTCGCCCCAGTGAAGAATCATCGCGTTTTGTCGGCGGTCGCGTAGGAGCGGAAGCAGTTAAGGTTCTGGTCTCGATGCCGCGCGGGAATTTCGAAACCATTGCCAGTAAAACGAAAATGTTAAAGATTCCCCGTCGCAAGCCGAGCAGGGAACATCTGGAAGAAGCGCTGGAACAGGTAAAAGCAGGACCAGGCAAAGCGGGAGCCACCAACTGGATCTTCGCGAAAGAGACCGTGTTGCTGGATGCCCGTCTGCAAAAAGAGCCTGTTGCTGACGTCGAGGTACAAGCAGTCCAGCTGGGACCCGTCGTGCTGTTAACCGACCCTGCCGAATTCTTCTGTCAGCTCGGCCTGGACATCAAGGAGGGCAGCCCCTTCCCGATCACGTTCCCGGTTTCACTGGCAAACGGTTGTGTCGGATATGTGCCTACCAAAGAAGCCTTCGACAAAAACGGCGGCGGATACGAAACCCGGCTCTCCAGTTACAGTAACCTGGAAATCACTGCCGGCCCGCAGATGGTCGAGGCTGCTGTGGAACTGTCAAAAGAGCTGACGCCCGACAAACTACCTGAGCGCCCTGCGGCTCCCGCCTTCAGTAATAATCCCTGGGAATACGGGAACCTGCCACCTCAGGTGGATTGAACCGTCAAGTAGACCAGGAGAAGTGAGCCCCATCTTTATCGATCCGCATGGAGCGTTTCACATTTAATTAGAGCGACTCTCAATCTATGATTTTTGTTCCAAATAGCCTTAGAGACGCTACTCTAAAACGGGACACAGTCTAGAAGCTGATTCCGGAACGAAGCAGGAGTGTGTTACCAACCTTGATGTCAGGCACGTTGTTGTCAAATTCAAACTTTCGGCCGAATACATAGCCGATCTCTGCGTTGACCCTCGTGCCACTGGAGCCAAAAGATCCCGGCTTTTTAGGGGGCGTGGCTTCCCAACCCAATACAAAGCGAAACTCGCGATAGTTGAGTCGTTCTCCCAATCCGTTGGCGCGCCGATAGGCCCATGTGCCTCCTGAAAATCCGCCGCCAACATAGGCCCAGTGCTGACGCGACTCAGACTCGGATAAGAGCAGAGAGATTCTTGGACTAGGCAGCATTAAATCGACTTTGAGCGAAGGACGCGGCTGCCAGATAGCTCCCAGGACCGGCAGAACCGGAAGATCACTTTGACCGGTGGCAAGCGCCCCAAACGCAAAATTCCAGGTCTCATTGGGACGATACATGGCAAACATACCGCCTCGGATCTGCCAGGCGGTACTGCTGGTATTGTCCATATCCGACGCGAATGCACCATTCAGCATATATCGGGCCATCCATTTTTCGTTGATCGGGCGCATCCATGACATCCCAAACGAAAATTCATTCAGGCTCTGGGGTAAATCCAGCGCAGCGGGGGCATCGATCTGTGTGAATGAATAACCGAAATTGAGAAACGGAGGCGGAGGCCCGAAAATCGGATAGACGGGTATCTTCATCGACAAGTCATAAGAACTGATTCCCACTCCGCCCACCTCTGGTTCCCATTCGGCTGAGCTGTCAAACCGCGGTCTCATGAGAGATTTCAAATCAAGTGGTCGTTCTGTAATCGATGGTTCATCGCTCTCTGCCTCAAATGGTTCTTCCGCCGGTGGTAGGACCTCATCCAGAGGAAGGCCATCTTCCACCCGCAAGCTGCGATCAAGGGGCAGAAATCCCGCCAGTACGGTTTCCGACGGTTCTGAAAGGAAAACATGGCCCGGCGTTTCAGTCTGCGCAAGCAAACTCTGCTGGATACCAAGGCCATATCCGATGATCGAGAAGATGAAAATGAAGCGTAACAAGAACATCAGTCGTCCGTGACATCAGTTTTGATAAAGCAGAGAACGCAATGAGAAGAGCAGGTGGGATCCGCGCGGATCATCATGTTATAGTACAAGACAGGATTTTGATCGAGGAATTATTTCATTTTGTCATATTTACAACAAAAGCCCGTCTTTCTGTTTCACTAGACTCGCCTGTGAATTTGCTGTATCTGGCTCTTTTTTACTACCACGAAAAGCACGAAAGTAAAAGTGGGTGGTGGCAGTGCAATAAACCGAAGAGCATTCTCTATTAGCCGCAGAGCGTTAGCGCCGGTTGTCTCCCGACCTGCAGAAACTGCGACCAACTCTGTACGGCTCATGTGAAAGAAAGGGTGCCCCCGGATGTAATCCGGGGTTGTCGCAGACAACAGGAGACCACACGAAACGTTCATTCGCCGACGAACAGAAACTGCACGGCGTCGGCAATCACGTATTTCCCGTCGGTGCCGTCGGTGGAAATTTTCACCCAGCCCGCTTTCCCTTTGTCGAAGCGAAAGGTGCCCAGACTGCGGAACAGCTTGTGGTGTGCGGGGATCTGCTGCTGGTTAATGCGGATTATTTTTTCACCCTCGGCGTGGTGAATCGTGACCGGGGTGTTGGTCGACCTGCGGATATTGTAACAGTGCGAGAGTCGGACTTCGTAGCGGCCGGGCTGCGGGAGATCGGGTGTGAAGATAACGGCTTTCTCCCCCTTCCCTTTTTTCTGATCGTGCAGGTAGCCGAGACCGACGTAGGGGGGCGTGTGCGTCGAATACTGCCAGACGCCAATCAGCTTTGCCTGGGTTTCATCAACGACGATGCCTTTCAGTTTTGCAGGATCGGGCACAATGAAGGGGACGAGTTCCGGCTTATCGACTTCGCCTGGGGCATGGGTATTGGCGACCGCGTCGGGGTGGGGTTCGAGTTTCGGTGTGAGTTCTTCGGCAAGCAGATCATTCGCATTAGTCAACATCACATAGAAGAGCCCCAAGCACATAACGAAACCAAAAAACCTAAAGATAATTCCGGAGAGATTGTGTGACATCAGAAACTCGCTCCCTGTTGATCAATAGACTTAATTTGGATTAATGACAAGCCGGATCCGCCGAGACTTATTTGAATTCGAGTGAGCGAGAGAATACTCGCGTTTCGATATACTTTCTCCACGTATCACAACGGCATTTAAAGCAACAATTTGAGTGATCACCTTGAGACTGGAAACTTGAGTTTCTCTTTCAAGTTGCTCGTCACTTAATTTTCCACGACGAGGGCCAGTTGGATCCTTAAAGTGCTTCTTTCTCTGGAAATAATCGTATGCATAAGAATCTGAGCAGTATTCTCGACTGTTTCCCACCATGCTATCCACATTGAGTTTGCCAGCACTTGACAATCTTGCTGCCACTTCCCACTGTGCCTCAGTCGGTAGATTGACTCCTTGCCACTCAGCATAAGAGACTGCATTTCTGTACGAAGCACGGACATAGGGAGCTTGACCTTGCGGCAGATGCTTCAGTTTCGCAGTGAGTACCTCTTTGACCTTTGTTAATGTCTGTCTCTGTCGGGATGTGAGCCTGATACTCTTGATGTCTTCTTCCAGGGTGCGTTCTTCCCCTTCTTCATACTTTGCGCTGTCTTCAGGCTCAGTAAAGAACTTGTCATAGGCATCTTTGAAGGCACTTGCTAACTCTGGATTCAGATCCAAAAGATCGCCCCATTCATCTCGTTCAGTATAGAAACTAATCATAAAATCCAACAACCGAAAGTCGGCTTGCTGTTCCTCAGGAAGCTGGCGAATCAGTGTGCGCATTTCTTCGCCAAACCATTCTTTCTGTAACAGGTTTTTCAGCAATCCCTGCCCCAGTTGAGCCCGGGTCACGCACGTTTCAGAAATATAATAGGGGCTCAGTTGTATCTGGATTTTTTTCGAATCCCAAATCTGATCTGAGCCGATGGTGTAAGTGCCGACAGGAACCAGCGCATACCACATTCCTGAAGAGGGATTCTGCACCCGATTCGGTAAGCCGTCTGTTTGCCCTGCTTCAGAATCGACTTTGACCGGAAATGGAAAGCGGTCGGCTTCCTTTGCAGCCTTGCCTTCTTCCGCCAGGAGGGGAGTCGTCGGTCCTAGTGAGACACCAAGAATCAGCAGAACAAACCACAGTTTGATGAGCAAATCCTGTAGCATGAGAACTGCTTTCCTGTGAGTGGGTAAGCGTTGGAAACCGGTAGATGAAATCGATGCTTTCACACTTACCGGTGACTAGTGCCATTCTGTACGTGAAATGTGAGATGCAAAATAAATTGTCCGTTTTCCCTGCGACCTCCTGCTCGCTGCGCTCGGCCCGAATTTTATTCGGGCCCACCCGCTGATTGCGAAACAGCGAGAGTACCTTTCATCGATCAGGCAGTCGGCATCAACACCTGGGGTTCCGGTTTGGCTTCGGGAGTTTCTTCGGCCAGCACGGTATCGCAGAAGAACATCAGCAGTTGTTTGAAGTCTTCGTTCTCGACGTTTTCCGCCAGTTCCTCGGCCCGGGCCCGTGATTTATCGACCAGGGCTTCGGCTTTGTTAAAGACATCGCAGTCCTGATAGATTTGACGCAGACGACCGATGCGAGCCCCATCGCTGGGATGTCCCTGCAGAATGTCTTTCAGGTCGGCCTTCTGCTGATCGTCGGCGGTCTGGAGTGCCAGTGCCAACAGCAGCGTCGGTCGCATCGCCAGGGCATCCTGTCCGGAGATCAGCTTGTTATTGTCGTCTCCCTGCCAGTCTTTGAGGTCATTCAGGATCTGGAACCCAACGCCGATATGCCTTGAGAAGGAAGAGATCAGTTCTTCGTACTCGCCCACCGAACCGGTCATGCGAATGCCGGCGTAGAGAGCCGCTTCGAAAGCCGGTGATGTTTTGAGTGCATAGATCTGTAATGCATCAAGCGGTGCCAGTTCGAAGGTTTCGCTTTCCTGCCAGGCCATCTCGGCCCCCTGCCCTTCGCAGAGTCGGATATGGGCAGCGGACATTTTTTCGATCAGGTCGGAAGCAGCTTCAGCGCCGATATCGGCCCGGGCTTCGTTGAGCAGGCGATACCCGACACCGATCAGGTAGTCGCCGATATTAATGGCCATGCCGGTGCCATGCTGACGATGCAGGGTTTCACGACCGTATCGGTACTGGTCATCGTCTTCGATGTCATCGTGAATCAGTGAAGCCTTATGGAAGACTTCAATGGCCATGGCGGCTTTCTGCACGCCCAGGGGATAGGTGGTCTCTGCTGTGTCATCCGCCTGTTGTGCTTTGATGAGTGCATCGTAAGCGGCCAGAGTGATAAAGGGACGGAACCGTTTTCCGCCATGCTTGAGCCAGTCGTAGGAAATGGCTTCTGTCTTACCCAGTGGAGTCCGGGCGGCGGCTTCGGTTTTTGTACGCAGCGGAGGTAGAATCTGATCGAAGTTATCTTCAAACAGTGCATTGGCGGCCCGCATGGTGGGCAGATAGCTGCGTGTCAGCGGCTGTTCCAGAGGACGGTATTCTTCCAGGACTTCCCAGATCCAGGGTTCATCCATTTTCGTATTTTTACAGTCGCCGGAATGCAGGGGAACCGCATAGGACGGAACGCCGGCGATGAGCACTTTATCAATCGATTTTTCCAGGACGTTCAGACAGGCGACTCCCAGGATGCCGTCCACGTAACCGCCGACGATGATTTTGAGGACAACGGGTGAGCCCTCGGCAACGAGTACTTTGTATCCCAACTGTTCGGCTCTGACTTTGTAGTCGGCGATCGAACACGCGCCGCACTTTTCACAATCGAGACCAAACTCATCGTATTCTGCAGGACAGCCTTCGGCGTGCTTCAGGCAGTGAGGCAACAGCAGGAGGCGGCGTTCGAAGGGAATTGCCAGGAACTGCCGTTTCCAGAAAAAGTTCCCGATCAGGACCATCATGAAGCCCAGAAACTTTTCGGGCTGATTCATATGCTCCAGCAATTCACGCGACCAGGCTTCCAGCGTCGTTTTGTTGAAGGGATTGGAACAGTCGAGCTTCTCGACGAACTTTTCCGCTTCGGCCTTCATTTCTTCGCGCAGCGCAGAGGTTTCCGGTACCGCTTTCAGATGACTGGTACTCTGGCGTTTTCTTTTGACCGGTTTTTTGTTATCGGAAGAGCGTACTTCAGCTTTGCTTGAGCCGGGTACAATTTTATCTTCAGAACTTTCCTGGTCTAAAGGTGCAATGGACACGGAACACTCCTCTATGGTTAATAACTCAATCGAGCGATCGTTGAAGGATTGAATTCAAATTGGTTTGGAAACGGGGGGGATCTATTTTTCCTTAACGCTCATTATAGGGTAATCCTCCTCCTCAAGCGACAATCTTAAATTGTCATCCGCAGATTTTTTCAAAACGGTCTCTGCACGATGCAGGGCTGAAACAGTAAAGATAATTGGATAAAGTTGTTCGAAATACCATAACTTCGCAAAGTAAAAGCCGATCGGCGTTGTTTCTGTATAGGTACCGTTCTCAACCCGTCCTGACAGCCAGTTAAGCCCCTGAGCGACCACGGGGTCCGCAGGTTCCAACCCCAGTGCCAGTAACGTATCCACGGCAAGTGCCGTCTCTTCTACGCTGGACGGAGCACTGGTTGCGCCCCCCCAGCCTCCATCGAGATTCTGGACGGATTTCAAAAACAGGATGCCCTGTTCTGCCTGAATTGAACCACATTGTTCTCCCTGGGCGTAGGCAGCCAGGACCCGCGCGGTACCGTAAACCGGATTTTCATCATTTTCGACATGCTGATTTCCGAACCAGAGCGGGAGCCAGGACCCATCGGGACGCTGGACCGTCGCCAGATACTTAAAGCATTTTCTGACAGCACGTTCCGCTCGAAGACGTAATTCGGCCTCTGCTGACTCAGGTTCCGTCTGTAACCAGGCCTGCAATGCGCGAATCACATGCGCCGAGATATCAGCGGCACTTTGATCAAAGGGGAGCGCACCCCAGCCTCGACAGAACGTTGGCCAGCCCCCGTTGCTGTTCTGCAGATCGAGCAGCCATTTGACACCATTGCGAAGTGCCACCTGTAAATCAGCTGGCTGCTGCGTATCGGGTTCATCCGGTTGAAGGTTTAATAAAGCCAGGATGGCGCCGGGGGTGTCGTCGGCATCGGGTACACCGCCGGGCAGATCGGTCCAGGCCCAGCCTCCCGGCTCTGCCGAAGTGTAAGGATGCAGTTCTTTGTATTGCTGTTGGAGCAGCCATTCGCGGATCGGTGTTTTCTCAAACTCCGCCAGTGTGCCTTCGAGGGCATTTACAGAGAGCGTGGTGGTCCAGGTAGCGAGGTTGGTATCAATGGGCCAGCTGCCATCGGGTCTGACCGAGTCGAGCAGAAACTGTAATCCTTTCTGCACAACGGGATGGTCGGTCAAGCCCATGCCGGCCAGACTCATGGTCACAAAACTGGTAAGCGGTGCCGCCTCCAGAAAACCACCGTTCGAAGGCTGGATCGAAATCAGTTTTTTCAGGCTGCGCTTGACTGCCAGCTTACGGATGAGTCTGGTGATCGGGTTGCGCGGTTTGCAGAAATGATGCCTGACCTGCCCTATGGCAATCAGCGCGGGCAACGCATAACTGACAACCGGAAGTCGCACCGTTTTATAGAATCGGGCCGGCAGACAGGCGAGCTCGAAGGGGAGTGCAGGAATCGTCTTCCACTTAACGAGGCCGGCAAGAGCGCAATGGGTCAGAATGGGAACCGAGAAGGTTTTGTCTTTTCCGTAACGGGCGACAACCGCTTCTACTCCTCCGACCCGGTCGATGTACTGTCGGGCGTTGACAACATGCGAAACGTACTGTTCCGTACTTTTGGTCGCATGAAAGACAGCATGACACAGCATCGTGGTTGAGATATTACTGAAGCTTTTGACGGTATCGCCCCAGCCGCCGTCGGAATTTTGATGTTCCGCCAGCCAGCGGATACCGTTATCGATGTAAGTGTTGAGGGACAGGTCCGCGGGAAGTCGCTTTCGACGGATCATTTCCAGAGCCATGATGGCAGTCGCTGTAGAGAGCGCGGAAGTGGAAAGTTCTCCCGTCCAGTGCCCCGTGCTGTTACGTAACGACAGTAATTCCGCACGTGATCGCTGGTACGCTGCCTGAATTCGCTGGCAGGAGATGGTCTCACTCATACAGGTCTCTGGGATACGGGGTCTGGATTATTATTTTTGGCGCTTATAAGTCGAGGGCATCAAGACTGTCGATCAACTCGTCCAGTTCATCGCTGGTCTCTTGTGATATCTTAGTGCGTTGGGGGATGCCGACTGACATACCGACGGCATCGCGACCCTCGGCGACAAGTTCCACATCTCTTTCTCTGGCAGCCATCTCGAGTGCGTCGGGGGCCCCAAAAAGCTTGGAAAGATCAATTTTAAGGCCGGCGACTTCACCATCCGCGCCGGCAATCCCCGGGGTTTTGTGTCCCGGAAAGATAATGGCGTTTTCAGGACAGACGCGACTGCAGGCAGGACAGCCTTTCTTGCAACTGTCCTGTTCTTCTACCAGAATCTGACCGCCCTGATCCACGCCATACACGCCAAACAGGCAGAAGTCGATGCACTCCATGCAATTGGTGCACAGGCCATAGTCGATGACCGGGTACCAGCGACGTTTGGTGGGCTCCAGTTGTGGTGCTTCTTCTTTCGCGATGGTGTTGTTTTTCTGCCCCTGCAGGATATCCAGCGGTTTGAGATATTTCTCAATCTGAGCGGGACGCGGGCTCTGCTGGATCATGTCCATCAGCTGAAACGTTTGAACCTGTGCATCACTGGCAATACGTCTGATTTCCGTGAGGTAATCTTCAGTGCTGGAGCTGACGCGCAAATCGATCGAGTAAATTTTGCGGTCAGGAATCGTTTTGAGTCGTTCGGGATTTTCGAAAGGGGGTGCCTTTTCCTTCTGTGCTTCCTCTTCGTCTTCATCCACTTCTTCTTTGAGCAGGACGACCCCTTCCTGACCACGGACTCCCAGGCGATCCAGGATCCAGTGATTGGCGCGGGGATAGAGCCAGGAGAGAACCACCAGATTGCCGCGCAGTGCCTGCAGAAACAGTGTTCCGGTATGGTCGGCGGAAAGATCGTAGAGATGGGGAACCAGAGAAACTTCAATATCAGGTTCCATCAGGAGCGCCGCTGCCAGGGATTCTTCCAGCTCACGTTTGGCGGGATTTTTTCCCTGAGCCTGCGAGATCACCACTGTCAATTTTTTCTCAGCCATTCCGTAAACCTTTTTCAACATGAAACTGCAGCAACTGTATGCTGAACCGCTCTAGACTGTGTCCAGTTTTACTGTAGCGTCTCCAGGGTCATTTGAACCGAGTATAATAGTTTGAGAGACGCTATGGTTAAATGTGATGAGTTCTAGTTGAGTTGTCCCTTAATAATCCGCTGGGTCTGTTCCCAGCCGTCATCTAATACTTGCAGATATTCCGTTGGCGTCAACCATTGTGCATCAGACTCCATTTCAAACAGCCAGCCTTTATCGTAGTTATCAGCCTGATTGATGGCAGAGGGATCGTTTAATAATTCCCCATTAAATTCCAGAATCCTGCCACTGGCGGGAACATAGAGATCGGACAGTGCTTTCGAGCTTTCGATCTCACCTATTTTCTGTTTTTCCTGCACATTCGTGAACGGATCGATAAACCAGTCCAGAAAATAGACGTCTTGCAGCAGCCGCACCGAGTAGGCAGTAAAGCCCACGCGCCAGTGGTCAGCGGTCTGCTGAAACCACAGGTGTGATTTACTATAAACACGGTCCTGGGGAATTCGGGCTTCGAAATTCCCCATCATAAAGACAAGATCGTCAGGCATGATTCAAATTGCTGGGGGTCAGTTTTGCTCTAAACCCAAGGAGAAACGGGAGTTTTACCAGAGATTCAGACAAGGCAGGAATTTTCGCAATATACACTACTTAAATAGTAGAAACAGTTTATTCACGGGATGCAAGCAGGATTTCGCTATGAATATCGGGATCGAATAATTTTCTCCCAGAGACTCCGCAGACTCTGCACTGAACAGCAGTGGGCATGGTTTTAACGCAAGCGATATCAACCAACTGCAGTGACAGACCAAGCCTGTCTCTATCATAGGCAGAAGCCTCCACTTTTCCCTGCAGAAACAACGACTTTCTCACACTTCCCTGTGAACCGCCTGAAAAACAGGACCACGATGTATGGCTATAGTACCTACCTGCCCGTCTCTGAATGGACCTTGTTTCAGAAAGCTGGCGGGCGTTCATTTACGTCTCTGCTTTTAAACCACTTATTTTAAAGTCTATATATCATAAGATTTTATTTGACAGACATAAATTCAGTTGTACCATATTGTACGTACCTATTCACCTCATTCTCCTTTTCGGGATCTATTCAAGTTGTTATCAGCCAGCGAATTACTCGAGTCAACTTCCCTGCCCGATGGTCGCGAATCAAATTCGTCCCGTGCGAAATACGAACGCATTCAGGATCATCTCAAGAAACAGATTCTGGAAGGAAGTCTTCCGCCCGGCACGGCTCTCCCTTCCGAGCAGCAGCTGGCGACCCTGTTTGAAAGTGCCCGCAGTACGATTCGCCAGGCGATGGGCATGCTCGAACGGGAAGGACTGGTCAGCCGCGTTCAGGGAAAAGGGACGTTCGTGCATGAAAATGCGCGGCAACGGCTGGCGAGCGGACTGGATATTCTGGCTTTGGTGATTCCTGAAGTGTTATCGGGATACTACCCGTCTCTACAGCACAGCTTTGAAGAATCATCCAGTCAGTCGCAGAACCAGATGCTGGTCTGCTGCACAAGAAACAATATCGACAAACAGGGGAATGCGATCCTGCAACTGATCGACAATCAGGTCGGAGGCGTCGCAATCGTACCAGCCAGTACGCCCCCCACTCCCGCCTATCAGATTCGTCAGTTGCAGAAAGCGGGTATTCCCGTCGTCCTGTGCCACCGCCCTGTTGAGGGGATTACGGCACCGTTACTGGGACTTCCGTTTGAACAGATTGGCGGAATGGCGGGAGAAGCGTTAGTCAAGCAGGGGCATCGACGCGTCTCCTTTTTCGCACCACACTGCACACAGACAACCGATCTTTACCTGGAAGGTTTTCGCAAAGCACTTGCCAACGTGGATTGTGAGCTGCCAGCCGATCACTGCTACTTCGGTACCGACGGGACCATTGACATGCAGGAACTTGACAATGAAATCGAAGCGGCACTGAAACGCATATTAAGTCAGCCTGATCGCCCTACAGCCATCTTCACCAGCTTCGATTCGATGGCGGAACGCATTTACCTGCATCTGACAAAAATGGGACTGCGGATGCCGGACGACATTTCCCTGATTGGTGTGGGCGACCAGATTCGACACAGCGTACTGCAGCAGCAGATCGCTTCAGTCACCGTCAACGAAACGCAGCTGGGACATCGCGCAGTGCAATTGTTAAACCAGATGCGCAGCGGCGAACTTCCGATTGAAACCCCCGAGACCAGCATCATGCCGGCAGAAGTCTATACGGGCATGACACTGGGACCGGTACCGGAAATGATAAAACCACCGAACCAGGAAACACTGAATCAGAGAATACAGTCTATTGAAACCTGAAATCATATTTTTTAATTCCAGCGCTGCCAGGCTTTGGTACGTCTGATCTCGCGCCACTCCCCGGGCGGGCCTGTGCAGTCAATTTAAACTGTTTGAGAGGGACCAAAGATGAAACATTCCATCTTTAAGAATCGCGGATTCACGCTCATCGAACTCCTGGTTGTGATCGCCATTATTGCGATCCTGATTGCACTGCTATTGCCTGCGGTTCAACAAGCCAGGGAAGCTGCCCGCAGGAGCCAGTGTAAAAACAATCTGAAACAGCTGGGACTGGCCACTCACAACTACCATGACAGCCACAATGTATTTCCCATCAGTCACGGCGACACCGGAAATTCGTTTGGCTGGCGGGCCATGATTCTGCCTTACGTAGACCAGGCTCCCCTGTATAACAAGATCAACTTCAATGGAAATATTGTCGACGCCGGCAACCTGGAAGTCGCACAGACCCCCCTGGGCCTCTTTCACTGCCCCAGTGATCCATCGGCGAACAATGTGAGTGGCGGAAATCAGGTCTGGTCGAACTGGTGTTTTCCGGCCAGCTGTCCTGCTGCTTCGCGTAATAATATTGCCGTAACCACTTACAAAGGAGTGGATGGTCGCGCGTATGACCAGTCACTGACTGCATCCCCGATGCCGCATGGCATGTTTGACCGCCGGATGGGACTGCAGGCCAGTGGAGGTGGAAACAGTCTGATTACACCAAACCGGACGATGAAGATGCGCGATGTCCTCGATGGCACGTCGAACGTACTGTTTGTGGGTGAGAATTCTCCCGGATTCCATGCCTGGTCATCCTGGGCTGCCTGGCATTCTCCGATGACGACTGCCTTTCCCATCAACCACCCGTTTGCCGTCTGGGGAGATGCGCAGACTCGAATCAGTTCCGGCGCCCACGGCTGGATCGACGGCTTCGCTGCATCCAGCTACCACGAAGGGGGCGCTCATTTCCTGATGGTGGATGGCAGCGTGCACTTCTTCAGTGAAAACATGGATTTTCTCACCTACCAGCAGTTGGGACACCCGATGGATGGTCTGCCCGTGGGTGGTTTCACGTATTGAATGACGACTTAATATGACACCTGAAAATTCTCAGTCATTCCAAGCGGGAGCGAAAAATGCTGATCACTAACAATTCTGGTCGAACGGGAATCCTGTTACTCCTTGTTCTCTGGTGCAGCGGTTGTGGCGGCGGACTGGATGAAGATCTGCCGGAAACGGTTGCCGTGAATGGAGTCGTAACTTACCAGGGAAAGCCAGTGCCCGATGCATCGATCATGTTTTATCCCCTGCAGGGACGAAAACCGGCAACGGGACGAACGGATCCCCAGGGTAAATTTACTTTGCGTACTTTTGAGAACGCTGACGGTGCCATTCCCGGCGCACACCAGGTGACCGTGAATGCCTATGAGTCAACACCCGAAGGGGTCTCGATGAAAAGCGCCATTCCGATCAAATACAGCAGTCCGACGACGACACCACTCAAGATCACGGTGTCGGAATCGAACCCGGAAATCAAACTGGAACTGACCGACTGACTTCGAGACGATCCGCATTACTCAGTCCGGGTTGCCAGTTTGTCTGGCCGGATCACCGATCTTCAAAGGCCGATTCACCAGTGATACCAGCACAAAACTGAGCATCATCAGCAGATACCAGGCCACCAGTTTCGAAAGCGAAACCAGTTGCCAGTGGTGTTTCTGCATAGGGTAGATCCAGACATTGGCGTACGTCGCCAGGTTTTCCGCAAACCAGATAAACAATGCGACCAGCAGCCAGCCCACCACCAGCGGCATGCGTCGATGGACCCGGTTCATTTTGAAATAGATCATCACCCGGCCAAACATCAACAGGCTGGCGGCAATGAGGGCCCAGCGAATATCCAGTACATAGTGATGCGTAAAAAAGTTGGCATAAATCAGCGTCACGAGTACGACCGTGCTCCAGTAGGGCGGATAACTGGAATAGCCGAAATCAAAGATCCGCCAGACCCGGGCAATATAACTGCCGACCGCGCTGTACATGAAGCCGGCAAACAGGGGCACATTGCCGATTCCGATCTCAAATGGTTCCGGATATTGCCAGGAACGAATGCCATCCGAGGTTTTGAACAGCTCCATCACGGTTGCGACAATATGAAAGACCAGAATCACGACCGCTTCGCGCGGAGATTCCAGCCGGAAACAGAGCAGGAAGACCTGAAAAGCGACCGCCGCCAGAAACAGAAAGTCGTAGCGATACAGAAAATCGATTGGATACCAGAAGCGGGTGATAATCATCAGCGCCAGCAGAAACCCGCCGAAGATACAGGCGGACGCCTGCTTGATACCGAATAGCCAGAATTCATGGAGGAAGGTTTTCAGGAGATTCAATCCATTGCCTGTGGGAGAACTGAAGAACTGCTATTGAGAAGCCGATTGTACTGCAACAGCGGTAAAGTCTCCATAAAAAAAGGGAGCAGACACATTGCCTGCTCCCTGTTCGGAACCTGGAATGGCTCCAAGCCATCCCACGCACACTTCCGTTACTCAGCACTGACAGCAGCGATCTGCGGTGCCAGTTGCATATCAAGCGGATTCGATGCGGCACCATCGCCTCGCACGATCACGAAGGTTGCATCTGCTGCGTCCAGCAGCGGCAGTTCGGGCAGTTGGATGCGAACACCCAGGTCGTACCAGCCATGGATCTCCGCTTCGAAGTTCATGCCATTCAGAGACATCAGGACTTTACCCGGTTCCGGCCCCAGGCCTTCACCAGCCAGATTGACCATACCACCACTGAAGACAACATCGGAATCAGCAGAGAACAGAGCCGGATCGACGGGCAGCACATCAACACGAGCTACGACCGCACCATTGTTCTCTTCGAAGGCTTCCGGAATTTCCCGGTGTGAATCGATCAGCACATGCAGTTGTTCGAAGGGCACCTGATTTCCTTCTTCATCTAAAGAGAGAGTACTGGCAGCAAAGGGCAGACGAATATCGACTGACTGAATCTGTCCTGCAGGGATATTATCGACGCGTGTTCCTGCTTCAGGCACTCCGGCGACTGCTTCGCGTGAATTAGACGCCAGCAGCATGACATTGAAGGGTTGGTTGATATCAACCACACTGTTGTTGCGGAACCAGACGCGGAAACGAGGTCCCAGTTCTTCTTCAGGATGACCTGAGTCAACAAAGCGGACTGCCAGCATCTGCAGATCGAGCCCACTGTCAATTACGATTGGTTCAATATCGACCCAGGTACCACAGGTCACGATGGGGAGTGGCTGCCAGACAGGACAGTCATACCAGACCCAGGGAACACAAGGATCACAGATGATGGGACGACAGATCAGTGGACGAGGATCACAGATGGGGTGACACCAGTCCCACCAGCACCAGTCAACCCAGGCAGACCAGTGAGGGCTCCAGCAGTAGCTGGGATACATGCCAGGTCCGGCGTACCAGCAACCAAAGTGAGTGTGAGTGAAAGAATTTGCCATATTGCCGAACAACGTTCGATTTCTCCAGCCACCATGCTTGAGCAGGTTTTGATTCAGATGCAACTGACGGGCGACATCGCCTTTCTTGTGCAGTTCGAACTGCTTTTTCAGTTTCCACTGTTTGTTGTTCTTACTGTTAATCAGAGCGTTAAATTTTCCGGCCTGCAACTGTTTATCCAGATTCAGTTTGAGCGGTTTGATGCTATGGTTTTTGAAAAGATCTTTATCCAAAGGCACGCCATTTTTACCGAGCCATTTCTTGGAAGGACCATACTTTTTGCCTTTGGAAAAATCTTTGTGACCAGGCAGATCAATACCCTTGGGTAGTTTGCCGATCTGGTTTGGTTTTTTACCGGGCTTCTGAATATTATTTCCAGGTTTGAATACATTGTTACCTTTACCAGGCTTCGGATCGAATTTTCCTTTTCCTGGTTTAAAGACGTTGTTACCTTTACCGGGCTTTGATGGTCTTGTGACCTTGCCAGGTTTCGGCACAAACTTACCGGGATCGACTTTCCGATCAGGAATCTTCAGGTTCGGGATTTTACGATCAGGTACTTTTCGTCCGGGAATCTTGCGATCCGGAATTTTTCTGTCTGGTTTTTTGTACTCGGGAATTTTGAGATTGGGTACTTTACGATCGGGAATCCGTGGATTTAGATTTTTTGTATCCAGCTTAATGCCGTTCTGTTTTCCGAACTGCGGCATTTTGAAGTCAGGTCGCTTTGTGGGAGGAGCGACTTTGAATGACTTCGAAGGTCGACTGCTCCCTTTGTCAATCACTTTGGGACTGAATTTTCCTGAAAAGTTTTTGACACTTTTTCCAGAAGGCTGTGACAGTCTCTTCGAGATCGAAGAAGATTTTGGTTGTGTAGTTTGAGGGCGTGTCAAACTTTGTGGCCGACTGGAGGAACGTTGTGGCCGCGAGGACTTTGACGAACTTCGTGAACTGCTTTGACTGCTGCGACTGGAACTCCGACTTTTACGATCTGATGATTTATCAGCCGCCATCAGGGGAGCACTGCAGATCCCCCCGACTAGTGCCAATGACAGTAACATGCGAAACGGCCGTTTGAAGTATCGAACATTATTCTGGATCATCATGACTCTCTCCCCTTTGGTAAAACCGTTGCTGCCCGCGTTGTGATGTGAACGGTTTGAGAGAAGAGCGTAAAATATGCCAATTATATCGATTTGATGTCAGAGACCGAAAACAGAACCCCTTAAAGGCAATAATAAAAAACAGTTACCTCTTTTCTGTTCAGACAGACTGTCCAACAGGGAAGATTGTAAAATCCGCACAACGCGCTACAGCGCCATCATAATGATCTCAAGGAACACTCATTTTGGTGGCAGCATACACGCAATTTCAGGAATTTTCTGCCGTTTGTTTTAAAGAGGGATCATTCTGCTGCTTACGCCAGTCATTCAGCTGATCCAGAAGTTTGCCACGCACCTGTTGAAGTGCGGCTTCGCCTGACAGATCGTGTTGCTCCAGCGGATCATTTTTGAGATCAAACAGCTGCACCCGATCCAGGTGGGGATAGTAGATGAGTTTCCAACGATCCGTACGGATCATCCGCTGGAAGTTGCGGAAGTAGCAGTAGACCTCATCATAAACGGCGTCCAGCTGCCCCGAGAGTACCGGTTTGAGACTCTTGCCTTCGACCGTCTTCGGAATGGGGACCCCCGCCAGATCACAGCTGGTGGGATACAGGTCGCGGAGGTAGCATTGTGCATTTGAGAGTGTATCAGCAGGAATACCGGGCCCGACCATAATCAGAGGGACATTAACCGTGTGCTCATACATGTTCTGTTTCCCCCGCAGGCCATGGCTGCCCATCGCCAGGCCATGATCGCTGGAGAAAATCAGGATGGTATTTTCCCACTCGCCCGTTTTTTTCAACGCTTTCACAATTCGTCCGACCTGCGCATCCAGATGTGATATGACTGAATAATAGAGGGATAGATCGTTCTTTACGATCTCTTTCGTGCGCGGCCAGGGGAGTAACGCTTCATCACGGCCATCAAAATTGCCATGATCAAAGGGATGCTGGGGCAGAAAATTTGCGGGGACGGGCATCTGGTCGGGATCGTAATTTTGCTCATAACCAATGGGCATCAACAGCGGATCATGGGGTGCGGTGAAGCAGACATGGAGAAAAAACGGTTTTTGATGCTTTCTCTCGACGAATTCAATTGCGGCGTCGGCAAAGTGTTCGCTGATATTCGAAGTGAGCCCGACCCCTTTCTCGGGAAAGAAATGACGTTCATCATCCTGAAAGATCCAGCCTCGATAGCCGGTAACCAGTACACCGTTTCCATCATACGAGGGGACCGCCCAGCGTCCTCCCCCGCCGGTAAACAGGCCCAGCGTTTCATCGTATCCTCGCAGGACCGGTTTACCGTCATTGTGCCATTTGCCGACGTACCAGGTGTTGTATCCGGCTTTTGACAGGGTCTGGGACCAGGTGGGAAGTTCCTTCTTGATCGGCTTGCCGAAATCCATGGAGCCGTTATGAAAACCACTGACACCCGAGAGTATTTCGGCTCGACTGGGAGTGCAGATCGGGTTAGCACACACCGCTCGGGTGAAGCTGGTCCCCGCTTTGACCAACTGATCGAGGTGCGGCGTTTTAATGATCGGATTGCCCAGGGCTGCGATCGTATCGGGACGCTGATCGTCGCTGAGCAGGAAGACGATGTTCGGTTGAGTGGTTCCGGTGTCTGCATTCTTGTCAGCAGCGGTGCTGAAACCACAGAAACTAAGGCATAAAACTGCCCAAAACGTGCGAATTACAGTCGACATTGACATCTCCCACCTCAAGAGGATTCGGCGTTTAAGGGGCCGAATTCGTCTTTCACTAAATCCGTATTACTGATAAGTTTTACAACTCAAAATCACTGGAAATTCTTCATTCGTTAGCTTTCTTTATCTATTCTGGACAATGTCGCCATGCAGGGCAAGCGTTATATCAGCTGGATGCTGGGAATTATGATACTGGCGTGGACTGGCTGGTCTTTCTGGATCAAACGCCAGGAGGCTGTAGAAGTCGCTAAAGAGAAGGACTCTCCCCCTCCAGCAGAACTCGTCAAACCTCTGGACAACCCGGTCCAGGTGCAGAACGCTTCGCTGAAAGATGAAAAAGTGGAGGTGCTGGAATTGAACCTGGAGGTCAACCAGAGATTTCCGATGATAAAAACCGTAGAACAGAAACTGTCCCAGGCTTCGTCAGCCGGCATTATCCACAGTACATCAAAACTGGAGCTGATCCTGGCGTTGACGGTGGAAGAACTGCGTGAAGATGGACATAAACGGTTCAAAGTGAGATATACCGGGGTAAAATACTCGCACGATATTGCCGGCGAACAGGTACACTATGACTCTAATCACACTTCCGGACCGGTACCTCCGGAAGTTCAGGCATATCAACGCCTGGTGAATAACGGGTTTTCATTCTGGATTGGCCCCGATAACAAAATCGTAGAACTGGTGGGCTTTGACGAGTTTATCAAACGCTGCCTGCAGAATACCGCTGCCAGCCAGCGGGAAACCGTTCTGGCGAAGATTTCGGAATCGTCGGGCGATGATGGTGTCGCCAATTTCATCGACGACAGTATTGGCCTGCTGCCATACAACATTGACGAGAATCACAAAGGAGGTGCGATCCGCGTGGGAGAGACCTGGATCAAAACTCGCCGCCTGACACAACCGATCCCGATGGTTCTCAAAACCGAATACACGCTCCGCGAGTTAAACGACAATATCGCCCGCATCAACATCGCCGGTGATATTGCCGCGTCGAAAATCAGCAGCCCGATCAACCAGCACGGGAAATCGGTTCAACTCTACATCCGGGGAGGAAAATCGTTCGGCTCCTGCCTGATCGATCGCAAAACGGGATTGCCCCTCGAATCGAAAATCGAACGCTTCCTGGAAACCACCGTGAAACTGGCCAGTGGGAAAGAATTCGAACAGCAGAAACAGATCGTGACCACGATCCGGGCCTTTCCCCATCAGGAAGAACGCCCACTGGGTCCAGCAGCGAAGCTGACCCGCCCCGGAAATCTGAAACCGGCTGCGAATTAACGGGGTTGTTTTGACTGGTGTCCGATATTCCTCTCTCAGCTCCCGTCACTTTTCAGTAGGATGTGATTGCCCTGTCGTTTCTGGATCTTGCAGAGAAGCTGAGAAATAATCCGCCCGAAAATGGTCAAGATGGGACGGGGCGTGTCGCGAGACAGGTATAAATCTGCGTAGAAAGTGGTCTAAAAGTGACGGAAAACGCAGTTTTGCGCAAGCGAAAATAGTGCTCAAACCAGAGTCGTATTTTTCAGTAAGAAGACTTTGGTCCCTGAAAAACAGGAGCTTTCGCAGTGCTGATTTGCCACCGGGGTGCAGTCAGCCAGTAGATAGAAACAATTTCTACAACACCAAAACATAGACGAGATAAACCAGATAGTTTAGCGAAGTTGCTCAGGCAGCAGCACGCAATTCAGCGGGTTGTTCGTCTTCGTGATCAGAAGCGAACTGCTGGCATTCCTGTACGACGTCGGCAACAAACTGCTTCGCAGTCAGATGCTCGCGCAGGTAGCTGGCGACTTTAGAAAAGCGTGTTGAGACATACCAGGGCCGCAGATGATAGCGGACGGGGGTCGCCTGTTCGATGACCTGCATGGTCTGTTTAAAGTTATCGGGATCGATATTGAGCTCAGTGCTGTCACTGCAGGAAAAGAGCATTTGCAGATTGGGATCTTCTTTTGAGCCGAACTGCACCTCCAGTTTGAATCCACAGCTTTCCGCGAGCATTTTCAGACTGGACGGAGTGAAATTATGAATGTGAGCGTAATGGAACATTTTACTGCGACGGGCAAAGGGAGCCGCGATGTTCGGGCACTCGACATAGAACAATCCGTTTTCCGCCATCATGCCTCGAATGTATTCCAGGGCGCGACGCGGCGAATTAAAATGCTCGATGACATGGACCAGCAGCACCAGTTCGCGGCTGTGATCGCGGGGTTGTTCAAACAGGTCCCCGCGTACCACATTGGTCAGCAGACGCTGCTGCGAGTAATCCTGAAAACCTTCACCTGGCTCGATGCCTGTCGACTGATGGCCGTTGAGTTCGAAGACTTTTACAGTACAGCCAATCCCGGCTCCGACTTCGAAAACACCCGCATCGGGTTCGATATGTGGTTGCAGCTGACGGAAAATTCGTTCACCATTTTTCCAGGCACGCATGACGCGGCGATCCGATGGCGTCAATTCGCCATGATAGCTCTTACGATATTCAGTGGCATAGTAGTGGGCGAGTTCCTCATCTGTCGGTATTTTGCCATGCGCGACCAGACCACAGGCTTTACAGATGACAGACTCCAACGAATTTCCGTGCCGATCCCGATCACCAATTTGTTCGAACTCGGTTCCTGCACACAGATCACACTGTTTTTGTTCCATTGGGTTCACCACATTTATTCGCCAGAATTCAATGATTTCTATTGCTTCAGGTCCTTGAAACTCGAACCGGGGGCTATAGAACAGGTCAGATTGGCGTGAACACTAATCGGAGCATGAAATCAGGTCAAGATGAATCATTCCAAACCTGTATTTGAGGGGTATTTAGCAAAAACATTGGGGCTCGGAGCGACCAGGAGATTGTGTTCGAATGAGATTCTACCTAAAGCGCTGCGCTGCATTGTTTTTCCGGGCTCATGCCTGTACCCTAATGACCATTGGACTGATAAAAAAGTCAACTAGAATGAACCGGCAATCCAGCCTTCAAGCCGAAAGTATACAAAGAGTTAGGGAAATTCATGTCTGAGGGTAAAATCAAAAAGTTGCTCGTCGCTAACCGTAGTGAAATTGCCATTCGAATTTTTCGAAGCACACACGAATTAGGAATTCGCACGGTCGGCATTTATACCCATGAAGACCGGTACGCCTTACACCGTACCAAAGCAGATGAAGCATACCAGATTGGAAAACCGGGTCACCCTGTGAAATCCTATCTGGATATCGAGGCGATTATCGCTCTGGCCAAGCAGAAGAAAATTGACGCAATCCATCCGGGCTACGGATTTCTCTCAGAGAATGCTGATTTCGCACAGGCTTGTGAAGATGCCGGCATCATCTTTATCGGTCCGCGTGTCGAAACGCTGAAAGCGCTGGGTGATAAAATCTCGGCGCGCAAAATTGCTCAGCAGGTCGGCGTTCCCGTGCTGGGGGGAAGTGGCGAAGCGATAGTCGATGCCGCCTCGGGTCGGAAGACAGCCAACGAGATTGGTTTCCCGATTATTCTGAAAGCAGCACATGGCGGCGGTGGTCGCGGAATGCGGGTGGTGCAGAAAGAGGAAGACTTCGAAGCCTCTTATGAACTGGCACGAAGTGAATCTCTGTCAGCATTTGGCAGTGAAGATGTATTCGTTGAGAAATTTATCTCACGCGCCCGCCACATTGAAGTGCAGTTACTGGGTGACAAGCACGGCGGACTGGTGCATCTTTACGAACGCGACTGTTCGGTTCAACGACGTCATCAGAAGGTAGTGGAGATTGCACCGGCTCCCAATCTAGACCCGGCTGTAAGAGACGCACTGTGCGAAGCGGCATTGAAAATTGGTCAGAGTGTGAACTACGAACTGGCGGGAACCGTCGAGTTTCTGCTGGACGCCGACACGAATCAGTTCTACTTTATCGAAGTCAATCCTCGAATTCAGGTGGAGCATACGGTAACGGAAGAAGTGACCGGCGTGGATATTGTGAAATCGCAGATCCTGCTGGCGCAAGGTGCTAAATTAAATGATCCGGGAATCCGCATCAATTCCCAGGAAGAACTGCAGACACACGGTTTTGCCCTGCAGTGCCGCGTGACGACTGAAGATCCGACGAATAACTTTATGCCCGACTATGGACGCGTAGCGCATTACCGGTCTGCCAGCGGGATGGGTGTGCGTCTGGACGCGGGAACGGCGTTTTCGGGAGCGATGGTCTTTCCCTATTACGATTCACTACTGGTGAAAGTCACCACATGGGCACGAACATTTAGAGATGCGGCAGCCCGCACGGAACGCTGTCTGCAGGAGTTTCGAATTCGTGGCGTAAAAACGAACATTCCCTTCGTACTGAAACTGATCACACATCCGACATTCCTGAACGGCGATTGTTATACCCGGTTCATTGATGATACTCCAGAACTGTTCAAGTTTCCCAAGCGGCATGACCGTGCAACGAAACTGCTGACCTACCTGGCAGAAACGGTCGTCAACGGAAACCCGCTGGTGAAAGACCGTGCGAAATCGGTCCGTCGCACACCTGCGCCGGTCCCCGCTTACAATAAGAAAAAGATCTCGCCGCCAGACGGAATGCGACAGAAACTGCTGGAACTGGGTGCCGAGAAATTCAGCAAATGGATTCTGGAACAGAAGCCACTCCTGCTGACGGACACATCATTCCGCGATGCGCATCAGTCATTGTATGCCACCCGCTTCCGCACACATGATATGCTGCAGATCGCCGAAGTTTATGCCCATCATTGTCCGGAACTGTTTTCACTGGAAATGTGGGGCGGTGCTACCTTCGATACTTCCATGCGGTTCCTGAAGGAATCTCCGTGGCAGCGTCTGGCAGAGATGCGAACCCGGGTGCCAAACATCCTGTTCCAGATGCTGATTCGTGCTTCCAGTGCGGTGGGATACACCAACTACCCTGACAATGTCGTCCGTGCGTTCGTCAAAGAAGCCGCTCAAGCGGGCATTGATGTATTCCGCGTGTTCGACGCCTTGAACTGGGTGCCCAACATGAAAGTGGCGATGGAAGAAGTTCAGAAGCAGGGCGCTATCTGTGAAGCAAGTATCTGCTACACGGGTGATATTCTTGATGCTTCGAAGTCGAAATACGATCTGAAATATTACGTCAACATGGCCAAAGAGCTGGAGAAGATGGGTGCTCATATTCTGGCCATCAAAGATATGGCAGGATTGTGTAAACCATATGCTGCTGAGTTACTCGTGAAAACTCTGAAGCAGGAAATCGGCATTCCCATTCACTTCCATACTCATGATACCAGTGGAGGCCAGGCGGCTGCCATTCTGAAAGCTGCAGAAGCCGGACTGGATATTGCCGATGGTGCTGTGCCTTCCATGTCAGGTGGAACGTCACAGCCTAACCTGACTACCGTCATCGAAGCCCAGCGGTTCACCGATCACCAGCCAACCGTGCAGGTCAGTTACCTGGACGACATTTCTGAATACTGGCGCGCGGTTCGTAATTACTACACCGCTTTTGAAAGTCCGGTTCTGCCCGCCGGTGCCAATCTGTATGAACATCAAATGCCTGGCGGTCAATATACGAACCTGCTGCAGCAGGCACAGTCACTGGGTCTGGGAGATCGCTGGATCGAAGTCTGTCATGTGTATGCAGAAGTGAATCAACTGCTGGGTGACATTGTTAAAGTAACCCCCACCTCGAAAGCGGTTGGTGATATGGCGTTGTTCCTGGTTGCGAACGACCTGAGCTGTGATGATGTCGTGAACGGCGATCGCGATCTGGCATTTCCGGAATCCGTACTGGATCTGATCAGCGGCCGAATGGGACAGACTCCGGGTGGATTCCCGGAAGATGTTCAGAAAAAGATTCTACGGGGAGAAAAGCCGCTTACCGAACGACCGGGAAGTATCCTGCCTCCCGCCGACTTCGAGGATGCTGCAAAAACGGTTCAGAAGATGGTTAACCGTACGCCCACCGATCAGGAAGTAGTTTCGTACCTGTTATACCCCAAAGTCTTCGAAGATTTCGCCGCGCATCAGAAAGCCTACTTCGATACGAGCGGTCTGCCGACCTACGCGTTCTTCAATGGCCTGGAGCCGGAAGAAGAAATCGCTGTTGAGATTGCTCCCGGAAAGACGTTGATCATCAAGTTCCTGGCAGTCGGCAAGCCACAGACGGATGGCTGTCGCACGGTCTTCTTCGAACTGAACGGCCAGCCGCGTGAAGTCGTAATTGTGGATAAAGCATTGAAGCCACAGGACAGTGCGCGACGTAAAGCTGATTCCTCCGACCCCAAACAGATTGGTGCGGTGATGCCCGGCGTGATCGTCTCATTGAGCATCAAAGTAGGAAGTAAAGTGAAAGCCGGTGATCAGCTGCTGATGCTGGAAGCCATGAAAATGCAGACGAGCGTTATTTCAGAACAGGATGGGGTGGTCAAAGAAGTCCTTGCTGAACCTGGAGTGCAGGTTGAATCGGGTGATCTGTTGATCGTACTTGAGTAGGCTTATTCACTCCTCAACAAGTGTTCCAGGACTGGGGAAATTTCCCCATAAAAATCTGGCTGCCCGATTTTACTGCAGGTAAATACCTCACACATGTAATGTGATAAACCGCAAATTTGCAATCCAGTACTTAAAAAACAATGTGCTCTTGAACCGTACAAATCTCATCCTAGATTACCTAGCCGTGCCAACATGGCCTTGACCCGGTTGGCAAACGCAAAAACAAGATTCATTTTGCTCCGATAGACTAGAGAAATTTAATACCGACATAAATCTACGCCGATAGATTATTTAACAGGTAATCTTTACCAGCCTTAATCGGGACTGGGCCAATCACTTCTCAACCTTAACAAAAGAACAGAAGTTACCTGCTTTGGTTCTTTGAACTACTTGGAGCACTCGGCGAATGACTGGAGAGCGTCAAACTATCCAACCTCCACATTTTGTAATCTCAAGCGAGGGTGAGCTACTAGGTGAAGATACCCCCGAGAATCAGGAGCTAGTTCGTCGTGTCGTCGCCTGTGTGAATGCCTGTGACGGGATCACCACCGAAGAGTTGGAAAGTGGCATCATTAAGGACATGCGTCGTGTGATTGCCCAGACAGCGCCACTGTTAGAGGAACGCAGTCAGATGACCGAACTGCTGCGTCGTGAAATTCGCGCCGAAATGGATGCGAGAAATAAAAAGAATTAGGCCTCTCGCCTTCCGGTTGAGAATTATTTTGAGCCACGCCGAATATAACCACTGATACGGACTTTGAGTTTACCCGTTGATTTGTGCCCGGCGGGCAGATTCAACCCAATCATCAACACGCCATCAGCCCGGGGCGTAAACTCGGCTTTCTCTCCAATCAGGAATGGCTTGCTCATTTTAGGTTTTCCCTTTTCCTGAGAGATGACGATTCCCATCAATGCTCCTGTGGGAATACCGTCAGCAAGTTCCTTCATGGCTGTCGAATGCGGCAGGCCTTCTACAGTAGTCTTGATGTCGGCCACAAAATCATAGGTACCCATCGCCTGAATGCGTACCATTTTTCCCTTCGCCACCAGCCCTGCAGGTGTGCTCCAGTTACGTGCGACATCAATATCGAAATCGGAAGAATTGGAACTCATCAGTTTTTCGTTGAGCTGTGTAATCATGGCTTTCACGCCAGGCACATCCTTTTGAATACTTTGAATCACCTCCAGCATCTCGCGGGATTTTTCATAGTCGCCCGCTTCAGAATACTTCCGTGCTATTTCTGCAGACTCTCTAATGAAGGAATCTTTCAGCTTGTCCGCCTGTACGTTGAGCTGCTTGACATTCGTTTTTTTGGAACTCTGTGCCATGAGGGGTTCTGACAGTAACATTACTGCCAGAGCGATTCCCAGAAACAGAAATTGAACATTCCAGCCAGCTCTGAAATTCAACACGATTCGATTCCTCTACTCGATTAAAATAAAAGTGATTGCCTTTATTATGACGAATGACGGCTACTGTTGGCAATCAGAATCCTAAGTTCCATTGACTGCAGTGATGAATTATGAACATCATTATCCCGGCGGCCAGTGTAACGAACGTCCTCCCAGCAGATGCAGATGCAAGTGGTCGACGGTCTGCCCTCCTTCTTTACCGGTATTAACGATGGTACGATATCCCGATTCCAGTCCTAACTGCTTCGCCAGTTTTCCGACAGTTAATAACAAATGCCCTGCCAGTGCCTGATCTGAATCCTGCAGATGTGCAATGGACTGAATTTCCTGTTTCGGAATGACCAGTACATGCACGGGAGCCTGTGGATTCACATCATTGAAAGCCAGGCATA
Source organism: Gimesia maris (assembly GCF_008298035.1). Taxonomy (NCBI): domain Bacteria; kingdom Pseudomonadati; phylum Planctomycetota; class Planctomycetia; order Planctomycetales; family Planctomycetaceae; genus Gimesia; species Gimesia maris. The sequence goes on from NZ_CP042910.1 coordinate 6,165,653, forward strand.
ATTCATCTTCATAAATAATGTCAGCAGGGATTTCCCGATCGATAATTTTCTTGAAAATCGTTTTCTCACCAGACATTTAACCTGCCTCCTCCGTGTTTCATTCGATAGTAATTTAAAAATTCCGGTCCGAAAACTGAAAATAGAATCTGTGAGCGTAAAATATTATCCAAATGGCTTGTTACAGCTTAAGTAAACAGCTGCTTGTAAACACCATACCCTCCTGCCAGCAGCAGACCCAGACAGGAAATAAACAGCATCAGATCCCACAATCGGCCGGGAGCTAAACGGGCATCAATTCTCGTGTAGCGCAGATAGATGGCAGCCACTCCCAGCATCGGTAACATGATGGCCTGCATGGTTCCCGCGATCAAGACCAGTCGCACCGGATTGGCGCCTGTCAAAAAAACGGCGAGACATAACAGGGGCAGGATCAGTGACATGATTTTAATCCAGTTCTGCAGCGCATCCGGCTTACGTTCATCCACGACACCGAAGAATCGCAGGCCGTCTGAGAAAATCCGAGCATTGGCGGCGTTCGCTACCAGGAAGGTAGAATATAAAACGGCAATCGCGCCGGACAGAAACAGCCACTTGGCGAACGTACCGAATACAGGAACATAGGCTTCCGCCAGGGTACTCACCATCCGCATACCATCCGGGTCAAGACCCTCCTTGTGCAGCACCGCTACCCCCATCAGATAAAAGGCAAGTGTTGCAAATGTGTAAATGCACATCGAAGCAAAGGCGTCGATTTTCATCACACGCATCCAGCCTTTCGCTCTGTCCGCCCAGGCTTCGTCTTCCGAATGAGGACCAGTAAAGCGTGCATAACCTTTTTCCAGACACCAGTAGGGGTAAGCAATCAGTTCTGTTGCCCCAACTCCAATAATCCCGAACGCCGCCAGTGCAGTCAGCAAGGGGTTCATACCGCCTGTTGCTTCCGGAATGCCGAAGGAAAGCCCGCGGATGATCTCGTCTGTCGAGATACTCCAGATATCGGATGTCTGCAGGGATATCACATTGCCAATTGTAATGAATGTAAATGAGACGACCAGAATTGTTGAGAGATGCTCAATCAGATTATAGCGCCCATAGTACAATAGAAACGAAGTAAATATTGCGATCACACTGGCCCAGATCTTATCATCCCAGGTCTGAGGTTCGAGAATTGATTTTCCGTCCTGATCCAGCAGAGATTCCTCGTTGCGAATTTTTTCAAGGATTACCTGCCCGGCTGCCTCAAGCCGTTCGATGCGCTGCTTCATTTTGACATGTCCGCGCAGATAGCGCTCGCGTTCGGCAGGCGATAAGTCTGCCAGTGCTTTCTGCTCATCTTTTAAAGCTTCTTCCAGCTCCAGGTAATGCACAAATTCTTTTTCGGAAGGGTACTGAATGGCCTGGAGATAATCTCCTTTAATCGGCAGGGTTAATGCCAGCGCCTGTCCCACGCCCCCTACGATCCCGCCAAGCTGCCCGATGGTACAGATACTCATCACCAGCCAGAACCAGAGGATCCAGTTGGGAGTTTTCTTTCCCTGGGTATTGAGAAATCCGAGCCGGGGGCCAGGAACATGATTTAATGCGGCAAGTGTTGTTTCACCCCGTGAGATGGAATAGCGTCCCAGTTCGATCTGGACGAATACTTTGATCAGACAACCCACGATGATCAGCCACAACAGTGCGATTCCGGCCTGGGCACCTGTCTTGGTGGTCGCGATCAGCTCTCCGGAACCAACAATACTGCCCGCCACAATGAGTCCCGGGCCGAGTCGTTTGACAATCCCCCAGAAATCGGTCGGGGCTTTGATTGATTCTTCGAGAGTCGAATCAACGGAAGGATCGAGCGCGTTACTCTCCTGTTGAGATTCCATCGTACTCCTGTTTCATCTTTGTCTTCGACGAAGGGGACAGTCGAAACATTACTCAGAGCCGTAAGAATTCTAACAGTGATCACCCAAACTCAGTTTGCATTTCGCGATCTCATTGATCAATGCGTTCCCGATGATTTGAGTTGTTTTTCTGCGACCTCTATTGCTTTGAGCAACCCCTTTGCCTTGTTAAGTGTCTCATGATATTCCGTTTCCGGCACACTGTCGGCAACAATCCCGGCGCCGGCCTGTACGTAGGCCGTAGATCCCTGCATGACCAGTGTTCGAAGTGCAATACACGTATCCATATTCCCGGTAAAATCGAGATAGCCGACGGCTCCTGCATAAGGGCCGCGGCGGTGTGGTTCAAATTCATCAATGATTTCCATCGCCCTGACTTTGGGGGCGCCGGAAACGGTTCCCGCAGGCAATCCCGCCCGGAGTGCATCCAGGGCAGAACGGTCCTCGGTTAATGTACCTGTCACATTGGAAGTGATATGCATGACGTGGCTGTAGCGTTCCACCACCATCACATCCGACAGTTCAACCGAACCAAATTCACAGACGCGGCCCACATCATTGCGTGCCAGATCGATCAACATGACATGCTCGGCCCGTTCCTTGGGATCCGCTAGCAGTTCTTCCGCCAGGCGTTTGTCCTCTGCTTCGGTTTTACCCCGTTTTCGGGTCCCCGCGAGCGGACGGATTGTCGTCACGCGATCTTCAACCCGCACCATGATTTCAGGAGAGCTCCCCACCAGATCCACCTCTGGCGTTTTCAACAGAAACATAAACGGACTGGGATTCACGACGCGCAGACTGCGATAGATATCGAGAGGCGAAGCCGAGGTTTCCAGCTTGAGTCGCTGGCTTAACACGACCTGAAAAATATCACCGGCAACAATATATTCCTTACAGGCATCGACGGCTGATTCAAATTTCTGCTGTGTGAAATTGGAGGTCCAGTTCAGGTCCGGTTCGGCGTGTGTATCTACGCTGATATCCGCCATCTGTAATGCAGATGGATCACCCGTTTGAAACCGCTGACACGTCTGATCAATTTTATCGCAGGCTCTCCGATAGGCGTCTTTCAACTCAGCTTCACTCAAATCGGCACCGAGGTGAGCGTGTGCGACGACCAGTACCGTTTTATTGATCTGATCGAATACCACCATATGATCGTATAGCGCAAATGAAAGATCGGGAAGCTGCCGATCATTTTCGGGAGCATGCGGCAAATGTTCCGAATAGCGGACCACATCATAACCCGCGTAACCGACTGCCCCACCACAAAAACGGGGGAGTCCGGGAAGCTCTGCTGCCTGATATTGACCGAGAATCGTTTCCAGTTCCTGCAGCGGATCTTCAACACTTCGTTCCTCAGTCTGACCCTGCTGCTGGATCACCACCCGCTGCTCATATGCATCGACGGTTAAAAAGGGATTCGCCCCCAGAAAGCTGTAGCGGCTGATCTGTTCGCCCCCGACTACACTTTCAAACAGAAAGGAATAGGGGCCTTTTTCCAGCAGTTGATAGGCACTGACGGGAGTCAGGGTATCTCCGGTCAACTGGCGATAGACGGGGACCAGGTTGACCTGCCCGGAAAGTGATTTAAATGTTTCAAAATCGGGAACGTATTTCATGGACGATCTTAACTGCACTGTCTGTGGATGAACGGGCATCCCGGTTTCTCTAAAACTCAGAGTCGACTCTCTTATGAACATTTTCTTTCGGAGAGACAAGCTGCCCGTGACTCCAGTTCTCAAAAAACTCCAAAAAGTCTGGGGGATCGACCTGGAAAACAGCTGTCCTGTCAGGGAGTTTCGGATTTTTCAGTTTAGGAATCACTTGAGAGGAATGGTATTCAAGACACTCATTGCATAAAATGTAAGAACAACACGAATCTTAAAGTGCTTTCAACCAGAACCCCGTGGATTAGACTTTGTTTTCAAGTAACGAATGAGTATGGTACTTGTTCCCCGAGTCTACACCGTTTGGGAATGAAAGTCACGTGAGTTATAATTACGCCAGAGATCAGATCACTACCCCATAGCTCTGGTCTGTTTCGAATACTATAAAGGAGAATAGGGTGAATTTGGACGCGTTCACTCGCACTAGTGGTGAATGGCTGAGAGGAATCGGCCCGGACTCCGATATCGTGATGTCCAGCAGGATTCGTCTGGCCCGGAACCTCGCACAGTTCCCCTTTATCAATCGCTGTACGGAATCGACACTGGGTGAGATCGAGCAGCTGATGCGCCCGATTATTACTTCACTCCCCATGGATGTAAAACTGTCGTATCTAGATGTGAACAGCCTGGGGAATCTGGATCGTCAGTTTATCGTGGAACGTCAACTGATCAGCCGTGAGCATTCCGAGCGATCCGGCCCCCGCGGTGTGGGCCTGGACAGTGAAGAAAACATTGGAATCATGGTCAACGAAGAAGACCATCTTCGCCTGCAGGTATTGCGTAGCGGTTTTTCGCTGAATGAGTGCTGGGATACCATCAACCAGATTGATGACCTGCTGGAACAGGAGGTGACCTACGCCTTCAGCGAAGAGTTTGGCTATCTGACCGCTTGCCCGACCAACGTCGGTACCGGGATTCGGGTCAGTGTGATGCTGCATCTGCCCGCGCTGGTGATCACTAAAGAGATTCAGAAGGTATTTCAGGCACTGCAGAAGATCAACCTGGCCGTACGTGGTTTATACGGAGAAGGCAGCCAGGCCATGGGAGACTTCTACCAGATCTCAAATCAGGTGACGCTGGGCCAGACCGAGCAGCAGTTGATCGACAGCATCAAGGAAGTTGTTCCAAATATCATTTCATATGAAAGGCGGGTCAGAAATTCGCTGATCAAGGAAAACCGCCAGGGTCTGCATGACCAGGTCTCCCGGGCATATGGTATTTTAAGCACGGCCCAGACGATCAGCTCAGAGGAAACCATGCACCTGCTCTCCAGCGTGCGAATGGGTGTGAACCTGGGATTGATTGAAGGACTGCCAATCTCGGCAGTCAATGAAATGTTTATCTTCACTCAACCCGCGCATCTGCAGAAACTGCAGGGGGGAGAACTGGAGTCCAGCGAACGGAACGCTGCCCGGGCCAACTATCTGCGACAGCGCATCAGCGACGCCAATTCTTCAAACTGAATTCGTCTAGTAGATTCTCATTTTTAAATTTTGGGTTGATAGACAACACGTGAGTGCGACAACAGGGCACGTAATCAACACAACCAACGCTCAATTTGAAGCTTGACAAAGCTCTAGAGTCGACCGCTGCGAAAGACACCATAGATCAGCCAGATCCCCAGCAGACTCGACATCATAAAGATGGGTATGCTGATAAAGATCAGATTTGAGTCCAGGGAAATGGTAATCGCCGAGGCCAGGATCAGAGCAGACATCACCATGCCGATGGCCAGTCGATTACCGGAGCGATCCAGTTCCGTGGTCAGATGATTGATGCCATTCAGTTCCAGGTGAACTTTGAGTTCATCATCGCTCAGTTTCCCCAGAGTGCGGCCAATCTGTTCGGGCAACTCATGCATGACTTTAGAAAGGCTGCAGGTTTCGGACCAGATCCGACTGACAATCGCTTTGGGATGATAGCGTTCAGAAGAAAGCCGGTAGATATAAGGCTCCATTTCCTGCGCAATATTCAATTCCGGGGCGATGCGTGTGGCGATGCCTTCCAGAGTGATCAATGCGCGAATCAGCAACATGATGTCAACGGGACAACGGATCCGGTGAATCGCCAGAATATTAATAAAATCAGTCAGCATTTTGCCGACACTGATCTCGTCCATGGGCACGCCGTAGTAATTTCCGATAAAATCCCGCAGATCCGCCCGTAACAGCTGCTGGTCGACGGTGCGTTTCGCTTTGCCGATTTTCAATACGACTTCCACCAGTTTGGCTGTATCTTTTCTGGCCACATTCAGGAAGAGATCGACGAGCATATCACGGCGTTCTTCTTCCAGAATACCGATCATCCCATAGTCCAGCAGGCACAGGGATCCATCCGGCATCACGCGAAAATTACCGGGATGAGGATCCGCATGAAAGATTCCAAATTCAAATGTCATTTTCATAAAAATGCGGGCACCGTTCGCCGCCACTTCATGGGCACTGATCGGCAGATTCTTGAGCTCGCTGTCATCATCGATTTTATAACCATCGATGAATTCCATGGTGATCACATCACCCTGCGTCAGATCCCGGTAAATTTTGGGAACATACAAGGTGGCATCATCCTGAAACAGTCGACAAAATTCGTCGGTCGAACGGGCTTCGCGGGCAAACTGCAATTCGCGGTGTATGGTTCGTGAAAACTGATTGACCAGCCCCGTGGGATCAAATACTTCTGCATCGGGAAAATGTCGCTCAATCAGCATCGCCAGTTCATACATCAGGCTGAGATCCTGCTCAATCACGCGATCGATGTCGGGGCGTTTGATTTTCACTACGAGCGGCGTACCATCATGGTGACGGGCGCGGTGCACCTGCCCTAAGGATCCGGCGGCCAGTGGCTGAGGATCAAATTCAGCAAACAGCTCACTGATGGGAACCTCCAGTTCGCGTTCCACAATGGCCATGGCAATCTCGCCGGGAAATGAAGGAACGCTTTCCTGAAGCTTGGAGAGTTCGCGAATCACATCGCGTGGCACGAGATCAGGTCGGGTGCTGACCACCTGACCAAATTTGATAAACGTAACTCCCAGGCTTTCCAGCGCCAACCTGATGCGTTTGGCTCGTGTGAGTTTGATCTCGGGTTCTGTTCGCTTCCAGAACATCAGCCTGCGCCCCCAGCGGAGGTAACGCCTTAACCCCAGTTGATCGACGAGGTCATCAAAACCGTAGTTCATGAGCACAGTCACAATTTCGCGGCTTCGACGTAGATTTCTGATTAAACGTAATGGATTTGAGTCCAAAGTCTTCTCCTGCAAAGCAAACGATCTCACGAAAACCCTCTTCAGGAAGTGCGGTGTCGCTATAGTTCGGTTTCACTTTTTATCTTATCAGACTATAACAGACGTTCCTATGCAGCCAAGCCCCGATCCTGCTAAAATAGAATTCGTTCAAATCATAATCTGTTTCATCTGAAAGGCGGAGCCCGACATATGCGATTCATTCAATTGAGCCTGCTGATCATCGTTTGCCTGACTGTTCCATGCCAGGGTGGTGACTGGCCTCAAATTATGGGTCCTTATCGAAATGGACATGCAGCCGCCAGTGAATCACTGGCAGCCGAGTGGCCCTCCGGTGGTCCCAATTTGAAGTGGCAGCGGCCTGCAGGAAGTGGTTTTGCGGGAGTAGCGGTTTTCCAGAATGTAGCAATTTTATTTCATCGCATTGAAGACGAAGAAATCGTCGAAGCACTCAAGGCTGATACCGGTGAAGTCCTCTGGAAACATCAATCTCCCGTCAGTTACAAAGGGACTTTTAACCCGAACGATGGCCCGATCGCGGTTCCCCTGATTTACAAAAACCGTGTCTATGTTTTTGGGATCGCCGGTCATCTGCAATGCCTCGACTTCAAGACGGGAAAACAGATCTGGTCGCGACAGACACACAAAGACTTTCAGGTCGGAGAAGGATATTTTGGCGTCGGCAGCACCCCCCTTATCATCAAAGATAAACTTCTGGTGAATGTGGGTGGTAAACGCCAGAATGCCGGCATCGTCGCTTTTTCACTGGATCAAGGCAGGACGCTGTGGCAGACCATGCCGGACGATGCAAGCTACTCCTCGCCGATCTCCGCCTATTTAAATGGCAGTTTCGTTGCCTTGTTTATCACTCGTCTGCATCTGGCTGGAATCGATCCGGAAAACGGGAATATTCTGTTTCAGTTTCCCTTTGGCAAGCGGGGGCCTACGGTAAATGGTGCCAATCCGGTTCAGGTCGGTAGGCATATTTTTGCCACTGCCAGCTACGGAGTCGGTGGTTTTTGGGGGGAGGTCAAAGTTAACAGTACCTCTGAGATCTGGAGAAACGAACAGCCAATGTCCAGCCAGTATACAACTCCAATCGAATATGATGGCGCTCTGATCGGCATCGATGGTCGTCAGGATGTTGGCCCCGCACGACTGGTTTGCTTTGATCCTGCTACCCGGAAAGTGCTCTGGGCTGAAGAAAACTATGGATACGCGACCCTGATTGAAGCAGACAATAAGCTGTTGCTTATGAAAACAGATGGTACACTCGTGATGGCAACCGCCTCGAAAGAAGAATACAAAGAGTTGGGCCGTGCACAGGTTTTGAATTCAACGACCCGTGCCTTGCCAGCACTTTCGAATGGCCTGCTGTTCGTCAGAGATACCAAATCTCTCAAGTGCCTGATTCTCAACAATTCAGGTGAGTCTCCTGTTACTCCAGACAAGTCCAGCTCAAACTAAGGATTTTCAATTAAGATGCCAGTCAGTCAACGTGCCAAGAGTGAAGAACAGTTTGCCCGCGCCATGAAAGTTATTCCGGGAGGCGTCAACAGCCCCGCGCGTGCATTTGGAGCAGTCGGAGGCCACCCGGTTGTCATTGATCGGGGTGAAGGGCAGTACCTGTTTGACATTGATGGTAACCGTTATATTGACCTGGTGGGGTCCTGGGGACCTCATATTCTGGGACATCTGCATCCCCGGGTGATGCCGCGGATTGAGGAAGCACTCAAGAAAGGTACCAGTTTTGGCGCCCCGACTTTAGTAGAAACAGAACTGGCTGAACTTGTCGCGGACCTGGTCCCCTGCGTGGAAAAAGTACGTATGGTAAATTCCGGTACTGAAGCTGGCATGAGTGTGATTCGCCTGGCTCGCGGCTATACCGGACGGGACAAAGTCATCAAATTTGCAGGCTGTTATCACGGTCATGTTGACAGCCTCCTGGTTCAGGCCGGCAGCGGCGCACTGACTTTAGGAACGCCTTCCAGCCCGGGAGTTCCCCAGGGATGCACCGCCGACACCCTGGTTCTGGAATATAATGATATCGAACAGTTAAAAGAAACCTTTATGCAAATGGGAGACCAGATTGCTGCGGTGATACTGGAGCCTGTGGTTGGCAATATGGGTGTTGTCCTGCCCGAGCCCGGTTTTCTGGAAACGGTGCGGGAAGTCTGTACTCAACATGGATCGGTCTTCATCATGGATGAAGTCATGACAGGCTTCCGTGTTGCCCTGGGAGGTGCGCAACAACGTTTCGAGATCATGCCGGACATCTGCATGCTGGGTAAAGTGATTGGCGGCGGTATGCCGGTGGGCGCGTATGGCGGGAAAGCGGAAATCATGGATGTGATTTCTCCCGTCGGCAGTGTGTATCAGGCGGGAACTTTGTCCGGTAACCCGATCGCAATGGCATCAGGGATCGCGACACTGGAGTGCCTGCGGGAAACCAATCCCTATGCCGAGCTGGAATCCAAAACCCGCCGCCTGACTCAGGGTTTGTGCGCGGCGGCGGCTAAAGCAGATCTGCCCCACACACTGGCAGAATGCGGTTCAATGTTCACCCTGTTTTTCAACCCGGAAAAAGTCACCAGTTATGCAATCTCAGCAAAGAATGATACGGCCCGCTTTGGTCGGTACTTTCAAGGCATGCTGGATCGGGGCGTCTATCTCCCCTGCAGTCAGTTTGAAGCCAATTTCACGTCTGTCATGCTGACCGATGAAGATATTGTGCACATCATTCAGGCAGCAGAAGAGGTTTTACAGGAAATTGGCTGATCAAACTGGGCACCGTTTAAGGTGTAAAGTCTGTCTGATCGTTGATGGCCAGACAGAACTCCGCCAGCAGACGAGCCGCCTGCTCCAGATCGTCTAACGAAATGACTTCCACCGGACTGTGCATGTAACGGTTGGGTATCGCAACAATTCCGGTTGCCATCCCCCCCTGGTTTAACTGCATCGCATTGGCATCATTACCGGCAGGTCTTGAGATTCCATTAATCTGACAATCGATTTCGTGTTCATCGGCGAGAGACTTTAATGACGAGAACACCACTGGGTTCACATTGGGACCTCGATAAACGACCGGGCCGCCTCCCACTTTGATATCACCATTTTCCTGCTTGCTGACTGCGGGACAGTCAGTCGCATGTGTGACATCGACGGCGATCCCGACTTCCGGCTGGATGGAATAAGCGCTGGTCTTCGCACCACGCAGACCGATTTCTTCCTGAACGGTTGAAACAGAAAAGACACCAACCTCCGGTGATTTCTGACTGACCTGCCTTAATGCTTCCATGACGACCCAGACTCCAACCCGGTTATCCATTCCCGGAGCAGATGCCAGATTGTTCAACATGGGCCGAAAGCCCAGTTCAAACGTCACCGGATCACCAATGGCAACCAGTTTGCGGGCTTCTTCCCCATTTTTTGCCCCGATGTCGATCCAGAGATCCTTGATTTCAGGAACAGTTTTGCGTTCATCCGGGGTCAGCAGATGAATGGCTTTGCGAGCGATCACGCCATGGACAGGACCAGAGGTCGTATGGACCTGCATATTTTGTCCCAGCAGCATCTGGATATCCCAGCCACCAATCAGATTCGCCCAGAGGTACCCGTCATCATCAATATATTGCACAAGCAGGCCGATCTGATCGCAATGACCGGCAAACATCACCCGTCGTTCCGCTTTTGGATTTACAGCGGCAATCACATTTCCATGGAGATCTGTGGTCACTTCATCCGCGAACTCACCTGCGAACTCACGCACGACATCCTGGATCGGGCCTTCATAACCTGAAGGAGCGGGTGAATGGAGCAGTTTTTTTAAGAAATCCAATGAAGATGCATCCATGATTTTGATCCTGACTTGTGGAGGTTTTCGACTTCTATACGAATTAGCACTTCGCTACGTTATCTCGGCACGTCTTACGAAATATCCGATTGTAAGTATCTGTATTCTAGTAACTTATGAATTTAATTCAACATACCATTCAGAGCAGTTTTAGAGAGTAAACCCTCATCAGAATTACAAACTTTCTGCACAAGAAAAGCTGAAAAAGTCCCCGTCTGACGGGAATCTCTAAGCTAGACTTTCTATACCCTGCGAGTCGATCTGCCAACACTGAATCACAGTCTTTTGACAGTCGTTACAGAATGCTCGTTTTACAAAGTGAACGAAAAAAAAAATTTGAGTTACTACTGAAATTGTGTTATTTGCAGAAAATGATTGAGGCACAAATGACAGACTGGACCAGGTTACGTAAAGAGCTGATCGGTGAAGGAAAAAAAAGCCCACTGCCACCCGAAATTAAACTTCCGATGCTGCCCAAAGCGGTCATGGAGTTTTCCCGGAAGGCAGAAAACCCTGATACAACGCCTAAAGAACTCAGCAAAATCATCGAAACCGATGCCGGCATCTCCTGTGAACTGCTTCGAATGGTCAACTCCAGCGCTCTGGGTTTGAGGCGGAAAGTTTCTTCAATTCAACAGACCATAACACTCCTTGGCATCCGCACCACAAAACTCTTTCTGGTGACAACAGGTTTGAAACAGGCGATGTCAACCTCTGACTCGAAGCTGATCAATCTGCCAAACTTCTGGAGTACCAATCTTGAACGGGCCCTGATGGCTCGTGAAATTGCCATGTTGATGAAAGTTGATCCTGACGTTGCGTTTTCCGCAGCTATGCTTCAGGATTTTCTGCTCCCCATCCTTTCCCGGGAAAGTTTTGATCAATATCTGCAATTTACAATCAATCAGGACAGCTCACCCTGTCTCCTCAGTGACTATGAATATGAGCAATTCACATGGAACCATTGCGAAGCGGCTGCTCATGTCATGCTGGACTGGTCATTTCCTGATGATTTGATCTGTTCCGTCTACCTGCATCATGAGGGATTAAAATTGCTGACCAATGAGGAGTTGGGCCAGACCCCGGCTACGGCAGTCGCGGTGGCGTCACTCATACCAGATCCACTCAGACAAAACCCGGAAGGTTTACAGGAACTATTGAAGCTGAATGAGATATGGCCTGAATTCAAGCTGTTTGATCTGGCCGAGAAAATTGACCAGGAGCTGAGAGAAGAATCGACGGCAGCGGCGAATTATATCTCACTGAAAAACCGTCTGGAAAAATATGAGATGCTGCTCGCGAATGGATCGACTTTCTGAGTCGATACAGAGACCCGGAGTCTGATTCAGAACACCGATGTCCCTTTCAGGAAGCGGTCGTTGAATAGTCGCTGGACGATTTCAGGCTTTTTTCCCACTTTTCTTTTTCTGATCTTACCTGCTCTTCGGTTGGACTCTGTTGAGCTGCCGTGGTATCACTTTTCAAAAGATAACGTCCATCTTCGGTGTGAGTACAGAACTGTTTGAACCAGAGCATTTTGGCGACATTTGGCTGCGGGCTGTAAAGCGTCACTGCGATCCCTTTTTCATAAAGATCATACAGCATGCCGAAAAAACCACTGGGGATGTATTTGACTGACGACAGTTCGACACCAATCGATTTACAAGCCTCCTGATCAACCAGGCGTGTCAACGTCTCGCGCAGCAGGGCGAGATCAGCTCCGTCCCAGATTTCCATTGTTCCGAAATCCAGTACAGTCACTCCTTCACGCTCATAGACGCTCATTCTGTCGCGTTTCGATGCCATGCCGTTGTACTCACTTTCTGCTTGTTCTTCTTGTTGAATATCAAAGCTGCTGAACAGTGAACTGTTAAGAAGATTGAATAGACGCAAAGCGTGGGCCATTAAAGCTCTGAATCGATTACTTCTGATTTCTAAAGCAGGTAAACCGCTATATAACTGAGACTTAAGAAATGTCAGCCGTTTTCAGATTCACAAATTCTTCATACGCGCTGTTGTATTTTTTCTACACCAGATCAACGTCGGGTGTAAAAAGACATCACAAAAGGTTTGGATGTGGAAACACACTAAAGCAGCATCCCTCTCAACTCTGTTGCAATATCTAACCTTCTCTACGAACAGCAGAGTACGAATGTTGGATTTTCGCAACAAGATCCCGGTTTCTACCACGACGTTTGAGTCGGAAAAACCTGACAGGGAAAAGCAGCGGTTCTGAACAACGACTTTTGTAAACAGACTGAGACACAACGGAATCCCCCGCTCATCTTCGAATCCTGGTGACAGCCAGAGGCAGAGACTGAAACAAACTGTCTTTTCGACCACAGCATCAAACCGGCAGACCGTTATTTATAATTTCGGATCGAGGCTGGTACTTCTGCCTGCATTTCGTGATACAGTTTCATCAGTCGTGCGACGACTTCGGGATGCTCGTCGGCAACATTGTCTTGCTCTGCAATATCCTGCTGCAGATTGAACAACATCATTGGCACTGGTTGATCGCCATTATGAATGCCCGGTTGCTGATCCGGCATTGCCTGTTCATAAGGCGCGATAATGGTGATTCCATCCGGTCCACGAGGATCAATCCAGTTTTTGCCTTTTCCTGCGAGCACCTGACGGGGAGAGGGCTTCACGTGTAACTTCCAGGGACCGCTGCGAACGGTAAACAGCGAGTTCCCTTTCATTGAATACAACGCCTGATGGGGTGTTGGCGCCTGTTTTGTCAATACGGGGAACAGGTCTTTGCCATCAATAACCCGGTCGGCTGGAACGGGAATCCCGGCCTGTTTCAGTATTGTGGGGAAGACATCAATCGAACCACAGACCGTATCAATTACCTGCCGGGGAGGAATTTTACCAGGCCAGCGGGCAATCATGGGAACGCGCAGGCCTCCCTCCCAAGTGGTCGACTTCATCCCGGAAAGCCCTGCAGTATTGCCGCCAAACCAGGGACCATTGTCTGACGCAAAGATGACCAGCGTGTTCTCATCCAGGTTCAACTCACGCAGAGTTTTAAAGATCTCGCCAACACTCCAGTCCAGCTCGGCAATCACATCGCCATACAGGCCCGCGCCACTTTTTTTGTAGAACGCCTCTGAAGCAGCCAGTGGTTTGTGAGGCATGGCATGGGGCAGGTACAGGAAAAAAGGACCTTCTTGATTCTCTTGAATAAATTTGACCGCACGTTCGGTATAACGCTTCGTCAGGTTCGCCTGAATGACAGGATACTCCAGTAACTTTTCTCCCTGCATCAGATTGACCGGGCGCATGTCATTGGAATACAGAATTCCCAGGTAATCATCAAAGCCATGCCGGGTAGGATAATATTCCGGATCATGGCCCAGATGCCACTTGCCGATACAGATTGTCGCGTACCCGTTCTCCTTGAGCAGTTCACTCAACAGAAGTTCGCTCTCGGCAATCCCCACTCCACTACGAAATTGTTGCCCATCCGGTGCGGGGTTATACCACACGCCATGTCGCCAGGGATAACGGCCTGTTAAGAGGGTCGCGCGCGAAGGAGCACAATAGGGAACAGGAACATTGAACTGAGTTAACCGTGCGCCCTCCGCAGCCATCTGGTTGAGATGCGGCGTTTTAAACCGGGGGTGGCCATAGCACTCCAGATCACCATACCCCAGATCGTCGGCGAAGATGACGATGAAATTCGGTTTTGCTGTTGCTTGAGCAGCAAACAGTGTCTGTTGAACACAGAAGAACACAAATCCAAAACAGAATACAAAGCGTTGCGCATTTTTCACGACGAATTCCTGTCCAAACGGGTTCACAACATCAATGACGGGAACATTTGAGCTGGCGATTCTCTGTCTTTCAGCATATCAGACCCCATAACCTATCGCAATCAATGATATTAAGTTAACCGGCAATCCCCGTGCTGTCAGTATTGGTAACCGTAATCACTTATATTCCGTACTGATATTTCACCTTGAGTCATCCAGCCAGATGAATTACTTTTCACTTCGAAACTGATTCATATTCAGCAGAAACTGCTTCACACTGCAAGGATGCAAGATGAACTCTGCCAAATTTTTTTTTACCCTGGCATTCGTTGGGGCCACACTGACCGGTTGTAGCAGCGCGGAAGATTCCAAACGTGCTCCCCGGGAAACACAATCTCCCCAGATGTCTGAACAGCCAGAGCCTGCATCGGCAGTGCCGGACGCTCCCATGGAGGCGAAGGAAAAACAAAAGCATGAAACCGTCCGTGTCTTTTATGGGACTGATCGTAATTTGACAGGTTCGACCCACCCCAGACAGTTTTTTGGAACCAGACGCGGCGGTTTGTCATTAGGTTTCTGCGATGTGAGCATCCCGAAAAATCACGAAACCGGTAAACTGGAATCTCCCAAAATCTGGAAACTGGAATTCCGGGAAAACCCTGATAAGCATGTGGTATTGAAATCAGTTGAGCCGGCCTCCGGATCAGACTTTTTATTACAGTTGAGACAAACCATTGAGGAATCAGTTGAAGTCGAAGACTCACCCAACGGCTTAGTCAGGGTCGGCGGGGAAGCATTTATCTTTGTGCACGGCTTCAACAACTCATTCGAAGATGCAGCGCGCAGAACAGCGCAAATCGCATACGATCTCAAATTCAAAGGGGCCCCGTTGATGTACAGCTGGCCTTCTCAGGAGAAAGGTTCTATCTGGGCCTATAAAGAAGATGGCCGTACTGCCCAGTGGTGTGAGGAAAATGTGACTCTGTTCATTGAAGCCATTGCGCGGGAATCCGGTGCCAGAAAGATCCATCTTATCGCCCACAGTATGGGAAACCGGGTCTTGTCAAGAGCATTGAAGAACATTTCGCAGAAACTGGCTCTCACACAGGAAGCAGAGCCACTGTTCAATGAAGTGATTCTGACGGCACCTGACATCGATGCGCAGGTATTCAAAGATTCGATCGCCCCGCACATTATTCAGACTGCAAAACGTTTCACCATTTATTCCTCTTCGGAAGATCTGGCATTGAAAGCTTCACGGGTCGTCAATTCATACTGGCATCAGCGGCTGGGTGAAGGTGGTTCCTATCTGACAGTGTTCCCGGAATATAAACAGATCAATGTCGTCGATGCATCGGAAATCGATACGAACCTGTTTGCGCTGGGGCACTCGTATCATGCTGACAGCAATACTGTCCTGTCCGATGTCAAACTTGTGTTTCAGGGAATCCCTGCCAATGAACGGGATCTCAACTCACTGCTGGAAAATCTCGCCTGGAAGTTTCAGAGTAACCGCAGCCTGCTGGGACGTGCGATTCGAGGAACGTTTCGTTAAACGACTGACGTTGATTCCATAGAGGTACACATAAAAAAAAAGAGCACACCAATGTGTGCTCTTTGAATGATATCAGAAATCTTTCGTAGCGTCTGATTATCCCAATGGGAATGGTTCCGGTTCCAGCAGGAATGGGAAGACACGAATAGGCTCCCCCATGGTAAGATCGTCCGGGTAACGCAACTGTGCAGCGCGGTCGGCAGCAAACTGCAGTTTCGTCAATTCAAGCCCACAGTAGTGATCTGCGTTTGACTCGGCAGCGACGTCTGCAAATACTTCTCCTGCTGAAGCAGCATGTCGACGCACGCCATGAATGCTGCCTTCACGGACTTTAATACCCGCTGCGGAAAGTTTCACCAGTCCTTTGAGGAAGCGTCCCGGAATGGAATCAGGTCCACAAACCCGCAGGAGACGTTCCCACTCATCATGGGCTTCCCAATAGAAACCCAGATTGAAAAAATCGATCGCGTTCAGATAATTCCGGTGCTCAACCCAGTTATCTTCGGTCAACGCCTTGGGTGGTTTTGGCTTATTGCCATAACTGTGCCCCTTGGGATCACGATAAGGGTGCGGCAAACTCTTTCCCGGCACAAACGTATACTCGGGCAGTCTGGATGAAGGTAGTAAACGCACAACATCAGCAACAGGATAAACCATCCTTTAGAATCTCCAATTTCTCTTTAGTTTAGCTTAGGTCTATAGATTCTGAGACCACATACATTCTAGATTGAACTTGTCTGGCGGGTACTGACTTATTGATTGTCGCAGGTATTGCAGACACAAAGTCGGCACCTAACCTATTTATATTTAAAGGCTTCCGCAACGATAGCGCTAAAACCTCTCAAATTTGGGCTCCGCCCCTTTTCCAATCGGGCTCGGTCGCAATCGGCTCAAATCACTGCATGCTCAATACAGCCTGGAGCGAAAGGGGTAGGAAACTGAAAATCGAGCTCAAATAGCTTATTTTCTAGCTTTGTTACCCCATCATATACAAGCTTTTTCGAACATAAAGAGCAGATTTTGCAATTTGGAGCAATTTCCGGGATTTCACACGAATCTCGTACTGATCAGGCGGAATAGTAATCTGAGTTTGAATCCAGGCATGGATCACAGAGAAGTCAGACCCGAAAGCCTGTCCAGTGGTCTGAAACGTAGGTTAGGGAAACATACTCAAGCAGATGGGATGTTTTACGGAGACTATTGCCCTTTTTCAGACGTGCCTGTTTTTTTTAGCAGTTCCTCCTGCGCTTTGATCCTGCGTGCAGAGATGCTGCGGAACTCCCAGGGCAGTTTTGCATTTTCCGGAAGTGAGTCGAGAACGCTCTTCAGCTGTGCATACGATTTAAGGCTGGTATTTTCATTCTTCAAACGTTCGCTGCGGGAGAGATCATGCTGCTCCAGCGGATCCTCTGACAGGTCAAAGAATTCCCCCGTCGAATAAAGTTTGAACCGCTGATCCCTGATCACCCGCTGTTTGTAATATTGCGTCAGGCACCAGGAACGCCATGGCTCTTTGCGGGGTTGATTCAGAATCTGCGGTGCAAAGGATTTCCCGTCGATCGTCACCCCATCGGGAAGTGGCGCATTCGCCAGATCAGCCAGCGTTGGCAAAACATCTGCAATATCGACCAGGTCATCACTGATCCGCTCTGTCCCCACCAGCCTGGGACAGTTGATGATCAATGGCATATTGATCCCCTGTTCCTTCAGAGAGTAAATTCCTTCTTCCGAAATACGCCCGTTGATCCGACCGCCCAGACTCTGTTCCGCATTCTGATCGGTGCCATTATCTGTACCATTGTCGGGAACAATGAAGAGAATCGTATTATCACGAATCCCCAGCTCATCCATTGCTTTGACCAGTCTTCCGATCAGAAAATCAGAGTAGTTCAGCATGCCTGCAAACTTTTCCCGCGCCGTTAATTCTTTTCCAATATTGTGTGGCGTGTGAACCACCGGAATGTGAGTCAATATCGCGGAATAGTATGCACAGAATGGTTTGTCTCGATGCGTCTTCATGTAATCAATCAGATAATCCGTAAAGATATCGGGGCCAAACTTGCCTTTCGTTTCCAGTTGTTTGCCATTCTGGATCACATAAGGATCCCAATAACGCTGCTTATGAGCCGGGTGCCCTTTCTTACCTTCCGGGAAGAGACAGTATTCTTCAAATCCATGTTCCCTGATCGCATCTTTCTGTGCGGGATCAAACAGATCATTGATCTGCCATTTACCGGAAATGCAGGTACTGTAACCTGCGTCTCTCAGGATGCGTGCAAAACAGATCTCGCGGTTCCAGTCAAAATACCCGCCCCCATAAATCGCCGGGTCGTGGTGTGTGTGCCAGCCCGAACGAAACGGGTAACGCCCGGTGAGCAGCATATGCCTTGTGGTACTGCAGACCGGTGTGACATAACAGTTACGAAACCGCAGGCCCGTATACGCCAGATGATCGATGTTCGGCGTCTGATTCTCTTCACTGCCGTAACAGCGAAACCAGTCCTTTCCGACATTGTCGAGCAGGATAAATATAATATTGGGACGCTTGTCTTTTTTCTCTTCGGCCTGCGCGGGCAGACAGATCAAAAAACAAAAGCAGATACAGACAGCTTGGATCAAATGCTTCATAAGACTTCTAACTTCGATGCAGAGTAGACCGTTTTTACTTCGTTATTTCAGGCTGGGGAACCATTAAGACAGCAGCAGATTCGGCACGCATTTTTTCGATCTGCGGAATGACTTTCTGTGTTGCGATATACCAGGCCATCCCCAGCAGTAGCACGAATCCAATCCCCGCGAATAAATTCATTACAGGTCCGTTACGATGTTCCCCCATGATTTTTTTACTGCTGGTCAATAACAGCAGTGCGCCCGCTGCCAGGGGAGCAGCGACGACAGTCACCGCCTGAGCAGCCACAATCGCAGTAACCGGTTTCGTTCCCGATTCAATTACATATAACGCGACAAACATGCCCGTCAATAAAACCGCTGCCGTCAGGATACGTGTCGCTTTATCCTGTGGAGTCCCACCTAATCCGAGACTGTCTGAGAGAATAAACCCGCCAATCATCGAATTCACAATAAAAGATGAGTAAGCGGCTGAGAACAATCCAATGCAGAACAGAATCTGGCCTTCATCTCCAAAAAGAGGCTGTAACGCGTTTCCAACATCGGCGACGCTGGTCAGAGTCATGCCTCTCAGAACGGCGGCAGCTGTCGACATGATCATGATCGTAATCAAAGCCATGATGGTGGCGCTGATACAGGCATCAATTCGACCATCCTTGAGGTCTTTAATTTCCCAGCCTTTAAATCGCGCCAGGTAAGACTGATAAAAGGCAGCAGTGATGACAAATGTGGTCCCAATCAGACCCAGCAGGGAAATGTCTTTAATCGACTCCAGTCCTCCTTTACCAGAACCGGGAATCACACCTTGTGCCATTTCTACCAGATCCGGTTTCGCAAAAAAGAGATTGATGGCAAATGATGCCAGCATCACGGCCACAAAGACAGACATCAGTCGTTCGACCAGCTTATACAGGTTCTTAAAACCGAACAGAAACGCGATCGAAATGGCATTAAAAATTACGATCCCATATTTGAAATCGGTATAGTTTTCCAGAGCCGAGTGCACACCAAGATTATTCCCAAACTGATACGCGGCGGAAATGAAGAATACGCCACACCCAATCAGTACGGTCAAAGGACGCCCGACCGTTTTTGCCAGCAGCGTACACGTAGACTCACTGGTAACAGTACCCAGTTTGGCCCCCAGTGAAGTATAGACGAGCATGAAAATCACAGACACCAGCACAACCCAGATCATGCTGTAACCTTCTTTGGCCCCCAGATTGGAACTGGTCAAAATACTGCCGGGACCAATCACAACACAGGCGGTCACCAGTCCGGGACCAATCCGCTGCCACCAGTGTGGCTTGACACTCACTGCTTGTTCTTCTGTCACGTTACCGGGTATCCTCATGGTGTAAGTTTCATCTGTGGGACGCAAAGCATCAGTTATTTATTATGCGAAACCTGTCGCGTTACACAATCCATTTCCTACTTTGTCCGGTTTTATTTTGGAAACAGTCAGTGTACCATTTACTATTAATAGAGGAATGACCGGAAAGTCAGTTTCGATTCTTCCTGTGCTCACCACCTGCATGCCCCGGTTACAAACCTTAAGTCACCAAAGACAAGATAAGGATACTGCAGTGAAACGATTGCTTACATTACTTTGCCTGGCTGGCCTGATTGTGACTCCTGCTCTGCAATCCGCGTCTGCAGCTCCACAGCAGAAGAAACCAAACTTTATCGTCATCTTCTGTGATAACCTCGGTTATGGAGACATCGAACCCTTTGGTTCCACCGTGAACCGTACTCCCTGCCTGAATCGCATGGCTAGAGAAGGACGCAAGTTTACTCATTACTGCGTAACGGCTGGTGTCTGTACTCCTTCGCGTGCCTCCATCATGACCGGCTGTTATTCACAGCGGGTCGGCATGCACTGGAATCCACGCGACGGTCAGGTGCTGCGTCCCATTTCACCTTACGGATTAAATCCAGATGAAATCACAGTCGCCGAAGTTCTGAAAAAACAGGGCTACAAAACCGGCATGATCGGGAAATGGCACCTCGGAGACCAGACTCCTTTTCTTCCCACCAGACAGGGTTTCGACTACTTTTACGGAATTCCCTATAGCGATGATATGACGCAGGCAGTGGGACAACGGCTCGGCGATCGACTCGATGGCAAAAACTGGCCCCCCCTGCCCGTGATGCTGAACGATACTGTGATCGAAGCAGGCGTCGACAGAAATTTATTGACCAAAGACTATACTGAGAAAGCAGTCGAATTCATCGAGAAGAACAAAAACCAGCCTTTCTTCCTCTACTTCCCACAAGCCATGCCCGGCAGTACCAGAAAACCCTTCGCCAGTGATGCCTTTCGAGGGAAAAGTAAAAACGGTCCCTGGGGAGACAGTATTGAAGAACTCGACTGGTCTACCGGCCAGATCCTGGACAAACTCGTTGAACTGGGTATCGATAAGAATACTCTGGTCATCTGGACTTCGGATAACGGCTCTCCCATGGCCAAAGATATGAACAGTACAGAACGAGGCACGAACAAACCATTAAATGGTCGAGGTTACACAACTTCAGAAGGGGCATTCCGTGTCCCCACCATCGTGTGGTGGCCTGAAACGGTTCCTGCGGGAACCGTATGTGAGGAACTGGCAACGACAATGGATCTACTCCCCACATTTGCCCGGCTCGCCGGTGGAAAAGTTCCCTCGGATCGGATCATTGATGGACATGACATACGCCCCCTGATAATGGGGGAAGCAGATGCGAAAACTCCCTACGATGGCTTTTACTATTATGCAATGGAACAATTGCAGGCCGTGCGCAAAGGTCCCTGGAAACTATTTGTCCCTCTGAAAGAATTCAGCCGCCACCCACACTTCAAAAAAGGGGAAGGCTCCAGGCCACTGCTGTTTAATGTGGTCACCGATATCAGTTCGGAACACAACGTAGCGGACCAGCATCCTGAAATCGTGAAAGAGCTAATGTCACTGGCTGAAAAAGCCCGCGCCGATCTGGGAGATACAAATCACCCGGGAGCCAACCAGCGTCCGGCTGCCAGAGTGGATCATCCTGTTCCACCAACTTTGAAAACAACATCTACAAACTAAAGCAACACCTTCAACCATTCCTCGCAAACCTGAAATAGAAATAAAGAACCTGATGCACTCCCTGGAAACTGACTGCCAGACAGTCAAACAGAAAATAGACTCCAACCACCCTTTCCTGCTACTTGACTGCCGCGAACAGGAAGAACACACTCTGGTTAACATTCCTGTAGCGCGTCTGCTGCCGATGAGCGAGATCCAGGATCGCATTTCTGAACTGGAGGATCAGCGTGAGGCAGAAATCATCGTCTACTGCCATCATGGCATGCGCAGTCTTCAGGTAGCGACCTGGATGCAGCAGCAGGGATTTACGAATGTCAAAAGCATGCAGGGCGGGATTGATGCCTGGTCCTGCGAAATCGATAATACAAAGCAGCGATATTAAACCGTTATCTGGCAGTAGTAATATCTGCCTGATATCATTTGTGAACCATTGATTGATCCACCATAGTCCGCCTGCCTGGGAGTTTCACATGTCTTTCGAACAAGTTTTTTTTCTGTTGCCCGTCGTGGCTGGCATCGCCCTCAGTAATGCGACTCCAACTGCCGCTGAAGAGCCACTGGTTTTCATCTCTGCTTTTGCTCCCGGTGAAAAAGGGGCCATCCATGCTTATAAAATGAATCCACAGACCGGCGAACTCAAGCTGGTGGAACGCACATCAGATGTGGAACATCCATTTTTCCTGGCGGTTTCACCCGATAACAAATTCCTGTACTCCATTCATGCGCCGGGAAAATTCAGTGGAAAAAATAATGAATTCGTTTCCGCGTTTGCACTGGAAGGTCGAACCGGAAAACTCAAGCTGCTGAATCGACAGTCCTCTCTGGGAACCGCATCCTGCTACCTCGATATCGACAAATCCGGCAAGGCGGTCGTCGTGGCTAATTATACGACAGGCAGTGTCGCCTCTTTGCCGGTTAAAGAGGATGGCTCCCTCGGCGAATCGGAAACATTCATCCAACATACCGGTTCGAGCGTCAATCCTCAGCGACAGAAAGAACCACATGCACACTGCAGTGTGATCAGCCCTGATCAGAAATTCGTTTTCGCTGCGGACCTGGGACTCGATAAAATCCTGGCTTATCAACTTGATTCTGAAACAGCTAAACTGACTCCAGCGGAACAGCCTTTCGTAAGAACCATCCCCGGCGCCGGCCCCCGTCATTTGACATTCCATCCTGACGGAAAGCAGCTGTATGTGATCAATGAACTGAAAAATTCGATTACAGAATTTGACTACAATCCCGAGTCAGGCATGCTGATCGAAGGACAGACCATTTCGACATTACCGGAAGACTTCTCCGGCACCAGCCACTGTGCCGATCTGAAATTCACTCCCGACGGGCGATTCCTGTACGGCACCAATCGGGGTCACGACAGCATCGCCGCTTACCAGGTAGATGACCAGGGCAAATTGACCTTACTGGAAATCGAACCCAGCCTGGGCAAAGGCCCTCAGAATCTGGCTGTCACAGCGGATGGGAAATATCTGATCTGTGCGAATATGCCGGGCAACAATGTCGTGGTCTTTAAGATCGACGACAAAACAGGAAAACTCTCTCCCGCAGGAGATCCAATAGAAATCCCCAGTCCGTCCTGCATTATGATTCGTTAATCAGTCTGACTGTTTATCATCTGGCTTAGGTTCTGCGGTCTCTGACTCTTCGGGATGTCGGGAATCGTATTCGTCCATCAGCGTGGACGGACAGGTTTCTTCCTGGTCGCATTGTTTACAGATCACGTGAATCAGGTCAGAGCCTCCCAGCTTCAACTGATTCTGTTCACAAAACTGATACAGCTCTCTCAAGTGTGTACAAACCATGGTTTTATCATCCTCCATTACAAGTTCATCACTGACAGAGATCAAGTAACGCCATCAAACTTTAACCAGTGATGTGTGCCTGGCAACCATTGTCGATTTCAGCCACCTGTCAGTGCAAGTTCAAACAGGACCGTTTCCTGATCAACAGAAAACAAAAGAACAATCTCCATCCAGAAAATATTTCGCACTGGTTGTCACTAAAGTCCGACAGAGTATACGATGATATCATAAAACAACATTTAGTTTTTTCTGTTCTTTATAAACCATATTTCTCCACTGCCATTTGCGCCCGGGCTCAGACGAATTCAAGAGAGAAACAGATTAGCCATGAATCGATCAGCTCCTCCCTGGACCTTTCTCCATGTCAATGACAGTCATATGGGAACAGCGCGTTCTTATCGCTTTCGCCCCGCCATCAATAAACGCTGGGCGTCAATTAAACAGCAGATCGCAGCCATTGACGCCGATCTATTACTGCATGGCGGTGACCTGACACGAGACGGCGATACTCATGAATTTGAATATCAGCAGGCACGTGAGGATCTGGATACACTTCCCTTCCCCACCTTTGTCATCCCCGGCAATATGGATGTGGGCAATAAACATGCTACGCAGACCGGAGTCAAAAATCGCTGGGATCCCAAAGGGCTTGGCTGGAATGATCCCGATCTGAATATGACGGCGAAACGTCTGGACCTGTTCAGCAATTATTTCGGTCCTCTGCAGTGGTCATTTCTGCATCGCGAGATACGTTTCACAGGATTCTATGCTGCTGTTGCCGGCACTGGATTGCCACACGAACAACGTTTCTGGCGTTTCCTGGATCGTCTGCCTGATCTTCCCTCGGCAAAACACCATGTTGCCGTCATGCATTACTGGCCGTTTATGGAACATCCTGACGAACCTGCCTGGGATCTGACCGACGGGGATCAGTATGACAACTGGTACTTTTCCATAGATCCACCACATCGTCAGCGATTGTGGGAGATTCTCAAAGCGGCGAAAGTCGAAATATTGTTCTGTGGTCACGTGCATACGGGACGTCCCGTGCAACACGTCGACGGCATTCGCGTCTACCGCACCCAGGCAGCCGGCAATACAGGCCAACTCAGTGAACGCTGGCCCGAAGCGGACACGCGTTTCGGCTTTCATCGTTGCGATGTAAGTGATTCCGGGATTGAAGTCACCTTCATACCGGGAGAAGATCAGTGTGAAGAGTTTGGAACATTTGGTCCACTGGGACACCCTCCCATTGAAGAGCGTGATTATTCCGTGGCGGAAGAACAGCCTCCCCTCCAGCCTGACGAAGATCTTTGAAATGATTTTGTTAATCGGTAACCTGCCATGAAAGTCTCTGTTTACATCGCCACCAGTCTGGATGGTTTTATCGCCCGCAAAGACGGAGCGCTGGACTGGTTGCCCGGCATCGAGAGCCCTGAATCACCCGAAGGTGAGGACTATGGCTATCATGAGTTCATGGACTCCATTGACGTCCTCATCATGGGACGTAATACATTTGAGACGGTACTCTCTTTCGAAGGCGACTGGCCTTACGGTGCCAAACGCATGTTTATTCTGAGCAGTCAGCCCATCACCATTCCAAATGAATTAACAGATTCAGTAGAATCATCATCCTCTTCTCCTGGCGAACTGATTGAGCAACTCGCAAAAAGGGGATTCCAGCATGTCTACGTTGATGGGGGAAAAACGATCCAGAGCTTTCTGAGAGCGGGTCTGATCGACGAACTTATTATCACCCGTATCCCGATTCTGATTGGATCAGGCATTCCACTGTTTGGTGAAGCAGACGCTGACATCCAGCTCAAACATCTGGAGACACATACTTTTTCCAATGGGTTAGTGCAAAGCAGATATCAGATCATCTGAGATCGGTTTATTCAGCGATTTTCAATACAAGACGAATTTCTGCCAATTCGACTGTTCGATCGACTTGTCCAGAGACTATATTGTCAGCTGTTAAAACTCAAACTTCACCTGTCTCATTGAAAGGAAATCAGATGCCTCTCCGATACATCCTGGTTGCCATGCTCAGTTGCAGCTTCTTCTCCCCATCAGCAATTGCAGAAGAATCAGAAGCAGACGCGGAACTGTTAAAAGCAGTCGCGACCCTCGATGAAGCATTTTCCAAGCGGGACAAAGAAACGATCCGCAGCATGACCGATCCTATGCACATTTCAATTTCCCCGTCATACCAGTTTTTCACACAGGAAGCTCAGCTCAAAGCCCTGCCGGAACTGAAACTGACGTTCTTCAAAGCGAGCCCGAAAATCATTGTTCATCCGACTCCCCGGACAGCTCTGATTCGATACGAAGCCAATATTGAGGGTACCTTTGAAGGAAAAACACTGGCAAAGCATGTTCAGATTCTGGAGTCGTGGGTGAAGAAAAAAGGGAAATGGATAGAAACCTCTTACCAGGAAACCCCTTTACCCTGAATCTGTTCTAAAAAAGACAAAGTCAATCAGAATTTGGCAGCGAACGCATTTCGTCTCTCATGATCCGGAGGATTGCTTCGCTGCTCCTTTCATCCAGGTCTGCAGCATTTCGCGCAGTAACAGGAGTTCCTTGAACAATACTTTCCGATCCTGGTTGGCGTGTTCGAAACACCAGGGACCTCGAAAGCCAGAGTTCCAGCCGATCTCAAAACAGCGTTTGAGATCATATCGCGGATGCTCGCCTCGTGGCCCCAGATTTCGCGCCTTGAAATCGCAGGTCACAGCGATGGGAAACGTCTGTTTCAGGCCGGCATAACGAATCTTATCGTTGTTCCAGTTACCCGTATCCGGGCAGGCGGCGACATTCTCACCAATCAGATCAACCAGCTTTACTAGCGAAGCCGGGTCGCTCTGCATCCAGCCATAATTTTCAACCAGCAGTTGCACGTTGCGTTCCGCGCCGTATTCGCACAACTCGCGATAACTGGCCACATGAATTTTCATATCGGGCTTTGGCACCAAAGGCAACGGACGTGCCCACTTTAAACCCAGGTGTGAAGCCGCATCGATGGATGCCTTATAGGTGTCCAAAGCTTTGTTGCGAACTGCAGTATCAGGACTGTTCATATCCAGTTTTGGTTGATTCATTTTCAGATTGGTCAAGACACAACCAGCCTTGTCGGCTGCTGCGCGAACCTGATCGAGATATTTCGGATCGGTGGAAGCCAGCGTCGAAGTATTCAAATCAATCACCGTCATCCCCAGTTCGTCTCGCATGATGCGAGGCAGTTCCAGCAGGGTAAGTTGATTTTCTTTCGCTCGCGGCGACAGTTGATATGTCAGAGAGGAAGTCGTGATCCCCAGTTGGCTGTCCAGCGGTTTCGCGACCTGCTGCTGTGTGTCCTGCCCGACAAGCGAGGGCGGCGTCCCCAGGCAGGAAGCTACGACAGCACCACCGCTTACGTTCAGAAACTGCCTTCTAGAGAACTTCATGATCGCTTCCCCGCTCCAAAACAGTATAATACAAATGACTCCAAAACCATTTGCCAATTGATAATCTTCTGCGACATAATGAAATCGATCACAAGAAAATTCAGAACCACAGCGATTCTGTGAAACGAATATTCAACTTACCGGGTATGCTAATCAGAAAGTGATTCAAATCAGGGCCTGACTATCACCGTTTGGAAATGGATCCCGTTGATGTTTCTATCTTACCTTCGCAGTTCACTTATTCCACTGCTTCTCCTGCTTTGTTTTGCAGGCAACAGGGAAGAAATTCTCGCAATAGAGTCACAGCCGGTAAAACCACAGCCGGTAAAACCACAGCCGGGGACATCTGCGGGACCACTCCGGTTCAAAGATATTCGCTATCTGACCCGATCTCTGCAGGATTTCAAAAATCAGAAGGCATTTGTGGTGATCGCCTGCAACACGACCTGCCCGCTGGTGAAACGCTATCTCCCGCGACTGAAGGAACTGGAACAGCAATACCGTCCACAAGGCGTGCAGTTCATCGCGCTTCATACCGGCCCCTCCGATTCGATCAGGGAAATTGCAGAATTTGCGATCGTCCATGAAATCCCATTTCCTAATGTGAAGGATTTCCACAGCCAGTCCGTGAAAGCTCTTGGACTGGAGCGTACTCCTGAAGTCGCTGTGCTGGATTCTGATTTTAAACTTCACTATCGTGGCCGCATTGATGATCAATACCGGATTGGGGGTGCACTTCCCCAGCCAACAGAAAATAATCTGGCAGACGCAATCAAGGCGGTTCTTAAAAACGAGCCGGTTCAAATCACCGAAACCAATGTGGATGGCTGCACAATTACCTCACACTCAGTGAGCCGCACAGCGAAATCTGTTACCTATCATAAAAACATCCAGCCACTGATCAAAAAATATTGTCTCGACTGCCATCGTCCACAGACCGAAGCCCCGTTTGCTTTAACGACACTGGAAGAAGTCCAGAATAACGGAGCCATGATCTCTGAAGTGGTTCAGGATCAACGGATGCCCCCCTGGTATGGCGGCAGTTCTCATGCGGAATTTGCCAATCATCGCAGTATGTCCCGACAGGAGCGTCGGATGATTGCTGACTGGTATCAAGCAGGGATGCCCGCCGGAGAAGAGCCTGATCTCCTCACACCAGTCCCTGCTGCTCAAGAAAAATGGTTGATTGGTGAACCAGACCTGAAAATCAGCATGCTGGAGACCCATACGCTTCCCGCAGATGGCTATATTCCGTATCGCTACACTGTGCTGCCTTATATTTTTCCCGAAGATACCTGGATCTCTGCCATCCAGATTCGTCCCGATAATCCCGGTGTCCTGCATCACTGCAACATGGCCGCCGTCAGTCTGACAAAGAAATGGGATGAATCCAATTTCATCACGGGCAAAGTCCCGGGTTCAGGCCCGACGATACTTCCTGGAGAGCTGGGAATTCTGATCCCTAAAGGAAGTGCCCTGGCTTTGCAGATTCATTACACATCGACGGGAAAGCCGGAGCGATGCAAAATTTCCGTAGGTTTCAAATATGTGGATGGCAAAGTGCAAAAACGTTATCGCTTTCTGATTATCCGGAATACAAAATTTACCATTCCCCCTGGTGCGTCCCATCATGAAGTCCGGAATTCGAAAACACTCGACCGAGACGCGCATGGTATCGGCCTGTTTGCCCACATGCATCTCCGTGGAAAGGACCTGTCATTTCTGGCACATTATCCGGACGGGAAAGACGAATCGCTGTTGATCATCCCCAATTACAGCTTTGACTGGCAGATCGGATATCTCTGGAAAGATCAGCGCCACCTCTTCCCCGCGGGTACCCGCATCGAAGCGATTGCACATTATGACAATTCCGCCTTCAATCCGTTCAATCCGGATCCCTCTGCCAGCGTCAGAAACGGGCCACAAACCTATCATGAAATGATGTACGCCTTCTTCTTCTACACCTACGCCGACGAACGACTCAATCTGACCATCGACCCCAAAACCGGACAGGCAACCCATTAATATAATATTGTCCTGGTTTCCAAGTACTTCAACATCAGAAAAGCCCATTAGCCCCGGTTGTGCCTCATTGCTAAGTGTCGTTCGAATAAAGTAATGCCCCCCTTTTTATCGGCTGTATTCTCTGTGCAGAACGTGTATCATCAGCAGTACTGAAATGATTACCTGTTGAGCATATTTTACTTCTCCTGATTGCAGAGAGATATCATGCGCATCCTGTTTCTGATTTCCGGAAATAATGTCCCCTCATCGCGGTTTCGCATTTTGAATTATCTGCCTTACCTGCGTAAATCGGGAATCGAATACACAGTGCTGGCCAGTTACCCCGAAAAATATGATCACATCCGCTGGCTGGGATATCGGCTTAGTTTTCTACTCAAATACTTCATACG